>DHSB01000201.1:0-7840 GCA_002408385.1 Myxococcales bacterium UBA5297
GCCCCGCCGCCGCCCGCCGCCGGCCCGAGCCCCGAGGAGCTCGAGCGGCTCAAGAACGAGGTGATGTCGGCCTACCTGCGCTACCGCGGCCAAGACCCCTTCGACCTCTTCGGCCTGCCCGAGAACGCGACCGGCATCGCCCTCCGCGACGCCTTCCTCTCGTGGTCCGAGAGGTTTGCGCCCTGGCGGTTCGACCATTCCGAGCTCGCTCCGCTGGCCGAGAAGGCGCGCGATCTCTTCGTCTTCGGAGCGCGCGCCTTCGCCCAGCTCGCCGACGGCGAACAGCGCGCCCTGGTGCTCAAGCGGCGCGCGGCCGCCCGCGAGGCCGCCCAGCGCAAGCGTTCGACCGACTTCTCCATCAAGACCGACCTGCTCGACGCCAAGACCCAGCACGACGAGGGCATGGCGCGGCTTGGCCGCGGCGACGCCCGCGGGGCGATCGAGCACCTCGAGTTCGCCAGCGACTGCGACCCGCGCAACGCGCTCTACCGGGCCCGGCTCGCCTACGCGCGCTTCGTCGCCGATCCCTCGACGGCGGGCCGGCTCGCCATCGCCGAGCTCGGAGAGGCGCTGCGCATCGATCCGGCCTGTGCCGAGGCCTGGTACCTGGCCGGTGAAATCTACCGCTGGGCCAACAGCCTGGTCCGGGCCGAGGACGCGCTGCGCAAGGCCTCCAAGCTCGCGCCCGGCGATCGCCGACCGGTCGAGGCGCTCAAGAGCGTGCTGCTTTCGCAGAAGAAGAAGTGACCGCGGTCGTCGGCGGGACTCGGCGTGCCGGGGTCATCCTCCCCGCCCTCGACCGAGAGGCGCTGGAGGCACGGAAGGTGTCGCGGTCGAGTTGGACTTTCCAGAAATGACGCGCCCACGAAAGATTGTCCACGCGGCGTCTGGACAATCGCCGGTGCCGGGGGGATTGGCGACCGGGCGCAGGCTCGGCCGGCCTCTCGTGCCGAGGGCCGACTGCGCAGTGCCGCCGGGAGGGCGTGAGGCGAGTGGCTCATGTCATAGTTGAGCCCTATGCCATCGGGAATCGCTGCAGACGCTGCCTTCGAGCTGAAGCTCATCTTCCTGCGCGAGCTCGACGCGGGTTACCGCGAGGCCCGCCAGAAGCTCGTCGACTTCGAGCGCGCGCCAGTCGACCGCGAGGCTGTCGTCGAGCTGCGGGGCTTCTTCCATAAGCTCGCGGGCACCGCCTACGCGGCCGACCTCACGATCCTCGGGCAGCTCGGCGCGGTCTGCGAACGTGCTGCCGACCTCTGGCTCGACGGCAAGCTCCCCGACTCAAGCGCTCTCGCGGCCATGTTCTCCGAAGCGCTCGTGGGCGTCGCCACAGCGCTCGAGTCGGCAGAGCCTGCCCTGCCGCAGCCCCCGGCCCCCGCGGAGCTCCCGGTCGCCACCGGCGCCGAGGAGCGGGGCCTCTCGAAGATCCTCGTCATCGACGACGACCCCTTCAGCGCCAAGCTCATCGACTCGACTCTCCGCGCCGCCGGCTTCTCGAGCTCGTACTGCTGCGACCCGCGACAGGCGCTGGCGGTCATCGGCTCAGAGCTGCCCGACCTGCTGATCATGGACGTGGTGATGCCCGGGCTCGACGGGTTCGACCTGTGCCGCAGCGTGCGCGCCAACCCGGCGATGCAGCTCACCCCGCTCATCTTCGTGACTCGCCGCGGCGACGTCGAGCAACGCGTCGCCGGGCTGGAGGCGGGCGGCAACGACTACATCGCCAAGCCGTTCGAGCCCCAGGAGCTGGTGGCGCGGGTGCGCTCGCACCTGCAGCGGCTCGCGGTGCTGCGCGACATGGCCATCCGCGACGGCCTGACGCGCTGCTACAACCACCGGTACTTCAAGTCGCGCCTCGAGCAGGAGATGGCCCGGGCGCGCCGCTACCGCTCGAACCTGGCGGTCGCGATGCTCGACGTCGACTTCTTCAAGCGCGTCAACGACACCTACGGCCACGCGGCCGGCGACGTCGTCCTCGCCAATCTGGCCGGCCTCTCGATGGCCTCGGTCCGCACCACCGACGTGGTCGCGCGCTATGGCGGCGAGGAGTTCGCGCTGCTGCTCATCGAGGCGAGCGCCAAGGAAGCCGCGGTCATCAGCAACCGTCTGCGCGAGCGCATCGCCGGGCGCGCGGTCGGCTACAGCGATGCGGCCGGAGTGACCATCGAGATCCCGGTCACCGTCAGCATCGGGGTCGCCGATTTGCGCGAGGGCGACAGCGCGCAGTCTCTCCTCGAGCGAGCCGATTCGGCGCTCTACGCGGCGAAAGCCGGGGGCCGCAACCTGGTGAAGGTGGCCGGCAACGGTTGAGCGGTCTCGGTGAGGCGCTTATCGTCTGGCCGCCGTCAACGAGTTCCGAACGCGGCCTCTTCGCGCCGCTGGAGCGTGTGCCCCGTGGCCAAGCTCGTCCTGCTCTTCGCCCTCCTGCCCTTCGTCGAGCTCTATCTGCTGATCGTGATCGGCGGGCGCATTGGCCTCTGGCCGACGGTGGGCCTGGTGGTCGCGACGGGAGTCGCCGGGGCGCTTCTGGCGCAGCACGAAGGCCTGCGCGTCGTCCGGAGCTGGCGCGACGCGCTCGCGCAGGGTCGTCTGCCCGAGTCCGGCCTCGTCGAGGGACTGCTCGTGCTCATCGGCGCGGTGCTGCTCTTGGTCCCCGGCGTCCTCACCGACGTCGCGGGCGTGGTCCTGCTCGTGCCGCCAGCCCGCAGGCTCGTCGCCGGGCGGGTCCAGAAGCGCCTTGCCACGCGCTCGAACCTGAGGCCCACGCCGCGGTCCGCCGAGCACGGACCGGCATGCAGTCAAACGATCGACGTCGAGGGCCGCACCGTGGAGGAGAAGCCGGTTTCGCCGCCTGACGAGAAGCGGTAGCTCGCCGCGGGAGTGTGCCGGTCAGCCTCGCTCCGCTCCGCCCGGCGAGTCCGAGGACGGATTCCATGGGAACAGTCAGCCGGATACTCGGAGCGCCGGCCTTCGTCCTTCGTGCCGGCGTCCCGGAGTCCCTCCTGGAGACTGGCGCCGCACTACGCGCGCCACGACAAGCGGGCTGCCGCCCGTCGATTCCATGCAGACAGCGGCGCTGTCCGCAAAGCGCCGGTCAGGCCTCGGCGAGCAGCGCCGAGATGCGCGCCGTGCTCTCGTCCGAGATTCCAAGCGCCTTTTGGAGTGCATCGAGAAGCGCCTGCTCCTCGTCGCGCACCTCATGGTCGAAGAGCACGAAGAGGGTAGCGAGCGCGAAGGCCTCCTCGCGCACACTCGCCTCCTCGCCGAGATCGGCGGCGATCGCCTTGACGCGCGCCTCGATGCCCTCGGAGGCGACGCGGTCGACCATCTTCTCGACCATGCACGCGAGCTCGCGGGGATCGCAGTTCTCGAAGCCGGGGGTCGCCAGGATCTGGCGCGCCAGGGCGACCGCCTCGCCGCTCTCGAGCCTCCCATCGACGCAGGCCGCCAGGCACATCGTCTCCACCAGCGCGCGCTCGGCCCGGTCGCCACAGTCCACGTGGCACTGCCGTGCGGCGAGGAACTTCTGGTGCTTCTTCCCGAAGGTCATCTGCTCACTCCCGAAGTGTGTTGGCGAGACACCTTATTCCAACCGGAGCGGATCCGCGCCAAACAGAGCGTCGGGCGCCCTCGAAGCCGCGCCTTTGCCGGGTCGCGAGCGCGCCGACCGCTCGCTACTCGCAGACCCGCGGGCCGAGCGGCAGTGACTGGTCGACGGCGATCCCGAAGGTCCACAAGGGGTCGCCGCCCAGATAGAAGAACGTCTCTTCGGGCGTGCCTCCGATCTTCTGGAGGTTCCCGGGGCCGGTCTCGAAGCCCGCGGAGACGACGACCGCGCGACTGGTGCCCGGCTTGCGGATGATCATCCGGGTGCTCCGGGCCGGCCGCGCCGCGCTCGTCCAGTACATGTTGACGTACCAGGCCTCGTCAAGGACCGGGAACAGGCTCGGAGAGCCGATGCCGCAGCCGTAGTGATCGCCGCCCTCGAGCGGCGCCCACTCCTCCCCGCGGTGCATGACGAAGCCGGTGCGCGACTGCGAGAGCTCGTAGTGATCGGCAAGCTCCTCGGTCGGGGTCATCGGGTAGGGCCGCGGCTCCTCCTGAGTGACGAGGTGGGCCTCGAGCACCACCGGCCCGGTCGCCGGCATCGGCAGGTGGTCTCCGCCGTCGCCCACCCGCGGCATCTCCCCGACCTGCATTTCGCACGGTCCGCGCGAAGGCTCGACGAAGCCGATGTCGAGCCGGAAGGCGCCGGACTGCGGCACGCCCGAGGCGACGTAGGTGTCGACGACCACGAACCAGGTGCCCGCGGTCACGTCGGCGCGCGCGTGGAGGTTGCCGCGGTCGAGGCAGTCGGAGGGGTCGAGGCTGCCGAGGAGGTGGACGTCCACGTCTACGCCCGGCTCCTCGTAGACCGCCGCGCTCAGGAACCCGTCGGCCGGGACCTCGACCTGGAAGACGATCTCCGGACCGCCCTCGTTGGTGTTCGGCCGGCAGGCATAGCTGTCGAAGGCGCTCAGCGAAGACTGCGCGGTGTCGCGGTAGTCGGTGAAGGGGAAGGCGTCGACGCAGGTGCGGCCGGCCGGGCATGGATCCAGCCCAGCGTCCGGCTCGCCCGCGTCTTCGATGAAACCCGCGTCCGCCTCGAGGCCGGCGTCGGGTTCGAGGCCCGCGTCGGCCTCGACTCCAGCGTCGGACTCGCCGCCGGCGTCCTCAGCGAGTCCCGAATCCGCCTGGCCCCCAGCGTCCTCGCCGTCTTGACCCGCGTCGGGCCCAGGCGCCAGTACCCCGGCGTCGGGCTGCCTGCCGGCCGCGTCTGCTTCGACCGGAACGGCGCCGTCTCCGGGGACCGGAGCGAGAACGACGAGGGCCTCGCCGCCACAGGCGGTCAGCAGAGCGGAGAGAACGAGCACGAGCGGGCGCATGGCCTATCCATCGCACAGCCGCCTGGCGTCGGAAAGGCGAGGGCTCGCACGCCGAAGCGTCGCCCTCTTCACCGTGGCGCCTCCCCCCCGCACAGCCGGGCTCGCCGCGACGGAATGCGTTCGGGACAATCCCCTCAGGAACAACGGAGGGGTCATGCAGCCTGTCGAGGTGGTGATCATCGGAGCCGGCGCGGCCGGGCTCGCCGCCGCGCACACGCTGAGAGAGACGGGACTGACCGTCAGGGTCCTCGAGGCCCGCGAGCGCGCCGGAGGCCAGGTCCACAGCCGCCGAGACTTCGTCGACGGAGAGCCTTTCGAGATGGGCGCCGAGCTCGTCCACGGCCGGCCCGCGTCGCTGTGGAAGCTGCTCTCGGCCCATCGCCTGAAAGCGTCGCCCGTCGAAGGCAAGCGGCTCTGCTTCCGCGGCGGCGCGCTCGCCGGCTGCGGAGAAGGGATGGAGCGCGCGCTCGCGCTTCTCGCCCGGTCGAGCGCCGCCGACGAGCCTGTCGGCCGCCGAATCCGTCGCGCGCGCGCCAGCGGTGAGCTGCAGCCGGAGCAGGCCGAGCTCGCGGCCTCCTATGTCGAGGGCTTCTATGCGGCGCCGCTCGACAAGGCCGGAGCGCTTCCCATCGCGCAGATGGAGCGGGCCTCGACGACGGTCGACGGGGCGCCCGCCTTCCGCGTGCTCGCCGGCTACGACACGGTGAGCGCGAAGCTGGCGCGGCCGCTGCTCGGCGATACGCTCGTGCTCAACGCGGTCGTGCGCGAGATCGCCTGGAAGCGCGGCGAGGTCCTGGTGCGCGCCGAGTCGCGCACCGGGTTCTCGCTCGAGCCGTTTCGCGCGCGCGCGGCGCTGATCACCGTCTCGGTCGGCGTGCTCAAGGCGAGGCGCGGCGAGCCGGCGGCGCTGCGCTTCTCACCCGAGGTGCGCGAGAAGCGCCGCGTGCTCGCGGCGGTCGAGATGGGCTCGGTGGTCAAGCTCGTGCTGCGCTTCCGCGAGCCCTTCTGGCGCACGGTCGCCCAGCCGCTCGCCTTCGTCCACTCCCGAAGAACGGCCGTGCCGGTGCCGACCTGGTGGACGCTCGCGCCGCGCGAGGCACCGCTGCTCGTCGGCTGGAGCGCCGGGCCGGCGGCCGAAGCGCTGGCTTTCGAGCCCGAAGCCGAGCTGCTCGACGCGGGAGTGCGCTCGCTCGCGCGCCTCTTCTCGCTGCGCCGGGCCCAGATCGAGCGCGCGCTCGAGGGCTGGCGCGTCGCCGACTGGCTCGCCGACCCGTACGCGCGCGGCGCCTACGCCTGGTTTCCGGTCGGCTCGCTCGCGACGCCCTCGCTGCTCGCCGAGCCGGTCGGCGCGACCCTGTTCTTCGCCGGCGAGGCCACGCATTCGACCGAAGCGGGGACGGTCCACGGCGCCCTCGAGACCGGAGAGCGCGCGGCCAGGCAGATCCTCGCAGCGCTCGGCGGCAGGCAGGCCTGAGCGGCTTCGGCGCGCCGAGCGCCGGGCGGCGGTGCGAGCAGGCTCTGCCTCCTTGATCGCGCCGCGCCTTGCCCCGATCATCGCCCCTCCCCAATCGCGTCCGCTCGAAAGGTCTCCGGTGCGCTCCCTGTCTGCCGTCACGTCCGTCCTCGTCGCCCTCCTCCTCGCCTCGCCCCTGGCCTCCGCGGCGCAGCCTTCCGCCGGCGCCTCCGAAGCCGCCCTGTCCGCGCCGAGGGCGGACCCGTTCCTGGCGCAGCTCGAGGCCCACAAGGCAGACGCCCAGGCTCGCGCCCGCTCGCCCGAGGCGGCGCTGCCGCTGCTGCGCGCCTTCGAGCTGCGCGACCGCCTGCCGACGCTCGCCCCGCTCGTCCAGCTCTTTCGCCAGTACGCCGAATGGCGCGCGGCAGACCCCGAGGTGCGCTCGCTCGCGCGCTTCCTGCTGGCGAGCGTCGAGCGCAGCCGCGGGCGGAGCGGCCGCTCGGACGCCCAGCTCGCCCGCCTCGGCTTCATCACCACCTTCCACGCCATCGGCCCCTTCGACAACGAGGGCAAGAGCGGCTGCGACACCGTCTATCCGCCCGAGGAGGAGCTCGACCTGGCGGCGCGCTATCCGGGCAAGTCGAGTGAGATCGGCTGGCGACGCCTGCCGGACGGCTCGCCGCTCGGCTACGTGAATCTGGGCGAGGCGATCCACCCTTCGAACGAGACGGCCACCTACGCGCTCGCCGTCCTCGAGTCCGCCTCGGACGAGAAGGTCGTCTTCCACCTCGGCGCCTCCGGCGGCTCGCGGCTGTGGGTGAACCAGACCCGCGTCTTCGCCGACGACACCTACCACCCGCCGCGCTTCGACCAGGCGCAGGTCGCGGTGACCCTGCGCAAAGGCGCCAACCGCGTGCTCTTCAAGCTGTGCCAGGCGAGCGGGCCGCACGGCTTCTTCCTCCGGGTCTCGGGCGCCGATGGACGGGCGGTCTCGGGGCTGAAGATCTCCGCGCCCGACCAGCTCCCCGCCGCGCCCCCGGGGCCGGTGGCCTACGCGAGCAAGCCGACCCTCGTCGATCACTTCCGCCGGCGGGCCGAGTCGTCACGGGCCAGCGCGCAGGCGCTCGCCGAGTACGCCGAGATCCTCGCCCACCGCCAGACCTTCGACTCGACCGAGCGGCGCGACGCCAACCAGGCCGCCAGGGCAGCCCGGCTCGCGCCCGAAGACCCGCAAATCCAGATGCTCGCCGCGCGCACCGCGAACGACCACAACGAGCGCAGCGCTTTCCTCCGCGCGCTCCTCGCGGCGCAGCCGCACCATCCGGAGGCCGCGCTCGGGCTCGCAGCGCACGATCTGACGCTCGATCTTCCCCGGCGCGCGCTCGACACCCTCACGCCCGCCTTCGAGCAGAACCCGGGCTACTTCCCGCTCGGCCTGCTCAAGGCTCGCGCGCTCGAGCTC
>DHSB01000201.1:7988-15010 GCA_002408385.1 Myxococcales bacterium UBA5297
GCTCCTCGGTCTCGACCACCAGGCCGAGGGGCTCGTGCGCGAGCTCGCGCGGCTCTTCCCCGACAGGCCCGAGATCGTGCGCGAGCTCGCCTCGCTCGAGCAGCGGCGCGGGCACCCGCGCGAAGCGCTCGCCTTCCACCGGGTCGCGCTCGCCCTGCGCTACGACGACAGCGGCGCCCGCCGCTCTCTGGTCTCGGGCCTCATCGCCCTCGGCAGGGTCGAAGAGGCGATGAAGGAGCAGCGCGAGCTGAACCTGCTCGAGCCGTGGAGCGTCGAGACCTGGCTGCGCACCGCCGAGCTCGCCGCAGCCAACGGGCTGTTCGACGAGGCGCGCGAGGGGTTTGCCCGCGCGCGGGAGATCGCCCCGGAGAACGCCGAGGTCTTCGAGCGCGAAGGCCACGCGCTCGCGCGCCTGAACGACACCGCCGGCGCGACGGCCTCGCTCGCGCGCGCGCTCGAGCTGCGGCCCCAGGACCCGCGCATCAAGGAGGCGCTCAAGGCGCTGCGGGGCGAGGGGCAGGGCTTTGGCGAAGACCTCGCGCGCGAGGCGGCGAAGGTCATCGCCGAGACCCGGCCGCTCGAGGGCGAGGACTCGGTCGTGCTCTCCGAGGTGGTGGCGACCAAGGTCTTCCCCAGCGGGCTCGCCTCGCGCTTCGAGCAGCTCATCGTGCGCGCCCAGACCCCGCGCGGCGTCGAGGCCGAGCGCAACCAGTGGGTCACCTACTCGCCCGACCGCCAGGAGCTGCGCATCCTGCGGGCGCGGGTGATCCGGCCCGACGGCTCCATCGTCGAGTCGCACGCCGAGTCGGAGCGCTCGCTCTCCGACACCTCCACCCGGCTCTACTACGACGCGCGCGCGCGGCTGGTCAGCTTCCCCACGCTCGCGCCCGGCGACGTGGTCGAGCTCTCCTACCGGCTCGACGACACGGCCAACGACAACCTACTTTCGGACTACTTCGGCGACGTTCAGGGATTGCAGAGCGAGGCGATCAAGGCGCGCTTCGACTACTACCTGTTCGCGCCGCCGGGGCGGACGATCTATTCGAACGAGCCGGGCGTCGGGCTCGAAAAGCGCGAGGAGGCGCAGCCCGACGGCTCGCGGCTCTACCACTGGTCGGGGCGCGACCTGCCCAAGCTCACCCCCGAGCCCGGGATGCCCGGCGGGCCGGAGGTCGCCGAGCCGCTGCACGTCTCGACCTACAAGGACTGGGACTCGGTCGGGCGCTACTACTGGGGCCTGGTGCGCGACCAGCTCACGCCGACCGACGAGATTCGCGAGCAGGTCGCCGAGCTGAAGAAGACCGTCCCGGCCGGCGACGAGCTGGCGATGATCCGCGCGGTCTACGACTTCGTGGTCAGCCGCACCCGCTACGTCGGCCTCGAGTTCGGCATCCACGGCTACAAGCCCTACAGGGTAGACAAGGTGCTCGCGAGGCGCTTTGGCGACTGCAAGGACAAGGCCTCGTTGATGAACGCGCTGCTGCGGGTCGCGGGCATCGACTCGCGGCTAGTGCTCCTGCGGATGAAGCGGCTCGGCAAGCTGAAGCCCTACCCCGCCTCGCTGGCGGTCTTCGACCACGCCATTCTCTACGTGCCCAAGTACGACCTATTCCTCGACGGGACCGCCGAGCTGCACGGCACAGGCGAGCTGCCCGTGCAGGACCGCGGTGCCACCGTGCTCGTCGTCCAGCCCGACGGCGGCAGCGTGCTCGGCGAGGTGCCCGAGGCCAAGGCGGCCGACAACCTCATCGCCTCCGAATACGAGGTGGCCCTGTCGCGCGCGGGTGACGCGACCATCTCGGGCAAGACCGTCGTCCAGGGCCTGCCGGCCCCAAGCTACCGGCGCACCTATCAGTCGCCCGCGACGCGCAAGCAGCACTACGAGCAGGGCTGGGCGCGCACCTTCCCGGGGCTCTCGGTCAAGGAGCTGAACGTCGGCGACCTGACGGCCATCGAGCGGCCCGTCGAGCTGACCTACACCATGCAGGTTCCCCGCTACTCTCAGCGCGAAGAGGACGCGCTCAGCTTCCAGCCGTTCGGCCAGGGGCACTCGTACGTCGAATCGTACGCGGCGCTCTCGGCACGCCAACACGACCTCGTGCTCTCGTACCCCTGGATCAACCGCTCGAGCTTCCGTATCGCCCTCCCCGAGGGCTTTGCGGCGCGGGACCTGCCCGCTCCGGTCGAGCTGAAGAGCCCCTTCGGCGCGCTGACCATCCGGTACGCGGCCGACGGAGCATCGCTGAAGGTCGAGTCCGAGGTCCTCCTCGCGGTCTCGCGGGTCAGCGCGGCCGAGTACCCGGCTTTCCGCGCATTTCTCGGACTGGTCGATCAGGCGCTCAGCCGCAGGTTGAAGGCGGTGCCGGCGATCGAGGCTCCGAAGTCGGCACAGGTCGAGTAGCCCGGTCGCCAGCCCGGCGACTTTGCGCGGCCGCCCGCGGCGGCGAGTGCGGCGCCTCTCCCGTCGGGCCGCCGGCAGGCGCGCTCGTGCCCGAGGCTCGAGGTCGCGAGGCCACGGGCCGCTCGGGCGGGTTCGGCAGTCCGCGCTCAGGCGAGCCGAGGCGCCGCTCGGGGGTGACCTGTCGTGTCCGTTTCCCACTCGGATGCGAAATCGGCGACTATGAGCTCGATTGGACAGTCCGTTGAGCAGAGGCTCGATCTCTTTTGGCCGCTACGAGCTGCTGCGGCGCATCGGCGCCGGCGGCATGGGAGAGATCTGGCTCGCGCGCCTGCCCGGCCTGTCGGGGATCGCCAAGGTCTGCGTCGTCAAGAAGATGCTGCCGCACCTGTCGAGCGATCGCTCCTTCGTCGAGCGCTTCCTCGACGAGGCCAAGGTGGTGGTCCACCTCGCGCACGGCAGCATTGCCCAGGTCTTCGAGATGGGCGAGGCCGACGGCGAGTACTTCATGGCGATGGAGTACGTCCAGGGCAAGACGCTCGCCCGGCTCATCGCGCGGCTGCGCGAGCGGGGCG
The DNA here is from genome assembly GCA_002408385.1 of Myxococcales bacterium UBA5297. GTDB lineage: Bacteria > Myxococcota > Myxococcia > Myxococcales > UBA5297 > UBA10939. The sequence continues at coordinate 10,962 of DHSB01000201.1, forward strand.
AGCGCTTCCCGCTTCCCCTGGCGCTCTACGTCGGCATCCGCGTCTGCGACGCGCTCGCCTATGCCCACCGCAGAGCCGACCCGGCGGGCAGACCGTTGCACGTGGTCCACCGGGACATCAGCCCGGCGAACATCCTCGTCTCGTACGACGGCGAGGTGAAGGTGATCGACTTCGGCGCGGCCCAGTCGGCGATCAAGGAGGTGAACACCGCCCCGCGGGTGGTTATCGGCAACCTCGCCTACATGAGCCCGGAGCAGGCGCGAAAGAAACCGGTGGACGGGCGCGCCGACATCTACTCCATCGCGGTCGTGCTCTGGGAGCTCATCGCCTGGGCGCCGCTGCCGAGCGGGGGCAACTCGACCGAGCGCTGGCGGCGCGCGGCGTACCCGAGCTTCACCTCGCCCTCCAAGTCGCAACCGGACGTGCCGGCCGAAATCGACCAGACCATCATGCGCGCGCTCAGCCCCGACCGGCGCGATCGGCACCAGGGCGCCGAGGCGCTGCGCGACGACCTCCAGCGCGCGCTCTCGCAGCTCGCCTCGGAGACCAGCTCGTCGAGCCTCTCGGCCTTCCTGCGCCAGCTCTTCAGCGAGGAGGCCGAGCATGACAGGCGCATGGTGGCCGAGGCGCTCGACGGCGGGCCGGCCTCGGGAAGGGAGGCCCACGGCGCCGAGGAGGACGCGGACTCCGAGGTGACGACTGCGCCGGCGGCGCTTCCCGGCGGCGAGCGGCCCCTCGGCGACGACAGCCTGGACTCGCGGACGACCAAGCCGGAGCGGGCCCGCTTTGCGCGCGCAGCCTCACCTGTCGCACAGCCGGTCGTCGCCCCCGAACCGGGCGAGCGGACGATTCCCGACAGGCAGGCGTTCGAGGCCGCGGCCGCGCTGCGGGCCGAGCAGCTCGTCGCCGGCGAAGAGTGCGGCAGGTCGGGCGAGACGACCGCGTCGCTGCGGCTGCGCCCCCACGGCTTGCTGCGGCTGCTCCTGTTCGCCGTGGCCTTCTTCCTGGGCACAGTCATCGCGGCGGTGGCTTTTCAACTTGCGCGAGGCCCCGTCGCACCGCCCTCGGCGAGCGAGCCGCCCGAAGAGGCCCCCCAAGGCCGCTAGGCACACCGACCGGCCACTTGGCGAGGCTCCCGATGAAGGAGCACCGGCCGTTTTTCAGGTTGCGGACGATTCCCCGCACGTGCTAATTACCGCCTGATTTTTCTCTGTTTTTTGGCGGGCTCGGTCGCCACCACTCCCGCCAGAAGGGAGAGCCCATTCTGTCAGGCAAGAACGCCAGCGACGACCACGGGCTCAGTCGGGTCGCGACCGCCTACCAGAAGGCGCTCCCGGTCCTGAACGGCTCGTGGCAGTTGGTCGCCTCGACAGCGTTGGGCGCGCTCCTCGGTTGGTGGCTGGACAAGAGATTCGGAACGACGCCCTGGCTTCTGCTGGCGGGCGCGCTCCTCGGGGTTTCCGCGGGCATGTACGCCTTCATCCGCGCCGCGCTGGCGATGAACGGCGGCGGGCCACCGACGAGAAGAGAAGGCCGCTGAATGGCAGGATCGACCACCTCAAGGCTCGTCCTCGGACGCGGCGTCGCGCTCTGCGCGCTGACGACCGCGTTCGCCGCGCTGGCGCCCGTGTTGCTGGCGGGTCCCTCGCGGCTTGGGGCGGTGATCGGGCTGGCGACCGCGGCGATGGCGACCGGCAGCTCTCTGGGAATCCTCAAGCTCACCTTCCACGGCGGGATGAAGCACGCGGTCGCCGGGCTGGCGGTCGGCTTTCTCCTGCGGATGCTGCTGGTCGCGGCAGGGCTGCTGGTCGCGCTCTCGGCGGGCGGAGAGCCGCTCGCCTTCGCGGCCACCTTCTTCGGGCTTTACCTGGCACACCAGAGCATCGAGATCGCCATGCTGTCGCGGAGCGCTCGCCCCGCGCAGCTCGAGGGCAAGGCATGAAGCGGTTTCTGACCATCGGCTCGTTCGCGCTCGCGGGCCTATTGACCCTGGGCGCCCACGCCTGGGCCTCCAGCCGCGCGCATCCCGTCGAGGCCTCTGCTCACGCCGCCGAAGCTGTCGCCGCGCAGGCGCATGGGGCCGCGAGCGGCCACGGCGAGTCGCCCAAGACGGCGAGCTGCGAGGAGATCCTCGCCACGCCGGCGCTGCCGCAGGCCGAGGGGGTCCCGCCGTCGGTCAGCGAGGTCATCTTCCATCACGTCAGCGACTCGTACGTCCTCGCGTTCGAGAGCCCGTTCTCGCACAGCGCAGTCGGCGTCAACTTCAAGCACCTGGGGTGCCGGCTGACCGGTTGGAACGGGGTGGTGAACGTGGCCGGCTATCCGCTCGACTTCACGCCGACCAAGCACGCCTTCTGGCTCTGGTTGGCCGGCGCGGTGCTCATCGCGCTCTTCCTGGCCGCACGGCCGAAGAAGGGCGAGCTGGTCCCCAAGGGCGCCGCGGCGTTGCTCGAGATGCTGGTGCTCTTCGTGCGCGACGAGATCGCCCGCAAGACCATCTCCGGCAAGGAGGCCGACCGCTACACACCGTACCTGCTGACCGCCTTCTTCTTCATCCTGACGATGAACCTGCTCGGCCTGGTGCCCTACGGCGCGACCGCTACCGGCAACCTCGGCGTCACGCTCGGGCTGGCGCTCTTCACCTTCGTCATCACGCAGGCAGCCGGCATCCGCGCCGCCGGGCTGGGCGGCTACCTCAAGCACCTGACCGGCGGGGTGCATCCGGCGCTGTGGGTGATCATGGTCCCGGTCGAGGTGCTCGGGCTGTTCACCAAGCCCTTCGCGCTGACGATCCGCCTCTTTGCCAACATGGTCGCCGGGCACATCATCATCTTCTTCCTGCTCGGGCTCATCTTCATCCTCAAGTCGGCGGCGGTCGCGGCGATCTCGGTCCCCTTCGCCTTCGCCATCTATCTGCTCGAGATCTTCGTGGCGTTCGTCCAGGCGTACGTCTTCACGATGCTCTCGTCACTGTTCATCGGGTTCGGGGTCGCCATGGGCGAACACGGCGCGCACGAGGAGGTCTCGGGCGCTCACGGTGATGCCCACGGCGAGCACGCGCTTCACCACTAGGCAGGTCCAACACCAACAGAGAGGCTAGACGACATGCTTTCGCTCGCAATTGCATACCTTTCGGCAGGCCTGGGCGCCGGACTCGCGGTCATCGGCGCCGCGCTGGGCATCGGGCGCCTGGCCGCCGCCGCGATGGAGGGCAGCGCCCGTCAGCCTTCGGCCAGCGGCGACATCCGCACCTCGATGATCGTCGCCGCGGCGCTGATCGAGGGCGTGACGCTCTTCGCCCTGGTCGTCTGCATCATCCTCGCGACCAAGGCCTGATCCCCGGCATTCGCGCGCGAGTGCGGCGGCCCGGGTTTCGGGCTGCCGCGAGGTTTCCGCAGAGAGATGAGATGAGCGGGTCCGGCCGGTCCGGCCCGCGGAGTGGGCCATGCTTCCGAGTGTCGACTTCGCCGTTCTGGGCGCCTTCTTCACCGACATCAATCCCGGGTTGACCTTCTGGACGATCGTCACCTTCCTGGTGGTGTTCTTCGTGCTGCGCTCGAAGGCGTGGGGCCCCATCCTGCAGATGGTCGAGCAGCGCGAAAAGGCCATCCAGGACGCCATCGACGCGGCCAAGCGCGAGCGCCAGGAAGCCGAGCGGATGCTCGCCGAGCAGAAGCAGGCGATCGCCGAGGCGCGCCGCGAGGCGGCCGAGATGGTCAAGCGCAACCAGGCCGACGTCGAGAAGATCCGCGAAGAGCTCCTCGCCCGCAGCCGCAAGGAGGCCGAGGAGATGATGGCGACGGCCATGCGCCAGATCGAAGAGGAGAAGCTCAAGGCGATGGCCGAAGTGCGCAGCCACGCCGTCGACCTCTCGCTGCTCGCCGCCGGCCAGCTCATCGAGAGCTCGCTCGACGAGAGGCGCCAGCGAGAGCTCGTTTCCGAGTACATCCGCAAGCTCGAGGCCGAGCGACCAGCCGCGTAGGCCTCCTGGAAACGTTCGGGGCGGCCCCGCCGAGCCCCGGTATCCACGGTTTGGCCGCGACAGTCGT
>DHSB01000201.1:15359-18575 GCA_002408385.1 Myxococcales bacterium UBA5297
GAGTTCCGCCGCAGGCTCGAGGCCGAGCGACCGGCCGCATTGGCCTCCTGAAGCACTCGGCGCAGCCGCGCCCATGCCGGCATGCACGGTTTCGACGCGGGAGTCGCCTGCGGAAGGCCCCGCTCGACGAGAGGCGCCAGCAAGGGCTCGTTTCGGAGGACCTCCGCAAGGCTCGAAGGCCGAGCGGCCGGCCGAATAGGCCTCCTGAAGCGCTCGGCGCTGCCGCGCCCATGCGCCCGGCGTGCACGGTTTCGGCGCGGGAGTCGCCTGCGGAAGGCCCCGCTCGACCAGAGGCGCCAGCAAGGGCTCGTTTCGGAGGACCTCCGCAAGGCTCGAAGGCCGAGCGGCCGGCCGAATAGGCCTCCTGAAACGCTCGGGAGCTGCCGCGCCCAAGCGCCCGGCGTGCACGGTTTCGACGCGGGAGTCGTCGGCGAGTAGGCCTCAATCAGCGGGAATTGCACCGAACGCCGTAAGCAAGGCGGTTTTTCGCGGCGCCCGCGCTGACGGCTCGATGAGCCCGGGGCGAAGCAGTTCCTTTTGCGGAGGTCAGGAGAAGATGACCCTGGCCTGCGCGCGCGAGCGAGCCTTGCCGCAAGAGTTCGGCTCCCGATAGACCTGCGCGCGGTTACGAACCGTTGATACGGTCGAGAAACACCTGGAGCAGGGCGCGTGATCCGTCTCCTCGAAAGCATCAGCCGCTTCGCAGGCAGCCTTCGCTGGCTCTTCATGCCGCTCGGCCTGTTCGCCACTGTTGCCGTCGGCGTGCACGCCGGCGCGGACGCGGTCGACGACTGGCTGCTCACAGCGTTCGACTGGCTTGACGGCCGCTGTGATCGAGCGCTGGCCGCTCTACTCCTTGCCGCGGGCGACCTCTTCGGTGTCGAGGCCTCCCGAATCGACGGTTGGGTCTTCGGCGCAGCCAGCGTCGTCGATCTTCGCGAGCGGGCGTTGCTGGCGCGCTGGGGCGCGGTGGCGCTCGAGCTCGGCTTGGATGCAGGACTCGCGCTGCCGGTTCTCGCCTATCGAGAGCGCGAGAGCACGCCCACCGCGCTGCAAGACCGAGCTCGGCAAATCCTTGCAGGCAGAGGGTTGGCCGGGAACAGGCGCGAGGACCTGCGCGAGCTGCTCCGCGCGGTGCTGCGCGACCCGACGCCGATGCGCCTGCTGCTCCCGCCGATCATCGCTCTCGTCGCAATCGCGGCCGCGAGCCGGATAGCGAGCGAAGTTCAGGCGGTGACGTTCTCGAGCCTCTCGCTCATCCTCTCGGTGGCAACGGCGGGCACGGTCGCCCGCTTCGCAGCGCTCCTTGCGCTGGGCGGCGTCCTCGTCTCCCTGGGCGGCCGTGCGACCTTGCAGGCGCTGTTTTGGGCCCACAAGCGCGCGGAGACCGCGCAACGAGAGGGCAGGAGCACCTTTTCGCGCCGCAGCGCCGGGCTCGTGCTGCTCGCCATCAGCCTTCCTGTCGCCTGCGCGGCGCTGGCGACCGCGCGGCTGACGTCCTTTTTCCGCTGAGGCCTCGATGTTTCCAAAGAAGCCGGGCGGGCTCTTCGATCTGGCGATGGCGTCTCTCGCCATCGCGACGCTCTGTACCGCGACCCCGCTCGGCGAACTCGCGGCCCGCGCGGCGCGCCGCGCCTTTGGAACGAAGGGCCGGGCGACCTCGCTCGTTTCCTTCTTCTCTGCCGGCGAGCTCTCTTCTTCCAGCCCAACAGCCTGCGGCGCTGGCCCCTTGGCAAGCGTCGCGCTTGCCTACGGGAACACACAGGCCTTGCTCAAGGCGTTCGCGCTTGCCTCGGCACGCGAGAGTCAAGCCGGGGAAGTGACGATGGAGCTGAGCTCCGAAGGCCTTGCGCTGCTCAGGCAACGCGGTGCGAAGGGGGCGGACCTCGCGACCCCGGAACGACGCCTGCGCGAAGTGAGCCGCGCGCTTCCGGAGCTCGAGCGAGAGCTCGGCACGCGCGACGCAGCGCTGGCGGCCCTGGTGATAGGCATCGCCCCCCTGCGCTACGCGGTCGCACGCGCCCGTGCCGAAGGGCATGCCCCGACCCTCGAAGCGCTGCTGCCGCACCTTGCGCCCCCGGCACGAAGGCGTGCGAGTGGCGTCGTGGGGCAGACCCTCACCCTGGCGACTACGTTCGAGCTTCTCTGGCCGGTGGCAACGGCGACCAAGATCACCTCCTCATTCGGCACGCGGGTCCACCCGATCACCGGCAAGACGCAGCGGCACAGCGGGATCGACCTGAGCGTACCGTTGCGCACGCCCATTCGCGCCGCGGGGCGGGCGCGCGTGAAGCGTACGGGCGAGGACGGGATCAATGGGCGCTTCCTCGTGCTCGACCACGGCCACGGGGTCACCACCGCGTACTGTCACAACGAGGATAACCTGGTTGCCCGCGAAGCCGAGGTCTCGGAGGGCGAGCCGATTGCTCACTCCGGCAACACCGGCCGCTCAACCGGGCCTCACCTTCACTTCCAGGTAGAGATTGGCGGGCATCCCGTCGACCCGCTGGTCTTGCTCGGCAGAACAGGCGCAGCGGTGACGGCCGACCGTTAATACCGGGCCCGCCCTGTCAACCAAACGACCCGCATTGCGCAATCGTCCATGATGAATCTCAGGGCTCCGGCGCATCGGCAAGCTCTGCGAGCCGGGCGAACGCCGCTCGGTCACCAATCGCAGGGCGTCTCGAACGACCCTAAGCAGTGCATGGACGGGCACCTGACCTCCCGGCAGGCGCGCCGTAGGGTGCGCCCCGTCAATCGGACGGGAGGTCCATCGCATGAGTAGGTCGCAGGAATCGGCTGGGAGGCGATTCGAGGAGCGGAGGCCGCAGGTCGGCGCAGGTGAGGCCGCGGCGCTGGTGAAGCTCGGGAAGCGGTTCGCACGGTTCCGAAAGGAGCACGCGCGAGGCGCGCGGATCCCTGACGACCTGAGGAGGGCGGCGCTGGCGCTCCTGAGGGAGGCAGCGCCCGTCGATGTTTACCGGACCTGCGGCATCAGCTTCGGGCAGGTGATGGCGTGGGAGGAGGCCGCGGCACGGCGCCCCGAGACGCCGGATGTGCGGGTCTTCTCAATCGCCGACGATTCCGGTCGCGCGCCTGGCGCCGAGGGGCACGGCGCCGGCGGCGGCCTGCCGTGAGTTCGGCTGGGTGCGGCCAAGCGGCCAGATCCCGCTGGCCGCCTGCTCGGTGATGCTCGTGTCCCTTCGGTGGGCGTGC
>DHSB01000082.1:0-8584 GCA_002408385.1 Myxococcales bacterium UBA5297
GATCAGTTGCAGATCTGCACCCTCCGAGCCTCGACACCCGCGGCGCGCGCCGGGCCCTCGCGAGGGTCCTCGTCGAGAGCGCCGAGCCCGGCGAGGGCCTCCCTCTGCCGCTGAAACGCCGCATTCGCCAATGCGCCTCGGGCGCCCGATGGACCGAGCCCATGAACGCCGCCGAGCTCGCCCTGCCGAGCCAGAGCGCCGGCGACGCCTTCGTCGTGCTGCGCCGCGACTCGGGCGACGTCCTCCTCGCCGAGGGCGACTATCGGGTCGCGATGCCCTACGGCTCGACCCTCAAGCCCTTCCTCCACGCCATCGCGGGCGACCGCGCCCCCGCGCTCGAGCCCCGCGGCGTCGACGAGTGGGCCTGCGGCGCGCCGCTCGCGAAGATGGATCTGCGCACCGCGCTGCTGCGCTCGTGCAACGGCTACTTCATCGACTGGGCGGCGAAGGATCCCTCGATCGTGCGGCTCGGCGAGTACGGCCCCGCCCTCGTCGCGCTCGGCCTCTCGCGGGCGCCGGCGGAGATCACCGAGACCATCGGGTTGCGCAGCGCGCTCACCGTGTCGCCCTTGGCGCTGGCCCGGGCCTATCGCCTGCTCGCCGAACGGAGCGTCGAGACGGTCGAGGTGCTCGAGGCCAACGCGCGCGAAGGGACCTTGTCGGGCTTGAAGGCCTCCGCGCAGCTCGCGGGGATTGCCACCAAGACCGGCACCGTGCGCGACAGCGCCTCGCGCCCGCAGCTCGGCTGGATAGTCGCCGTCAGCGAGGAGCTCGTCGCCGTCATGGTCCGCGCCGGGGAGCAGCCGCGGGACTTCGCGGGCGAGCTTGTCGAGGGCTTGGCACGTGTCGAGACCCGCCGGCCCGCGACCGCGCTTGAGGCGCCCGCCGGTCGGGGAGTGTCTGAGCGCGCGGGCGAGCCGTGGAAGGAGAGGCGCGCGGCGGCCGAGGTCGAGAAGCTGCTCGGAGAGGGCGCGTTTTCGCTGCGCTTCGAGAGCGGGAACGTCACCTACCTGCGGCCCGTGAGCAGCCGCGGCGCTGTCTTCGAGGAGCAGGTGACGACCGCCTGCGAGCCGTTGCGCCTCGGACTGAAGCTGCCGTCATGCCCGATGGCCGCGAGCCAGGCCGAGGGCGTCTACGTGTTCGAGGGGCGCGGACACGGACATGGGGAAGGGCTGGATGCAGCCGATGCGAGAGAGGACTAGAGATTCTCTGCTCGGGCGTCACGCAATCTCAGCGCGCGCCCGGGCGAGCAGATCCTCAACCCGGAGCACCGGAGCCCACTCGCCGAGATACGCCGAGTCCATCGAGCCGCCGGAGATTCGCAGCACCGAGGTGATGTCGCGCCACTGGCTGTTCGAGACCTCGCCGCCCTGTCGATACCAGAGGAGCTTTCGCAGGACCGTGTCCTCGGCGCTCTTGATCCACAGGTGTCGGCCTGGCTGGACCTCCAACCGCCGTCTCCGGGCCATTTCCGAGAGATCGAACGGAGCCCTGCCGCAGACGAAGATGTCCACCTTGGTGACCATGGGGAGGAAGAAGATGTTGTCCGAGCGGCGCGCACGGACGGCAGCTTTCAACCCTTCCTCGTCCACCGAGAAATCGGGCCCGAGCTTCTGCGCCAGAGGAGCGATCTGGCTTTCGCGTAGCTCCACGACCACGTCGATGTCGTTGGTCGCTCGCGGCTCGCCCTGAAACGAGCTCGCGAGCGAGCCTCCGACGAAATAGGCGATGCCGAGGGAATCGAGCGCCTCCCCGACCGCCAGCGCCACACCGAAGGCATCAAACCCGTCGTCGTTTGCCATGGTTTTGCCCCAATTCCTTTCGAGTCCGAACCGCGCCTCGATTCGCCCATACATGAACTCAGCGACGCGCTGCCGAAGCTGGTCCTCCGGCAGATTCGGCTCTCGTTGGCGAGCGCCGAGAAGCGCAGCGGCACGAACCATTCGCGACAATCTCGAAACCATCTCGAGCCTATGACCTGGCGAGGCCGCGGCGAGCAAGGAGAAGTAGCGGCGAGCCGCGCTCGGCGAGGTGTCGCCCACTAGCCCCGGACCAAACGCGGTCGCATCCGGCCCGGCCAGAGGCCGGCAGTCCGTCACGTCGTCCGAAGCGTTCATCTTCGGCTCGTCCGAGCTCTTTCCCGGCTCATCCTGTGGCTTACGATCCAACCGCTCGCTCCTTGGTCTGCTACCAAGCTGGCCCGTCCTGCCTGCCTACTGCCTCTTCCAGTAAACCCTCGCGCGCGCCTCCATTGACCCGATGCAGCGGTTCCTCGATTGGAAGTTGGGCGTCCGACGCCGCCCCCGCCAACGTACCAAAACCGGGCACCGCCCTCCCCGCCACTCAACGAGGGCGGCCTTCTCCTCGGACTCGTAGTCGGGCCAATACAAGCGGCGCACCCGCACCGTCTCCACGCCCCACTCGGCGATGGCTGGGGTGAGCGTCTGGTCGAGGATGAAATCGAGGACGAAGTCCGGAGTCTGCAGGAGCGCGTAGCGCGCCTTCACCACCGGGTCGAGGTCCTGGTAGAGGTCGCCCGTCAGGCGGCCGTCGAAGTGCTCGTCGTCGAAGCGGAAGCGCAGCTCGTTGGTGTCGGGGTCGCTCTTTCGCCAGAGCTCGATGAGCTTCTTGGAGAGGGCGTCGGACGGCAGGGCGACTTTGGCGGGCTGCGGCGAGAAGAGCTCCGGCAGGCCGCCTTGAGGCGAGGCGAGATCCCGGTAGACCCAGCGCAGGTAGGCGGTGTCGCCGAGGTTCGGCGCCAGCGCAAAGAGGTCTCGGCTCCGGGTCGAGGATGCGGCCGGGCTCGAGCAGGCCGCGGTTCTAGAAGACGCGCACCTAGGCCGACTTGAGCACCCACTGGACCGCGGCCCGACGCGAGAGCAGGTCGGTCCAGACCGCGTAGTCGTCGCCGACCTTCTCCTCGGCGTGGAGCTGGCGGGCGAGATCCTGGGCTGGGCCGGGGGCGAGGAGCTGGGTGCGGAGATCGGATGCGAGCTCCGCGGTCAGCTTGGAGAGGGGGTCGGTCAGTTCTTTGCGCTTGAATGGGGGCCACGGAATGCTCTCGGTCTATTTGCGCGTGCTCGTGGGCTTGAATGGCAGTCAAGGACCAACTTGTCAGGGAGGACTCGCCGAGGATGCCGTTGTTCGCGCGGCCAGCTTTGCCTTGTGTTCTTGGAGCTCGGTTTCGAGTGTCACCACGAAACCCGTGCCGAGCGCCTCGAGCATCTCGGTGAAATCAAGGAGGTCGGCGGCAGTCGGTATTGGCGAGACCCTTCCCGTATGAGCGGACTCATTTCGCTTGTCGATGAGATCCTGAAGCTTCTTCGTGAGCGCGCTCTGCGACCAGCGAACCGAGTTCCCGGAGCCCTTCGCTATCGAAGGCCAGAACTCCTTGAGCCCGAGGCTCTTGCCTATCTCCTTCACCACGTCAGGGCTCGGATTGGCCTTCGTGTCAGCGAATGCCTCCCAAACAACTCGATAGGAGCCAGTGCCCGCGAACGGGGATTGAAGACGGGCCGCGATGTCCTCACGGGTCGCGCCGCCGAAAGGCGTCGTTCTGCCCTTGCGCGCGGCGAAGGAAGCCCTGGTCAACACCTGGCCTCCTCCCTCAAAGTGCCTGTTTTGAATGTCGAGGGGCAAATCGAAAAAGGACAGCCCCGAGAGCGAAAGCTGGTCGACGTACTCGCGTACAAGGTCCTTGAGAAACGCCTCGAAGTAGCCTGCCAGGAGAACCACGGCTGCGCACTGCTGGGTCTCGTGAAGGGCGAGGACCCGAGAATCGGCAAGAGCGTCGATGGTCTTCGCTTTGATCTCATCCGCCAGAGCCCGAATTCGCCCGAGGGAAGTCTGAAAATCGCCTAGCGCTCGTCGCATCGGTCTCTCAACGACTCGGCCGACGGCTGCGACCCGAAGATGGAACGGCTTTGGCCTCGAGAGCTGCATCCACTGCGGCGCGAGCCAAGCCTATTCGATTCCTGATCGCGGACTCGCCGTTGGTGCCGGTGTCAACTGCGCTCCTAAAGACCGGGTTGTCCGAATAAAGCTTCGCAAAGGCGGCCTGAATGCGAGAGGAAACCGGCGCTGTCAGCTTCGCCGTGGGTCGATCGGCGAGTGCCTGGATGACCGCATCGGAATAGGGGCTCGAGCGCTTCGGCCTTTTCCCGGAAGCCTTCTGGACTTTGAAGGCGTCGTCGCCGAAGACCCGGAAGCAGTTGTTGATGGCAAGGCGGAAGTCCGCCGCGTCCGTTTCCTGCTTCGAGGGGTCGATCTTGTAATCCGAGTTCTTCGTCTCCATGACGTCGCTGAGCCGGTCTTTGAAGCGCATTCCCATCAGGCTGCCGTCGCGCAGGGCGAAGAAACGGAGTACGAGCTCGAGGTCGGCCATCTCGCGGTAGAGAGAATTGCGCTCCAGTGCAACCGGATCACTCGAATCCGGTATCGCCCACAAGCGGCGAAAGGTCGGGTCCCTCGAAAGCTCGTGCAGCAAGGAGTTGAACCGCCCCGGGAAGATGGCGTTGCGCACCTCCATCGGATTGGCGATGACGCCTCCGGTGTTGAGCCGGTCGAAGACCTCGTACTTCACCTGCGGCGAGGACTCGCGCGTGAGCAGAATTGCGGGAAGGAACCGTCGCTCGATGGTCGCGGCGAAACCTTTGTTCTTCAGCCCTTCATAGGTCAGGCCGTTGAGCTCCTGCCATATCTTGAGGCCTTCGAGCCGCAGCTCGTTGCTCAGGAAGTTCTTCGCCGTGGTCAATCGCTGCCTGCCATCCAGGACGACATACTTGCCATATTCCTCCTCGCCCAGAAAAACGGGAGGAACAGGTACGTTCATGATCACGGATTCGATGAAGCGAGACTGCTTCTTCGAATCCCATCGATCACGTCGCTGGAAATCAGGCCGAAGGTTGATCTGTTGCTCGATCTGCGTCTTGAGAGTGAGCCAGGGCAGGTCGATTCTCGTCGGGAAGATCTGCCGCATTTGCTCCGCGTACTTCTCTTCCAAGGTGGCGAGGCTCGGCTCATCCGGACCCGGGCTCCCGACATCAATTTCTTCCTCGTCGGTGAGTTCAGATTTCTTGGTCATCGGCTCCCTCAGGCGGCTCGTTGAAGTGCGATCACGTCTTCTGTGTACTTCCTGTCGGGTACGTGCGCTGTGGCTCGTGAATTGATATTCGCCAAGACCTTCGACACGGGGACTCGCAGGACGATCCGGGCATCAAAACCGATGCTCTTGCCCAGGGACTGGAACAACTGCCCCAGGCGAACGGGAAGGTTCTTGTAGTACGAGCTCTGCACGACAAGGACTGCGCAGGCGCCGGGCTTGAGCACCCGATGGAGCTCCAACAGCGAGCGGTGAGCATCGGCGAAGTATTGCGAGTAGTGCCGGTGGTAGTAAGTGTCCGAGGCTTTCGAGGGATGATTGGCAATCCGGCGCAGTAGACATCTGACCGTGCCTGGCAGCTCCTCCATTCCCTGCGGCCGCTCCCCGCGCATCAAGTTGGTGCCCATCGCGGTGCTGCGCAGCTCGCGGAAGCGCTCACTCGTGGGCCCGATTCCAAGTGCCGCCAGCTCGAAGAGCGTGGCGCGGAAATAGTCGATGCGCGTGCAGTACGGCGGCGAGGTAATGACCGCGTCAATCGACTGGTCGTCGAGTGGCAGGTTCCTTGCGTCGCCGAGAAAGACGGCGCTGCGGGTGGCGCGGGTCGAAAAGCGCGTGGACGCCGCACTCTCGGCATCCGCCGCGCAGCTTTCGACCATGGAAAGGAAGGCCGTGTCGAACGTGTCGGCGGTCGCGTCGCCGCGTCGCTCGGGCGAAGACCAGGTCGGATTGGTTGTAGCCTTCATTCGAGCGAAGCCCCGGGAGGTGCGAATGAGGCAGAGCAAGAAGAAGGCGGCCAACGGCGGCGGCGTCTCTAGCTGGAGGTTGACCGGCATCTCGGCCTTGGTGCCGAGAAGGGCGAGGACGGCGCGCTCGATGCTCCGATACCTTCGGGTAAGGCGGGGCGAGATCCAGGCAAGCAGCGGATCAGTTGGTTCCAGGCGAGCGGCGGACCGTGTGGCCACCGCGAGCAGCTCGCGGGCTAATCCCTGTGAATGCGAGGCATCAGAGCTGTGCGCGAGGCGAGCCGCTGCAACAAGCGTTGCGACCGGATTGATGTCGAAACCGAGCGCGTCGCAACCGAGCGGATCGGCGACCGAGGTGGTGGTTCCCGCTCCGTTCCAGGGGTCGAGCACGGTCCAACCCGGCGCGGCGCCGAGTCCGATGAGAGCCTCGCGTACGAAATCCGAGGAATAGCCCGCGTAGTAGGGAAACCAGGACTCGACCCCATCCCGCCGCTTCGCCGGCTTGAGCGAGACCGCGTGGTCTTTGAGGTGACGCTCGAGGGTCGTCAAGGGGGCAAGTTGGTAAGGCTTCATGGCTTCCCTCACCATGCGGATGCGAGGATGCGGCCGGGCTTGAGCGGGCCGCGGTCCTCGAAGAAGCGCACGTAGACCGACTTGAGCACCCACCCGACCGCGGCCCGACGCGAGAGCAGATCGGTCCAGACCGCGTAGTCGTCGCCGACCTTCTCCTCGGCGTGGAGCTGGCGGGCGAGATCCTGGGCCGGGCCGGGGGCGAGGAGCTGGGTGCGGAGGTCGGCGGCGAGCTCGGCGGTGAGCTTGGAGAGGGCGTCGGTTAGTTCTTTGCGCTTTACCGGGGTCATTGGTCGAAAGTGCTTAACTAGCGGAACTCTGGGCCAGATGAATTGCCGACATAAGTCCCCATCGATACTCCTCGGCCGAACGATACCGCGAGGCTGCGGGCGCCAGTGCTCTTCTAATGACGCTGTCAATCGGCGTAAGGGCGGAATTCATTGTCGCGAGTGGAATGTAGTCCGACGGGTTTGGAAGGCGACCGGCAAGAATCTCATAGAGAATAACCCCACATGAGTAGATGTCGTGCCCCGGTGTCCTGAGCTTCGGATCCTCCCAAACCTCATGTGGGATGTAGGGCCCGCTTCCTATGGCAGTCGTTGTCAGGCTCTCATGCGTGGCGTCGTCGAAGAGGTAAGCGAGCCCGAAATCGACAATCACGGGTTGGTTGTCTGAGGAGCGGACAAGAATGTTTGCCGGTTTCAGATCTCTGTGCAGGATCTCTTTGCTGTGCGCGTGGGCGACCGCTCCAAGTATTTCGACCATTTGGTTGAGTCGTTCCAGGACCGGCTGCCCTTCCGATGCTTTGCGAAGATTTGGTCCATCGATGAATGGCATGACTAGAAACGGTGTCTCTTTGTCGAGCCCTGCATCTAAATAGGGCACTATTCCGCGATGCTGCAGTATGCGCAGTGCTCGTACTTCACGGTCGAATCGTGCCCTGGCCCGTTCGGCATTTGTGAAGGGAAGCGGGCGGTGGAACTTAATCGCGAAGTGAAACTCTCCGAATGGTGATTCGCGGGTTGCATGAAAAACCTCGCCAAATCCACCGCTGCCAATTTGCTCTCCGATCGTGTATTGGGATGATGGGTTTGTGTTTGGCGTGTCGTCGTCGTTGGTGGTGATGCTGCTGCCGGTCTCTCGTACTAAATGTGGAGGGTTCACGGAGAACCCGACCTTGTGCTGCCGGAGGATGTGGTTGATCGGGCCGGTCGGTGGGAGGTTCACTCGGAGCTTGGGCTCCTTGCTGATGTCGACCATTGCCGACCAAAAAGCATCGATGAATTCTGCCGTATTCAAATCGGTTTGACGCATGGCTTGGCTCATATCGGTAAGAGCCCAATCGGGTGTTGAGCTGGAGCCCGACCAGCCGAATCGACGCTTGAAAGCTTCGAAAACCGCTTGTTGGTCGCTTGCTTGGGATGCAATCCGTTCAATGAGTGCGATGAACTGTCCGACGGCATTATCGGGCATGGCGCCAAGAGCATTTGTAAAGCGCCATTCGCCAGGAAACTTAAGGAAAGTGTGGTACGGACTCTCCTGTGTAATGCTCACGCGTTCGTCTCCTTATGCAACGGCACCGTACTCGCATCCAAATGAAACACCGGCGTCCGCTCATTAAAGAGCGGCTGCCGCTTCGAAATCACGCCCGGCACCACCACCGCCCAAAACCCAACGTTCTCCCCAGTCGTCCGCACATAAAGCGCCTGCGGCAAATGCGTCGCCTCGCAAAGCCCGAGAATCCCCGTATCCCCCAGCACCACCGCCTTGCCCGGCCCGCCGTAGCTCTTCACCAACTGATCGAGCAGCGCCTCCGCCGCGGCCTATCTCCGGGTGCTTCTCTGGCGGCGTCACGACGAGGCGCCAGCCGTGGCGCTGGGAGGCGGCGCGGAGCATCTCGGCGGCGACGACCTCGGGCGGCTTGGTCGCGACCTGCAGCTCGGGCGGGAGGGCGTCCGGGCCGGTCCGGGCCGGGATGATGGAGCGGGTCTCGGCGGCGATGACTTGGTCGTCTTCGAGGCGGCAGTCGGTCAGCCCGGCTAGCTCGGTGGCGAGTTGGGAGGTGAGGGAGGCTGGCGGGGGTTCACCGTCGACGGGCGCATTGCTATGCGCCCCTACCGACGCGCTCGTGCTCGATTTCTGGACGGGCGCATTGCTATGCGCCCCTACC
>DHSB01000082.1:8713-9318 GCA_002408385.1 Myxococcales bacterium UBA5297
CATTGCTATGCGCCCCTACCGACCTTCCATCCGGTTCGACGGAGCTAGAGCTCCATCCTCCATCCAGGACCGAGTCGCCGAACGCCCGCTGCACGTTCTCGGCGAGCTCCTCGATCCCGATCGGCAAGCGCACCCGCCGCAGCACGTACTCGAGCGCCTTCCTCAGCATCACGGGCGTCTCGTACAGCTCGTTCGAATCGGTGAGCCGCAGGTCGCTGAGCAGGCGAATCGCCAGCGACAGGTGATCCCGGTCGTACTCCGGCAGCACGGTCCGCAACGACCGCCTCGTCGCATCGGGATCCGCCGGTGGCCACTGCGTCGCGAGCTGCCTTGCCGTCTTCACGAACGACCCGAGCGCCGCCGCCGAGATCCCCGCGGCCAGCAGAAGCTCCGGTCCTTCACCCTCGGGATTCGGCTCGAGCGACAGCCGCGTCTCGTCGAGCTTCACGAGCAGCCGCACGAGACCCTCGGCGTGCAGCTCGTCTCCCGGTGGCCAGCGCTCGTCTATCGCCCGGACCAGCTCGTCGAGCCGGAGCACGCCTCCGGCCAGCTCGAGCTCCTCGTGGACCAGCTCGGCCAGCGGCTCGAGCCCGTTCCTGTCGATG
>DHSB01000082.1:9473-45875 GCA_002408385.1 Myxococcales bacterium UBA5297
CCGGAGCCGATACTGCCGGCTCACCTCGGCCTGCGTCGTGCGCAGCTCGTCGGCCAGCTCCTCCTGCGTGAGGATGCGCCCGCGGATGCCGAAGACGTCCGCGACGATGGGCTCCTGCTTCTTCACCAGCGGCGTGCTCGCCCGGGTCCAGATGGCCTCGAGCGTCGCCGGCGGGCTCTCGACGACGCTGCCGCTCTCGTCGAAGCGCTGCAGCGCCTGGACGATGTGCGCGACCTTCGCCGGCCCGATCCCCGGCAGACCGGTCAGGTCGTCGCGGGTCGCGGTCGCGAGCCGGCCGACGGTGGTGAAGCCCTTTCGCACCAGGCTCTCGGCGAGGCTCGCCGACAGGTCGAGCCGATGCAGGTCGGTCGGGTTGCCCTCGAGCGCGGGCCACAGCGGCCGGCGCACCGGCGCGGCTCCCGCGGCCGGCGGCACGCTGCGCCGTCGAAGCTGCGCCTGGAAGTCGAGCACCTCCTTGCGCTTCTTCTTGCCGAGGCCGCCGACGGCCTGCACCTGCGCGGCGGTCAGCGCCACCAGCTCGCCCTGCGTGCGCACGCCGGCGCGGCGCAGCGCGGCGACGATGGGCTGCGACAGGCTCGTCGCCGACAAGGACAGCTCGGGGCTGTCGGAGCTCGGGCCCTGCGGCAGCTCTATCTGGCCGCTCTTGAGCTTCTCGCCCAGCGCCTCGAGCAGCGCGGCGCGCATCGCGGGCGCCGACGGGTGGCGCGCCTCGCGGTCGGGGCTGAGCGCCTTCTCGAAGAACGCGGCGAGCGCGGGCTGATCGAAGTCGTCGGCGTCGATGCGCGGCCGGTCGCCGGGCGCGGGCGCCTCGTCGTCGAAGGGATGCCGGCCCGCGAAGAGCTCGAAGAGGCACAGCGCCGCCGCGTACCGGTCGGCCGCCGCGTCCCAGACGTGCAGCGAGGGGTCGCGATAGCGCGTGGTGCCGATGAAGAGCGCGTCGGAGGGCAGGCCGGCCAGCGAGAAGTCGATGACCGTCAGCCCGTCGTCGCCGACGATCAGGTTGTCGGGCTTGAGGTCCTTGTGCGTGACGCCCTTCTGCTCGAGGTAGGCGAGCGCGCCGAGCAGGTCCTCGGCGAAGGTGCGCAGCGTCTCGCGCGCGGGGTTCGGGTTCTCGACCAGCCAGCGCGACAGCGGCACGCCGCGTACCCGCTCCATCGCCAGCGTGAGCCGGTCGGGGACGAGGCCCGCCGAGACGTCGACGACGCCGACGATGCTGCGGTGGTCGAGCTCGCGCAGCGCCCGGAACTCGGTCTGCAGCGCCTCGGCGGCGCGTGGCTCGGGTCGCGCGACCTTCAGGGCGCGGGTCGATCCGCTCACGAGGTGCAGCGCCGCGTAGACGGTGGCGAGGCCGCCCTGGCCGAGCCGGTCGCGGATCTCGTAGTCGTTGCCGAGCCGGGTGCCGGGCTGGAGGTTCTCGGGGTCGAGCGCGCGCGGCTCGGCGCTCGACTCCTTGCCCTCGAGCACGCGGGCGAGCGCGGCGCGCGCCTCGGCGAGGCTCGCGAACCGGTCGGCGGGCCGCAGCGAGAGCATCCGCGCGACGACCGTGTCGTACGACTGCGGCACCGCAGGGTTCAGGTCGCGCAGCCGCGGCACCCGGCCGCCGAGCCGCAGCAGCTCCGCGGTCGAATCGAAGAGCGGCTTGCCGGCGATGAGCAGCCCGAGCAGCGCGCCCAGCGCGAACTGGTCGGAGAGCGGGGTCGCGTTCGAGAAGCCCTGCGCGACCTCGGGCGCGGCCCAGCGCAGCCGCTCGTCGTGCACCGTCGTCAGGCCCACCGTCTGGTTGCTGTGGAGCTGCTTGGCGAGGTCGAAGCCGGTCACCCGCAGGTCGGGCGCCTCGGCCTGGTTCTCGAGCAGGATGCACTCGGGCCGCAGCAGCCGGTGCACGATGCCCTGCGCGTGCGCGTGCTCGATGGCCTGGGCGATGCGGTCGAAGACCGCGACGCGGCGCTCGAGCCCGCTCTTGCCGGAGAGGGTGCGGTGATGGCGCTCTATCCAGGAGGCGAGGGTGATGCCGCTGAAGGCCTCGAGCGGCAGGCAGATGCCGGCCTCGTCGAGGAAGGGCGGATCGGCGTCGAGGACGTAAGGGTGCTGGCCGATGCGCGCGAGGACCTGCGCCTCCCAGCGGCAGCGCTCCTCGACGCGGCGGCGCTCGGCCTCGTCGGCGAGGGGGCCAAAGGGATAGACGCGCAGCACGCGCTCGACCCCGGAGATGGCGTGGCGGGCGAGGTGCTCGCAGAAGCGGTCGGTGCGCTCGAGGCTGCTCACCAGCTCCCACTCCCGGATCCGGCGCACCGGCCGGGTGCGGGGATCGGCGCCGACGAGCAGGTCGTGGAGCATCTTGCGCGCGTGCTCGTCGACCGCCGGCGGCTGGCCGCGGCCCGATCTCTCGGCGAAGGCGCGCGCGTCCTGCAGCGCCTCGATGACCGTGCGCCGAGTGTGGATGCGGCCGGTGCTCGCCGGGCCTTTGATGCCGTGATCGGTCGCGTGCGAGAGGAAGACGAAGTGCTCGACGAAGCGGCGGCCGGCCTCCCAGCTCTTGCGGCGCAGCTCGCCGGCGAGGATCTGGGCGGTCTTGCGGTTGAGCCGCAGCGGGCTGGGGATGGGCTCGGGGACGTACCAGTCGTGGTCGGTGCCCTCGATGCGCCCGCGGAAGCTCTTCATCTCCACGACGAAGAAGCCGTGCGGCGCGACGACGACCGCGTCGAGCTCGAAGACGACCCCGGATCGCTCGACGAGCCAGGCGTTCGAATAGACGGTGAAGTCCTCGGGCAGGCCGTCGACGAGGAAGCGGATGGCTTGCCGTTCAGCGTCGTGCGCCGGCTCGCCGATGGGGAAGTGCTTGGCCATCGCTCACACCAGCAGGACGGTCGCGTGGGGGAACCAGGTCTCGAGGGCGGGCTTGGCGAAGAAGCCGCCCTTGTCCGGATCGAGGCCGACGACGAAGTCGAAAGGCCCGCGGCCGCGCGCGGCCTCGAGCCTCGGATCGAAGAGGATGGGCAGCTCGCCCGAGGCGCCGCACTCGACGGCGACCAGGCCCGCGAGCGCGCGCTCCTGCCAGCTCCCGCAGGCGACGGTGAAGACGTCGCGGAAGTAGACCTCGGGGTTCGATTGCACGAGGTGGTGGGCGAGCTGGCCGCCGGTGCCGGGGATCTCGAGGACCCGGTGGTGCGGCTTGACCTTGTGGAGATCGGCCTTGGCCATGCGCGTCGGCAGGCCGAGCAGCTTGGCCTGGGCGAGGACGTAGTCGGGCGAGGGCGCGGCGAGCGAGAGGGAGGGGAGCGAGTCGAGCCAGGAGGTGACGAGCGGCTCGGGGAGCGCGGCGAGCCGGGCCTCGGCGCCGAGGAGGGCGGCGGCGTCGAAGCCCGCCGGCTGGGTGACCGCGGCGTCCTCGAGGAGCAGCTCTATTAGATCGATGGGTCCGAGCCGGCCCCGGAAGCGCTGCCAGGTGGCGTGGCTCGGCTCGAGGAGGCGCTTGGGGCGGCGGCCGGAGGCCTCTTCGCGGGCGAGGGCGTGGAGGGCCGCGGCGGCGAAGGTGGCGGTCGAGGCTACCGGCGCCGGGACGGGCTGCAGAGGCAGGGCGAGCACGGGGGGGGGCTTCCTCCAGCCGGGGCCAAGCGGTCTCGGCGCGATCGTTTGGAGTGTTGAGGAGCAAACCCTAGCACGCTCGGCGGACATGGGGACGAGAGGGCAAGGGCGCGTAGTTGCGGGTTTGAGCGAGACTGGAATGGTGTGGGAATAGCGGACGGGACAGGGATGCAGGGGAGGGAGAGGAGGCAGGGGGCGCCGCCGTCCCGGAGTCCGTCGGTCTGCTCTTCGGGACCGCGCGCCGGCGCTTCGGTTCGGGGCAAGGACGATCGGCCGGAGAGGCAAGTGTTGGGAGCGCCGCCGTTCCGGTGGCCCGTCGGTCTGCTCTTCGGGACCGCGCGGCGGCTTCGAGGCAGGACCATCCGCCAGAAGGCAGGTATTGGGGCGCCGGCCACCCCGGCGGTTTGTGTGCGCATGAAGAGGCGCTGAAGCGAAGGCGAGACGGATTTCTCGACTCACCCCCTTCACCCCCTCGTCGAGGCCAAGAGCAGCAGCTCGACCTGCACCCGCCGCCAAGGATTGCTCGAGCGGCGCAGCTCGGCGATGCGCGCCTGCATGACGGCACCCTGATCGAGCAGGCAGGCGGCAGCTTCGTTCTCGGACCGGGGCACGTAGCCGATGCGGTGCGGGCCGAAGTGGATGGCGATGGCCAGCTCGTCGAAGCGGTTGTCGGGCTCGCGGCGCAGCTCGAGCAGCTCGCCGACCTGGAGCTGGTGCCAGACGCGCTCGCCCTCGTGGAACTGGAAGCCCGCCACCGGCGACTCCTGGAGCACCAGCCAGCGCTGCTGGACCTGTGCGCTAGCCTTGCGCTCACCTCCCCGAAGAAGGAGCGGTGTGGCCAGGAGCGTGGATAGGAATCCGCGTCGATCCATGCTGGACCTCCTCGCGCTGCTGCTCTTCTGCCTTCGCTGCAAAGCCAAGGATAGGCGCGGCACGGACACGGTTCGCCCCAACCAACTGGGAAGGGCAGACCAGCGCGAGGAAGCGATCGAAGACCAGCGGCTGGCGCTTGCGCGCGAGCTCGGCACTTCCCGGGCACCGACCTCCAGGCTCATACCACGCGCGCTTGCGGCGAATCTCTCGCGAGCCTTGATCCAAACGAGAACGCCGGCCGGCCTGGGGAAGGCCGACCGGCGTCTTGCTCACCACCGATGGAGTGCGGGCCAAGGGAGCAGCCCGTCGCCCTACTGCGGCTCGACCGGCTCGCCCGTCTCGTTGCTCGTCTTGCTCGAGCCGGCCTTGCGGTGGGCGCGACGGGCGCGCAGCAGGATGTCCTTGTTGAAGCGCCCGGCGATCTCCGCGTTGTCCATGAAGGCCAGGCGGCCGATGCGGTTCATGTCGTCGATGAGCTCGAGCACCCGGCCCTTGGCGACGTTGAGGTCGGTCGTCTTCTCGGGGCTCACCTCGCGCGCGTCCTCCTGCGTCGAGTTCGCCTCGAACAGCGCGGTGCGCAGCCGGTCGTGCTCGGCGAGCGCCGACTGGCCGTCGAAGTAGGCCTTGAGCGGCTCGTCGAGGGCGACGACGAACTCGCGGGTGCGGTCGGCGTGGTCGAGCAGCTTCTTCGTCGAGCTGCGCACCCGCTTGTCCACCGAGAAGCAGTTGGACTCGATGCCCTTGGGCTTGAGCTCGCGGATGACGATGGGCGCCACCAGGTTCAGCCGGAAGAAGTGGTCCTTGAGCGCCTGGAAGAGGGACGCCTCGCTGCGGGTCGCCCCGGTCGCCGTCCCCCAAAGCCCCTGCCTCGAGCCGAGCAACGAGGTGATCGAGGCGAGCAGCGCGACCAGCTCGGCGAACTTGGCCTCGGTGAAGCCGTGGGACAGCAGCTTGGTCTTGTACGTCGTACCGGTCTCGATCGACTTGCCCGCCTGCTCGACGACGCCGGCGGTCGGCTCTCGCTCGCCCTTGGTGGCGAGCCGTTCGCGTTCTGCCTTTTCCATCTCTTCTTTCCTTTCGTTGGCCCCGTGGACGTTTGGGGTGGAGGCATCCGACGACGACTTGGAGAGGGCAGCTACGAAAAAAACTGTGCACCCCGAGGTTCCGTTGGATGGTTGACAGTGGACCGGAGCGGTGGGGACCGGGGGCTTGTCCGGGGAAGCGGGGGGGAGCCGTGAGAGTCGGTCCGCTCGGTCGGGGCAACGTCGCTCGGCGACCTCTCGCAGGCGCAAAGCTTGGTCTGCCCGCGAGGTGCGCGGCATCGAAGAAGACCGGGGCTCTCGCGCGGTCCTGTCGGGAAGAGGGCGCTCGGTCGATCGTCTCGTGTTCGAAGGGGTGATGGCGCCCGCGCAGGGAGACGCCGCGACTCTCTGAGTTGGCGGGTGGTCCGGGTTGAGGAGCGGGGTGCGACGCCCCGAGTTGGTGGGTGGTCCGGGTTGAGGAGCAGGGTGCGACGCCCCGGGTTCGAGGATGGTCCGGGTTGAGGAGCGGGGTGCGACGCCCCGAGTTGGTGGGTGGTCCGGGTTGAGGAGCGGGGAGCGCCGCTTCGAGTTCGAGGTGGTCCGGGTTGAGGAGCGGGGTGCGACCCCCCGAGTTGGTCGATGGTCCGGGCCGAGGACCATGGTGCGCCCCCCCGAGTTGGTGGGTGGTCCGGGTTGAGGAGCGGGGAGCGCCGCTTCGAGTTCGAGGTGGTCCGGGCTGAGGACCATCGTGCGACCCCCCGAGTCGGTAGGTGGTCCGGGCTGAGGAGCATCGTGCGATCCCCGAGTTGGAAGGCGGTACCGGCTGAGGACCAGCCGGCGATCCCCAGAGTCGGTGGGTCGATCCGGGCGAAGCCCTTGAGTGCTCGTCGCGGAGATCTCAGCGGCCGGCGGGCAGGGGGCTGAGTCCGTACGAGGTCTGGGAGAGGGAGTCTGGTCGACCGAGGACTCGGTGTGAGCTGAGTGATCCCTGATGCTGCTGGCCTCGTCCCGTTGACCTTCGGTAACCATCGGCCGCGAAATCGACGGCGCACAAGGCCGGCCGCGCGTGACCTCGCCGCTGTCGGCCCGGACCAAGGTCGTCTACTCGGAACAAGGGCCGGCCATCGGTCGAGCCTTCCGCACCGCCCGCGAATCAGTGAATTGCCAGATTTGCTCCCTCCCTCCATTTCCACTCACAATCACAGCCATGCTCTCCCTATCGCTCCTGTCGGGGCCGAGGCGTCTGGCTGCATTAGGCTTGGCGGTCCTCTTCTTTGTCTTCCCGCGTTCGGGAACGCAGGCCGCCGAAGGCGGCTCGTTCGATCTCGAGCGCCTTCGCCTTGATCCGTCGGCGCTCGACTCACTCTCGGTCGGCTCGGGCCGCGTCATGTCGGAGGGCCAGCTCCGCATCGCCCTCGGCCTGCACTACGAGAGGAGCCCTCTGCTGGTCTTCGGAGAAGACGGCGAGAGCCTGGGCGCCATGGTGGGCGATCGCCTCACCGCGCACCTGATGGCGGCGATGGCGGTCCACCCCCGCGTCGAGCTGGGCGCCCACCTCCCCATCGTCGCCTTCCAGCAGGGCGACGACCTCTCCTCGTGGCAGCTTCGCAATCCGCGCGCCTTCGCGTTCGGCTCTCCGACCCTCAGCGCTCGAGGCGTCATCCTGCGCCGCGCCGACGGCTACCCCACGGACCTGTCCGCGGCGGCGCGGCTCGTCATCCCCGTCGGAAGTGACGGGGCCTTTGCGCGCGACAGCTTCTGCGTCGCGCCTTCGCTCTCTGCCGGCCGCGAGCTGGGGCCCGTGCTGCTTTCCGCCGAGGTGGGCACTCAGCTTCGCGGCAGCGTCGACGTCTACGGCGAGCGGCTCGGCAGTCAGCTCGACGTCGGCGCGTCGGTGCTCGCGCACTCCTTCTTCCTCAAGCCCGAGCTCGTGCTGCGGGGCCACGTTCCGCTCACCGACGCGCCCGCGTCGATGGAGCTGCTGGCGGGCGCGCGCTACGTGATCGGAGCCTTCGAGCTCTTTGCGTTGGGCGGGCCGGGCTTCGGAACCACGCCCGGGACTCCGCTGTTTCGCGTACTCGTGGGCGGAGCCTTCCGCTCGCTGGAGGTCGCGGCTCCACCGATCGACAGATGTGCCGCCGGTCAGAGTCACCTGCCCGCGGAATGCCCGGCGCTCGACGACGACGGCGACGGCGTGAACAACGGCGCCGACGCCTGTCCGCTCGTTGCCGAGGACCTCGACGGCTTCGAGGACGGCGACGGGTGCGTGGACGCCGACAACGACGGTGACGGCATCGCCGACGTCTCCGATAGCTGTCCGCTGCAGAAGGGCGTGGCAGCTTTGGCGGGCTGCCCGGACACCGACGCCGACGGGGTCGCCGACGACAGCGATCGTTGCCCGCAAAAGCCGGGGCCGGTCAAAGAGGAGGGCTGTCCGGACAGCGACGGCGACGGCTCTGCCGACCACCTGGACGAATGCCCGACCCTCGCGGGCGCAGCCGATCGCAAAGGTTGCCCCGAGCCCGACAGCGACGGCGATGGCCTTGTCGACTCTGCTGACAAGTGCCCGCAGGAGCCGGGCATCCCCGAGACCCGCGGGTGCGCCCCGGTCGACGCGGACGAGGACGCGGTCGCGGACCACCTCGACAACTGTCCGAACGAGAAGGGCCCGGCCTCGAACCAGGGCTGCCCGGAGAAGAAGAAACAGCTCGTCGTGATCGCCCGCGGCAAGCTGGACATCAAGGACAAGGTCTACTTCGCGTCCGGGCGGTCGACGATCCTGCGGCGCTCGCACGCGCTGCTCGATCAGATCGCGTCGGTGATCGCAGGACACCCCGAGCTCGTGCGCATCGAGATCGAAGGCCACACCGACGATCGCGGCGCCGCCGAGGCCAACAAGCGGCTCTCGCAGCAGCGCGCCGAGTCGGTGCGCCGCTATCTGATCGAGAAGGGCATCGAGGCCTCGCGCCTGGTGGCCGTTGGCTTGGGCGAGGAGCGTCCCGCGGTGCCCAACGACACCGCGGCGGCCCGCGAGCAGAACCGGCGGGTGGAGTTCCGCACTTTCGACGGGCCGGAGCCGGCGTTCGCGCCTGCGCCGCTGCTCGTGCCGAAGTCGAATCCAGAGGAGGGGCGATAGATGAGAAGACACGCTCGAGGTGTGCTGTCGGTCGTTCTGCTCCTCGGCCTCGCTGCATCGACGGCGAACGCCCAGACCTTCCCCGCCGACTCGCAGTGGGAGCCGCTCGTCCGCGACGGCGTGCCGCTCTGGGACACCGCCGGTGACGGCCAGAACTCCCGTGACGTCGTCGGCGACGCGAGCAACCCGTCGGCCTACGTCTACTCGGACGCCACGCACCTGTTCTTCCGGCTTCGCGTCGACGCTTCGGCGATGAAGAACGCAACCGCGTTCCAGTCGTTCGGCTGGGCGTGCGAGCTCGAGCTCGACGGCAATCTCCAGGCCTACGAGTACATCGTGATGCTCAACGGCATCGCGAACCCGGACGTCGTCGAGCTCTCGCAGAACACGAGCCCGTCGCTGAACGGCTCGCCCAACGATCCCGCCGAGGCCCTGCTCGGCACCTTCGCCGTGCCGCCGCATGGCAGGCAGATGCCGGCTCCCACGAGCTTCAACGGCACCCCCGACTACTTCGTCGACTGGGCGGTTCCCCTGTCGGCGCTCGAGGCGGCGGGCATCGAGGTCGGCGGCCCGATGCTCTTCATCTGCGGCAGCTCGAGCAACGCGGCGAACCTGACCGCCGACCTGCTCGCACCCAACGGCGAGACGCTGATTGGCGACCTTGTCTCCGATCCCATCGCGTGCGGCGACGGCGGATGCGACCGGTGCGAGACCGCCGAGGCCTGTGGTCCGGCTTGCCTGCCCTGCGCGGCGCCGACGCCCGCGTGCGACCCCGCGACCCTGACCTGCGTCGAATGCGCGGCGAGCTCCGATTGTCCGGTGAGCGTGCCGGCCTGCGACCCCTCGACGAACACCTGCCAGCCCTGTGTCGGGGACGCGGACTGCTCGGGCCGCGCTGCGACTCCGGCCTGCGACTCGACGACCGGCGGCTGCGTCGAGTGCACGGCGACGAATGAGGCTGCGTGCACGGGCGCGACCCCGGCATGCGACACCGCGAGCAACACCTGCGTCGCTTGTCTCGCCGACGCCGACTGCCCGGCGGGCGCGCCGGTCTGCGACGAGGGCTCGATGACCTGCGTCGGTTGCGGTGTGGACGCCGATTGCGCGCGGTTCCCGTCGAACCAGGCCTGCAACCCGACGAGCGGATCGTGCGTCGAGTGCACCGCGACGAGCTCGACCGCGTGTGGCGGGGCGACGCCGTTCTGCGACCTCGCCACGAACGCGTGCGTGGGCTGTCTCGCCGATTCGGCCTGCGCCCCGTCAGCGCCCGTGTGCGATTCGGCCTTGAAGGCGTGCGCGGGATGCGCGGGAGACGCGGACTGCGCCGCCTACCCGGCTAGCCCTGCCTGCGAGGCGGTGAGCGGAGGCTGCGTCGAATGCACGCCGGGAAACGAGGCGCTCTGCGGCGGCCTGACGCCGATGTGCGACCCGGGAGCGTGGGAATGCGTCGGGTGCGTCGGAGCCTCCGACTGCTCGCCGGCGACGCCGGCCTGCGATCCCGGCTCGAAGCTGTGCGTCGGGTGCGGGAGCGACCTCGACTGCTCTGCCTACTCGGCGAGCCCGGCCTGCGACGCGACGAGCGGCGCGTGTGTCGAGTGCACCGGCTCGAACGACTCGGCCTGCGGCGGCACGACACCGTTCTGCGACGCGGGCGTCAACACCTGCGTCGGCTGCCTGGCCGATGTGGACTGCCCGGTGACTTCGCCGGTGTGCGATCCCGGGACGAAGAGCTGTGTCGGTTGCAGCGCGGACGCTGACTGCGCGGCGTACGCGGCGACTTCGGCGTGCAACACGACGAGCGGCGCTTGTGTCGAGTGCACCAGCACGAACGACTCGGCCTGCGCCGACCCGACCCCGCTGTGCGACGCGGGGCTGTCCGTCTGCGTCGGCTGCCTCACCGGCGGTGACTGCCCGCCGACCTCGCCGGCGTGCGATCCGGTCAGCGGGAGCTGCGTCGGATGCGCGGGTGACGTCGATTGCGCGGGCTTCGCCGATGCTCCTGCCTGCTCGGCCAGCGGAGCGTGTGCCGAATGCAGCGCCCAGAACGACGCTGCCTGCAACGGCACGACGCCGCTGTGCGACGCGAGCACGGGCACCTGCGTCGGGTGTCTCTCCGACGGCGATTGCCAGGCGAGCGCGCCGGTCTGCGATCCCTCGACGAACGGCTGCGTCGGCTGTGGTGAAGACGCGGAGTGCGCGGCGTTCGCGAGCGCGCCTGCGTGCGATGCCGCCAGCGGTTCCTGCGTCGAATGCACCGCGACGAACCGCGAGGCCTGCGGCGGGTCGACGCCGATCTGCGACGCCTCGACCAATACCTGTGTCGGCTGCACGGGCGCGAGCGATTGCCCGGTGGACGCTCCCGTTTGCGATCCGGTATCGAACGACTGTGGCGGGTGCAGCGATGACCTGCAGTGCGCCGGCCACGCCGGTTCGCCTGCCTGTGACCCGGAGACGGGCGGCTGCGTCGAGTGCACTGCGGGAAATTCCTTGGCCTGCGCCGGGGACGAGCCTCTTTGCGACGAGGCGACCAATAGCTGCGTCGGGTGCCTCGCCGACAGCGATTGCCCGGCAAACGCGCCCGTCTGCGATCCGTCGACGAAGGTGTGCGGGGGCTGCAGCGAGGATGCGGACTGCGCCGGCCGTCCGGGCGCGCCGGCGTGCAACACGACGAGCGGCGCATGTGCGGAGTGCACCGCGCAGAGCTCGAGCCTTTGTACGGGCGCGACGCCGATTTGTGACCCCTCGACCTCGACGTGCGTCGGCTGCCTCGCGGACGGCGACTGCTCGGAGAGCGCGCCAGCCTGCGATCTGGTGGATCACACCTGCGGTCCCTGTGTGCGCGACGAGACCTGCGCGAGCCGGGCGGGCACGCCGGCGTGCGATGTCGACAGCGGCACCTGCGTCGTCTGCACGCCGAAGAATCCGGCCGCGTGCGGCGGCGCGACCCCGGTCTGCAACCCGGCAACCGAGAGCTGCGTCGAGTGCCTTTCCAACTCGGACTGCCCGGCGGCGCAGCCTGTCTGCGATCCGGCGACCCACCGCTGCGGCGGCTGTGAGAGCGAGGCCGATTGCTCGGGCCGAATCGGCGCGCTGGCCTGCGACACGGCGAGTGGCGCCTGCGAGGAGTGCACGGCCGAGGCTCAGGACCAGTGCCGCGGCAGCACGCCGGTCTGCGACACCGAAGCCTCCGAGTGCGTCGCCTGCCTGTCGAGCGCCGACTGCCCGGATTCAGCGCCTCAGTGCGACGTCGAGACCCGGAGCTGCGGCGCATGCACAGGCTCTGAGGCTTGCGCCGGCCGGCCTTTGACGCCGACGTGCGGCGAGTCTGGGACCTGTGTGCAGTGCACGGCCGAGGATGCCTCGAATTGCCGGGCGGGCGCCTGTGACGCAGTGGCGTCGACGTGCCACGGCTGTCGCCGTGACTCGGACTGCCCGGCCTACGCGCCGCAGTGCGATGTGGCCGCCGGCACCTGCGGCGGCTGCACCAGCGACGGCGCCTGCGCCGGCCGTGCCGAAGCCTTGGCCTGCGACGCCGCGAACGGCGGCTGTGTGGAGTGCACGCCCGACGACGCCGAAGCGTGTCGCGGCTCGAGCCCGCTGTGCGATCCGCAGAGCTCGACCTGCGTCGGCTGCCTCGAGGACGCGGACTGCCCGGCCTCGAGCCCGGTATGCGACCCGGTAGCCGACCGCTGTCGGACCTGCACGAGCGACGGGGACTGCGCGGAACGTCCGGGGTTGGAGGCCTGCAACCCGGCGACGGGGAGCTGTGTGGAGTGCACGCCATTGAGCGCCCAGGCCTGCGGCGAGGTGGCCTGCGATGCGGCGACCTCGACGTGCGCCGGCTGCCGGGCGGACAGCGATTGCCCGGCCGCGCTCCCGGTCTGCGCCCCGTCGAGCCGCCAGTGCTCGCCGTGCGGGAGCGATCTGAACTGCGCGGCGCGGCCGACCATGCCGGCCTGCGATGCGGCCACCGGCGCCTGTGTCACGTGTACCGCCTCGAGCTCGGGCGCCTGTGCGGGCCTCTCCTGCGACCCGGAATCGTCGCAGTGCGCCGGCTGCGCGAGCGACGCGGACTGCCCGGGCACGAGCCCGGTCTGCGACGAGGCGACGGGACTCTGCGGACCTTGTGGCGCGAGCGACGCCTGCTCGGCGCGGTCCGATGCTCCGGTGTGTGACCTGGGCTCGGGCGGCTGCGTCGAATGCACGCCGGCCGACCCGGCGGCATGCCCCGCGGCGACGCCGCTCTGCGACGCGGACCGTTCGCAGTGCGTCGAGTGCCTCTCGAACGCGAGCTGCCCGGGCGATCAGCCGGTCTGCGATCTGGTGGCTGGGACCTGTGGCGGCTGCGCCTCTGATGCCGACTGCACCGGGCGGCCGACGGCGCCGGTCTGCGACGTCGGGAGCGGCAGTTGCGTGCCGTGCACTCCGGCGAACCACAGGGTCTGCGCCGGCGCGGCTCCCGCCTGCGACCCGGAGACCTTCACCTGCGTTGGCTGCGTCGCCGACGCCGACTGTCCGGCCTCCGCGCCAGTCTGCGATTCGGCCTCGCAGCAGTGTGGCGAGTGCTCGAGCGACGCCGACTGTGAGGGCAGGGAAGGGCTGACGGCCTGCAATCCGGACAGCGGCGGCTGCGTGGTGTGTACGGGCTCGAACGCCGGCGCCTGCGGCGGCGACGCCTGTGATCCGGCGACGGGCGCCTGCACGGGATGCCGGTCGAACGCCGACTGCCCGGCCTCGGCTCCGGTGTGCGGCCTCGCGACCGGGACCTGCGGGCCCTGCAGCGAGAGCGCCGACTGCGAGGGCCGCGCGGGCGCCGGGGTCTGCGATTCGGGCAACGGCGGCTGTGTCACCTGCACGCCGCAGGAGGCCTCGGCCTGCTCGGGCGCGACCCCGGTCTGTGATCCAGAGACCTCGAGGTGCGTGGGCTGTCTCGCCGACAGCGACTGCCCAGCGAGCGCTCCGGTCTGTGACGCGTCGTCGCGGCTCTGCGCGGGATGCGATTCCGATGGCGATTGCTCGACGAGGCCGACGACGCCGGTCTGCAACAGCGCGACGGGCGTCTGCGTCGTGTGCACGCCACAGAGCTCGGGGGCCTGTGGCGATGGCCTCTGCGATCCGGCGAGCTTGTCCTGCCAGGGCTGCGCTTCGAACGCGGACTGCCCGGCGAGCGCGCCGAGGTGCGAGCTGGCGACCGGCACCTGTGGGCCCTGCAACTCGAACGCGGTCTGCTTCGGCCGGCCCCAGGGCGGGGTGTGCGACCCGGAGAGCGGCACCTGCGTCGAGTGCGTGGCCGATCAGACTGCGACCTGCGCCGCAAGCCAGCCGATATGCAGCCCGCTGAGCGATAGCTGCGTCGAGTGCGTCAGCGACTCGGACTGCCCGGCTTCGGCTCCGGTCTGCTCGCCGGCGGGAGAATGCGTCGGCTGCAATTCTGCCGAGGACTGTGAATCCAGGCCCGCTCATGCCTGCAACGTCCACACGGGCGAATGCGTCGAGTGCACTCGCGAGGACAAGACGGCCTGCCCCGGTGAGCTGCCGGTTTGCGATTCGACGAGCCAGACCTGCGCGCAGTGCCTGCCGCCGCCGAGCGAGGACGCGACGGCGTGCCTGGAGGAAGCGAACGGGCATCGCTGCGTCGTCGACGATCTCGGCCAGGGCGTCTGCGGCTGCCTGGGCGATGAAGACTGCGGAGGTCCGATGTCCGGGCGCGTCTGCGAGCCCTCCATCGGCCGCTGCGTCGATGGCTGCTCGCCGGCGTCGGGGCGCAACGGATGCCCCGACGAGCTGTTCTGCTCATCGACCGATCCTGACCTCATCGGCGTCTGTGGGCCGTCGTGCGTCGCCGACGTGCAGTGCGCGGAGCTGTCGCGGGCGACGCCGTTCTGCGACGAGGCCGGCGGCACCTGCGTCGAGTGCACCGAGGACGATCACTGTGAGGGTCAGACCGGACCGCGCTGCTCCGAGGCACACACCTGCGTCGAGTGCACGCCGCAGCGGAACGGGTGCTCCGCGGAGGGCGCCGGCTCGGCCTGCCTCGGCGACGGGGCCTGCGGGTGCCGGACGGACGATGACTGTCGGCTCGCGGCGGGCGGCCGGATCTGCGGCCTCGCGAGGCAGCGTTGCCAGCCAGGCTGCCGCGTCTCGACCGACTCCGGTTGTCCGGAAGGGCAAAGCTGCTCGTCGACCGGTGACGGGGCGGGCGAGTGCGTTCCCGAGGAGCCCAAGCAGCCCGGATACCGCATCGCGGGCGGCGGCATCGACCTCGGTTGTTCCGCGGCGGGCTCGGCGGCTTCGCCGACCGTCCTGGGCTTGCTCCTGGCTCTCACGTGGCTGATGAGGCGCCGGAGGTAGAGCGGGGACGCATCGCGGCAGCGCTGCTCGAGTCGAGGAGAAGGCTCGGGCGGCGCCCCTGGCCTTTCGAATCACGGCCGCGGCCCGGCGCGCAGCTCTTTCAATTCCGGCCCCGGCGCAGGTCGAGAGCCTGGCGAAAAGCCAATTATCCGCAATGGCGCCAGGGACGCGTCTGCTCTACGCTGGGCGGCACTCCACCCCCGAGGTTTCGAAAATGAGACGCTGCACCAGCGCCGCGCTCGTCCTGGCCTGACGCTCCTCTTCGGCTGCTCGGCCGGCGGCGGCGAGCCTTCGCTCGACGCAGGGGCAGCTCTCGACGACTCGAGCGCAGTCGATTCGGGCCCCGACGCCTCCTCGAGCGACGCCGACGCCTCGACGGACGCTGGCCTGCCCGATACCGGGAGCAGCGACGCCGGCGAGCAGGACGCAGGCACGGTCGATCCCGATTCCGGTCGGCCGCGGGCGTCTGTTTCTGTCAGCCGGGAACGCGGGGCCCTGCAACGGGCGCTACCTTGCCATGCGCGGTCGATGGGAGCTCGGGCGCGTGCGTGGACCTGCACGCCGTTTCGCTGCTTCTCGCGCCGGTCGCGGGGTTAAGGCCGCCCCCGACTGCCGGTATCCTCCTGGTTGTGGCTACCAGGGGGACTTCATGGGACACGCAACCCATTTCCTGTCGAGGCTCGATCGTCTGGAACTGCCGGAGATTGAGCTCGCTCTGTCGCTGTACCGCGACACCGAGCTGCTGCGCGCGGTGATCAACTGGGCGAACATCCCCGAAGGCCACGAGCGGGTCGCAATCGGCCTTCGGCAGGAGGATGGTGGCCCGCACCTCATCGTCACCCGCGGCGGTGACTTCGTGACCTGCCTGGGCTCGGGGATGAAGATCGGCGACCACCCGGTCATCTCTCGGGCGCGCTTCGACGGCATCGTGTCGCGGATCGAGACGCTCCGAGAGCGGAGCGCGCTGGCCAGGTCGCTCACGGAGCCGGGCCACAGGACGCGGCAGCTCCTGATGCGCGTTCTCACCGCCGGTCATGCGCTGGCGCGAGAGGACTTCCTGGCGGCTTGCTCGTTCGTGCCCCTGATCCGCGCCTTCCTGCTCGTCCAGATGAGCGAAATGGCCGATAGGTGTCGCGACGAGTGGGCTCCGCTCTCGTCACTGGCGGCGAGCCTGGGCCCACGAATCAAGCGCAAACGCGAAGGCTTGCTTCACTTCTGGAACAGGCTCTGGGCTGTCGGACACTACGCCGCTCTTTTCAGCGAGGGCGCCCGAGACTTCGGGGCGATTCTCACGGAGGAAACCGGAAAGCCTCTGCCCTGCCTGACGGTATGGGCGTACGACTGCGGCTTCGTGCCGTCGATCGTGCGCGCGATGCGGCTCCCGCTGCAGCTCGGCAAGTCGGCCCTGCCCGTCTACAAGCTGATCTACCGGGACTGTGGCGGGCGAACGGACCTGCTGCATGGAGCCAGCGGCCTGGTCGCCATTGGGCTCGGGCACTCGTCGCTGCGCGCACAGGTGCGCAAGACGCTCGAGCGAGTGCCACCAATGCTCACAGACCCTTCCCTTCGAACACAGTTCGGCCCGTTCTTCGGCAGGTTGGCGACGGACCCGCGCTTCGCCCGCTCCGTCGCGGTGGCCTGTGGTGACAAGGCCTGGAACGTGTGCGCCGAAGCGTTGCCCAAAGACTCGCCGTGGCGGCGGGAGAGCTACGGCACGGAGGCCGCGCAACATGCCTTCGCGGCATGGATGGCGTGCAACGCCCCCTCCCACCGGGAAGAAGAGCCCGGCATCGCTCTCAGCGCAGTGCCGGCAGCAGTGCTGCGTCCTGTCGAGATGCTCTACCTGCCTGGCGAAGGCATCCGCGACCTCGACGTGCATCTGGGCGCCGATTGGGCATTCGACCAGACCGTTCGCATGCTCGACAGCTATCGGAAGCACGGAGCCGTCACACCGGTGCGCGCCGCCGACCAGCCAGGGCCCAACGAGCGCTGCTCCTGCGGCAGCGGCAAGAAGTTCAAGCGCTGCTGCATGCTCCTGGCGAGCTGAAGGCTCGCGGCGAGCCTCTGGGAGCGGGCTTCCCGGCGATCGCTCCCCTCGCGCCAGTCCACCTATCTGAACGCGCGCGCCACCGCGAACCAAGCCCCCTCCCTTTCGGCGCGCTGAGGGGCAGCGCTCGTCCCTGCGGGGTTCGAGCGCCGCTTTCCGGCGAGCTGCAGTCAGCTCTCGGTCCCCTCGGCCGAGCCGCCTTCGTCGCCGCTCTCGTCGTCACTGCCCTCGTCATTGAGGGCTTCTTTGAGCGCGTCCTCGGCCAGCTCCTTCAGCTTGTCCTTCAGGTCGTCGGCGCTCCGAGTCGGGTTGGTGATCGCTTCGATTCCGGTCTTGGTGCACTCGATTGCCACGTCGCCGCCCTTGTCGGCGGCTTTGTGCAGTCTCTTGTGCGCCTTCTCGGCGTTCTCGAGCGCGTCGTCGCCTTCCTCGGTGATGGCGTCGTACGAGCTTCGCGCTCGCTTCACCTCGGCGCTCTGGGCGAATTGGCGGATCTTGTTGGCGATGACCGCGCCTGCGAGCACCGCGCCCACCGCGACGAAGAAGAGCCGCCCGCTCGGGTCGGCGCGCAGCACCGGATTGCCGCCTCCGTAGCCGAAGGGATCCGCACCGGTCTCGATGCCGCCGGGGTCCGGGCTGAGGAACTCGCCGACGATCGGATCGTAGAAGCGCGGGCCCGCCTGATAGAGGCCGGTCTCCGCGTCCCAGGCCATCCCGTGGAAGCCGATAGGCGGCCCGCCGGGCTCGGCGGCCGAGTAGCGCAGGCCGAGACAGTCCTCCTGCAACACTGTCAGCGCGCCGGTCTCGTCCGAGACGCCGATGACGCGCTCGAAAGGATCGACGTGGACGTAGCGCGCCCGGCTGCCGGAGACGGCAAGCGTGTACGGCGCGCTCGCCCACGCGTGGACGAGGTGCCACTCGGTCCCGTCGGGCTCGACGACGCGCACGGGCCGGTCGCTGTCGGGCAGGTAGCCGTAGCGCCAGCTCCCCGCGGCGATGGTGCGCCGCACGCGCCGGCCGCTGCCGTCGTAGTCGTAGCTCGCCACCGTCTCGCCGCCCTGGCGCACCGACGTGAGCCGGCCGCCCGCGCCCCAGACGTACTCGGTGACTTGCGAGGGGTCGGCCTTCGAGGTGCGCCGCACCCGCCGGCCGAGCGTGTCCCAGGCGTAGGTGAACTGGCCGTCGTCGACGAGCCGCCCGCCCGCGTCGCGGCTCCAGGCGACCCCGCCGGCGCTCGCGCGCGCGCCGGCCTTGTCGTAGGTCCAGCTCTGCAGGGTGTCGCTGCACGAGGCGAGCTGGTTGAAGGCGTCGTAGCCGTAGGTGCGGGTGACGCCGAAGACCGTGCGCGTCGCCGGCCGGCCGGCCGCGTCGTAGGTCCACTCGAAGACGACCGTGCCGCCCGGGGTCTGCTCCTCCTGCCGCGCGACCCGGCCGTGCTCGTCGTAGACCCGGCGGGTCGTCACGCCGTTGCCGCGCGCCAGCGTCTCCAGCCTGCGGGCCGCGTCGAAGGTCGCCACCAGCACGTCGCGCTCGTCGCCGACGCCCGGGGTGGAGCGCACCACGCGCGAGACCTTGCCGTCGAAGTCGCGGTGCTGCGTGAAGGCGGTCGCGCCGATCTCGTGGCGCACCGTCCCGGCCGCCGAGCGCGAGCGCGAGAGGACGAAGCGCGAGGCCTCGCCGAGCGCCTCGTGCGGGGTGATCGCCACCTGCCTCCAGCCGATGCCCGGGTCGAAGGAGCGCGACTCGGTGAGCAGCGGGTCGGTGAGCCGCTTCACGCGCCCGAGCTCGTCGTACTCGAGCTCGAGCCGCGCTCCGCGCGCCGCGCCGGAGAAGATGCGCTGGAAGAGCCGCCCCGCGTCGTCCCAGACCAGCTCCTCGGAGCTGCCGTCGGCGAAGCTCTGCCGCGTGCGCCGCCCCTGCGAGTCGAAGCTCTGGCCTACCGGGCCCTCGGCGGGCGCCTCGATGCGGGTGAGGTTGAAGGCCGCGTCGCGCACGTAGCGCCAGACGCGCCCCTCGCCGTCGGTCACCTCCGCGAGCGCCGAGGCCGGCACGTGCGAGCCGGCGCCCTCCCAGCCGTCGGTCACCACGCGCTTGTAGACGATCTCCCGGCCCTGCTCCGGATCGCCCCACGCCTGCCGGGTCACCCCGTCGCGCGCGTCGTACTCGGTCCGGTACTCGAGCCCCGAGGGCTCGGTCACCTTCACCACCCTGCCGGCGCGGTCGCGCTCGATCTGAGTGACGAGGCCGCCGGGCGCGGTGTAGCGCACCGGGTTGCCGAAGCGGTCGTAGTCGATGAGCGTCTCGAGGTCGGCCGCGTCGACCACCTTGGTTGGCATCCCTTCGGCGGCGCCGGAGCCCCCGAAGTCGAAGCGGGTGCTCGCGCCGTTCGGATCGGTGCGCGAGATGACCCGGCCGCTCGCGTCGTGCTGGTAGCGGGTGGTGTGGTTGGCCGGACTGGTGCGCTCGGTGAGCAGGCCGGTCTGCCGGTCGAACTTGTAGCGCCAGGTTTCGCCGGACTGCACGTTGCGCAGCGCGACGACGCGGCCCGCCTCGTCGCGGGTCATTTCGAGCTCGGTGCCGTCGGGTCGGGTGGTGCGCACGATGCGGCCCAACTCGTCGGTGCGCAGCCGGGTCGTGTCGCCGGTCGGGTTCTTCACCTCGATCTCCTTGACGCCCAGCTCGAGGCTCGCGGCCCCGCCGGTGCGCGTGGGGATGGCGGCGACCGCCGGCTTGGCCACGACCTGCCGGGCGACGCCGGCGGCCGAGACCTTCGAGGCGGGCACGGCAACCGAGCCCTCGGCCGACTCGTAGGTGCGCTCGCCGCGCCCCGGGACCCGCACCGACTCGACGCGCCCGTCCTTGTAGGCGTACTCCCAGCGCGACAGCGAGCCGGCCGGGCCGCGCGAGGTCTTCACGACGATGCGCGCCTCGCCGTCGTAGTTGAAGAGGACCTCGTCCGCGCCGGCGGGCCGGATGCGGCCGATGCGTCCGCCTTCCCAGGCCAGGGTGGTGCGGCGGCCGGCGGCGTCGGCGATGGCGGTCACCCGGTCGCCGTCCCACTCGAAGCTGAAGAGCGTCTCGTCGCCGAGGGCGATGCTCGTGAGCCGCGGCGGGCGCTGGGGCGCGCCGCACGCCTCCTCCTGCTTCGAGCGCTTCCAGTGGTCCCAGAGGTAGCGGAGGGGCGGCTCGCCGGGCCGGCCGCGGCTGACGATGAGGCCGCGCTCGTCGTAGCTCTCGCGCACCCCGTCGGCGAGCACGCGCAGCCAACTCCCGTTGCTCTGCTTCGACAAGAGCGAGCCGTCGCCGGCGGCCAGACCCTGCAGCTCGGTGTCGAGGACGGGCTTCAGCTTGAAGACGTGGCCGTCGGCGCCGACGGCGACCTGCTCGGAGGAGACCGCGTCGAGCGACCACGGCACGCCGAGGTTCGCCTCGCTCGCCGGGCCGCCGAGGCTGGCCGCGCCGGTGCCCCGGTTGCCGGCGACGGTGATGACCAGGCCGTCGGCGCCCAGCCGGCGCAGCGCGCGGAAGGTCGAGTCGACGAACCAGAGGTTGCCCATGTCGTCGAAGGAGAGCGCCACGATCTCGCCGGCGGTCGCGCTCGAGGCCGGGCCGTCGGCCAGCCCTTCGGGATAGCCCTGCAGGCACGAGGGGAAGACCTCGGAGTCGTAGATGCCGTCGTCGTGGCGGTAGAGGCAGGGCGACTCGGGGGCGGTGTAGAAGAACGCCCCGTCGCGGTCGAAGGCGACGACCAGCCCGTGCGGATGGCTGCTCCGGGTGCGCAGCGACTGGAAGACGCCGTCGCGCACCAGGTAGCGGCCGTAGTTGTAGGTGTCGATGTACCAGTCGCCGTTGGGCGCGGCCGCGAAGCCCTGCAGCTCTTGGAGGAAGGTGACCTCTTCGGCCGCGACCCCGGTCCTGACCTTCTCCGCCCCGCCGCCCATCACCTTGGACAGGCTGCCGTCGTTGCGAAGGTGGAAGATGCACTCCTCGTTGGCGAGGAGGACCCCGTCGCCGGACGTGTGCGCCTCGAGCGTCAGCAGCTCTCTGAGGTAGAGGTCGCCGGGGTCGTCGATGTCGCAGCGCGGCGGTCCGGCCGTTCCGCCGCCGGCGACCTGTGCGACCGCGCCCGACTCGTCCATCCGCCAGACGAGACCGCCGGTGCTCAGGCGCGTGCCGACGTAGAGCTTCTGGCCCGACCAGGCGACGAGCGGCGAGCCGCTCAGGTCCGCACCCGCCTTGGCGAGCGCCGCGCTGACAGGCTCGACGTAGAGGTTGCCGAGCCTGCCGTAGACGGTCGCCGGTTTGTCGAAGCCGCCGACCATCGCCACCTCGCCCTGGCTGCACCAGGGCTGCACGAGCCGCGTCAGGCCCTGCAGGTGCCAGCCGGGGCCGAACGGGCTCTCGGCCCGGTTGTCGATGGCGACGACCTGCGTCTTGGTCTCTCCGACTGGAATCGGCGAGGGCGTCGGGACCTCTTCGCCCGCGCCGTTCTTGAGCGCCTCGCCGCGGGTGGGCTTGGTGAACGAGAGGTCCTTCGCCTCGTGAAGGACGCCGGGGACCGGGCGCGCGACCGTGGTCT
Source organism: Myxococcales bacterium UBA5297 (assembly GCA_002408385.1). GTDB lineage: Bacteria > Myxococcota > Myxococcia > Myxococcales > UBA5297 > UBA10939. Next base: position 31,088 of record DHSB01000082.1, read on the forward strand.
CGACGCGCATCGGCTTGCCCGTCACGTCGCGCCCCGGACCCGCCCCCTCGACCGGCTGGCTCTCGGTCGCCAGCGGGTGCGCCGTTTCCTTCGCCGCGAGCTGGTTGACGAGCACCGCGGGCTGGCCCTCCTTGATCGTCGCTCCGACCTCGAGCGCGGTGCGCCTGTCGCCGAGCGGCGAGCGCACGGTCGCGAGCAGGTCCTCGCCGGGCTTGCCGTCGGGGATCGCGGTGGCGACGTCGAGCTGGCCGGTCGGCGTGCGGCTGTCGTGGAAGAGAGTTAGGCCAATGCGCGCTCCGCGGCGCACCAGCGCCGGCAGCTCGACGCCAATCTGAAGCGCGCCGCTGCGCGGATCGACGCGCGGCTCGCCGGGCAGGAAGGGCGAGGGGACGCGGCTGAGCGCGTCGAGATCCGGCGCCTCCGTGGGGTCCTTGGGCAGCGAGGGCAGCGAGGCGGCGAAGGTCGAGAGGTGATCGACCGCGAACGCGAGCGAGCCGTCGGCCTGCGCGGTGGCGACCGCGGCGTCGACCCATTCTCCGGTTTCGAGATCGAAGCGCCCGACCGGAACCTGGGTACCCGCGGGCAGACCTGCGCTCGAGACGATCGCCACCGCGAGCGGCTGCGCTGGCTGCTCGCCCTCGGCCTCGAGGACGAGCCCGAAGATCGGCGCCGCGATCGCGTTGGCAGGCTGCGGCAGCGGGGCCGGCAGCTTCGCGTCAGCGACGAGCGGATCGTCGAGCGCGACGAGCGCCGCCTCGATTCGCACCTTGCGCGAGAAGGCGCCCGCGGGCACCTCGACCTTCACGCCCGAGGCCACGTCGCCGACCGTGCCGCCCGCGCCGTCGACCTCGCCCGAGGCGCTCAGCTTCGCGAGGACGACGGTGCCAGCCGACAGCCACGCCGACGACGACGGATCGACTGCGCGCTCGGCCTTTGCGAAGCCCTCGGCGGTGATCCGCAGCGCGCGGCCGGCGTCGGCGGCGACGCCAAGGAAGAAGCGCCCCACGCCGTCGGTCTCGGCCTCGTGGAGCCCCAGCGCCACCTTCGCCCCGGCGACCGGCTTCTCGTCCGGGCCGACGACGACGCCGACGATGGAGACCGTCGCCGGGTCGGGATTGGCGCCGGCGTCCTTCGCCGGAGTGGTGCCTTGCGGGCCCTCGCCGCAGGAGCAGCCGGCCATCGCGGTTGTGGCCAACAGGCCGAGGAGCAGGGTGAGTCGTCGATTGGTGCGGCTCATCGTTTCTCCTTCGTGGGCTCGGGTCATGGCAGCGCTATCCGGAAGTAGCGCACGTAGGGGCGGCCGTATTCGCCATCGTCCTCGCTGAAGCCGGCGACGAGGTGCAGCGTTCCCTCGGAGTCGGCCGCCGCGCCCATCGCGCCGGACAGGTCGCAGCCGAGCTCGTCGTTGGGCGCGCCGATGGCGAGGATCTTGAAGTCCGCGGACATCAGCGCGACGCGCGGGCCGAAGGCCACCTCGCGCCAGGCGAGCCAGAAGCGTCCGTCGCCGACCGGCGCGACCAGCGGGAAGTCGGAGTTGTCGGTGGCGCCGGTGGTCATCGAGATGTTCTGCGAGCCGGTGGTGAGGAACGGCTCGCCGGCCTCGTTCAGCTCGAAGCCGGCGAGGAAGACGTCGAAGACCAGCGTGTCGGGGGTCGAGCCCCAGGCGAGCGCGTACTTGCCGCCGCCGAGGCTGAAGGCGCGGATCCAGGCCGCTGGCGAGTCGGGCAGCGCGAAGGTGCCGGTGCGGGCGAGGAGGTAGTGGGCGCGCGATCCGGTGGCGAGCACCGAACGGCGCAGGATGCGCCAGCGGGCGTGGTCGCGCTCGGTGTCGTCGCCGGGCGGCTTCTCGGTCCAGCGGTCGAACATCAGCGCGGTGCCGTCGCCCAGGTCCACCAGCGTCTCGGACTCGTCGTAGTGGTGGAAGCTGTTGCCGACTGTGGCCAGCGCGTTCTCCTCGCGCGGCTCGGGAAGCGGCAGCTCGTCCGTCGCGTCGATGGGGACGGTGAAGGCGAGGTGCCTGCCGGGGATTTGGGTGCCGTCGCTGTAGTGGACCTCGCCGCTGCGGGCGATGAGCGCCGGCATGCCGCCGAACCAGCCGCCGCCCAGCGTGTAGAGCTCGCCCTCGCCGTAGTAGAGCGTCAGGCGCTCGGAGTCGGGCACGCCGGCGGTGAGCGAGACGCCATAGCGGCCGGTCCAGGCGACGAAGGCCCGGTCCTCGGTCGGGCTGGCGAAGATGCGCAGCTCGGTTCCGCTGCTGAGCGCGTCGCCGAGCGCGACCGGCGCGCCGGTGGGCGGGTCGCGGTGTGTCCAGACCTTCTGCTCCTTCTTGTAGGCGAGGGTGACGATGCCGCTGGGCGAGAGGACGAGCCCCGCCTCGTGCGCCCCCTCGACGACGTGCGTCGCCTCCGGCCAGACGATGCGCGGTCGGCCACCGTCGGGGTCGGTCGTTCCGCCGCCACCGCCCCCGTCGACTCGAGCGCCCGCGTCCGAACCGCCCGGTCCCGTCGGTGACTCGCTGTCAGGGCAAGCGCTCAGAAGCAGGACGAGCAGCGCGCAAGCGGCGTGGTGCGGTAGGCGCATCGTTGGCTCCAGTCGTCGCGATTTGCCGCTGAGGGTTTCAGGTTCGCGGGTGTGGGACGGGTGGATTGAGGCGTGGATGAAGTGGAGGCCGCAGGTGTGAAGTGTCCAATTCTAACCCGGCTTGCTGCGGCGCGCCCTCAACCCCCTCGCCCGCGCGTTTCACGCCGGCGGGCCGCTGGCCGATGGCTCGAGTGCCGCCGCCTGTCTCCCGCGTCACCTCAACAGGCCGGCGAGGAGAATGAGAAGCACCGCGCCCCCGGCGCAGAGCCCCCAGGGCAGCAGCATTCCGAGCGCGGCCTTCCCGCCGGTGGTCTCGCGCAGGCCGCGATAGGCGTAGCCCCGACAGACGAGCTGCCAAACGAAGAAGAGCGTATTCTCGACGACCGGAGCCACCGCCAGGAAGACGGGCGCGTACGAGTAGCAGTAGGCGCGCAGGGTCGCTTCGAGTCCGCGGGTCTGGACGCCCACGAGCTTGAGGCACAGGTGCTCGACACCCGAGAGGACGAAGAGCATTCCGAGGAACGCCGCCGGGAAGAACACGAGCCCGAGCGCGGTGAACAAGAGCGTCTGGCTGGCCGGGAAAGGCAGGTCGGAGCCCTTAAGCTTCCCGCTGAGCCAGGGCTCCATGCTCGCGAGGATCAGCGCGCCCCCGGCGAGCAGCGAGAGGAGCCAGGAGAGCAGCGCGTACGAGATCGGGTCCCACCAGCGCCCGGTCGCCGTGGGCGCCTCGCGAAAGGTCTTGCCGGGGCTGAGCATCACCGCGGCGGTCGTCTTCAGGTAGCCGACGAGGACCCCGGTCCCCGAGCGGTCTTCCCAGGGGATGGCGACTGCGCCTTCGTTGGTCCGTTCGACACAGGCGGCGCAGATGGCCGCGCCCGTGCGCGAAACGCGAAGGCACTCGCCGCAGGCGAAGAGGCCGCAGCGGCCGCACACCTGGCGCGTCGGCCTGTCGGAATGGACGGTGCAGCGCGGCGCCTCGGAGCAGACGAGGGGCACGGCGGGCGCCGGTTCGCTCGGCACCGACCGCAGGGCGCCGCCGCATGCGGCGCAGAAGCTGCCCGGCTCGTCTTCGAGGGCGGCTTGGCAGTGGGGGCAGTCCATCGAATCTCCGAAGCTCGCGGTCTGCGCGGTGCCGGCCGCCGGGAGCCCTCGAATCGGCCGCGCTCTGCCCGATTCGTCGACGGGCGCATTGCTGTGCGCCCTTGCCAACCGGCGACCGATCGCTCGGGTTCCAGGCGATGCCCGGGAGGCGTTCGGCTACCGGAACGAAGCCGTCGAGAATATCGCCGCGAAGACCAGGGCGTAGACCGCGACGCCCGCGCCGCAGCACAGGCCCATCGGAATGAGCACCGCCGCGGTCGCCTTGCCTCCGGTCGTCCTGTGCAGGCCCCTGTAACCGAAGATGCGGCAGATGATTTGCCAGAGAGGATAGACGTACGCGCCGCACATCGGCAGCAGGCCGAAGATCATCGGCGCGTGCGCATAGCAGTAGGCCCGGAGGGTCGCGTGGAAGCCGCCGGGGCGGGCCCCGACGAGCGTCAGCGTCAGGTGTTCGATGCCGCCGAGGACGAAGGCGCCGGCCACCGCCATGACGAGCGCGCCCACGAGCGCCACCGCGATGGTGCCTACGCCCAGCCCGGCCATCATGCCGCCGAGCTTCATCCCCTCGTCGACCGCCCCGAAGAGCGCTCCGAGCAAGCCCGCGCCGAAGATGACGAGGTAGAAGAGCGCGACGCCGGAGAAGGCCACGAGCGAGGAGAGGATGGCGTAGGAGAGCGGGCTCCACCAGCCCTCGCTCGGCGCCATTTGCTCGAACGACTCGGCGGGCTTGAACATGATCGCCTTGGTCGTCAGCCAATAGGCCCTGAGCAGCCCGTGCTTCTGGCGCTCCTCCCACGGCACTATCCAGGAGTGGGGCTGGAGGCGCTCGGCGCAGGCCGCGCAGATCGGCTGCCCCTCGCCTGTTCGCGTGGTGCACCGGGTGCAGGCAAAGGCGCCGCAGCGGCTGCAGACCTCGATGGCCTCGACTTGCGGGTGCCGCGCGCACCGCGCCTGCCCGAGCGCGACGGCCGCGGTCGGCTCGTGCACGAGGTAGGCCCCGCAGTAGGGACAGAAGGAGCTGGTGCTGTCCTCGATAGAGCTTCCGCAGCGCGTGCAGGTCATCGGCTCTCCCCAGCGTTGCCCGTCTTCTAGCATCGGCAGCCGCAGGCGAGCGAGACAGGCGCGCGCGAGAGCGTCCGGCTGCTCGGCCTGCGCCGCCGCCCCGCGGCCGTTGTCGAGCGCGGGTTCGGTGCATCGCCTCGGCGATTCGAACGAGCCTCGCCCTCCTCGGCGAGGCGCAGGTTCGGCTCGATTCGGCCAGGGCCGGCGGAGAGGAGCCTGGGCGCGAGCATCGGCTCGCCGAAGGGCGAGAGCTCGACCTCGAGATCTGGAACGTGCTGGTGACGCCGACCGCTCGAGCAGTAAGCTGCGCCGACGATACGGGCGGGGATGCGGAGGCAGCATGTCCAGGATGTGGGTTCCCCTCGCGGCGCTGCTCGCTGCCGGCCTGCTGGCCTGCGCCGACGATGAACCGGCGGCTCCCACCGCGCCCGATGCTGCGTCCGCTGCGGACGCCGGGGCGCTCTCTGATGCCGGCGCCCCCGACGACGCTGGCGGACCGGACGAGGACGCGGGCGGGCTGCCGGATGCGGGTGAGCCGGACGCGGGTCTGCCTCTCGCCATCATCGACCTGCGCGCCGACGTGAATCGCGACGGCGTCGTCGATCTCGAGGACCCGACCGAGGATTGGGCCGAGGAGACCTGGGATTCGACTCACGGGGCGGTCTTTCTCGCGAACATCGACGACGATCTTTCTGCCTGTCCGAAGTCGGCGACGGTCTCCGATGTCAACCTTCCGAAGTGCCACGACGCCGCCGACTCGGTGATCAACGGCGAGGACGATCTGCTCGACCTGGCGCCGCTGCGCGTCAAGCCCTGGCCGCAGGCGCCGGAGGGAGTCGAGGCGAGGCTCGAGGCTTCCTCACCCGGCGCGGCCTACGTCCGCTTCTTCAGGAAGGGCCCCGACGGAAGCTGGTCGGAGCTCGACGCCGCCGCGGCCGTCCTCGGCTCGACCGACCTGCGCGAAGGGGTCGAGCTTCTCCTCGAGGGCAAGGACATCGTGCGCGACTCGAGGGTCTGGGACGGCTTCGTCAACGTGACGCTGCGCGCGCTCATCCCCTCTTCCGAGGGAGGCGACGCCGAAGAGCTGAGCGACACCATTCGCTTTCGCCTCTCTCCGGTGATGACCAGCCACCACCTCAGCCCGGTCGAGACGCTCTACGCGACGATCGTGCCCCGGGAGCCCGACTCTGTGGCGTTCCGCAGCGACCTGCGCCTGGCCGTGGCCGCATCGAGCGTGCCCCACCCGCTCGAGGAGCTGACCGTCCCCGGTCGATACGCGGACCAGTGGACGCAGGACTATTTCGAGACCGGCTACATGGCGATGCCCGCACCGGGCGGCCAGCACGTCATCCGCGTCGTCTACCGCTCGGCCAACCTCGACGACCCGGGCTCGTCAACCAACCCGCTGCGTCCGGCGGGCAAGATCGCCTTCACCTTCTTCCGCGGCAAGGACGTCGCGGCCGTCCAGGAGTTCGACCGCAACTCCGACCTCGACATGGACACCCTCAACTCCTTCGGGAACACCGAGACGATCCCGCCGTACTCGAAGGATGGCGTGGACTATCCGCTCGGCCGGCTGATACGTGGCAGCGTCGCCAGCTACCATCCCGACCAGAGGCTCGCGCGCCTGCTCGAGTCGCAGGGGATGCAGCCGCCGGTCTATCTGGACACCTCGTGGCTGCTCGTCGCGCACGTCGACGAGACGGTCTCCTTCCTGAAGGCAGACACGCCGCGCGGCTGGATAGCGCTGGTCAACGACCCTCGGCTCGCCCGCCAGATGCTCATCGACGAGTCGAACCGCGGCAACGGCGCGGTCCGCATGTTCGAGGGCATGTACTGGTACGACTGGTGGAGCTACGACACCTACTCGGCGGCGGTCTCCATCGACGCGGTGCTCGCCGACACGGAGGTGATGGCCGAGAGCGCCCGCAGCGCGGCCGAGGTCGACGCGCAGGTGGCCCTCCTCAAGGCCGAGACCGGGCTCACCGACGAGGAGATCGTGAAGGTGCCGTTCCTTCACCAGCCGCTCGACGGGGCCTCGCTCGCCTATCAGCCGGGCACGGTCAACGGGGTCGCCCTCGACGGGCACCACTACGTCGCGCCAGATCCCCACGGCCCGGTGATCGATGGCCAGGACCTCTTCAAGGTCCAGCTCGAGGGGGCGCTCGCGCCCTTTGGCTACACCGTCCACTGGGTCGAGGACTGGGGCCTGTACCACGCGCTGGCGGGCGAGGTTCACTGCGGCTCGAACGCCCTGCGCGAAGTTCCCGAGGTCAAATGGTGGGAGACGGGACGATGAGGTCTTCGACGAAGCTCAGCCTGCTGGCGGCCTTCCTGTGTTTCGGCTTCGCGCCGCCTGTCTTTGGGGCCTCGCTGCTGCTCGAGCCTCTGCCGCTGAGCGCCGAGGAGCGCGCCGGTCTGCGCGAGAGCATCGAGAAGGCGCGCGAGGCCGACCCGAGGCCCTTCGTGGCGATGGCGCAGGTGCGCGAGGCCATCCCCAGGGCCGACGCGCGCAAGCGCGGGCGGCTTGCCCCGGTCTCCCCGGCGCTGCGCTCGATGGGGACCGAGGCGCTGCTGCCTGCCCTCGAGCTGCTCGCCTTCGGCGACCCGCGGGCTGTGGAGCTGACCGAGCCGCAGCGCCGGGCCCTCGCCGTCGGGCTGCTCGAGGCGGTGGGCCGGCTTCGCGACCCGCGGGCGCTGCCGGTGCTCGGGGCCGCGCTCGAGAGTGAGGAGACCGATTTCTCGATTGTGCGCGCGGCGGCCGAGGCGATGGGCAGGGTGGGAGACGACGAGTCGGCCAAGAGGCTCGCCGCGCTCTCGCGGCGCGACGGTGAGAAGCGCAGGCCTATCCTGGCGGGCATGGGCGACTGCCGGCGCAGCGTCTGTGTCGAGGCGCTCGCCGCGGCGCTCGAGGCGCGTCCCGAGCCCGCGGTCGCCAAGCTCGTCGTGAGGTCCCTGGGCGAGGCGGGCTCCTCGTGGGCATGGCAGACGCCTGGCATGCGTCAAGACGAGGAGAAGACCGTGCGCGAAGCGGGCGCCAAGGCGCTGCTGGCGGCCTTCGTGCGCTATCGGGGAGAGGTGCGCCAGGCCGCGTCGAACGAGCTGATGGTCGTCGATTGGCCGGGCACCGCGGCGCTCATCGCGCAGGCGAAGCTCGGCGCGGACGAGTCGACCGAAGCGGCGCTCGCCGATTTGGCCAAGCGCTTCGCGCGCAATCCGGCGCGGTAGGCGCCCGCGGCTTCTTCGAGCCAGCGCTCGGCCGGCAAGCCGGTATGCGTCGCGGCGAGTGAGCGCCGCGAATCGGAAGAGGCTGGCCACGGGTGGTCCGCGGCGAGCGCGCTTCGACTTGCCTGACGTTTGTGCGGATGTCGGCCCGCCCTTGCCCCGGTCGGCAAACGAGCGCCGCCGCTTCGCCCGCGGGCGGCTGTCCGCATCCTGCGGGGTTTCGGCGGCAGAGCGGCGAAGGCCAACCGCGGGCTCTGGTGGAGGCGGCTTGAAGAATCGCTTGGCCAGGCCGCTGGTCGGCCGCATTTCGAGTCATTAGGTCAATGGCATCTCCCGGCCGACTGCCGGGACGGAGGCATGCCATGGCAGAGAAGGGGCACAAGGGCGACATGACCGTTCGCGAGGCCGGCAAGAAGGGGGGCGAGATTCGCAAGGAGCAGCTCGGCCACGAGGGCTACTCGGAGATCGGGCACAAGGGCGGAGAGAAAGTCGCCCGCGAGCGCGGCCACGAGTTCTACGAGGAGATCGGCCACAAGGGCGGCCAGGCGGGCGGGCACAAGGGCGGGCAGCGTGTCCGCGAGCTGATCGAGGAGGGCAAGAAAAGCGAGAAGAAGTAACTGCTCGAGCTTTGCGCCAGCGGGTCGGCACAGACACACGCCTGGTCAGGCTCGGGCCAGGCCGCCGGCCTCTGGCGCTTCTTGCCGCACAGCATCCGGCCATCAGAGCGCTCGATTATTCCCTTCGCGGGTTTCTGCAAATTGGGAAACGAACCGCCCAGACCGGTAAGAACGCCTCGACGGCTCATCCGGGCGCAGGCGGGACGGCCTGATCTTCGGACTGGAGCCTGCAGTCCCGGCAGCCTCGTCGGTACCGGCTTGCACCGACCGAGGGCGTGGAGGGGTCAGCCTGTGTCTGAGACCGGGGCGTGCCGGAGAGTTTTCCGAGGCGAGCCGCCACTGCCTCGCGGGGGCCGGCGGGCGCGCCCGTTCGGCCGGTCTTCCGGGCCTTGGATTCTCAGCCCGGGCGGCGACAGGGCGGGCCAATGCTCATGTCTACGCCGAGGTGGCCCCGGAGCCTCGAGCTTCGCTTGCCCGGCCCCAAGGCACATCGACCAGTCGCCGCGGCTCTTCTCGGCAGGGCGCACGCTCACAAAGCGAGCGACTTGCTGCTTCACAACCCCTTCTGGCGCCGTTGCCGGGCCCTCGGCACGCGCTGAGCTTAGGCCTGCGGGCGCACTGACCGCCAATCCCGAAAGGAGCACTCAATGTCCAAGAAAGAGCCGGAAAAGGGCGATATGACCGTCCGCGAAGCCGGCAAGAAGGGCGGCGAAATCCGCAAGGAGCAGCTCGGACACGAGGGGTATTCGGAGCTTGGCCACAAGGGCGGCGAGAAGGTCGCCCGTGAACGTGGCCACGAGTTCTACGAAGAGATTGGCCACAAGGGCGGCGAGAAGGTCGCCCGCGAGCGCGGCCACGAGTTCTACGAGGAGATCGGGCACAAGGGCGGCGAGGTCGGCGGTCCGCGCGTGCGCGAGCTCATCGAGAAGGGCAAGAAGGAAGAAGAGTAGTCGCCACCAGTGCTCGGCTTCTCGAGGGCCCGGCCATGCTTTCTTTGGGAAGCGTGGCCGGGCTTTACTGTCCGTTCAGGGAAGAGCGCTGCTCGCCGCGATGGCGAGGCCTATCTTGCGCCCGCAACCCAACCGCAGCCCCTGGAGGCACGATGGCCGAGAACTACCACGAGCCCTATCCCCAGCTATCGGACACCGCCCGTGACATGCACCGGGCTCTCCAGTCGGTCAAGGAGGAGATCGACGCCGTCGACTGGTACCTGCAGCGCATCGACATCACCCCCGACCCGGAGCTGAAGGCCATCCTCATCCACAACCGCGACGAGGAGAAGGAGCACGCGGCGATGGTGCTCGAGTGGATCCGCCGCCGCGATCCCGCCTTTGACGAGGCGTTGAGCACCTACCTGTTCACCGAGGGCGACCTGCTCGCCATCGAGGAGGAACACGAGGGCGGCAAAGGCGCTGGCGAAGGCGAGGCGGCCTCTGGCCGGAGCGTCGGGCGGCTTACCGTGGGCAGCTTGCGGTAGGACCGCGGCGAGGGGCGCCTCCGGCGCGCCGGGGGCGAAGGCCCATCTTCCAGGCTGCGGGCCTTCGCTTTGTTGCCCGTCGCGGGCGCCGGGCGAGCCCTCGCGCGCACGTGAGGTCGCGGCATCCGCAATCGGTTTCGCGGTCGCGCGGGTGAGCCTCGCGCTGCTCGACTCGATGGTTGGTCGACAGGCGGCTGGTCGAGGCGCGCTCGCCCAAGCTCTCAAAAAAGCTTGCGTGAGAGGCGGTCGACCGGCTGCGCCTGAGCCGTGCGGCTCCAGGAAGCAAAGGCGATTCCACCGAGTGTCGCAGGCGCGCTCGGTTCATCGCCCAGGGCGCGCGCCTGGATTCGATGAGCAGGCGGGCGAGCTTTGAAAGCGGACGGCGCGCGAGGAGCTGCGCGCAGTCTTCAGGCCTGTCAGCCACCAAGTTGAGGCCGGGATGCGTCGGCGGGCGTCAAGGGCAGGAGAGCGGGGGCGTTCAGCACTGGCCCACGGCCATCGGCTCCTCCCAGCAGCCGCAATGCCACTCTTCCTTGTGCTGCTCGAAGTGGCGCTTGCAGAAATGAACCCCGTGGCCAGAGCAGTGCTCGGTAGCGATCGCTTCGCATCCGAGGTGGTCGCACTTCTTCAGAGGGTAGGGCCGACCGGACAGCACCGATAGGGGAATGATAGTTTGCCGAGCTCGCCGATCGACGATCTCCATAAACCCTCCTGAATTGTCCGTCGAAGCCCTGCCATGATAACGCCGACGGCACCTCTACTCAACCGGGGTACAGGCAAGGCCACCCTCGGTCGCAGGGGTTACCGCAAGAACTGCGAGCGGTGCTTCGGTCCTCGGCTGGTCGAGAGCGGTCTTTTCCATCGGTCAGAGAGCGAGCGGCGCCGAGGGCCGTCGTTTTTTTTCTCCAGACTCTCTCGCCTTGACCGTACAGGGGCGTGGAGACCTGTCCGGCAGGGTTTGACCCGATTGGCAAGAGTCTGAAGCCTGAAGTCTGACGCCTGGGGCCTGCCGGCCGCCCCGAGCCTCCGGAGTCGGCTCGGTTCCGGCTCGGCCGGTTTGGGGTTTGAGGGCCGCCTGGCCGCAGGGCGGCGCGCCTGCGCAGGTGCGGCCGCCGGTTGCGCGCGCTGTGGAAATCGCGGTACCAACAGCGCCCCATGACGACGCTTTTTCAGATCCTTGGCGGGCTTGGCGTCTTCCTGTTCGGCCTGCGGATCATGAGCACCGGCCTGCAACAGGTCGCCGGCGAGCGCATGCGGGCGATTCTCTCCAAGGTGACGAGCAACCGCTTCAGCGGTCTCTTCGCAGGGCTGGCCATCACCAGCGTCGTGCAGAGCTCGAGCGCGACGACGGTGATGATTGTCTCCTTCGCCAATGCCGGGCTGCTCAACCTGGTCCAGGCAATTGGCCCGGTGATGGGCGCCAACATCGGCACCACCGTGACCGGGTGGCTCGTCTCGCTGCTCGGCTTCAAGCTCAACATCAACGCCTTCGCGCTGCCGATCATCGGCCTGGGCTTCCCGCTTTCGTTCCTCGACTCGAATCGAGCCCGGCAGTGGTCGCAGGTGCTGGTGGGATTTGGCCTGCTGTTCCTCGGCCTGAAGTTCCTGCAGGACGGTGTCCCGGACCTCAACTCCGACCCTTCGGTCCTTGCCTTCCTAAAGGACTGGTCGCAGCACGGCCTGGCCTCGGTGCTGCTCTTCGTGGCCGTCGGCACGGTGCTCACCATCGTGATCCAGAGCTCGTCGGCGACGATGGCCATCACCCTGACCATGGCCGCGACCGGCTGGATCGACTACACCGTCGCCGCCTCCATGGTGCTTGGCGAGAATATCGGCACGACCATCACCGCGATCCTTGCGTCGCTTGGCGCCAACCGCACCGCGATGCGCGTGGCGCGCGTCCACACGACCTTCAACGTCATCGGCGTGCTCTGGATAATCCCGGTCCTGGGCCCGGTCCTGGGCTTGATCGACACGCTCATCCCCGGGGACCCGGCGGCCAACCCTGCGGCGGTGCCGACCCATCTTGCGGCCTTTCATACCTTCTTCAACCTGACCAACTCCGCGCTGCTCATCTGGTTCGTGCCGCAGCTCGCGCGCCTGGCCGAGTGGATGGTCCCCAAGCGCGACGACGAGACCGACGGCGGGCACCTCAAGTTCCTGCAGGCGGGGTTGCTGAATACCCCCGAGCTTGCGCTGCTCGAGGCGCGCCGCGCGGCGCAGAAGATGGTCGAGGTGGTTCAGGAGATGTTCCTGCAGCTCCAGGACGTGCTCTCGCACCCCGAGGCGAAGCTCGGCAAGGTCGTCGACCAGATCAAGCGAGGCGAGGCACGCACCGACGAGATGGAGGAGGAGACGGTCGCCTTCTGTGCCAAGTTGGCCGGCGCGGGCAGCTCCGAGCGCTTCGGCGAGGCGGTGACCGAGGTGCTTGGCATCACCAAGAACGTCGAGCGCATGGGTGACTACTGCATGAACCTCGTCCTGCTCGCCCAGCGCCGCTACGACAAGCGGTACCGGTTCAACGAGCAGGCGCTCAAGGACATGCAGGAGATGTTCGCGCTGGTCACCGAGCTGCTGCGCGACGCCTGGCAGAGCCTGCAGCCGGAGAGTGGCTCGATGGTCGGCGAGGCGCTCATCGTCGAGCGCAAGGTCAACCAGTTACGCGACCGGGCGCGCAAGCGCCACGCCGAGTCGATGCAGGCCGGCAGCCTCGGGGTGCGCGAGGGGCTCGTGTTCATCGACATGATGAACAACATGGAGCGGATCGCCGACCGCTGCGTGCGCGTCGTCGAGGCCGCCGCCCGCGCCCCCTAGCGCCTCGCGTCGCGCGGCGCCGCCGGTGCCACGGCATGCCGAGCCTTCGTTCGCTTTTTGGGGCGAGGGTCGCTGGTCCGAAGGGGACTTCCCTCTGCGCGGTCGCTATCCGGTGCCCCCGCCGCCCTTGACCATCACCGCGGCTATCGTCTCTTGGTCTGGAAGCTCCAGGGGCGCCTCGGCGCTCTCGCCGGTGCCCGGTTCGAGCTTCTCGACCGCCTGCACCGCCGCGGCGATGAGCGCGTCCTGTCCGGAAGAGGGCGCTGACCCGGGCACAGCGTCCGCCCGCGCGGCCGGCGCCTCGGCGCGCTTCGGCGCAGGCGGCGTCGCGAGCTGCGGCTTCCAGGCGGCAAGGAACTCCTCGAGCTTCGGCGCGAAGGAGACGTACTTCTGGACGCGCGGCCCGACGTTGAACAGAAAGCCCTGGAAGCCCGAGACGACCGTCCAGGTCACCGGCCAGGCCGGGTCCTGTGTCGGGGTCAGGCGGCTTGCTTCCTTGACCGGGACGGGGAGGCCGCCCGAATCGTGCCGCCAATTGATCGATGGCAGGCCGAACGCGTCGAGCTGCGTCGCGAGGTTGCGCGACTCGGCGGTCTCCGGCCGCATCTCCCAGCGGGCCTGGAGGACCACGTTGCGCTGCAGCGAGCCGGCAAACCCCAGGCGCGAGGCGAGGCCTATCTCAAGCGTGTAGGGCAGGGTGAGGCTGCGGCGAAAGGGCGCGACGACCTTGATCGGCCTCTCTCCGGGGCGCGCCTCGACGATGAGCCAGTGGTCCGCCTGGTCGGCCTTCTCCAGGGTGAAGAAGCGGCGCAGCGCCGAGCGGGCGTCGCGCGCGCCGAGGATCTCGACCCGGGTCGGCTCGGCGTGGCAGCGCGACAGCTCCTTGGTGATCTTCTTGAAGACCTTCGCGTAGACGCGGATGCCAGGGGTTCCTTCGTACGACTGGAGCAGGGCGGGCAGGGTCACGGTGTCGTCTCCGAGCTGTCCGATGGTACCGCAAGTTCGGCGGCCGGCATTCGTCGCGCCCGCTTCGAGCACCAGAGTGCAGGGGTGGAATTTGCCGTGAGCTTTGGTGCTCGGGTGCTCGGTCGGCTGTCAGCGCTTGGCGCCGAGCCGCCCCGCGGTCACGGAGGGATGCCGACCTCGTAGACCGTCGCCGGATCGTCCCGGCAGCCCTTCCCGCGCACCACGAGCGGCTGCGGTCCGGGCGCTGTCCCTGAGGGCACGACACCGGTGAGCTTTCCCCCTGCGGCGTCGGAGCGCACGTTGGCGAGCCAGCCCGTCCCCAGCTTCACGTCGATGACGTGGGCGAGGTAGCTGCCTCGGATGGCGACCGTGCCCGAAGGCGGCACGAGCGGCGGCTCGACAGCGGTGATCGGTGGGCGGCTCGAGGAAAGGATCGCAGACGAAGAGGCCGCGCCGTGCCCAGGAGGCGCCCCCGCGCCCGTCGCGAAGGACCAGGAACATCGTTCCGCGCCGGTCGGCGGGCAGCGAATCGAACGGCCAGGGGATGGTGAACCGCTGTGAGCTATCGCTCTGCCAGCGTCCGCGGCACCTCGAAATCGCCGAGCTTCGAGAACCAACTGAAAGTGAGGTGCTCGTCCTTCTCGACCGGTTTCAGGTCGGGGTCGAGCGCCGCGTAGCGCTCGGCCGCACCTAAGGCCGCCTCGCCGGAGAGGCCGTAGCGCTGCCCCGGCCGCAGCTTCACCGGCCTCAGCCCCGGCCCCCACAATTCGTCGTCGAAGCGGGCGCCCTCGATGGTTGGGTTCGAGTTGAGCGCGCTCCAGACTTCCTGCGAGTCTCTTCGAGCGATTTGGGCCAGACCGCCGCCCACCGGTCATGCCGAGCGTAGAGGCGATCAGCGGGAGCCTTTGGAGTCGAGGCACTGAGCGGGTGAGGCCATCTCGGTGAG
>DHSB01000082.1:46022-52113 GCA_002408385.1 Myxococcales bacterium UBA5297
AGATCCCAAATCGGCCGCGAAATCGAGGTGTGGCTGCAAACGCTTCGATTTCGCGTGGTTGCCAACTCCTGACCGGGACCTTGCACGAGCTCTGGCGCTCTCCTCGGTGATCCGGATCCGCTTGATCGCCAGCACCGAGGGGATCTGGCGCAGCTTCATCTTGATCATCAGGTCGCGCATTTCCTCCTCCGGCGGAGGGAAGACCGCGGGCGGCTCGGTGGCGATGGCCATCAGGATCACGATGGCGAGCAGACCGCGCCTTGAGGCCCCCAGCGCCACGTCGCGGTTCGTTGGCCGCGATCATTCTGCTCGTGCTCAAGCGCTTTCGGGTCGGGCGAGGGCGGAGGCTCGCTAAGCCTTTGCCTCGCGCATCGATGCAGCAAAGGTGGAAAGTTCCACCAGCAGTAAAAGATCCAACATCTGGCTTGTGTCCATTGCCGGACTTGGATATGCCGAGGACAAGGGGAGAGCGACGAGACGCAATGCGCGAGGGCGGCCGAAGCCCGCTCTTGATGGCGCTGCAAGGCTTGACGGCAATCGGATGCCTAGATGCGGGATCGTGAAACTACGAGACAATGGGAAAAGCGATGAATAGGCGGTTATTGTCGGACTCGTTGCCTTGGCGACCTTGTCAGCCGCTGTAGCCCATGCCGGAGTCGTAGTATTGGAAGGAGGCGAAGGCGTCGCTTACGGGTGCTGTAATGGCCTCACATGTTTTGGGTCGCCGCCAATAATGAATTCGACAAAATATGACTGTTACGGCGAACCCGTGGGCCCCGCGGTGGAGTGCGTTAGCTGCCCGGAAGGTTGTTCTTATGAGCAATGCAATTACCCGGAGTGCTCGGGAAGCGGTGGAGTCTCCTCTGTCACGTGCGAGCAGCCGACCGAGCAATGTGAGGGTGAAGTGGGCGGCCCGGTCAACCTCGCGACCGGAAGTATGTGGTACGAGGCGAAGCCGGACTTGGTGCACAAGGCGCCGCACCGGTTCGAGATGAAGCGCGGCTACTGGTCGCGGCGGGCCGAGTACGACCGCGCCCACGGCACTCAGTCGATCGTCGGACCGGGCTGGGGCACTGTGATCGACCAAACGCTCGAGATCCTCGACTTCGGCGCCGACGGACAGCTCGTCTCCGCCTTTCGATGGAATGGCCGAATCGACCGCTTCTGGAACACTTCGGCGGGTGGCGCGTACCTCACCGAGCCCGGGAACCGCCGCAAGTACCTCGGCAAGAGCGGTGGTGACTTCTATTTGGCCGACGAGGACGGCACCCAATATTGGTTCAAGACTTCGGGCGGGGTCGGCAAGCTCTTCAGAATCCGCGAGCCCTGGGACCCGCAAGGCCGCCGCGATGTCAACATATGCTACGGCACGGCAACGAGCTGCAGTTGCAGCGGCACTCCCGCGGCTGGGGCACTGCCTTGCCAGATCGTTCCGTCCGCCGGCCCCGCAGTCTTCGTCAATGTCGATCAGCAGAGCGGGCTTCTCTCCTCGCTCACCTGGGTCGCGTTCGCGGGGCAACCGGCGCCGAGACCATCGCGACCTACGGGTATTCGAACGGAAGGCTCACCTCTTTCACCCGAGGTGTCACCGCGCCCGTGGAGACGACTCAGTACGCCTATGACGAGATCTATCTCGCCTCCGTGGTTGGGCCGGGGTCGATTCCCGTGGAAAGCCACGTCTGGGGCGACGGCTCGAACGGCTCTTGCGACCAAGGCGATTTCTGCCGCGTCGTCCAGACCACCACGCCTGAAACGACCTACGAGATCACCTACCTCTCCGGCGCGACCAGAGTTCTCGATGTCAACGATCCCACGGTCGACTACACGGTAGCCTTCAACGGAAACAATCAAGTCACGAGCATCACGGGCGGGGGCTGCCAGAGCAACATCGTCGGCTACGCCTATGGCACCGACTTCGAGCCGCAGGCCGTTCTCCACGCCGATGGAACCTATACGAGCTATCAGCGAGACTATCGCGGCCGGCCGATCAAGCGGGTGGCCGGCGACAACGACTCCAACCCGAGCAATCAGCCGCCGGCCGGCGCGCGGGTGACCGAATTCATCTACTCGACGACCTCCTACCGCAATGACCTTCTGGCTGTCGTCCGCGACGGAGCCTTGGAGATCGACGGCGCTATTCGCGACACGCCGGCAAAGAAGAAGACGTTCGCAGTCCTCGACTTTAACGACACTCCCGCATTGAGCACCTGCACCGACTCCGACTACTGCGCGCCGACCGACTTCGGCTCAACCAGCGTCGGACAGCCCGCGCGAAGCGTGCGCGTCGGCTACACCCGGGACGAGAACGGGCTTGTCGTTCCGAAAGCGATCGCGACGACCTTCGGTTATACCGACGGGCGGCTCTCGCTGGTCGACGACCCGGAAGGTGGTCGCACGCTATTGCTTTACTATTCTCAGGGTGCCGAGGAGTTATTCGGGCGGCCCTCCGAGATGCGGCGGCAGCTCGGGTCGAGTACGACCGGGCGCAAGATTACCCAGTTCATCGACTACGACCGCTTCGGCAATCCGAAGAAGATTCGGCAAGGCGCCTTATATTCTTACTTTAGCTATGACGATCAAGGACGGCTCGTTCAATACCGGCCGCCTGACAAGACGACCTCGCCCCTGGTCTACAACCTTGCTTACGGCGACCACGGAAAGCTGACGACGCTCACACTTCCCAGCGGCAAGGCCTATAAGCTTGAGTACGACTCGGCGGGGCGACTGGTTCGCATTGGCTTCTATGCCTCGGTCAGCGCGGCAAACCCGAGCGAAAGTCTCGTCTACACCCGTGACGGGCGCGGAAATACCGAGCAGGAGAGCCACTACTCCGACGCGAACCCGCTGGATGCGTCGCCAGGCATCGAAGTCTTCCGCAGGAAGTATCGCTACGACAACCGTCAGCGTGTCACCGCGACCGAAAGCTTCACGAGTGGCTCGAGCAGTGACTTTCGTGTCTTCCAATATGACGCGGTCTCGCGCCTGCAGGCGATTACCGACGAAAACCACGCGCAGAGCGCGACTGACACTGCAAACGCGAACCTCGAATATGACTACAGCCGCACCGGCGTCCTCAGTTCCCTGCTGCGGAAGGTCGGTGGCGCGTTCGGACAGGAGTGGGAGTTCGGCTCTGATGCCCACGACAATACCGCCTTGGTCACCGACGGCGCCGGGCGTACGAGCGGCTTCGAGCATGATGACTTCGGTCGGGTATTGCAGGTCTCCGGCGCACTCGACGTCGAGACCCTCTTCGACGGGCTCGATCGTCCGGTTAGGCGCCAGGAGAGCCTCTTCTTCGGTGAGGTGGATGGGCAAGGCTTGCCCTTGGCAACGTCGGTTGCGACGACTGTGACGTACGATCACCTTGGTCACACTACGAATATCGATGCCCCCCGCCACGGCGTTGAAATCGCCTACAGTGGAGCCAACGAGTCTGTGACTACCTGTTTCGGTGGCGCGGTCATCGACCTGTTGAATCGAAATGATCGCATGGCCTCTGCGAACAGGCGGTTCCAGGACAAGAACCTCAAGATTTGGCGAACCACCGAGGAGAAATACGGCTACGACCGTTCCGGGCGGATGAACGTCATTGCGAGGAAGGAGCCCGACGCAAGCTGCTATCACGTCTTCGAGTATGAATACGATTCGGACGGAAGGATCGAGAGCATCACCTACCCCAGCCGACGAAAGGTCACCTATTCCTACGACGTTGACGGCAGGCTTTTCGCCGTAGACCATGTGTTCGAAGGAGTGACGACCCCGATCGCGTCCGCGGTAACCACCAGGAACGACCGTTTATACCGGTGGACCGATGGAGCGTCACGCATGCACACGATTTCGCGGGACCTCTCGGGGCGGTTTAACTATCACTTGGTAGGTTCGCTCAAGAACCCGGAATTCGTTTGGGCCGTCGCCTCTCGGGATGGCCTTGGTAATCCAACCGCCTTGAGCGCTGTTGCGGGTGCGACGCCCCTTCAAACACAGTCGTTTCAGTACAACGACAGCCTCTCACTGGTTGGGGCCTCGAACTCCGGACAGTTGGCGGTTTCGCCGTACACGACCTTGGCTTACGGCTATACTGCCGCGGGAGATAGAAGCAGCGTCGAGGTCGACGGACAGGGCCCGACCAACTACTGCTATACGGGTTTCCGGTTGACGAAGACGAGCTCGCTCTCCTGCAACTCGAGCGATCCCAACGCCAAGTACTATCACTATGCTGGTGCCGATAAGCGAATCTCCGCTGTCTACAAGCTGGTGAACAACGAGCCGGCGTTCGATTTCGTAGCCGAATCGACGGCAGATGGTCTGGTTGAGTCGATTAGGTATGACGCTGCTGGAAGCCGTTCGTTCAGGCATGACGCCTTCGGGAAGCGAACGGCGGTGGTTTGGGCCTCTGGAAGCACCAGCCTGGAGTTCTGGTCGCACGACGGACGGATGCTTGCGGAGATGTCCGAGCCGTATTCTGCTCAGAAGTCGATTCGAGAGTACGTCTACGCGGGCGGAGAAATCATCGCTGTTCTGACTTCGAGGCGCACGGCGACGTATCCGCCTTTGCTTTCGGATCTCGAGACGTACTATCTGACGACCAACCATGTCGGTGCAGTGATTAGGGGCACGGACGCGACTGGGCAAGTCGTGTTGATGGTTGATTATGAGCCCTTTGGGAAGGCAACGGTTAGCGGCTCGCTTTCCTTTGCGCTTCGGTTGCCTGGCCAATACCAAGATGGCACGTCGTCTATCTACTACAACTGGCACCGGTACTACCGTGCGGAGTTGGGACGATACCTGCAGCCCGAGCCAATTATGGGGGTGGGCGGAGATGCTGTGCGCCGGTATGCCTCAAATGGTCTGCAGCTTAACCCGTTTGGTTACGCGGCAAACAGTCCCCTGCACTACATCGACCCAACTGGGCTCGCTATCGTTATCAACAACACGGGCGACACGGTGATTGTGAGCGGGAACGTCGGATCCGGACATGGTTCGGGCGGGCAGGTTTTCGGCCCCGTCGCTCCAGGAGCCACGGGCGGCGGTGTGGGAAATCCTGTTCCTGCGTACGCGACACGCGAGGACGCCTCCAACGCAGCTGACCCGTTCTACACCGGCCCGGCGCCGGCCATCGTCGGGTACATTACCGATGTGGACTACTACGACCGGGACGGCTGCGGCGCTCCTCAAAGATCATATCCAGGTCGCTCGTCAGCACAGGCCGACGTGAAGGTGATTGGCGACGAGGCTGGTCCGACCTTTAGGCTATCGTCCGACCCCGGTGGCGAGGTGGTGGATGAGCTTCTGTCCGGTCGTGCCGGTGCGTACTGGCGTCGAATGCTCGAGTGGATGGGTTTCTAGCCAATGGCGACCGAGGCTCAGACCTACTGGTGGCGGAAGGCGCTCAGGCAGCGCACGCGAAATCTCGCGCTCCTGGTAATGGTCTTCCTGCTCGACTTCACGGCAATGGCAGTTGCGCGAGCGCCTCACGATTCGGCGGTCTCTGTCTTGACAGTGGCAGCGCTGGCTGGGAGTGCGGGGTTGCTGGCTAGTCTCGCGGCGGGAAAAGGAGACCGAGGGTTTCGGCTCGCGGTCCTTTGCCTTATCTTGGCTTACTCCGGCTTCAAGCTTTGGATGTATGTCGACTTCGTGCGGAGCGCTGACTAGCAGGGCCTGCCATCCGCTTCACTCAGGCGCTCCGTGTCCCTGCGGATGGGCGTGCGTGAGTCGGCCGCCCGCTCTCGGCTACCGTCCGGCCCCGGTCATCTCGACCGGGAGGACGGCACATGGCAGCCGACGCGCGCAGCGCCGAGAGGCTCGAGCAGCTACTGCAAAGCATCGAGCAATGGCGGCGCACCGTGTCCTTGCGGCGGGCATGCGTAGCCGCGAGCTAGCCCTCGGCGCGAGCCGTTTAGTCGCTACGCCGCGGTGTTCCGGCGAGGGCGCAGGCCTGCCTATCCCGGCCATGCCGCACGGCCACCTGCGACGCAGCCCAGTAGCCGAAGCCGCTTTCGCGCGCTTCGTCGGAACGCCGCTACCGATTCCTGGCGAGCAATCCGAAAGGGATCGCCGGGGCGCACGGGTCACCAGTCGCGCGGCGCGCGCC
>DHSB01000023.1:0-3246 GCA_002408385.1 Myxococcales bacterium UBA5297
CGCGGGCTTCGCCCGCGAGCCTGGGCGAGCGGTCGCGGGCAGGCGAGAGGCGCAGGCAGCGCGGCTCGATGAATCGAGCACGACCTCGTCGGTCGACTCCCAACTCAAAACGCAAAACTCAGAACTCAGAACAGAATCGCGTGTTGAGTTGGGAGTCGCCAGCGCGGGCTTCGCCCGTGAGCCTGAGCGAGCGGTCGCGGGCAGGGGAGGGGCGCGCCAGCGCGCCTCGAATCGAGCACGACCTCGTCGGTCGACTCCCAACTCAAAACTCCTGACTCACAACTCGCGAATCATCCTTCCTGCGGCGGGCACGTTCCGCTGCGCGGCGCGCAGTACTTGTCGAACTCCATCGGCCAGCCGGTGCGCGGATCGGTGCAGAAGCTCATCGGCCCCGGCTCGTTCTCGACGGTGAACTCCCGGCAGAACGAGCCCTGCGGACACGCCGCGTCGCCCGTGCACGAATAGAGGACCGGGCCGCACTCGTAGCCGCTCGGGCAATCGGCCTGCGCCTCGCAGGAGACGCCGCAGAAGCTGTCGAGCTGGCCTTCGGCGATGAAGGTCAGGCAGACCCCGTCGGGCCCGCAGCCCTCGTCGCTCCAGCACTCGGCGCAGTAGCGCGAACCCTGCGGCCAGCGGCAGCCTCCGGTCCGCGTGTCGCAGAGCTGGCCGAGCGGACAGAACTCGTTGCTGCGGCAGTACTGCCTGCACACGCCCTCCTCGCAGGCGCGGCGCAGCGGGCAGTCCTCGTCGCGCCGGCAGCCTTCGATGCAGCGGCCGTCCGAACGGCGGCAGATCTCGCCGAAGGCACAGTGCTCGTCCATCGTGCACGGGCCGTCGGCGCGGCAGGTGTCGGAGGTCGTGTCGCAGAAGGTGCCGGCCGGGCAGTCGGCGTTGGAGGTGCAACCGGCGAGCGCCTGGCAGAAGCCCGAGCCGTTGCAGAAGTGGCCCTCGGGGCAGGCCGCGTCCGAGCCGCAGACGCAGCGGCCCGAGGCGCTGTCGCACAGCAGGCCCGCGCCGCACGCCTCGTCGCTCGTGCACACGCAGCGATCCAGGCGCTCGTCGCGCTCGAAGCCGGGCGGGCAGCAGCTCGCCCCGGAGCAGATGCAGGCGCGCACGTCCGGCTCGTACTCGTAGTCGGGCGGGCAGCAGGCGTCCTTGGCGCAGACGCACTGCTCGCGCCCGGGGTCGAACTGGAAGTCGACCGGACAGCACGCGTCGGCGTCGCAGCGGCAGGCGCGGGGCTCTTCCTCGAAGAGGAAATGAGCCGGGCAGCAGGAGTCGGCCGCGCAGCGGCAGCGCCCGCGCTCGGAGTCGAGCTCGAAGTCCGCCGGGCAGCATTCGGGCGCGGCGCAAGCGCACATCCCCGCCTCGCCGTCCCACTCGTGCCAGCGCGGACAGCACTCGGTGCTCGCGCAGAGGCAGGCGCCCTCGGTCCTGTCGAACGCGAAGCCCGGCGGGCAGCAGGAGGTGTCGTTGCAGACGCAGACCCCGAGGTCGCACAGGTGACCGGCGGGGCAGCCCTGCGCGTCGGCGCAGACGCAGCGACCGTCTTCGACCGAGAAGTGCTCCGGGCACTCGGGCGAGAACTGCGTTCGGGCGCAGGCGAGCGCGAGCAGGGTGGCGGCGAGCGCGAATGCGGGGCGCGGCTTCATGGGGAGTCGATGGCGTAGAAGAGGCGCAGCTCGGCGCCGGGCGGCGGCACGTAGTCGCCAGGGAAGGTGACGCTGTTGACCTCCGGGCGATACTGCCAACCCTGCACCGGGTGCTCGCGGATGGGAACGCCGTTGACCGTCACCGAGAGGGTGTCGGCGACCGGTGGGAGCGAGAGCGGAAAGATGCGCTTGAGGGTGCTGAGCGCCTCGGCGATGCGCACCAGGGAACCCTCGAAGGTCTCGTCGCAAATCGAGGCGACGACCCCGCCGGTGCGCCGCGCCAGGTCGGAGAGGCGCACCGCGGGCGCCGCCTTCGAGCCGAAATAGCTCTCCTCGCCCGGCGGCCAGCAGCCCTCGGGCAACGTGCCGGCGATGGTCGAAAAGCTCACCAGGTTCTCGTACCCCTTGCCCTTCACCCCGCGCAGCAGGCGCGCGTACCAAGCGGTGCCGCCGAACGACTCGTCGTCGCCGTCGGTGACCGCGATGACCGCGAGCGCGGCGCCCGGTCGCAGGAAGCCGTAGTTCGGCTTTCCGGGCGCGTCCGCGAGCGAGCGGTCCGTCAGGCTACGCTCCATCGCCCGCAGCGCTTGGAGCCAACGCTTGCGCGAGCCGGGGAAGGTGGTGTTCTCGCGGAAGACCTCGCGCGGGTCGGGGGTGTCGTTGTCGATGATCTTGACCCGGCCGCGCAGCGCGCCGCGCTCCCCGGTGCTCGACATGTCGCCGGTCGTCACGCCGATCTGGAAGCGGGTGTTGAGCCGGACGAGCGTCTGGATGAAGCGATCGAAGTTGCCGGCGAGCGAGCGCCGCTGGTTCTCCATCGAGCCGGTGGTGTCGACGATCCAGAGGATGTCGACCACGCCGTCGGCCTGCCGGTAGAGGTCGACCTGGGTCGAGGCGAGCGAGGTCGGGTCGCGCAGCACGACGCGCGAGGTGTCGGAGCGGTCGATGAGCGGAGGGGCAATCTGCGCGCGGCCGATGGGCGGCGGCGCCACCCGCGGCTCGACCTTTCGGCCGGCGACAGGCCCCGCGGGGTCGTTGCAGGCGAGCGCGAGCGCCGAGCAGAGCGCGATGCTGAAGAGGTCCCCTCTCACGAGAGGCGACGCTACCACGCGTGCCGGCGGGGCGGAATCGTCGGCAAGCGGTCGATCTGCTCGAGTGCACTCGCGGTTTGCGCCTCTCGCGCGCCCGCGGCTAGAGTCCCTCCACGAGCCTTTGCAGAGGTCGTTCTTGAGCCAGTTCCCCGACCCACGGCGCCTCGATGGCCGGGGCGAGGCGGCACTTGGCCTGTCTGCCGACGTATCCCGAGGGCGATTCGCATGAAGAGACTTCTCGCGGCGGGGGCGCTGCTCGCGGCTTTTGCCTCCTGCGCCTCGTGTGACGAGCCGCCGTCGTCGGTCACCTTCGCCGTCACCAACCGGCTCGACTGGCCCATCTTCGTTCAGGACGAGCGCGGGCAGCTCGGGCTCACCGTGCAGCGCCACCTCGAGGGCGAATGGGTCGACGCCGTCGAGGCCTCGGTCTGTGATTGCGAGGAGTGCAGCGAGGCCTGCGGCGGCTACTGCGTCTGTCCGAAGGGGCTGACCATGGCCAGGCG
>DHSB01000023.1:3372-7549 GCA_002408385.1 Myxococcales bacterium UBA5297
TCATGGCCAGGCGGATTGCCCCCGGTCAGTCGGCCGGGCGGGCCTGGGACGGCGAGTACCGCGCCCCCGAGGCCGTCGCGTGCGGCGACAAGCTCGTCCCTTGCCTCGGGGGCCGCGTCTCGGCGCAGCCCGGCACCTACCGGCTGAAGCTGTGCTGGGCGACGAACCTGGAGTCGGCCTCTGGGGGCGAGGAGCGGTTTCCTGCCGAGCTCGGACCCGGGCTGGCTTGCGCCTATCGCAAATTCGAGCATCCGGCCGCCGGGGTCGTCGAGATCGAGACGAGCCCGCCCGCGGGCTGCCGCGTCGCTGCCGACTGTGCGCCGGGCGAGATGTGTCTGGGCGGCCGGTGCTCGGCAGGCTGTCTGCCGCACGAGATCCCCGCGCTCGGCGGCGAGTGGAACGTCGAGATCGGCGTCCCCGACGACGCCGGCCTCTTCGAGGTCACGCACGGCGCCGACGGCGCGGTGGTCTACACGGCGAGCGGCGAGGTCTCGAGCGTGCGCTACTCGGCGGGGACCACCAACCTGACGCTGGTGCGCCGGGAGGGCGGCCTGGACTACCGGGCCACGCTCTACTTCACGCTGCCCGCCAGGCGCACGGTCGCATTCGTCGGCGGCGAGCAGCTCAGCGTCCGGGTAGTCGAGTACCCCGAGGGCGAGCGTCAACTCGCCCGAGCTCTCGTCATTCGCCGCTCGGGCGCGTTGGCCCTCGTCGCCGACAACGGGCTCGGCGGAGCGGCGCTCGACGAGCCTGAGGCCATCGCCCCGTTTACGGTCGAGACCGAGCCGGTGGAGATCGTCGCCTGCGAGCAGGGCGACTGCGGGTTGCGCACGCACCGCCGCAGGATCTTCGCCGCCGAGGGGAGCGAGCCCCTGGTCCTCGAGCCCGGGACGAGCGGCGAGTTGCGGGTCGGCGGGGTGACCTACGAGGCGATCGCGGTCGCGAGCTACTCGGACGAGGTCGAAGGCTGCAGCCGCTCGCCCGTTCTTCCGTACGCCATCCTGCTCGCGCCGCAGGACGCTCCCTGAGCCGGCGGCGGCTGCGCTCCCGACTTGACCCGGACGGGCGCAACGGCGAGATTCGGGCCCGGTTCGCGATTGGAGTTCACCAAGATGCGGTTGCTCAAATCAGAAGAAGGAAGCGGCGCCACGAACATGGTGTGGCTCGCGGGGCTGGCGGCGTTGGTCTACTTCGGAATCATGTACGTCCCGCCGTACGTCGAGCAGTACGAGGTGAAGCAGGTGCTGCGCGAGGCGGCCAACCAGGCCTACCGCGAGCGAAGCGACGACAAGTTGAGGTCGTTCATCCAGACCAAGTGCAAGCAGATCGGCTCGCACTATGAGATTCGCGACGGCGAGGAGCGCAACCTCCCGGGCATCGTGCTGCTCGACGACAACATCTTCGTCACCCGCGACGAGACCGCGCAGTCGATCATCCTGCAGGTCGAGTACGAGAAGCACATCTACTTCCCGTTCACCAAGAAGCAGCGCCTCTTGCGGTTCTCCCCGAGCGTCAAAGGCGATCTCACGCCGGTCCAGTGGTAGCCCTGGCGGATCGCCGCTCGTACCTCGCCCTCTCGCCGGTCGGTTCTCACCGGGCGCGCCGCGGTAGCTGGGACCCGGGAGGCCCGACGGTGCGGTAGAGAAGGCGCTGAGACAGCCTCGTTTCCTCCTCCGTTGCGCTGGAGCTCGATGACCGGCGCCTGCCGCGAGCGCACCATGAACGAGCTGGGCGAGGTCTCTTCGCGACGTTTCGGTTCCTACTCACTCGTCCGCAAGCTGGGCGAGGGCGGGATGGCCGAGGTCTACCTGGCGAGCGGCCTCGACGCGCGCGGCGAGCTGATGCCGGTCGCGCTCAAGGTGATGAAGCCGTTCTCTTCCGGAGACCTCGACGCGGCCGACCTGTTCGCCACCGAGGCCGACGTGATGTCGCTGCTGCGGCACCCGAACCTCGTCCAGCTCTACGAGGTGGGCAAGCACGCCGGGCGCCTCTTCCTGGCCATCGAGTACCTGCCCGGAGGCGACCTCGAGACGCTGAGCGCCGCGCTGCGACGCCAGAACCGGCCCTTCCCGCCGTCGATAGCCCTGCAGATAGGAATCGACCTGCTCAAGGGGCTCGCCTACGTCCACCAGGCGCAGGGCGTCACCGGCACCTCGCTCAACCTCGTCCACGGCGACATCAACCCGAGCAACATCTTCCTCGGGCTCGAGCCGGGCAGGGCCAAGCTCGGCGACTTCGGCGTCGTCTCGAGCGATGTGCTCGGCGGCGGGCTGCCCGAGGGGGTCGCGGCGGGCAAGCTGCACTACCTCTCGCCCGAGCAGGTCGCGGGCAAACCGCTCTCGCCGGCCTCCGACATCTTCGCGGTCGGCGTGGTCATGTTCGAGCTGCTGCTCGGGATGCGGCCCTTCGACGGTCGCGACCAGGCCGAGATCCTCGAGCGCATCACCGCGGGCCGGTTCGAGCATCCGGGCAACCTCTCGAGGCACATGGCGGAGATCTTCGATCGAGCCCTGGCGCGCAATCCGAAGTCGCGCTTCCCAAGCGCGGGCGCCTTCGCGGGCGAGTTGCTGCGCTACCAGCTCGACTCCGACCTTCAACTGCGCGAGGAGGATTTCTCGCTCTTCGTGCAGGAGGTGATTGGACAGTTGTGAGTTTTGAGTCGTGAGTTGTGAGGCGAGCCGCTCTGCCGAGAGTCGCCCCCCATCGGCGCTCGCGCCGATTGGTGTTGGCGGAGGAGGCCGGTGCCAGGATTCCTCGTCGCGACGCATAACCCGAACCTCGTCGGCCGAACCGGCATTACGCGAGGCGTAAACGGACCCCCGGTCGGCCGAACCGACATTACGCGGCGCGTAACCCTGCTCCGCGGCGACAAGACCGGCCTTACGCGGCGCGTAACCCGGCTCCGCGGCGAGAAGACCGGCATTACGCGACGCGTAACCCGGACCCGCGGCGAGTAGACCGGCCTTACGCGACGCGTAACCCCACCCCGGTCGTCTGAACTGCCATTCCGCACCTCGACGCAGCCTCGGGCACGGGGAGGGGGGCTACTCGGACGAGATCCGCCGGACCAGGCGCGCCCTGGGGAAGAACCGTTCGAGGATCGCGGTGTAGTCGAGCCCTTGCCCCGCGAGCCGCGCCGCGCCCGACTGGCAGAGGCCGACGCCGTGGCCCTTGCCCGCGCCGCGCAGCAACGCGAAATCGCCCTCGATCAAGAGCTGGAAGCGCGGGCTGGGCACCTTGCCGTAGCCGACCTCGGCGCCGAGCGCGCGGATGAAGGCCTCGCCCGTCGCGCCCCGGTCGCTCGAGCGATCGACGACGCGCGCGACGAACCCGCCCGCGCCGGCCTGCGTCCTCAGCGCCCTCGGATCGGCGGGCGTGCCGCCGACCGCGCTCGAGGCGGCGCGCATCAGCGTGGGGAGCGGGACCCGAGCGCTCCACGGCGCGGCGCAGCCGCCATCGTCGACCGCCGCTGCTCCCGAGCGATCGGGCCCGGGGAAGATCTCCGTCGGCTCGGCGGTGTGCCCGCCGCAGGCGGCGTGAAAGGGCGAGAGCGCGATCTCGCCCGAGTCGAGCACCAGGACCTGCCCGCGGGTCGCCTCGGTCGCCTCGCGCGCCGCCTCGAGGTGGCGGCCCCGGACGTCGGCGCCGAGGACCTGGCAGTGCGCGAGGTCGCAGGCGCGCGCCTCGGGATGCCGGCGCGGCTGCGCGAGCGCGTACGAGCGGGTCACGACGGCCTGTGCCTGCAGCGCCGCCGGCGGCGTGCCGGGGAGTGTCTCGGAGGCGACCACGCCGGCGACGTACTCCTCGAGCTGCAGGGTGGCGACGACCCGGAGCTCGCCGTTGCGCGCGCGGATGTCGAAGGAGGCCCGGTAGCGCCGGGTGGCCGGGCCGTGGGGCGCCACTCGCCAGTCGCCGGCCTCGAGCAGGAGCGGCTGCGGCACGGGCTTGCCGTCGATAGCGAGCGTGTCGCCGCGCGCAGCGAGGCCGAGCGTGCGCGGGCCCTCGAAGCGCAGCTCGCGCGGGTGCAGCCGGGTCAGCACGAGGACGTCGATCTCCGAGCCGTCGTTCGAGGCGGGGGCGGCGAGCAGGATGAGGGCGAGCGCGAGCGCGGTCATCGGACGACGAACCTCGCGACGGCGGCGGGCTCGGTCTGGCCGGGGACCCACAGCTCGAGCCC
>DHSB01000145.1:0-10205 GCA_002408385.1 Myxococcales bacterium UBA5297
AACGACTGTCAAACTCGGGTTCCACTGGTACGGTGTTTCGCCCGGGGTTCAAGCAGCCTTGTCGCCGACAAGCCCATCGGATGTTTCATCACCGGGAGGAGGTGGGTCAGGAGTCCCCTGGAATCGAGGCCACCGCGGGCGCGCCCGAGCGCCAGTGTTCATGCAGGTCGGGGCCATGAGTTGGCAACCGCGCCAAATCCGGGGAAATGCCAAAGTCTCGCTTTCGCGGCCGGTATCGGGTTCTTGCCGAAACATACCGCGGTGGGCCAGTCCAAATCCCTCGACCACGCTGGCACGAAGCCTGGAGCGCTTTACACAAACAGCGACGAGAGGCTGTCTCCCTCGTGGATGCGCCGGATGGCCTCACCGAACAGCGGCGCGGTCGTCAGCGTCTTGATCCTCCCCGACGCCCGCGCCTCCTCGGTGAGCGGGATGGTGTCGGTGAGCACCAGCGACTCGAGCGCCGACTCCTTGATGCGCCTGATCGCCGGGCCCGAGAGTACGCCGTGAACCGCGTAGGCGTAGACCCGCTTGGCGCCCTTGTCGATCATCGCTTGCGCCGCCTGCGTCAAGGTCCCGGCCGTGTCGACCATGTCATCGAGCAGGATGGCGACCTTGCCCTGGACGTCGCCGATGAGGTTCATGATTTCGGCGACGTTTGCCTTGGGCCGCCGCTTGTCGACGATGGCGATAGGGCAACCGAGCCGCTTCGAGTAGGCCCGGACGCGCTCGACGCCGCCCGCGTCCGGCGAAACCATCACGATCTCGTCCGGATCGGGGAAGGCCATCCGCAGATGCTCGAGGAAGACGGGCGAGGCGTAGAGATGGTCGAAGGGGATATCGAAGAAGCCCTGAATCTGCCCGGCGTGCATGTCCATCGAGACGACACGGGTGACGCCCGCGGTTGACAGCAGGTTCGCCACCAGCTTCGCGGTGATCGGCGTGCGCGGCGCGACCTTGCGGTCCTGGCGGCTGTATCCGTAGTAGGGCAGCACGGCGACGATGGCGCTCGCGGAGGCGCGCTTGAGCGCGTCGCACATAATCAGCAGCTCCATCAGGTGGTCGTTCGCCGGAGCGCAGGTCGGCTGAACGATGAACGTCTCGCACCCGCGCACGTTCTCGCCTATCTCGACGTTGATCTCTCCATCGGAAAACCGCGTCACCTCCGCCTTGGAGAGGGCGGTTCCCAGATAGCTGGCAATGTCCTCGGCCAAGCGCGCATTCGCCCGCCCCGAGAAGATCTTCATTGCCCGACCGTTCGCTTGCATGGCTCAAAGCCCCCGGCGCGATTGTGCTTGGAAAGCGTCCACCGATTCCCACGCGCCTTCCAATGCGCTGGCAAACCAGGCTTGTCAACGCTCAAACACAACCGCCGGCCAGGGCTCGAAGCCCGGAGCGCGCCGACCCGACGATGCAGCGCCAAGCTGCCGGAGGGTTCGCTCAGAGCGCCTCCCGTGCCGCCACGCCTCTGAAGCCAGCACCTCGGAGGGCCGGGCTCCAGGCTCAGGCCAAGCCGTCCGCAGCGCCCGGACAAGGTCGACCGGCGAGGGCGGCTTGCCTAATCGTCGAAGCTCGTTGGATCGCCGCCTTGGAGCGCTACCCGCTTCAGCTCGCGGTCGTACTCGGCGAGGATGACCCGCTCCATTTTCTGGCGAGTCTCGACGTTGAGCGGGTGGGCGATGTCCTTGAAGGTGCCGTCTTTGCGGCGCTTGGCAGGCATGGCGATGAACAGCCCGCTGTTGCCGTTGATCACCTTCAGATCGCGGACAACAAAGCAGCCGTCGAGCGTAATGGTGACATAGGCCTTCAGCTTGTCTTCGTTCACCGGATAGACGCGAACCTCGGTGATATCCATGGCGATTTCCTCCCCGGGTGCGTAGGAACCCCCCACGCCAGGTTCGCGAGGCAGCCTGTCCGGTAACATGGCCAAATACCTGCTGTCAAACTGTGCCCGGCGACCTGATGAGGGCGCGGCCTCGTGTCCGGGTCAGGGTAGCGTGCCGGCTCGACTGAGAACCTCGGTTCCCACGAGGAGCAGATGGTAGACGATCACCGCCGAGTAAGCCGATAGGCACACCAGCAACGCCATCGCGGGCAACAGCCTCCGCCGCCCCATCCACAGCGCCAGGGTCCCGAGGTCGACAAGCGCCAGCTTGACGGCCAAGAAAACTCCCGGCGAGGTCTCCCAGGCCGCGCGCATCAACGGGTTGGCCTCGGTCATCAGGCCGGTGGCAAGAAACGCGTTGGTGAAGGCCGCGTCGAGCAGGTTGAGCACCAAAAGCGCGAGCACCGGGCCCAATCCGCGCCACCTGCGCCGAAGAGCCGCCCTTGCGGCCCAGTCGCTTCGCCGCCTCACCCCTTCTCGCCCGCGGCCGTCCGCCGCTACGAGAACAGGCCTTCAAGGGCTGCGCCACGCCGGCGGCTGCCCCCCCGGAAGAAGGCGAGCAGTAACGGGGCTGTACAGTCGCTCGCTTGACACATCCGGCCCCGCCGCCCATCATCCCGCGCCGCCGAAGAAACCTCAGCGGAGCGGAAATGCTCGGTTTTCCCAGGAATGTCGGCTGGATCGAGGTCATCTGCGGCTCGATGTTCTCGGGCAAGACCGAGGAGCTCATCCGCCGCCTCAAGCGCGCGCAGATCGCCCAGCTCAAGGTGCAGATCTTCAAGCCGCGTCTCGACGACCGCTATGACACCAGCCGCATCTGCAGCCACTCGGATCAGCGCCTCGAGTCGGTGGCCATCGAGCGCGCCGAGGAGATCTTGCGGCTGCTCAAGCCGGACACGCAGGTGGTCGGCATCGACGAGGTGCAGTTTCTCGGGCCCGAGGTCGTCGCCGTCTGCGAGTTGCTCGCACAGAAGGGCCTGCGGATAATCTGCGCCGGGCTCGACCAGGATTACCTCGGCAAGCCCTTCGAGCCGATGCCGCAGCTTCTGGCGATAGCCGAGTACATCACCAAGGAGCTCGCGATCTGCGTGGTCTGTGGGAACCCGGCCAACCGCTCGCAGCGCATCATCAGCGACAGCGCGCGGGTCGTCGTCGGCGCGGCCGGCGCTTATGAGGCCCGTTGCAGGAAGTGCTTCGTTCCCGAGCCGGTCGAAGCGACGGCGCCGCAGAACCTCAGGCTGCTCTGAGCTTGGTCGCGTTCTGGCGTCGGCTCGGCCGCCTTCGCTGGCGCGGAAGCGGTGTCGACGAGTCCCGCGAATGACCGGTCAAGAGCTGTCGGGACAACTCCTTGAGCTCGGCCCGCCCCCCTCTGGTCACCTCGGGCAAAGTTGAGAGGCGCGAGCATGGGCCGAGCCTGCGAGGCCACAAGACAAGGAGCCCTTCAGCTCCGCTCCCGCCGCTCGCGGGTCGGGAGCTACGTTTCAGGGCGAGCGGAACCGAGGGAGTCGAAGAACGATTTCTCGACGGCTCTTCAGCTCAAGAGCGCGGGCCGAGCTCAGGGAGCTTTCCCGACACCTCTTGAGCGGACTCGGCCTGTGCCCCTCGCCCGCGGACAGGCTCTCTGTCGCTCGACCGCTCCTTACGGCCAGGCGACCCTTCGGCCGTTCGCCCTCGGCGCGCCCTCGGGGAAGGGAACCGGCCGAGCGCGGGTTTTCGCCCAGGTAAGTGCCGAACATCCCTGAGCAATCCCTCGACGGTTCGGCTACGATGCCGCGCCTGAGCGCATGAACCTGACCCTCGCCACGCGCATCTTCCTCGGCTACGCGATCGTGACGCTGACCTTCGGCGCGGTGTCCATCTACAGCGTCGTGCAGCTCCACGCGATCGGCCGGGAGATCCGGCTCGTCTCCGACGGCTACCTGCCGTTGGCCAAGGCCGTCGCCCAGATCGAGAGCTTCCACAAAAACCGTCAGCGCGACACCGAACGCCTGCTCGACGAGCGCGAGCCCGAGACCCAGCGCGCGCTCATCAAGCTCGCCCGGGTCTACTTTCCGCAGTTGATGCGCGAGAAGCTCGCGGCCGCCTCGGGCATCGCCCACGGGGCGCGCGAGCGGGCCCTCGCCGCCGAGCGGCCGTTTCTCGAAGGCCTGGTCGCCCGCCATGAGGAGCTGTCGAACCTCTACGAAGACTACGAGCAGGCCTGCAACAAGCTCTTCTCGGTCATCGAGACCTCCGGCGGCGCGGTGCGCGGCAGCGAGCCCGTGCGGGCGGTCGTCGCCCTCGAGAAGCGCATCGACCGCGAGATCAAGGTGCTCGGACTGATGCTCGATCAGCGGGTCGCCGAACGCGTCGGCGCCGCCGAGCAGCGCGAGCGCCGGAGCGCCTGGGCGATCATCGCCCTCTCGCTCTTTGCCATCGCGCTCGCCCTGATCGCCACGGCCATGGCGGGCCGGCTGCTCGCGCCCATCCGCACCCTGACCGGCGCGGTGACCCGCATTGGCCTGGGCGACTACTCGGCCGAGGTTCCCCTGTCGGCCAAGGACGAGATCGGCGTGCTCGCCCGCGAGTTCAACGCGATGGCCAAGGCCCTGCGCGAGCGCGAGCGCCAACTCGAGGAGAAGCAGGAGGCGCTCGTGCGCGCCGAGAGACTCGCGGCCATCGGCCGCATCAGCGCCCAGATCACCCACGAGATCCGCAACCCCCTCACCTCCATCGGCCTGAACACCGAGCTGCTCGACGAGGCCCTCGAGGAGAGCAGCTCGAGCGCCGAGAGCCGCCAGCTCGTCAAGGCGATCGGCCACGAGGTCGACCGCCTCGTCGAGATCACCGAGCAGTACCTGAAGTTCGCCCGCTTCCCGAAGCCGGTGCTCGAGCCGGCCGACCCCAACGTGCTCATCGAGGCCGTGCTCGACTTCCACGAGGAGGAGTTCACCCGCGCCGGAGTGCGCCTCGAATGCGCGCTCGCGCAGGACTGCCCGCCGGTCGTCTGCGACCAGGGCCAGATCCGCCAGGTGCTCCTCAACCTGCTGCGCAACAGCCGCGAAGCGCTCGTCCACGGGGGCACCATCCGCGTCGAGACCCGACCGCTCGTCACCCAGGTCGAGCTCGCGCTCGCCGACGACGGCCCGGGCATCCCGCCCGAAGGGCTCGCGCACCTGTTCGACCCCTTCTTCTCGACCAAGGACCGCGGCACGGGCCTGGGCCTGGCGCTCACCCAGCAGATCATCGCCGAGCACGGCGGCGAGATCCGCTGCGAGAGCGAGCTCGGCCGCGGCACCCGCTTCCTCATCCGCCTGCGGCGCGCGGCCACCGCTCCCGCAACCCGAACGGCCTGACCCGCTAGGAGTCGCTCAGCCTTGTACACGCGTCACCGCGACCTGCTCCCCAACGGCCTGCGCGTCGTCACCATCGACGTCCCCCACCTCCACAGCCTGATGCTCGCGGTCTATGTCCGGGTCGGCTCCCGGCACGAGACCCCGGAGAACAACGGAGTTTCGCACTTTCTCGAGCACATGTTCTTCCGCGGCAGCCGGCGCTATCCGGACAGCACGGTGATGAATGGGCTCGTCGAGGACGCCGGCGGCTGCCTCAACGGCATCACGATGCGCGATCAGAGCCTCTACTACACGCCCATCCACCCCCGGCACCTCGAGGTCGGCTTCGACGTGCTCGGCGACATCCTGACCGCTCCGCTGGTCGAAAACCTGGAGGTCGAGCGCGAGATCATCCTCGAAGAGATGATGGACGAGGTCGACGCGCAGGGCCGCGACATCGACCTGGGCAACCTCGCCAAACGGCTCGTCTACGGCGACCACCCGCTCGCGCTCAAGATCGCCGGCACGACGAAGACGGTGCGCTCCTTGAGCCGCGAGCAACTGCGCGAGCACCACGCCCGCTTCTACACCGCCGGCAACATGGTGGTCACCGCGGCCGGCCCTGTCCGCCGCGAGGCGGTGCTCGAGCAAGCCGCACGCTCCTTTGGCGGCGTGCCTGCCGGAGGCCCGATCAGCGAGCAGCCGCCGGCCTTTCCTCAGGGCGGTCCCCACTTCCTCTTCGTCGCCCACGACGAGAGCCAGACCGAGCTGCTGCTCAGCTTCCCCTGCGTGCCCGAGGACCACCCGGACCATCTGCCGCTTAGCCTGATCCGCTCGGTGCTCGACGACGGGCTGACCTCGTGGCTGCCGCTGCACATCGTCGAGCGCCGCGGGCTCGCCTATTCGGTGCGCGCGGGCATGGACATCTTCGACGACTCGGCGATCTTCGAGGTGGAAGCGGCCTGCACGCCGGCCAAGGTGATCCCGGTCTTCGAGGAGATGGTGCGCCAGATAGCGCGGCTGCGCGACGAGCCGCTCGCCCCCGAGGAGCTCGACCGGGTACGCCGGCGCCACCGCATCGGCCTGGACTTCACCCTCGATGACCTGAACGCGCTCGCCGGCTGGTACGGCGGCACCGAGCTGTTCCGGACCCCGGAGACCTTCGAGGAGCGGCTGGCCAAGCTCGAGCAAGTGACGCCGCAGCAGATTCAGGAGGTCGCGCGGCGCACCTTCACGCTCGAGAACCTCTACGTCTGCGCCGTGGGACCGGCCAAGGGCCGGGCCGAGGCGAAGCTGCAGAAGGCGGTGCACCAGGCGCCGCTGCGCTGACGGGAGTTGGGAGGGAAGAAGCAGGCTGCGGGCACGAGATGCTGCGCCCCTGCCAACCTGCCAACGATCGCCTGGATCCCCTCCGGAGGGCTGGCCTTCGCGGCGCCGCCGCCGGGAAGGCCAGCACGAAGGCTGGCGCTCCGGGCCTTGGTATCGCGGCGGTGTAGCGCCCCAGGCCTCGGAAGGCCGATCTTCGTGCCGGCCGCCGGGTACCCTCGAATCGGCCGCGCCTCTGCCCGATTCCTCGACGGGCGTATTGCCATGCGCCCCACCAACCAGCGACCTATCGCTAGGGTTCCGGGCGGTGCCCGGGCTGTCGACTCTCGCGCCTACCGGCCGCCGCGGATCACCTGGATGCCCGTCCCGCCGCCGCCGCCGCCGCGCGAGGGTCGCTCGCGTGCCTTGGCTTCCAGGCCGCGCTTGATGCCCAGGTAGCGGGGGTTGCCCGGCTCGCGCACGAGCGCGGCGCCGATGAGCTTGAGCCCGCGGGTGACGCTGATGCCCGTCTCGGCATAGAGCGCGGCCAGCTCGACCTCTTCCTCGGCGCTCGCCTCGCCGAGCAGCAACAGGTGCTCGAGCGTCGACATGGCGTTGGCCTTCTCACCGATCTTGGCGTGCAGGCGCCACAGCCGCGAGAGCGCCTCCACCTGACTCGCCTCGGCGTCGAGCACCTGGCGGTAGGCGTTGATCGCCCGGACCGGGTCCTCGCTCGACTGGTCCTCGATGGCGCGGGCGCGCACGTAGAGGGCTCGTCCGTTGAGCGGCTGCCGCGCGATGACCTGCTCGGCCACGCGCTGGGCCGCCAGGCCGTCGCCGGCCATCAGGTTGATCTCGGCGAGCGCGGCGAGCGCGTTCATGTCGGTCGGCCTGGAGGCGACCACCTCCTCCATCACCTTCGTCGCCTCCTCGAACCGCCGGGCGGTGGCGAGCGCGCGGGCACGCCCGGTGGCGACCGCCACGTTGTCCGGCTCGGCGCGCGCGGCCAGCTCGAACTCGCGCAGCGCCGCCTCGACCTTGCCGCGCGAGTAGAAGTACTTCGCCCGCACCGTGCGCACCCGCGCCGAGTCGCTGTTGCCGGCGACCGCCACGTCGAGCAGACGCACCGCCCGCTCCTCGTCGCCCTTGGCGATGAGGATCTCGGCAAACAGCGCGAGCGTCTCAGGGTCTCCGGGCGAGGCGCTGTCGACCCGCTCGACGATGGCCTCGGCCTCGTCCACCTCGCCGATGCGCAGCAGGGCCATCGCCAGCTTGCGCATCAGCGCGCCGTCCGGGGTTCCCTCGCTCGCCTCGGCGGCCTTGCGCAGGTGGTCGATGGCCGCCTCGGAGTTGCCCTGGCGCAGATAGATGTCGGCAAGCAGGCTGCGCACTTCGGGATCGCCGGGAAGCAGCTCCGCGGCCCGCTTGAGCGCGAGGATAGCCTGGCCGTCGTTGCCCATCCGCGCGTGCAGCGCGCCGAGCGCGAGCTGCGGCTCGGGGTTGGACAGGGTCAGTCCGGCCGCCTGCTCGAAGAGCTGGACCGCGACCTCGAAGTTCTCGGCCTCGACCGCGTTGTGGCCACGCTCGATGAGGGCGCGCGCCTGGTCGTCGCGCGTCGGCTCCTCGGCAAACAGCTTCG
Source organism: Myxococcales bacterium UBA5297 (assembly GCA_002408385.1). Lineage (GTDB taxonomy): Bacteria > Myxococcota > Myxococcia > Myxococcales > UBA5297 > UBA10939. The sequence goes on from DHSB01000145.1 coordinate 8,144, forward strand.
AGATGCGGTCGCACCCGCTCAGGAGCGCGCAGAGACTCAGGATTATCAGGACTTGGCGCACGGGCTGAACCCTACCCCCCGCTCGCGCGGGGGGTCAAGGCGCGAGCATGTGCGCCAGCGCCCGGACCAACGAGGCTCATTCAATCGTTTCGATCACCAGCGGCCGGGAGGCCGGCGGCTCGCGACCGAAGCGATAGGCGGCGAGGATGCGTTGGGTGATCTCCGGGCCTTTGCTCTCGTCGTTGATGTGCATCCGCGCGAGCGTCTGGCCGCGGGCGACCTTGTCGCCGACCTTCTTCTCGAAGACGAAGCCGACCGCCGGATCGATGACCGAGTCGACCCGCGCGCGCCCGGCGCCGAGCGCGACGCCGGCGAGCCCGACCTTCTCGGTGTCGATGGCGGTGACGTAGCCGTCCTCGGGGCTCTCGATGGGGACGATTTGCTTCGCCTGCGCGAAGACCGAGTAGTCCTCGAGAACCCGCTTGTCGCCACCCTGGGCCTCGATGACCTCGCCGAACTTGCGCAGCGCCGAGCCGTCCTCGACCACGCGCTGCAGCATCTGGCGGGCCTGCGGCTCGGTCTCGGCGACCTTGCCGAGCATCAGCATCCGGGCGGTGAGCGCCATCGTGCACTCGGTCAAGTCCGCGGGCGCCTTGCCCTTGAGGACGTCGATGGCCTCGATGGCCTCGAGCGCATTGCCCACCGCGTTGCCGAGCGGCTGCTCCATGTCGGTGAGCAGCGCGACCACCTTCTTGCCCATCTCGCGCCCGATACCGACCATCGTGCGAGCCAGCGTCCGCGCGTCTTCGAGGGTCTTCATGAAGGCGCCCGAGCCGACCTTGACGTCGAGCACCAGCGCGTCGATGCCCTCGGCGAGCTTCTTGGACATGATCGACGAGGCGATGAGCGGGATGCAGTCGACGGTCGCGGTCACGTCGCGCAGCGCATAGAGCTTCTTGTCGGCGGGGACCACCGTCGCGGTCTGGCCGATGAGGCAGACCCCGGTCGTGGCGACGAGCTCGCGGTAGCGATCGACCCCGAGGTCGACCCGGAAGCCTGGAATCGACTCGAGCTTGTCGAGCGTACCTCCGGTGTGCCCGAGGCCGCGGCCGCTGATCATCGGCACCGCGACCCCACAGGCGGCCGCGAGCGGCGCGAGCGCGAGCGAGACCTTGTCGCCGACCCCGCCGGTCGAGTGCTTGTCGACCTTGGCCGCGGGGATCTCGGAGAGGTCGATCACCTCGCCCGAGCGCAACATCGCCCCGGCCCACGCGGCCAGCTCGGCGTCGTTGAGCCCCTTGAAGAAGATGGCCATGCACATCGCGGCCATCTGGTAGTCGGCAACCGAGCCGGCGGTGTAGCCGGCGATGAACTCGGCGATCTCGGCGGCTTCCAGCGTGCCTCCATCGCGCTTCCTCTTGATTAGTTCGTAGGCGTGCATAGGGGTCCGGATCTACCAATTTTCCCGTCGCGTGAATACTCCTGCGTCGCCGTGGCACCTTGCGGCGATAACAACCGCCGGTATGATTCGCCCGTGCATCCATGATCACCTTCTGTCCGGCTTGCGGCATCAACGTTCCGACCAACCTCGAGACCGCAGCGGGAAAGCGGGTCTGGAAGTGCGCCACGTGTCGGCTCGTGCTCAAGCAGGAGCCGACCGCCCCGGCGCCGGTTGCTTACGAGGCGCGGGCCGCGGCGGCCGGCGGCGCGGAGCAGTCGGCAATAGCAGGGTCGGCCTCGTTCGGTCTGGAAGGCGATCCCGGCGAGTTCGTCTTCGACCCCTTCGAAGCCCCGCAGAGCCGCGCCGCTCCCTCCCCAGCGCCGCTGCAGCGAGTGCAGCCACGCGCTCAACCGATAGCCTCTGCCAGGCCCGCGACGGCGCAACAGGCCGGGTTCGCCCCTGCCCGTCCCCAGCCTGCAGCCTCGCTCGCTGCGCAGCATTCCTTGGCCTCCGGGCCGCCACAGCCGACGGCCTCGGCCTGCACGCCCCCTGCCCGTCCCCAGCCGGCGCCCGCCCCGTTCAGTCAGGCCGGTTTCGCCCCCGCCCGCCCGGCAGCCTCGC
>DHSB01000145.1:10337-10637 GCA_002408385.1 Myxococcales bacterium UBA5297
GGCAGCCTCGCCGGGGACGCAGGTTGCAAGCTCGTACCAGCAGCCGCGCCCCGCCCCGGCCCAGGCGCGACAACCCGCGCCAAACCCCATCCAGCAGCCCCGCGCTCCGGCCGCGCGCGGCAGCCCCATGGAGCATCTCGCCGACCCCGGGGAGTTCGATTTTCGGCGCGCCGCTCCCGGTCCCGCTCCGCACGCCGGCCCGGTCCGAGCCGGGGAGGCAAAGCCCGCCCAGCCGGCCGCCATCGACCTCGATGAGGGCGATCCCGGCGAGTTCGTTCTCGAGGCGATGGGCGGCGAGCG
>DHSB01000145.1:10767-13087 GCA_002408385.1 Myxococcales bacterium UBA5297
CTCGAGGCGATGGGCGGCGAGCGCGTCATCAACAGCGGTCCTGCCTCTGGCATGGCTCCCGCGCCAACGGCTCGCCCTCAGCCTCAGACGCAGGCCCCCCCGCAGCCGCAGGCTTTCGGTTTCGCTCCCGCTCCCAAGGCTGCCGCCAAGGAGGAAAACGCGGCGCGCGACGCCATCGAGCTCGACGAGAGCGACCCCGGCGAGTTCGTCCTCGAGGCGATGGGTGGCGAGCGCACGATCTCTGCCGGCGCAGCCAACGGCGCCGGCGATTTCGCGCAGGGAGATGCCGTCGGCGGTTTTGCCGCAGCGCCCTCGGCCTCGCCAGCCGCAGGCTCGGACCCGGGAATCTCGCTCGACGAGGACGACCCGGGCGAGTTCGTCCTCGAGGCGATGGGCGGCGAGCGCACCATCAAGACCAGCCCTGTCTCCCCCAGGCCAGCGCAAGTGCAGACCGCGCCCGCCCAGCCCGTGCGCCAGCCCACCTTCGATACCCGGGCCGCCGCCGCGATGCCGCAACAGCCCGTGCGCCAGGCAACCCCTCCGGCGGCCTCCATCCAGGCACCGCAGCGGGCGCCCGGGGGCAGCGCCCTCTTCGAGAAGGTGGTCATCACCGAAGGCAACACGCTCGTGCGCGAGGTGATCAAGGACGCGCTGCTGCAGAATCGGCTCTGCGGCGAGGTGCTCGGCTGTGCGAACGGCGAGCAGCTCTTGCAGACGATGGCCGGGTCGCTCGGCCGCCGGCCTGCGGTCAGCCTGGTCATCCTCGACGTCGAGATGCCCATCCTCAACGGCTACCAGGCGGCCATCGCCCTGCGCGCGTTCGAGCGAGGCTTCGGCCTGCCGCCGACGCCGATAGTCTTCTTCAGCTCGCTCGCGCTCAATGAGACCTTCACCAAGGTCATCGAGTACGTTCATCCCGCCCGCTATCTCGCCAAGGGCACCGATTCGGCCGCGCAGATGGCGCTGCGCCTCGCCCAGGCTCTCGGGACCCTCACGTCGAGCTGAGCGATGGCTCATCGCCGCTCGCCCGGACCGCCGCACGGGCGTCCGGTCATTTCTCGGAGAAGAAAGATGCGAAAGACCGTGGTCGTCGCGCTCTGCGCGCTCTGCTTTGGCCTGGGCGCCTGCAAGAAGAACGAGTCGCCGAAGGCCGCGGCGCCCGACACGCCCGCCGCCCTCAAGATCGGCCTGGTCACCGACGTCGGCGGCCGGGGCGATCAGTCCTTCAACGACGGCGCGCTGCGCGGGCTGGAGACCTGGGCCGCCGGCAAGCGCTACTCGCCACAGGGCTACCAGCGGCTCGCGCCCGAAGAGCTCCAGGCCTCGGTGCCCGAGGACATCAGGGCTGAGCACCCGATCAAGCCGGTCGGCGTCGAGCCGGTCGTGCTCCAGGCCAAGCAGCAGGAGGACTACGAGCCGAACCTGCAGCTCCTCGTCGACGACGGGGTTCGCCTGGCCATCGGCGTCGGCTTCATGCTCGAGAACGCGGTCGAGCTCGCGGCGAAGAAGAACCCCGACGCGCGCTTCCTGCTCATCGACAGCCCCATCCTCGACGCGAGCGGCGCGCCCCACGAGCTGCCCAACGTGCGCACCATCACCTTCCGCGAGGAGGAAGGCGCCTTTCTCGTCGGCGCGCTCGCGGGCCTGGTCACCAAGACCAACCGGGTCGGCTTCGTCGGCGGGATGCAGATCCCGCTCATCCGCCGCTTCGAGACCGGCTTCCGGGCCGGGGTGGCGACGACCAACCCCGAGGCGGCCAAGACTCTGCTCGTCGGCTACACCGGCAGCTTCGACAAGGTCGAGGCCGGCAAGCAGGTCGCCCAGGACATGATCTCCAAGGACGCCGACGTCCTCTTCCACGCCGCGGGCGCCGACGGCCTGGGCGCCATCGCCGCGGCGCGCGAGGCTGGCAAGTGGGCCATCGGCTGCGACAGCGACCAACACCACGTCGCCCCGGAGACCATCCTCACCTCGATGATCAAGCGGGTCGATCTCGCCGTGTTCCTCGCGGCGAGCGAAGCGGCGGCCGGCCGGTTCGAGGCGGGTCACGCAGACCTCGGCCTGAAGGAAGGCGGCCTCGGCTACGCCCCCCTGCGCAGCGAGATGCTCGCGGACAAGGAGGCGCTCGTCGCCCGGCTCGAGAGCCTGCGCAAGGCGGTCGTGGAGGGGAGCATCAAGGTCCCCGCGACGCTCGAGGCGCTCGCCAGCTTCCAGCCGCCTGCACCGGCGGAGTAGAGCGAAACGCTCGGTGAGGCGAAGTCGGGGAACTGTGTCGAATCTCAAGGCCTTCGTGCGGACGTGCGGAGACCGGAGCGCCGGC
>DHSB01000145.1:13232-14706 GCA_002408385.1 Myxococcales bacterium UBA5297
GCCTTCGTGCCGGCGTCGTGCGGACCTGCGCAGGCCTTCAGATACAAGGGGCCCTTCGACTCCGCCTGCCCCGAGCTTGCCGAGGGGCTCAGGGTGAGCGGGGGCGAGCCGAAGTCGAGCCTCTCGACTTCGCTCGAGGTGACCGGGGGCGGCGGGCCTCGGACGGCGAGAGTCCCTTCGACTCCCCACCGGCGACGGGCTAATCTGAACCGCCCTTTCACCTCTGGCCCGCAGCTTTGAAGACGCCCGCCGCCCTCACCCTCGAACACGTCACCAAGCGATTTGGCCCGGTCGTCGCGCTCGACGAGGTATCGCTCGAGATCGCCCGGGGCGAGATCTTCGCCTTGGTCGGCGAGAACGGCGCCGGCAAGACGACGCTGATGAACGTCGTCTACGGCCTCTACCGCCCCGACGGCGGGCGGCTCGCCGTCTTCGGCAAGCAAGCCGTCATCGCCTCGCCGGCGCGCGCCATCGAGCTTGGCATCGGCATGGTGCACCAGCACTTCATGCTCGTGCCCCCGCTCACCGTGGCCGAGAACGTGGTGCTCGGCCGGGAGCCGCGCCGCTTTGGCCTGCTCGATCGTAAGGAGGCCGCGCGCCGGGTCGACGAGGTCGCGCGCCGCTTCGGCTTCGACCTCGACCCGCTCGCCCGCGTCGAGCAGATCGGCGTGGGGATGCAGCAGCGCGTCGAGATCGTCAAGGCGCTCTACCGCGGCGCCGAGCTGCTCATCCTCGACGAGCCGACCGCCAACCTGACCCCGCAGGAGGCCGACGACCTCTACCGCGTCGTGCGCAACCTCGCCGAGGCCGGCAAGACCGTCGTCTTCATCTCCCACAAGCTGCGCGAGGTGCTCGGGGTCGCCCACCGCATCGGCGTGATGCGCCGCGGGCGGCTGGTCGCGACGGTCGAGGCGAGCCAGACGAGCGCCGCGCAGCTCTCCGCGCTGATGGTCGGCCGCGAGGTCGCCGAGATGATCCGCGTGCCGCCCAAGGAGAAGGCCGGCGCGCCGCTGGTGAAGGTCTCGGGCCTGAGCGCCTCGAACGACCGCGGGCGGCCGGCGCTCGCCGAGGTCGGCTTCGAGCTGCTCGCGGGCGAAATCCTGGCGATCGCCGGGGTCGACGGCAACGGCCAGGCCGAGCTGGTCGAGGTGCTCACCGGCCTGCGGCGCCCGGACGCGGGCAGCGTCGAGGTCGAGGGCCGACAGCTCGCCGGCGCGGCGCCGCGGGCCTTTCGCGAAGCCAGCGTCGGGCACGTGCCCGCCGACAGGCAGCAGCGCGGGCTGCTGCTCGACATGCGGGTAGACGAGAACCTCGCCCTCGGCCGCCACGACCGCGCGCCCTTCTCGACGGGCGCGCGCATCGACTTCCGCGGCCGTGAGATGACCGCCGCGCGCCTGTGCGGCGAGTTCGACGTGCGCCCCGCCGACCCTGCCCTGCCGGCGCGCGCGCTCTCGGGCGGCAACCAGCAGAAGGT
>DHSB01000145.1:14873-15300 GCA_002408385.1 Myxococcales bacterium UBA5297
AACCAGCAGAAGGTGATCCTCGCCCGCGAGATCGACTCCGGGCCGAAGGTGCTGCTCGCCGTCCAGCCGACCCGCGGCCTCGACGTCGGCGCCATCGCCACCGTCCACGACCGGCTGCGCGGGCAGCGCGACCAGGGCCGCGGCGTGCTGCTCGTCTCGCTCGACCTCGACGAGGTGCTCGCCCTCGCCGACCGCATCCTCGTGCTCTACGGCGGCCGCGTGATGGGCATCGTCCCCGGCGAGGGCGCCGACGAGCGCGCGCTCGGCCGCATGATGCTCGGGCAGCCTGAAACCGCCGAGCCGACCGCCGCGGAGGCCAGCCATGGCTGACCCCGCGCGCCCCCAGGCCGTCGAGCCGAGCCTGTTGCGCCGGCTGCTCGCCCCGCGTCACCACTTCGTCCTCGTCCCGCTGCTCTCGGTGCTCGCC
>DHSB01000145.1:15461-15950 GCA_002408385.1 Myxococcales bacterium UBA5297
AGCGCTGGCGATCTGCTTCGTCGCCATCTGGCTCACCGGCAAGGACCCGGTGACCGGCTACCTGAAGATGTTCGGCGGCGGCCTCGGCAGCCTGCGCGCTCTGGGCGACTCGAGCGTCAAGGCCTCGGTGCTCGCGCTGACCGGCCTCTCGGTCGCGGTCGCCTTCTCGGTCGGGCTCTTCAACATCGGCGCCGAGGGCCAGCTCGTCGTCGGCGGCATCGCCGCGGCCTTCGTCGGCCAGGCCATCGCCCCGGGCAGCGCCTGGATCCACCTGCCGCTCGCCTTGGGCGCGGCCGCCGTCGCGGGCGCGGCCTGGGGGCTCGTCCCCGCGTGGCTGAAGGTGCGGCGCGGCGTCCACGAGGTGATCTCCACGATCATGCTCAACTGGATCGCCATCCACCTCGTCGAGAGCTGGCTGGTGATAGGTCCGCTCGCTGCGCGCTCGGCCCAGGGCCACTCGCTGCCCGGCACCACGCAGATCGCGCCGAC
>DHSB01000143.1:0-9958 GCA_002408385.1 Myxococcales bacterium UBA5297
GAACGACTGTCAAACTCGGGTTGTGTTCCGTCCCGCGCTTCAGGCGAGGAATCGGTCCGAATTCGTCGCGGGGTTTGAGGTCGAGCGTGCGAAGGCCGCCCCCAGCGTGCTGCCGGAGGCGGCCTCAGTGCGGTAGGGGTCGGGCGATCAGAAGGGGATAAGCACCTGTTGCCTGCGAGTGCGCCGTTCGTCGCGACCGAGCGCCTCGCGGTAGGCGGCAAGTGCGGTGGCGAGGCGGCGTGATGCGACCAGGATGGAATGAGCGCGCATGGGGCTCGAGCCGTGGGGGCAGACATCGAGGGCGCCGTGGGCGACCTCGGGGTGTGCGGCGAGGAGCGCGGTTTCGCAGGCAACGAGCGCGGCGTCGAGGATCTGCAGGGAGGCAAGCTCGGGGGAGCGTACGAAGCGCTCGACCGGCAGTGCGAGGACGGAACGGGTCACGGTTTGGTCTCCTTTGGCGGAGTGAAGATGTGTCGCGCAATTCCCTGACGGCGAGCTGACGGCGTCCCGATGGCGACGGCCTCGGTCATTTTGCTGCCATTTTTCATCCCCAAGGCACACGTCCGCCTTGGGTACTGCTTATGACAACAGCTTGCGGGTCGCGCAGTCGATCTGGGAGAGCATGTAGACCTTGCGCGGCCTGCCGTCGGGCCCGAGAACCCGGCGGCGCAGATGGAGCGCGTCGCCGACGAGCAGCTCACCGGCGAATTCGTAGATGAAGGAGCGCCTCTCGGCCGTGGGGCCGCGCAGGGGTCGGCCCGAGAGGTGGTGGCGTGACAGCAAGCGGTAAACCGACGAGCGCGACAGCTCGCCGGGCAGGGCTTTGCCATGGGGGAAGGATCGAAAGCGCATACGCGAACTGGTACTCGGAACGCCGCGACGACGAACCGATCGAGTCGTTCGCGACGCGCACCTGTGCTGAGAGCAGGTCCTACATCGCGAGGTACCCGAACCCACCTCAAGGGCACGTACTGTTCGTGCTCGTGGTGGCGGAAGGAACGTAGGCGAGGACGGCGGTCCGACTACGCTGACCGCTCACCCCCACGCCCCGCCCGCTCGCCATGTCCCAGGCGCGGGGGGGCCATTTGCCGTCGAGGCGAGCGGTGCCTCGACGAGGACTCGCACGGCCACGCATCGACTTGACGAACTGTAGCCACATGGCTACAGTTGTTGTGTGTTCGAGATCCGCAAGTCCGCCGAGTTCGCCGCCTGGCTCGACGACCTGCGGGACGTGCGCGGACGCGCTCGGGTCCAGGCCCGCATCGAGCGGCTCGCCGCCGGCAACCCCGGCGACGTGAAGCCGGTCGGCCAGGGAGTGTCGGAGCTGCGCATCGACTTTGGCCCAGGCTACCGCGTGTACTTCGTCAGGAAAGGCCGGACGGTCATCGTTCTACTGGCCGGAGGCGACAAGACGACGCAGGCCGCGGACATCAAGACGGCGCTACGGCTCGCCCGCAACCTGTAGGAGGACGACATGGCAAAGACGAAGACGACCCGCTACGACGTCGCAGAGCATCTGCGCACCTCCGAAGAGATGGCGTCCTATCTGGAGGCATGTCTCGACGAGCCGGGAGCTGACGCGGCGTTTATCGCCAAGGCGATCGGCGACATCGCGCGAGCCAAGGGCATGTCGCAGGTGGCGCGCGAGGCAGGCATGTCCCGCGAGAGCCTTTACAAGGCGCTCTCGGGGGACCGCAGTCCCGACTTCGACACCATCCTCAAGGTTCTCGGCGCGCTCGGTCTCAAGCTCCACGCGGAGCCCGCGTAGCTCCTCTGGCTGCTCGCTGTTCACCATCGTCGGCGCGTCACGTGTCCCCGCCCTCCCGGCCCCCACGCTTTGCCTGCCGTGGACACCACGCGCACCGACCATTATCCCAACAATCCGTCCCACCCGACGCCCTGAGCGCGTGACCTCCGCGAGCGCCTGGACAGCCCTTCGGGTGAAGGGCTGTCCCAGAACATCGCCCGGTTCCTTCGGTTCCTCGGCCACGAGGACGGCGACGTGATCGAGCTGCAGGCCCTCGGCGTTCTCGGCAAGTACGGGCCGATCCACCAGTTGTTCCGTCTCGGGCAGCGCGCGAGGAATCGTCCCGAGTTCGAAGCGGAGCCTGGGGCCGAGGGCGCGCGTCGGCGATGCTGCTTCAGAAGGGGATGTGCAGCTGTTCGCGGGGGATGCGTCGTTCGTCTCGGCCGAGCGCTTCGCGGTGGGAGGCGAGCGCGCAAGCCAGTCGGCGTGAGGCGACCAGGATCGAGTGGGCGCGCATTGGGGCGGAGTCGCGCGGGCAGACATCGAGGGCGACGTGGGCGAGCTCGGGGTGTGCGGCGTTTCCTATGCGGGACGCAACAACCTCCCCGCAGTGCCGAACCTGCGGCGGATGGCCAAAGTTCAGCCACGAAAACGAGCGTCTCATCGGCGACATCCCGCATGGGGGCGGGGGCCTCGGGGATCGGGGCTGTGTCGCCTCGCGGCAGATCCGGCAGAGGGGTGGGAGGCGATGCGGAGGTCAATCGACGGCCCGTTGGTGGTCGAGGAGCTGGGGCGTGAGGGGTTCCTGGGCCTGCGTCAGGACTGGGACGAGCTGGTCGCGCGCAGCGGCCACGACGAGCCGTTCTTCCGCCACCACTTCCTGAGCCTCTGGCTCGACAACTTCGCCCCCGGCGAGGAGCTGCGGCTGTTCGTAGCCCGCAGCGGCGAGCGGCTCGTCGCGGCGCTGCCGCTGCTCGAGGAACGCGGCCGCATGTACGGGCTGCGGGTGCGCAGGCTGAGGGCGCCGGCCAACGTCCACTCCTGCCGCTTCGACCTCGTGGCCGACCCCGACCGGCCCGAGGCCATCAAGGCCCTCTGGTCGCACCTGCGCGCGACCCGCTCCTTCGACGTGCTCGAGCTGGCCGACGTGCCGCTCGACGGCGCGGCCCGCGGGCTGCTCTCGCTCGCCGAGGCCGACGGGTTGCGGGTCGCTGTCTGGGAGTCGATGCAGACGCCCTTCGTGCCGCTCGAGGGCGGCTACGACGCGGTGCTCGGCAGGCTCGACGCGCACTTCCGGCAGAACCTGCGCCGCCGCAAGCGCAAGCTCGAGGCGAAGGGCAAGCTCGAGCTGCAGCGGATAACCGGCGGCCGCGAGCTCGAGCGGCTGCTCGAAGAGGGGCTCGCGCTCGAGCGGGCTGGTTGGAAGGGCGAGCGCGGCACGGCCATCGCCGACGACGCGACGACCCGCGGCTTCTACTCCGAGCTGGCGCGCCGCTCGGCCCAACGCGGCGAGTTGAGCCTCTACTTCCTGCGGCTCGACGGCCGGCCGGTCGCCTTCCACTTCGGCCTGGAGAGCGGCAAGACCTACTACGTGCCCAAGGTCGCCTTCGACGAGGCGCACCGCGAGTGCTCGCCAGGCCAGGTGATGGTCGACGAGGTGGTGCGCGACCTGTGCGAGCGCGGCTTCGAGCGCTTCGACTTCCTCGGCCCGAACATGACCTGGAAGCAGGACTGGAGCTCGCAGGTGCGCCCGCATCACTGGCTCTACGCCTTCGGCCGCAGCGCCCGCGGCGCGGCGCTCTACGACCTCAAGTCGCGCTGGGCGCCCAAGCTCAAGGAGGTCCTGCGATGGAAGCGGTGAAGCCGAGCGGCGCGGGCGCGGACCTCCCGCCGCCGCGGCCGCCGGGGGCCCGCTTCGTCCCGGCCCTGCCCACGCTGTGGCCGCAGATGCTCACCGCCTCGGCCCGCGGCGCGCCGGCCTTTCCGTTCGAGGCCCCGGGGGCGCGCTTCTACTACTTCGGGCGCAACGCGGTCTGGACCCTGGCGCGCATCCTGCGGCTCGACCAGGGCGAGGTCCTCGCGCCCGCCTATCACCACGGCGTCGAGATCGAGGCGCTCGTCGACGCGGGGGCGAGCGTGCGCTTCTACGGGGTCGGGCCGAAGATGCAGGTCGAGCCCGACGAGGTGGCCCGGCTCATCACCCCGCGCACCCGCGCGCTCTACTTCATCCACTACCTGGGCTTCCCCGGCCCGGCCCGCGAGCTGCGGACGCTGGCCGACGCGCACGGGCTGCCGCTGGTCGAGGACTGCGCGCTCGCGCTGCTCTCGCGCGACGGCGACCGGCCGCTGGGCACCTTCGGCGACGCGGCGGTCTTCTCCATCTACAAGACGCTCCCGGTGCCCAACGGCGGGGTGCTGGTCCTGTCGGGCTCGAGGCCGCAGGGGCTGCCGACTCCGCCCGAGCCGCCGATGCTCTCGACGCTCTCGCACCTCGCCTCGGCGCTGCTGCAGAACCTCGAGCTGCGCGCCGGCGCGCTCGGGCGGCTGCTGCGCCAGGCGGTGCGCGGGCTGGGCAAGTTGACGGTGAGCACCGCGAAGATCGAGCGGGTGGCCACCGGCACCCAGCACTTCAACCGCGCCCACGCCGACCTGGGCATGAGCGCGCTGACCCGGCGCATCGCGCTCGCCCAGGACTTCGCCTCCATCGTCGAGCGGCGCCGGCGCAACTTCTTCCTGCTGCTCGGCCACCTGCGCGACGTCGCCCCGCCGGTCTTCGCCGAGCTGCCGCCCGGGGTCTGCCCGCTCTTCTATCCCTTGCGCGTCGAGGACAAGGCCGGGGTCCAGTCGCGGCTCGCCGCCCGCGGAATCGAGACGGTCGACTTCTGGCGCTACGGGCACCCGGCCTGTCTGCCCGGCGAGTTCCCCGACGTCGACGCGCTGCGGCGCACCATCCTCGAGGTCCCCATCCACCAGGACCTGACGCCGGCGGCGATGACCGCGCTCGCCGAGGCGGTCCGCGACGCGGTGAAAAGGTAGGCGAGATGCGGCGAACGATGGAGCGCGAAGGTCCCAGTCCGGCGCGCGTGTGGATCGACGAGGTCGGCGAGGGGCTCGGCTTCGCGAGCCTGCGCGCCGAGTGGTCGTGCCTTCTCTTTCAGAGCGAGGCCTCGCCCTTCCTGACCTGGGACTGGCTCTACCCGTGGTGGCGGCGGGTCGCCCCGGAGGCGGGGCTGCGCATCCTGACCGCCCGCGACGAGCGGGGCGGGCTGACCGGGCTGCTGCCGCTGTGCGAGCGGCGCGAGCCCGTCGCGGGGTTTGCAGTGCGCCGCTGGGGCTTTCTCGGCTGCGACGACTGGGTCGGCAGCGAGTACCTCGACGCCGTCGCGCCGCGCGGGCGCGAGCCGCAGCTCGCGAGCCTGTTTGCCGAGGGGCTCGCGGCCCGCCGCGCGCGCTTCGATGTGCTCGAGCTGCTCGACCTGCCCGAAGGCAGCGCCCTGGGCGCGCGCGTCCTCGAGAAGCTCGCCCCGGGGGCGCTGCTCGCCGAGCGGTTCGAGCGCCACGTCTGCCCGATAGTCGAGACGAGCGGCGACTTCGAGAGCTACCTGCGCGAGGTCGGCCGCGCCGACAACCTCGCCCGGCGCCGCAAATGGCTCGCCGCCCAGCCCGGCTTTGCCATCGACAGGACCGAGCAGCCCGGCGAGGTGGCTGCGGCGCTGGCCGACTTCTTCCGCCTGCACCGGCTGCGCTGGGAGCGCGACGGCGGCTCGCAGGGCATCAACACCGCCGAGGTGCGCGCCTTCCACCGCGACGCGGCCGAGCTGCTCGCCGAGAGCGGGATGCTGCGCCTCTACACGCTGCGGCTCGGCTCCCAGGCGCTCGCCTCGGTCTACGGCATCGTCCACCGCGACCGCTTCTACTACTACCAGTCCGGCTACGACCCGGGCTGGACGCGCCGCAGCGTGGGGCTGGTGCTGCTCGGCGAAACGCTCGCCGACGCCTTCCGCGAGCGGCGCGCGGTCTTCGACTTTTTGCGCGGGCAGGAGCCCTACAAGTTCGAGTGGGCAAAGAAGGCGCGCCGGCGCACTGAAGGCGTGCGCATCGTCAATCGGACGGCCGCAGGGGCGGCCTGGCTCGCGGCGGCGAGCGGCGCCCGGGCGCTCAAGAAGGCGGCGCGGAAGGTGGTCGGCGACCGGTGGTGGGAGGAGCTGCGGCGCGGCAAGCGCCGGCGCGGCTCTTCTTGAAAAGCGGCGGGGAGGGGCGGATGGGCTGGAAGAGCTTCGCGCGCAGCGCGGCCAAGTCGGTGGCCGCCAATGCCTTGCACTACTCGGGGATGCACGGGCTGCTCGCTCGCGCCGCGCGCGTGGCCGTCGGTGGCCGCCGGGTGCTCATCCTGAGCTACCACCGCGTGGTCGAGGACTTCGAGAGCGAGCGGCGCCGGGCCATTCCCGGGCTGCTTTTGAGCGTGCCGACCTTCGAGCGCCAGCTCGACGAGCTGTTTCGCGCCGGCTTCGAGATCGTCCCGCTCGGCGAGGCGATGCAGGTGGTCTCCGGCGAGCGCGAGCCGCGGCGCGACGCGGCGGCGCTCACCTTCGACGACGGCTACCGCGACGTCTACGACCACGCCTTCCCGGTGCTCGCGCGGCGCGGGCATCCGGCGACGGTCTTCCTCGCCTCGGGGTTCGTCGGCTCGGGGGCGCGCTTCCCCCACGACCGGCTGCACTACCTGCTCAAGCTGAAGCTGGGGGGCGCGGGCGGCCGGCCGCGCAACGTCGTCACCTCGGAGCTGGTCGACGCGCGCGCCGCGCTCGCGGTCGAGCGGCTCATCTCGCGCCGTTCGGCCGACGAGCTGCAGCGGCTCATCGCGCGCATCGAGAAGAGCCTGGGAGGAGGGGCCGAGCTGCTGCCGCCCTCGGGCGAGCCGCTCGGCTGGGAGATGGTGGCGAAGATGGCCGAGGCGGGCATCGAGTTCGGCGCGCACACGGTCAACCACGTGGTGCTCACCCATGAGTCCGAGGAGTCGATCGATCGCGAGATCGCCGCCTCCAAGCGCGAGATAGAGGGGCGGCTCGACCGGCCGGTGCGCGACTTCGCCTACCCCAACGGCTACTACGACCGGCGCATCGTCGCCGCGCTGGTGCGCCACGGCTTCCGCTCGGCGGTGACGACCGAGGATCTGCCCAACCGCGTCGGCGGCGACCTGTTTTGCCTCAAGCGCAAGACGCTCTGGGAGAACTTCAGCCGCGGGCCGTTCGGCTACTCGTCCAACCTGACCGCCTGCCACATCGACGATGTCTTCGGGATGCTCTCGCTCACCCGCCCGGTGCTCGGCGAGCGCAACCGCTGCGCGACCAACACGCTCGTCGGCGAGCAGGGCTCCGCGCCGCTACCGCGCCGCGCGCCCGGTCCCTAGGTTCAGCCCTGCCGGCAGACCGCGTCGAAAGGCCGGCAGGTGAGTTGCCCGCCATGCTCAACGCGCTCGAACTGCACAGGCTCGCGCAAGCTGCCCACAGGCTCGGGGTTCCGCTCGTGCCGCGCGCGCTGCGCAAGCTCATCCAGCTCGCGACCTGCTCGTACATCGGCACCGGCGCGGAGATCGGCGAGGGGACCGAGCTCGCCTACGGCGGGCTGGGCATCGTCATCCACCCCTCCACCCGCATCGGCCGCGACGTGCTCGTCGGCCCGCATGTGACCATCGGCGGGCGCTCGACGAGCAAGGGCGCGCCGGTCATCGAGGACGAGGTGAAGATCGGCGCCGGCGCCTGCCTGCTCGGCGACATCCGCATCGGCCGCGGCGCGCAGGTGGGCGCCAACGCGGTCGTCACCCGGGACGTCGCCCCCTACACCGTCGTCGCCGGGGTGCCGGCCCGCGAGATCGGCCGGGTGCGCCGCGACGACGAGCCCCTCGAGGAGCCGAGCCGCCCGTGAACCGACCGCTCGCAGGCGCGCGCATCCTCCTGGTCGGCAACTTTCCGCCGCCGCACGGCGGCATCGCCGTCCACGTCGAGGCCCTGCACCGCAGGCTAAAGGCCCACGACGCCTGGGTCCGGGTGCTCGCGCTCGGGGCGCGCGAGGCGCGCCCGGAGGTGTCCCCGGTGGGCAGCGCGGGCGAGCTGGCCGCGCAGCTCGCCCTGCACGCGGCGCTCGGGTTTCTCGTCCACGCGCAGATCAGCGGGCACAACCCGCGCTCCTGGGCCATCGCCGCCGCGGTCGGCGCGCTTCGCCGGCCCTTCTCTCCGGCCCCGCTGCTCACCGTCCACAGCGGGCTCGCCCCCAACTTCCTCGCACTCGGCGCTTCCCAGAGGCGCCTGGTGTGCGTGGCGAGCCGCGGCTTCGGGCGCATCCTCGCGGTCAACCCGGCCATCGAGCGCGCGCTGCTCGACGCGGGGCTCTCTGCGTCGCGGGTCGAGGTCGCCCCCGCGGGCACCGGTCCTCTTCAGCCGGGCGAGCCGCCGGCCGGGCTCGCCAGAGCGCGCGCGCGCTTCGAGCCGCTGCTCGCCTGCGCAGTGGCCCCCAGTCCCATCTACGGCACCCGCCCCTTGCTCGGGGCGCTGCCGGTGCTCGCGAGCCGCATGCCGCGAGTCGGCCTGGCGCTGTTCGGGCCGGGCCGGCGCGAGGCCATCGAGGCGCTCGCCGGCGTCTACGGGGTGGGCGAGCGGGTCGAGCTCCTCGGCGAGCTCGACCACGCGCAGGCCCTGGCGACCATCGCGGCCTGCGACGTCTTCGTGCGCCCCTCGCTCGCCGACGGGGACGCGCTCTCGGTGCGCGAGGCGCTCGGGCTCGGCAAGCCGGTGGTCGCGACCGCGGTGGGCTTTCGGCCCGCGGGCACGCGCCTGGTGCGCAGCGGCGATCCGGTCGAGCTCGCCGAAGCGGTCGAGGGGGCTTGGCGGGAAGGGGCGGGCAGGCCCGAAGATCCGTCCAATCCTTCGACGCCATCTGATTCCGCTCACCCTGAGCGTAGCTCCCGACGCGCGAGCGCCGGGAGCGGAGTCGAAGGGCACCTCGACTCCGGCCTCGCAGGCTCGGCCTACGCTCGGGGCTCTCGACTCTGCTCGAGGCGAACGGACGAGGGGGATTTCCCGACACCTCTTGAGGGCAGTGGCGACGAGCTCGCGCCAGTCCTGCGGGCGTACCTCGAGCTGCTGGGCCGCGGCGGGCTCGCGGCAGGGGAGAGCTGAGATGTGCGGAATCGTTGGCCGCGTCAACGCCGACCGCGAGCGGGCGGTCGCCCCGGAGCCGATGGCGAGCGCGCTCGAGCTGATGGCCCACCGCGGCCCGGACGGCGAGGGGCTCTACTTCCACGAGAACGCGGCCCTCGGGCACCGCCGGCTCGCCATCCTCGACCGGGCCGGCGGCGCCGAGCCGATGGCCAACGAGGCGCGCACGGTCTGGGTCGCTTTCAACGGCGAGATCTACAACCACCTCGCGCTGCGCGCCCAGCTCGAGGCGAAGGGCCACCGCTTCGCGACCCGCTCGGACACCGAGGCCATCGTCCACGGCTACGAAGAGTGGGGCGACGAGGTGCTCGGGCGCCTGCGAGGCATCTTCGCGATCGCGCTCTGGGACGGGCGCCGGCACCGGCTGCTGCTCGCCCGCGACCGGCTCGGGGTCAAGCCGGTCTACTGGACCCTGGCCGGCGGCGACCTGCTCTTCGCCTCTGAGGCGAAGGCGCTCTTCGCCTTCGACGAGGTGCGCCGCGAAATCAACGGCGAGCGGCTCGTCGATTACCTCGCCCTGCGCTACGTGCCGGGGCCGCAGACGTTGTTCAAGGGCATCGAGCGCCTGCAGCCGGGCCACCGGCTGGTCTTCGAGGACGGCGCCGCGCACCTCGCGCAGTTCTGGGACGTGCCGGTCGAGGCGAGCTACCTCGAGGCCCGGCCGTGCGACGCGGTCGAGGAGAGCGAGGCGCTCACTCAGCTCATCCTCGAGGCGGTGCGCCTGCGGCTGATGGCCGAGGTGCCGGTGGGCCTGTTTTTGTCGGGCGGCATCGACTCGACGGCGGTCGGCTGGGCGATGAGGCAGGCCGCCCCCTCGTCACTCAAGAGCTTCGCGGTCGGCTATGAGGGCGACAGCGAGGGCGAGCTCGCCTGGGCGCGCAAGGCCGCCGAGGCGCTCGGCACCGAGCATCGCGAGGTGCTGGTCGACTGCGCGCTGTTTCGCGACAGCCTCGCCAAGCTCGCCTGGCACCTCGACGAGCCGATCTCCGACGGCGCC
>DHSB01000143.1:10063-10409 GCA_002408385.1 Myxococcales bacterium UBA5297
CCCCCCCCCCCCCCCCCGTGGCCCCCCCCGGAGCCGATCTCCGACGGCGCCTGTATCCCGCTGATGCAGCTTGCCAAGCGCGCGCGCGACGAGGTCGTCGTCGTGCTCTCGGGCGAGGGGGCCGACGAAGTGCTGGCGGGCTACCCGATCTACGCGCGGATGCTGCTGATGGAGCGGGCGCGCGCGGTGGGCGGCCGCTCGCTCGAGCGCGCGCTGGCGGTGGCGGGGCGCGGGGCGCGCCACCCGAAGCTGCGCCGCTACCTCGACCTGGCGCGCCGCCCGCTGCCCGAGCGCTACCTGGGCGTCGGGCGCGCCTTCGACGACGCGCTGGTCGCCCGCCACTTCG
>DHSB01000143.1:10561-38502 GCA_002408385.1 Myxococcales bacterium UBA5297
CTTCGGACCGCGCGCGCTCAAGGGGCTCTTCGAGCGCCTCGAGCCGCTCTGGCGGCGCACTCAAGGAGCGCATCCGCTGCATCGGATGCTCTACAACGACACGAAGGTCTGGCTGCCCGACGACCTGCTGCTCAAGGCCGACAAGACGACGATGGCCTGGGCGGTCGAGCTGCGGGTGCCCTTTCTCGACCACGAGCTGCTCGAGAGCGCCTGGAGCCTACCCCCGCAGCTCAAGCTCAAGGGCACGGTGGGCAAGCATCTGCTGCGCATGTCGATGGCCGGCAAGATCCCCGAGGGCATCCTGCGGCGAAAGAAGAAGGGCTTCCCGGTGCCGCTGACCCGCTGGCTGCGCGCCGAGCTCTACGAGCCCTGCCGCGAGAGGCTGCTCGCCTCGGGCTCGGTCTCTCGGGGCATTCTCGGCGCGGCGGCCATCGAAGGGCTGCTCGAAGAGCACCGCTCGGGGCGGGTCGACCGGCGCGAGGAGCTCTACGCGCTCTGGCTGCTCGAGGAATGGCACGAGGCGTTCCTGACCGGGGGCAGGCGCGAGCTGCTCGAAAGGGCGCGCGAGCGGCGGGGCGACATCGGGCGGCCCGCTTGGCTGCAGGCCGCCTCCGGGACCTGAGAGGGCAAAGACAGGAGCGGCGGGGATGAGAAGGCTCGACGAGAGGAGCGAGGTGCTGCGCGGGGCGGACCTCGTCTGCTTCTCCAATGACTGGGACGGCGATCCGCTGTCGAAGACGCACCTGATGCGGCTGCTCGCCGTCGACAACCGCGTGCTCTGGGTCAACTCGCTCGGCAACCGGACGCCGACCGCCTCGGCGCACGACCTGCGGCGCCTCGCCAAGAAGGCCGCGGGCACGTTGAGAGGGGTGCGCGAGGTCGAGCACAACATCTTCGTACTCTCGCCGCTCGCGGTGCCGCTGTTCGGCAGCCGGTTGATCGCCGCGGGCAACCGCATCGCGCTCAAGCTGCAGGTCGAGAGGGCGATGCGCGGCCTCGGCTTCCGGCGGCCGGTCGTCTGGTCGTTCTTGCCGGCCGCCGAGTGGGTCGCCCAGAGCCTGAGGGCGCGGCTGCTCATCTATCACTGCGTCGACGAGTTCTCGGCCTTCTCGGGCACGCCGGCGGCCATCGCCGAGCAGGAGCGCCGCCTCGTCGAGGGCGCGGACCTGGTCATCACCTCCTCGGAGCGGCTGTGGACGAGCAAGCGGGCGCTCAACCCCAACACCGTGCTGGTGCGCCACGGGGTCGATCACGCTCACTTCGCGCGCGCGCTCGAGCCCGAGACCGTCGTCCCCGAGGAGATCGCCGGCTTGCCACGGCCGCTGTTCGGCTTCTTCGGGCTTCTCGCCGACTGGGTCGACCTCGAGCTGCTCGAGACGCTCGCGCAAGGCCTGCCGGCCGGCAGCCTGGTGCTCATCGGCAAGCAGCGCGCCGACACCTCGCGCCTGCGCCGGTTGCCGAACGTGCACTTCATCGGGCAGCGCCGCTACGAGGAGCTGCCCGCCTACTGCAAGGGGTTCGACGTCGCGCTGATGCCCTTCAAGATCAACGAGCTGACCCTCAACTCGAACCCGCTCAAGGTGCGCGAGTACCTCGCTGCGGGCCTGCCGGTGGTCTCGACCGCCATCCCGGAGGTCGAGCGGCTCGGGCTCTGCCGGATAGGGCGCACGCCCGAGGAGTTCGTCACCGAGGCGCGCGCGGCGCTCGAGGCCCCGGGGCCTCGGCGCGAGCGCAGCGAAGCGATTCGCGGCGAGTCTTGGGCCGCGCGCATCGAGGAGATCCGCATGTACCTGGCCTCGCTCGGGCTGCGCGGTTAGCTCAACGCGCGCGCGCCGGCAGGCCTTTCGGCGACAGAAGAGGCGAGCGCGTGCTCTCGATGGCCATCCGGCTGATGCTGACCGCGGCGACGCTGACGGCGCTGCTCTATCTGGGCCTCGCGCTCGAGGCGAGCAGGGGCGAGCGCCTGAGGTTGGGGCGCGCGCTTGGGCCGGCCTTGGCGGTCGGGCTTGCGACGCTTCTGCCGGCCGGCGCGCTCGGCCTGCTCCCGGCGGCCGGGGCGCTGGTGTGCGTCGCCGGCTCGGGGCTGCTCGGGTGGCTCGCCTGGCGCGCCTTCGCGTGCTATCGCGCGGCGCAGGCCGAGGCGCGGGCGACGGTCGCGCGCGCGCTCGAGTCGTGCGGCGAAGAGGGCGCGGTGAGGGTCTCGGTCCGCGGCAAGCTCGTCGGGGAGCCGCCGCTTGTTGCTCCGCTCAGCGCAAGGCCGTGTTTGGGGTTTCGTCTCGAGGTGCTGCGTGGCCAGGGGGCCGAGGCCGACCTTGTCTTCTTCGAGGAGAGGCACGCCGACCGACTCGTCCTTCAAGACGAGCAGGCGCAACTGAGGCTCGCCCGGGCGAGAGGGCCGCTTCAGCGGCTGGCGATGGTCGAGACCAGGCTCGAGGGCGAGGTCGATGCCGCCGAGTTTCTGGAGAGCACGGCTCCCCGGCGCGCCCTCGCAAGGCGCGCCCAAGAGCTCGACCCCGCTCCGCCGGAGAGCGGTCTTCACCACTACCGGCTGATCGAAAAGCTACTGCCAGACCAGGCGCCCGCGTCGATCGCGGGCGTGCTCTCGCGGGCGGCAGGCGAGCCGATGCTCGGGCCGTGGGAGGTGTTGCCAGGCTCGGGCAGTCACAGCGGCAATCCACGGCGCTTGCTGAAGAGGGCCGAGCGGCACGCCGCGGCCGCGGCGGCGCTCGGCTTGGCGGGCTGGCTGTGGCTGTCCGCGGGCTCGTAGAGGGGCAGAAGGAGCGGCTCGATCGAGAGGTGCTTCTTGAGGGCAGGCAGAGCCCCGGCCGCTGAGGCGCTCAGAATCGGGCGGCCGTCTCGCGGGAGCTGGCAGAGCGGGCGGTCGTGCGCGTCTTGCGAGCTCCAAGCCGCCAGGCGTGCGAGCTACTGCTCCTTGTGCCGATAGAACAGCACGACGGTCAGGCAGTGGAACTCGTTGTCGGAGGATTGGACGACGACCCGGTCCACCACGTCGAGCTGGACGTTGCTGCGGATCCAGCGCGTGACGTGCTCGCCCAAGTCCTCGCGCTCCCTGGCCTTTGTTGCCGAAAAGACCTTCACGCCCGTGAACATCGTCCGCTCCTTCGTTTCGGCGCGTGCCCGCCCGCTCGCTTTGGAACCGAACGAACGGGCGGATTGTGTCACGGGCCGGATCAGGCGGTCAAAGCGTTCGCACTCGGGGGCGTAGGCCCGCGGCGAGCGGGCGAGGGGCGTTGCGGCCTGTGGAGCGAAGGTTGATATTGCCCGGCAGGCGGGCAGGTCGGTGACGCGCGCGGGCGCAAGCCAGCGCGGTGGAGGCGCAAGTGGAGAACGACAAGAAGGCGATGGCCATCAGCTTCATCAACGACATCCGAACGATGGAGCCCTCGATTCTCAACGCGCTCATCGTGCGCGAGGCGGGCGAGGAGCTCGCGCAGTTCTTCCTCTCCTACAGCGCCAACCTCATCTCGCGCGACCCCGAGCGCGTCCTCGAGAACACCTCGTCGTTGATGCTGATGGGCTACCTCATCCGCGCCAGCGAAGAGAAGAAGCGCGCCGAGCAGATCCCCGCCCAAGCCTAGGAGCGCGTCAGCGCCGCCGCAGGCGGATCTTAAGCTCGGCATCGCGGCCGCCCTCGAAGGAGGCAGCCGCGGGCTCATAGCCGCTTTTGAGCAGCCGCACGCGGTGGACTCCGGCAGGCAGGTCGTTGTCTCCGAGGTATGGCGTCTCGCCGAGAAGCTGGTCGCCGAGGAAGACCTGTGCGCCCGACGGCGTGCTCTCGACGCGCAGCAGCGCCGTCCCGTAGGCGCCTTGGGGCCGCTCGGCCGCCAGCGATTTGACCCAGGCGAGGATTTGGGGGCCCTGCGCCCAGAGCAGCGCGCCGGTTGCTGCCAGGGCGAGGAGGACTGCCAGCGCCTTGAGCAGCGGTTTGACGCGGCTGCGCCGGGAGGCCGCGGGCATGCTGTCGTCGGCCTTGAAAGCGTGGGCGAAGGCCTGCTCGTCGAGATCGAGGGGCTCGGCGCCGTCGGGCCGGCTCGGTGCGGGCGGCTCTAGTGGCGCGGCGAATGGCTGCGCGGGAGCAAAGCGCTCGAGCCGTCCGTCGAGGTCCACCGCGCCGCTCGGCGTCCAGCTCGCTTCGCCGGCCGCCTCGAAGCGCGGGTCGATCTGCAGGGTCGCGCTCGCCGACTCGAGGCTTGGAGCCGGCGGCAGCCCGAGGCGCTGCAGGTTCGCGCAGAACGCCTTGCCATCGCACCTCTTGCCCCACTCCTCGAAGGTCGTGCCGATGCTCGCGGCGAGGGCGGCCGGGCTCAGGCCGCCGGCGGCCTGAGCGCGGACAAAGCAGGCCTTGAGCGACAACGGCAGCGAGCCCCAATCGTCCTGGTAACCCGTGGCCCCGAGACTGGCGAGCAGGCGGACGATCTCGGCTGCGGCGTACGAGTCGGCCGCCCGAGAGGAGTCGGGCGCGCGCGGCAGGAAGGCCTGCTCGTCTGCCGAGGGCGCCAGCAGCCGCGCGTAGGCGGTCCCGAGCACGAACGGCTCGCCGTCGGCCTGCACGAGCACGTTGCGCGGGGTCAGTCGCAGATGGGCCGTCGTGCCGAGGGTCGAGACCACCTCGCACAGACGCTTGCCAAACCAGGCGCAGGCCTGCGGCAGGAAGGGCAGGCCGCGCTCTCGCGCGCGCTCGACGACCTGGACGAGCGGCACGGCAGGCAGCGCCTTCTCGACGACCGCAAGCCAGCCGTCAGAGCTCGTCCCCAGCTCCACCAGCGGCGCGAGCAGCGGCGAATCCTGCGGAGCCGAAAACCTGATCTGCCGCTCGAGCTGCGCGGCCCGCGGGTCCTCGGCGCGCAGCAGCCGGGTCAGATAGACGGGCTCGTCCAGGGAGCTGGCGCCGAGCACCCGCCCGCGCTCGGGCTGGCCGGGCAGAGGGACAATCCGGTAGGTAGCCACGCGCGCCAGTCTACCGTGGCCGGGGGCTTCGGGGGGGGGGCTCAGATACGTTGTCCTTTCTTGAACGACCTGCGCCCGGCGGCTAGCATCCCCCGGACACCAGAGCCCTGATCGACAGGGGCCTGCCGGTTGCGGCGACGGCCTCTGCGCATGGGCTCGAGGGCCCTTGATGAGCCGACCCGTCCACCGCCTGCCAGCCCGGGCTCTCCCCGCCTCGACGCCCGAGGCCCGTGCGCTGCTGCGTGATGCCTCGCGCATCGTGGACGGGCGTGCGTCTATCGAGCCCACGGACCGGCTCGCCTACGCGCGCGACCTCTGGCCCAAGGGCCTTATCTGGGCGCGCTCGGGCCAGACGCCGTCGCCCCCGGAGCTTATCGTCTGGCCTGAGAGCCTCGAAGAGGTGCGCGAGCTGACCCTTCTCGCGGCGCGGCTCGGGGTGCCGCTGGTGCCCTTTGGCGCGGGCTCGGGGCTGTGCGGTGGCACCGTGGCGTTGCACGGCGGCATCGTCCTGGACCTCAAGCGGATGAGCCGCGTCGTGGCGCTCGATCCCGACGCGCCCGAGGTCGAGTGCGAGGCGGGAATCCTCGGAGAGCGGCTCGAGCGCGAGCTCGGGCGCAAGGGCCTGTCGACCGGGCACCTGCCGTCGTCGCTCGGGTGCTCGACGGTCGGCGGCTGGCTGGCGACCCGCGGCGCCGGGCAGTGCTCGGGGCGCTACGGAAAGATAGAGGACATGGTCGCCTCGCTGACCGTCGTCGATGGGCGGGGCGAAATCGTCGTCGCCGCGCGCCGCCCGCGGCCGGGCTGGGAGACGCCCGGGCTTTTCCTCGGCAGCGAGGGGACGCTCGGGACGATCTGCAGGGCCCGCCTGCACCTGGTGAGCGTGCCCGAGGCGCGCGCCTTCCAGGCCTTCGCGTTCTCCGGCGTGCGCGCGGGCCTCGACGCTCTTCGCGCGATTCTGCGGGCGGGCCTGCGCCCGGCGCTCGCCCGGCTCTACGATCCGGTCGACTCCCAGCTCTTCGCGAGGGGCTACGAGTCGGGGGCCGTGCACAAGCGCGGGCTGCTGCGCGACCGCTTCGACGAAGGGGTCATGCTGCCGCTCGAGCGCTTGGCCTCGCGCGCCGCCGCGGCCGCGGCCTTCGGGCTCAACCGCGCCGCCGACCTGCTGCGAGAGTGCTTGCTCCTGCTGGTCTTCGAGGGCGACTCGGCGCTCGTCGAGCTGGAGGCCGAGGAGGCTGCGCGAGTCTGCGCGGCCGCCGGCGGCGAGGACCGGGGCGCCGAACCGGCGCAGACCTGGCTGCAGAACCGCTACGCGGAGCCTTTCCGGCAGTCGCGCATCTTCGACGCGGGGGCTTTCCTCGACAGGCTGGAGGTCGCGGGGACCTGGGAGCGCGCGGTCGAGATCTACGAGCGGGTGCGCGACGCGGTCTCGCCATTCGCCCTCGTCGGCTGCCGTTTCGATCACGCGCGGGTCGAGGGCTGTGCGCTCGAGTTCACCTTCGTCGGGTCGGCCGGCAGCCTCGAGCAGGTCGAGCGCCGATATGACGATCTGTGGCGCTCGGCGCTCGCGGCGGCGCGGGCGGCCGGCGCAACCTTCAGTCACCACCACGGGGTCGGGGTCGCGCGCCTGAACGCCTTCAAGTCTCAGGTCGGCGACGGCCTGGTGTTGATGCGGGCCTTGAAGGCGACCTTCGACCCCGCGGGCATCATGAACCCTGGCAAGCTCGGAGCTTAGATGGCGGTTGCCGCGCACGACTTGACTCAGCTCGAGGAGAGAGTCCGCAAGGCGGCCGGCGTGCCGACCCGCACCGGGGACGGGGTGGTCGAGCTGCTCCCCGGGTCGCTGCGGGAAGTGGCGCGCGCCCAGGCGGTCAAGGGCATGCTTGGGCAAGACGCCGAGCGGGTCGTCGTCTCTCTGGTCGCCTTCGACCGCATCGAAGCCCCCGATCCGGCCGCTTGCACTATCCGGGTCGGCGCGGGCGCCAATCTCGGCGAGGTCGAGGCGACGCTGCAAGGCTGGGCGCTCACCCTCGGCTGGTTGTCGCCGAAGGCGCGCTCTTTGACGGTGCGCGACTGGCTCGAGGGGCGGCACGCCGGACTTCGCGCGGTGCCCGGCAACCGGCTCGAGTCCGCCGCGCTCTCGCTCGGCGTCGCGCTGCGCAGCGGCGGGCTCTTCGTGACGCCGGCCGCGCCGCGCTCGAGCGGCGGACCGATGCTCGAGACGCTCTTCCTCGGACGTGGCGGCCAGGCCGGCACCCTCGTGGAGGCGCAGCTCCGGGCGCTGCCAAGGCCCGAGCTCGAAGAGACTTTTCACGCGCTCGTCGAGAGACCCGAGGACGTGGTCTTACTCCTGCGCGGGGTCGCCGCGAGCGACGTGCGGCCGGTCGAGGTGCACACCCGGCGCAAGGGCCGCGGCTTCGCGGTCGCCATCACCGTGGCCACCTACGCCTTTCGCGCGCGGCGTGACCGCGCGCTCGTCGAGGGGCTGCTCAAGGGCCGGGGCGAGCCGCGGGCCGTGGGCCAGGTCGGCGGGGGCGCGCCGGAATTCGAGGGGGAGCTCGGCTGGGACCGCCTCGCCGGGGCCATCGGCTCGGCGGGCCCGCTCGGCATCTACCGGATAGCGCGCGAGAGCGTAGTCGTCGCGGCCCGCGCCCCCGTCAAAGGTGCGGTCGCCCTCGATTCGCCACCCGAACCGCTGCCCGCACCGCTGCTCGGTATCCTCGACGGCGCTGGCCAGGAGGTCGCGTGAGGACCGCGAGGCCGAAACGGAGCGAGACCGCCACCTGCGCCTATTGCCCGGAAATGTGCCGCTTTGTCTGCCCTGTCTCCAACGCGACCTGCAAGCAGACGCACACGCCGTCGGGCAAGATGAGCCTGCTGCATCTGCAGCGCACCGGGGCGCGCGGCTTCGACGAGGCCGCGGGGGCGGCGCTCTTCGCCTGCACTGGTTGCGGGCGGTGCACCGCGAGCTGCCGACACTCGGTCGACGTGGCCGCGGCGCTGCTCGAGGCGCGTGCCGAGGTCGTCGACGAGGGCGAGGCGCCCAAGTCGGTCGACCAGATCCGGGACAGCTTCGCCAAGGCGCGAAACCCCTTCGGCGTCGACCTGGCGGCGCGGGCCCGCGAGATCTCGCGCGAGACCGAGGGGCGCGCCTATTTCCCGGGCTGCACCGCGATAGCGCGCGAGCCCTCGATTGCCAAGGCCGCCATCGACGCCGCGGCCGGCTTCGGGATACGGCTCGCGCTGGGCGAGGCCTGCGCCGACTGCTGCGGCTATCCACTGCTCGCCGCGGGCCTGCGCGCCGAGTTCGTCGAGCACGCCCGCGGGTTCGCGAAGCGGCTCGAGGGGCACGCCGAGCTGATCGTCGGGGATCCGGGCTGCGCGGTGACGCTGTTGCGCCACTATCCGGAGGCGGGCGTCGAGCTCAAGCCGAAGATCGTGCTGCTGCTCGACCTGCTGGCCGACCGGCTCGAATACGCATTCGGCCGCGCGCCGCTGAACCTGAAGCTCTCCTACCACGAGGCCTGCAAGCTTGGCCGGGAGCTTGGCCGACGCGAGGGACCGCGCCGATTGCTGCGGGCGGCGGTCGGCAAATTCCACGAGCCGGCGCCGGCCGACGCCGGCTGCGCGGGCGGCGGCGGACTGCTCGCGCTGACGATGCCCGAGGCGGCCGCGAGGATCGCGACCGAGCAGGCCAAGGCGCACCTCGTGCCCGAGCACCGGATCGTCACCGCCTGCCCGACCGCTTGCCGCACCTTCCGGCGCGCCGGTATCGACGCGCTCGACCTCTTCACTGTCCTCGCCCGCTGGATAGCCTTCCGCGACGAGGAGGAGGCGCGCTTCTAGCGCCGGGCTCCAAGGATTCCGAGGCAGAGCATGGGCGGGCCGAAGACCTTTCTCGTCGTCAACCCCCGCAGCGCCAACGCGGCGACGGGCCGTCGCTTCTCGGAGATCCTCGCCGCGGTGCGCCGGGCGATCGGGCCTGTCGAATACGCCTTCACCGAGGCCCCGATGCATGCGACCCGGCTCGCCCGCGGCGCGCTCGAGGCGGGCTTCGACTGCGTGGTCGCGGTGGGGGGCGACGGCACGCTCAACGAGGTGGTCAACGGCTTTCTAGAGGACGGCCATCCCGTGCGCGAGGAGGCGACGCTCGGGGTGATCCCGCGCGGAACGGGCGGCGACTTTCGCCGGGTCTTCGGCTGGTCGGCGCGGCTGGACGCGGCGGCCGAACGGCTTCGAGGCGAGGCCTGGAGGCCGCTCGACGTCGGGCGCGTCGAGTTCGTCGGCCACGACGGCGCGAGCGCCTCGCGCTACTTCGTCAACATCGCCTCCGCGGGGGTCTCGGGGCTTGTCGACTGGGAGGTCAATCGCGCGAGCAAGGCGTTCGGAGGCAGGGTCTCGTTCGCGGTGAGCACCGTCAAGGCGCTGCTCCGGTACCACGACGCCAAGCTGCGCCTGTCGCTCGACGGCGGGCCGGCCGCCGAGGTCGAGGCGACGGTGCTCGCCATCGCCAACGGGCAGTACTTCGGCGGCGGGATGTGGATTGCGCCGGAGGCGCGGCCCGACGACGGAGTCTTCGACATCACGCTCTGGAGTGGCTACCAGTTGCGCGATTTCGTCCTCAGGGCCCCGGACATCTACAGCGGGCGGCACGTCAACCTGCCCAACACCAAGTGCTTCAAAGCCCGCCGTCTGCGCGTGGAGACCGACGAGCGCGTGTTGCTTGATATCGACGGCGAGCAGCCCGGGCACCTTCCGGCGACGGTGGAGATCCTCCCCGGCGCGCTTCGCCTAAAGGTCGCGCCCGCGGCGTAAATTGACCTTGCGGCTTGGCGCTTCCTAAGCTTGCGCGGTGTCCGGGCAGGCGAGGCCGTGCCGCTCGAGTGAGGCGTCGATGTCTATCCTCCGTGGTGCCGTCCTTCTCCTCGTCCTTGTCCTCTCGCCGCCTGTGGAGGCGTTTGCCCAGAACGCCGTCCCACTTACGAACGAGCAACGGGTGCGCGAGCTCTGCCTTGCCCTGCTGCCGACCGAGCGCGTGGAGCTCCCGCTCAGCCCCGCGGAGCGCGCCGAGGCGATCGCGAGCTATGAGAGCGAGCGCGAGCGGCTGCGCGCTTCGCGCTTCGCCGTCGAGCTGCCGTGGGCCGACTTCGCCATCGCCGAGTGGAGCCCGGAGGCGGCGATGGTCAAGATTTCGGCCGAGCGGCCCTTTCGCGTGCTCGAGGGCAAGCTGGTGTTTTTCGATCTCGATCACGAGCTGCTCGAGCTCGAAGCGGTGCAGGGCAGGGGCGAGCTGCTGCGCGAGGGGCTCTCGAAGGGCAGTCTGACGCTCGGGCTCGTCTTCCAACCAGCCGAGGAGGACCCCTGTCCCTGCACGATGAGCGTCGCCGGCAATTTTGCGTTGGCGGTCGATTTTCTCTCTGCCGAGCTGCGTGCGGACAGCCTCCCGGTGGCCCGGGCGGTGGGCAGGGGCTTTGTGCCCATGTCGAGAGAGAAAGGGGTCGCCTCGGTGGAGATCCGCCCCGTCGATCTGAGCGAGGGCGCCGCGCCCGCCGCGCTCGTCGCCGCTGTCCAGGCTGCCGAGCGTGAGGTCCTCGGATGCTTCGCCCAGGCCCTCGAGCGCGACAGCACCTTCGACGGCGCGCTCGTCCTCGACCTGCGCGCCGATGCCTCCGGGGGCATTGTCGAGCTCTCGGTGCTCGCCGACAGTCTCCAGAACGCCGAGGCGAGCGCCTGCGTTCTCGCAGCGGTCAAGCGGGTTCAGGGGCCCAAGTCGGCTCACGGCACTCTGGTGATCGAGCTGACCGTCGCCGCCGGGCCGGACAAGAAGGCCGCCGGACCCGCAGGCGAAAAGCAAGCCGAGGTCCCGGCCGCGCCGCTTGCGCTCCCCGAGTGATCGCCCGGTTGTGGCCGGGCGAGCAGGGCGACCAAGAGACAGAAAAGGCCGCGACTCGGGAGAGTCACGGCCTCAGAGGCGCCACCCAGACTCGAACTGGGGATGAGGATTTTGCAGACCCTTGCCTTACCACTTGGCGATGGCGCCGAAAGAAGGCGCAGATACTAGGGGCGCCTTGCTTACCTGTCAACATTTGTAAGATGAGCCCGTCGCCGACCGAGTCGAGGCGAGGCCAGGCGCGCCGACCCGGTGGTGGAGCAGAGGTTGCCTTGATTACCCGGGCGAGCGACGGCTATCATCTGCCGGCCGTGACTCGCGAACTCCTTGGAAGCCGCACCCTTGGCCTGGCCTTGATTCTGGTGGCGAGCGTCGTTGCTCCCGCTCGGGCCGAGGAGCCGCTCGAAGGAAGCTGGGAGTGCCCGCTCGGTGTGATTCGCTTCGAGCAGGAAGGCGACCGATACACGGGCAGGCTCGTCGACCCGACTCGAGTCTGCAGCTTTGCCAAAGGCAGCGAGCTTGTCCGCGGCCGGCTCGTCGATGGCCTCTTCACCGGCGAATTCCGGGTCTGTTACCCCGCGGGCTGTCCGCAGCGGGAGGGCTGGGCGCTGATGATGGCGGCTCCCTCGGCTGACGGCGAGAAGCTCGCCGGCTCGCTCGCTCCGGTAGACGAGGGGTGCCCAGACCTCGTCTTCAATGGTCGCCCCTTCGTCCTCGCTCGCCAGACGGTCCTTCCCCTCGCGGCCGAAATCGCTCCCAAGTCCGACGGGCAGCGCCACCGCAAGATGCGGCCGGAGGTGTTTCGGCTCTTTCGCGAGGGTCTGGAGCACTCGAGCGCGGGACGCTACGACGCGGCCCGGGCCAAGTTCGAGTCGGCGGGCCGGCTCGACGCGCGCAACCCCGAGATCCTCAACCAGATCGCCATCACTCATTTCGGACGAGGCAACTACGGGCAGGCCGAAAAGCACTATCGCAGGGCGCTCGACGCCGACCCCGAGTTCACCTCCGCCCACTACAACCTGGCCTGCGTCCTTGCCAAGCAGGGCCGGTCGAAGGAGGCGCTGCGCGCTTTGCGAAGAGCGATCGAGACCGGCTTTGCGGACCCGGGGACGATGGATTCGGACTCGGATCTCGAGGGGCTGCGAGCCACGGCGGCCTACCAGGAGATTCGCGCGCTCGCGGTAAGGAACAAGGACAGGGCCGGCCGTTGAGCGGGGGAAGCTACGGATGAGCCAAGGCGGCAAACCCGCGACGCGCACCTTCGCGCACTATGAGCTGCAGGCGCTCGTTGGTCGTGGCGGGATGGCCGAGGTCTTTCGCGCGGTCGATCTCGCGGGGCCGCGGGCAGGACACAAGGTCGCCATCAAGCGCCTGCTGCCCGAGCTGGCGCAGCAGCCGCAATACGTCGAGATGTTCGTCGGCGAGGCGGACCTCTCGCGCATGCTGCACCACCCGAACATCATCGAGGTCTACGAGGCGGGCACGGTCGGCGAGAAGTACTACATGGTGATGGAGTACATCGACGGGCGCGACCTCGGCCAAATCCTCAAGCGCTGCCGCGAGCGAAAGATCCTGCTGCCGGTCGACTTCGCGGTCTTCCTCGGGGTCGTTCTACTCGAGGCGCTCGCCTACGCCCACTCGGCAAGAGGGCCGAGCGGCAAGCCGCTCGGCATCGTGCACTGCGACATCTCGCCGTCGAACCTGTTCATCTCGCGCGTCGGCGAGATCAAGCTCGGCGACTTCGGTATCGCCAAAGCTCACGCCCGCGACGGGCTCGAAGGCGTGACTCCGGTCTGGGGCAAGGCCTACTATCTGTCACCGGAGGCTCTCGCCGGCCACACCGATCAGGCCGCCGACCTGTGGGCAGCCACGGTGACGCTCTACGAGTTGCTGTGCAACGAGCGGCCCTTTACCGGTGCGGATCCCGACCAGGTCTGCCGCGCGATCCGCCTCGCCCGCCCCACTTCGCTCTTCGAGAGGCGCCTCGATGTCAGCTCGGAGCTCGACGGGGTGATCATGCGCGGCTTTGCCCGCGACCCGAGCGAGCGCTATCGCGACGCAGCCAGGTTCGCCGAGGCACTGCGTCCGCACTTCGACGACCTGATCGGCAACCCAATGGCCATCGCCGCTGTCGTCCGCGGGCTGTTCGGCGCCTGATGGGCGCGAAGAGGGGGCGCGAGAGCCTCCCTGACCTCGGGCCTCATCCGGCTTGCCCCCCCCGGGGCCTAGCCTCCCGAGAAGCGAGGCGAGGATGCGCTGCTCGCCCAGCGTCCGCTTGGCCGACAACAAACTTCGGCGACAGCCTCGGCCATCGCATAGGATTTCGCGCGCCTTTCCGCTGTCCTCCCGCCGGGCAGGGACAGGGCGCAGCAGGTTTCGAGCTCACAAGGGGAAGAAGAAAACACAGAGGACTGCATGAGAATTGGTTCCAAGAAGCTGGTCGTGTCTTTGGTCGGTATCCTGGCCCTCGTCGCCTACGCCTGCGGTGAAGACCGGGAAGACGAACCGGGAGAAAACGTCAGGAAGGACGGCGGCGTCTACATTCCGGACGCGGGCAGCAACCCGACGCTCGACGCCGGCAACACCGAGCAGGACGCGGGCAACCCCGCGCCCGATGCAGGCAACACCACTTCGGACGCCGGCCACCAGGGTGCCGACGCGGGCTACCCCCCTGGCACCGAGACCACCGTCCCGGAGATGAATCGGCAGGAGGTCGAGCCGGGCAAGGTGACCTTCAAGGCGATCGTCGTGTCGCCGCGCATGCGCATCTCAAAGAATACCGACGCCTCGAACCCCGCCGGTCACTACTGCCTCTACGGCACCTTCGTCGCCGACCAGACCGCTCCCGCCGAGAACAACGGCGTGATGCTCACCTCCAAGAGCACGGTCACCGACGGCATCTGCAACCCCGACTCACAGTTGCACGGTCCCAAGGACAACGACCTCGCCATCGGCGAGGAGCTTGCGATTCGCGGCTTCTACCAGGAGTACTGCTACCGGGACGGCACGAGCTGTGTGGACAGGGACTCGACCGAAAAGGAGATCTCGTTCCCGCAGGTCAACGTGAACATGAGTGGGGACGTGGTGCGCACGGGCAACAGGCCTGGCGTGCCGGTCGGGCTGCCTGCCGAGGTCGCCGTCGACGAGGTGAGCTCGACGGGCTCGGCGACCCCCTACACACTCGGCAGCAAGTGGTGGCAGTACCGCGCGGTGCTCGTCAAGGTCACCGACGTCGACGCCGGCGGCAACCCCGATACTGGCGGCGACTACTGCGAGTGGACCGTCTCTCCGGCGGGCCAGACCAGCCCCGCCCTGCGCGTAGACGACGGGTTGCTGTTCGGCGGCGAAGAATGCCCGCATCGGCCCGCGGCGGGCACCCACCTCAGCTCTCTCACCGGCCTTCTCTACTGGACGTACGGCAACTCGAAGCTCTTGCCGCGTTTCGTGACCGACGCGACGCCGGCTTTGCCCGAGTAGCGCGCCCGCTCACCTTGCAGCACGCGAAGCCCCGTGGCCGGCCGGCCGCGGGGCTTCGCCTTTGGGTGCGCGCCCCCGTCGTGTGGAGAAGGCGACGCAAACCGCCCGCGGGCGCCAACATGCTCTTGGCTCGCGTCGGGCCCCGGGCCGATACAACGGCTGCGTCTTCGACCTCCGACCTGGAGCGTTCCATGGCCCTCGAGCTTCCCAAGCAGACCCTCGTCCAGATGTATCGGAAGATGGTGCTCATCCGCCGTTTCGAGGAACGCGCGGGCCAGCAATACGGGCTCGGGCAGATTGGCGGCTTCTGCCACCTCTATATCGGCCAAGAAGCGGTCGCGGTCGGCGCCCTGACCGCGCTCGAAGACGCCGACTACGTCATCGGCGGCTACCGCGAGCACGGGCTGGCCCTGGCGCGCGGTGTGCCGCCCGGCCAATTGATGGCCGAGCTGTTCGGCAAGGCGACCGGCACCTCCAAAGGCAAGGGCGGCTCGATGCACCTGTTCGACCGCAGCCGCAACTTTCTGGGCGGCTACGGCATCGTCGGGGGCCAGATTCCCATCGCCACCGGCTATGGCTGGGCCATCAAGTACCGCAACGAGAACAAGTGCTGCCTGTGCTTCTTCGGCGAGGCGGCGGTCAATCAGGGCTCGTTCCACGAATCGCTCAACTTGGCAGGCATCTGGAACCTGCCGGTCGTCTACCTCATCGAGAACAACCGCTACGGCATGGGGACCCCGGTCGACCTGTCGACTTCGATTCGCAAGCTGTCAGCGCGCGCGTGCTGCTACGACATCGCCAACGCGACCTTCGACGGCATGGATGTCTTCGCGGTTTTCCAGAACGTGCGCGAGGCGGTCGAACGGGCCAAGCGAGGCGAGGGGGCGACGCTGCTAGAGGCGTTGACCTACCGGTTTCGCGGTCACTCGATGGCAGACCCGGCGACCTACCGTGCCAAGGAGGAGGTCGAGGCCGAGCGCAAGCGCGACCCCATTCCGAAGCTCAGGCAGCACCTGCTCAGCAGGCAGACCGCAACCGAGGCCGAGCTGACTGAGATCGAGGCCGAGGCCAAGAAGCAGGTCGACGAGGCGGTACGCGAGGCCCAGCGGGCCCCCGACCCGGCGCCCGAGGCGATCTACGAGAACGTCTACTCCGAGGATATTCCGGTGGACCGGCTGGAGTTCACGGGCCAGCGCTAGCGGCCGCGCCACGAGCCTCCCGCACTACGTGCCGAGCATCGACAGGCTGTCTCGCCGCGCTCAAATGGAAGCGGGCGAGGCGGCGAGCAGTTCTTCGCAAGAGCCCGTGCGAAGCGCGACCGGTTGGCAGAGGTTTGTGCCGGCAGACCGTCGCCGACCGCCCCGCGACTCACCATGCGCCGTGGCGAGCGCCGACGATGCTTGACGCCTTGGGATGGCGCCCGGCACGCCGTGTGTTGAGCGCGCGAGAGGCGCCCGCCGAGGAGGCGACGCCGAGGGCTCCCCGAGCGCGGCGGCTCCGAGCAGCTTCGGCCGCCTCTCTTGGCGGGTTTCGTGCTGTCGATGGGCCGTTTGACCGGCCTGGCCCCCTCCGATATCGTGCGCCTCTTCTTTCGAGGGACTCGGAGGAAACAAGTCATCCTCAAGAAGGGCCAGGGCACGGTGACCCCCTTTGCCGAGCTCGAGCCCAAGTCCTTCGAGGAGCGCATGGTCCAGCACCCCAAGGTGCTCTTTCGCTTCTAGTCACCCGTGAAGCCGCGAGAGCGGAGCGGCTTCTCTCAACGAGGTCCTCATGTACGCCAAAGCTCGTGAGATCTATCGAAGTCAATTGGAGGAGATCCGCCAGGCGGGTACGTGGAAGGCCGAGCGGCTCATCGTCTCGCCCCAGGGGGTTGAGATCCTGGTCAACGACAAGGTCGTCCTCAACTTCTGCGCGAACAACTACCTCGGCCTCTCCAGCCACCCCGAGGTGCTCGCCGGGGCCCGCGCTGCGCTTGACGACCGTGGCTACGGCCTGTCGAGCGTGCGCTTCATCTGCGGCACACAAGACCACCACCGCGCCCTCGAAAAGCGGCTCGCCGACTTCTTCGGGTTCGAGGACTCTATCCTCTTCAGCTCCTGCTTCGACGCCAACGGCGGGGTCTTCGAGGCCTTGCTGACCGACCAGGACGCGATCATCTCCGACGCCTTGAACCACGCCTCGATCATCGACGGCGTCCGGCTGTGCAAGGCCGAGCGCCACCGCTACGCCAACGGCGACATGGCCGAGCTCGAGCAGAAGCTCAAGGAGACGCAGGGCAAGCGGCTGCGCATGATCGCCACCGACGGCGTCTTCTCGATGGACGGCTACCTCGCCAAGCTCGACCAGATTTGCGAGCTCGCCGAAAAGTACGACGCGTTGGTGATGGTCGACGACTCGCACGCCTCCGGCTTTGTCGGCAAGACCGGACGCGGAACGCCCGAGCATTTCGGGGTGACCGCGAAGATCGACGTCCTCACCTCGACGCTGGGCAAGGCCCTGGGCGGTGGGTCGGGTGGCTTCATCGCGGCCCGCCAGGAGATTGTCGATCTTCTCCGACAGAAGGCCCGGCCCTACCTCTTCTCGAACACGGTGGCGCCGCCGATCATCGGCGGTACGCACCGGGTGCTCGACCTTCTCGCGGGCAGCACCGCGCTGCGCGACGCGGTGATGGAAAACGCCCGCCGCTTCCGCGAGCGGATGGGCAAGGCCGGCTTCGAGATCAAGGAGGGCATCCACCCGATCGTTCCAATCATGATCGGCGACGCGCGGATGGCGACCGAGATGGCTTCGGAGCTGCTCGAAGAGGGCATCTACGTCATCGGCTTCAGCTACCCGGTGGTCCCCAAGGGACAAGCGCGCATCCGCGTCCAGCTTTCGGCAGCCCACAAGGCCGAGCATATCGACCGCGCGGTCGACGCCTTCGTCAAGATTGGCAAGCGCAAGGGTCTGCTCAAATAGCAGCGGCCGGTGCACCGGCGTAACTTCGCCCCCTTCCGCTGCGCGGGAGGGGGCGTTTTCGCAAGGGGCGAAGCGTGGAGGGGTGAACTTCGCGATGAGGGGCTCGCTCGGTCCACTTGTGCCCGCGATCTTGCGGGCTAGCCTTCGGCCGCACATCGAAGGAGCGACCGGATGCCACAGATCACCTATCGCGAAGCGCTCAATCAGGCCATGCGCGAGGAGATGGCGCGCGACCCCGACATCTTCTTGATGGGAGAGGACGTCGGGCGCTACCAGGGCGCCTTCAAAGTAAGCCAGGGGCTGTTTGAGGAGTTTGGCGAGCGGCGGGTCGTCGACACGCCGATCAGCGAGCTCGGCTTCGCCGGCCTGGGGATCGGTGCGGCGATGGCCGGCCTCAGGCCGATCGTCGAGATGATGACCTGGAACTTCGCCCTCCTCGCGATGGACCAGATCATCAACAACGCCGCCAAAATCCGAAGCATGTCCGGCGGCCAATTCACCGCGCCGATGGTGTTGCGCGGGCCACAAGGCGCCGGCCACCAGCTCTCGAGCCAGCACTCGCAAGTCCTGGAGATGCACTACGCCTCGATACCCGGGCTCGTCGTCATCGCCGCCGGCGTGCCCAGGGACGCGAAGGGCCTACTCAAGAGCGCCTGCCGGGCCAAAGACCCCGTCATCTTCTTCGAGAGCGAGCGGCTCTACCCGGTCAAGGGCGAGGTGCCCGAGGGCGAGTACACCCTCCCCATCGGCGTCGCCGACGTGAAGCGTGAGGGGGGAGACGTCACGATCGTCTGCTGGGGCAGGATGGTCTACCCGGCGCTCGAGGGCGCTGAGTTGCTCGCGAAGGACGGCATCGACGCGGAGGTCGTCGACCTCCGTACCCTGCGCCCATGGGACCGCGACCGCGTCGCCCATAGCCTCGCGAAGACCCATCGCTGCGTCGTCGTCGAGGAGGGCTGGCCACAGTGCGGCATGGGCGCAACGGTGGCCGACTTCGTCCAGCGCGAATGTTTCGACGATCTCGACGCGCCGGTGGCGCGGGTTCACGGTGCGGACGTGAACATGTCGTACAACAAGCACCACGAGCAGCTCATCCTCCCCGATGGTCCAAAGGTGGCCGAGGCGGCGAGAAGCGTCAGCTATGCGGAGTGAAGATTCGTCGAAGAATCCTTCGAGTGATAACCGGCAGGCTCGAGCGTAGGCTGAGCCTGCGAGGGCCGAAGTCGCTCCCTCTACCGCACTTCGTCATTTCTCGGGAGGCTCGCGCGGGGTGAGCGGGGGGCCGGCCGAGATCAGGGAGGTTTCGCGACACCTCTTGAGCGCCTCACCGCAGAACGGAGCAAGCAATGGCGACGGCAATTGTGATGCCCAAGCTCTCGGACACGATGACCGAGGGCAAGATCCTGAAGTGGAACAAGAAGGAAGGCGACTCCATCTCGTCGGGCGATGCGCTCGCCGACGTGGAGACGGACAAGGCGACGCTCGAGTTGGAGGCCTACGAAGACGGCACCCTCCTCAAGGTCGTCGTTCCCGAGGGCGGCAGCGCTCCGGTGGGCGCGACCGTCGCGGTGCTCGGAGAGAAGGGCGAGGACATCTCCTCGTTGGTGACCGCTGCCGCGGAGAAGGTCGAGGAGAAGCCGAAGCCAGAGGGGAAGCCCAAGGAGGCGCAGGCGAAGCTTGCCGAGATGCCGCGTCACCCGGTTCGCGAGATACCGCGGGCGACACCGAGGCCGGGCCGGCTCCTCGCTTCTCCGCTCGCCCGACGGATGGCGCGCGACAGCGGCGTCGAGCTTTCGGCCGTCCAGGGCAGCGGGCCCGGGGGCCGCATCGTGGCCCGCGACATCAAGGAGGCCGCACGGCGCGCCCCTGCCCGCGTGGCCGCTCCGGCGCCGGCCGCGCCTCTTCTCTTGGAGCTGCCTGCCCGACCCGCCGAGGCGAGGCTCGAGTTGACTGGAATGCGCCGAGTCATCGCCGAGCGGATGAGCCAGTCGAAGCGCGAGGCGCCCCACTTCTATCTCTCGGTAGACGTCGACATGGAGGCCGCCGACGAGCTGCGCCGGGAGCTCAAGAGCGCCGGGGCGCGCGTCTCGCTCAACGACTTCATGTTGAAGGCCGCGGGCTTCGCGCTCCTCAAAGTCCCGGAGGCCAACCGCACCTTCGAGGGCGACCACATCCGGCAGGTCGCCAGCGTCGATGTCGGGATGGCCGTGGCCTTGCCCGAGGGGCTCGTCTCTCCGGTCGTGCGCGGGATCGATCGGCTCGGCTTGCTGGGGGTCGGTGCCGTCGCGCGGGATCTCGCCGAGCGCGCCCGCGGCAAGCGCCTCAAGCCCGAGGAGTACACCGGCGGCAGCGTCACCGTTTCCAACCTGGGGATGCTCGGCATCGACTCGTTCCTGGCGATCATCAATCCGCCCCAGCCGGCCATCCTCGCTGTCGGCACCGTGGCCGAGCGGCCGGCGGTCGTAGACGGCAAGGTGGTCGCGCGGAAACGAACCTGGATCACGCTGTCGGGCGATCACCGCGTCATCGACGGCGCGGTGGGGGCGCGCTACCTCGGAGCGGTCAGGGACGCGCTCGAGCGTCCGCTCGCGTTGATGGCCTGAGCCGCCCGCGGTCGGCTGTCATCGCCCGTCTGCTGACATGCCTGGGAGGCTGGGCTCTGCGGCACACCGGCCTCCCGAGTCAGTTTCGTTGCGCGGGCTCCTCGTGGTGGTGCCCGCCATGCTTCCGGTCCGCGCCCCTTGCCTCACACCGCCGACCTTGCGGCCTCTGCTGTGTCTGGCGGCAGCGGCTTGCCTGCCGCCTCGGGTCCCGAAACGGCGAGGCATTGGGCCTTGCGTCCGGGGACCAGAGCTCGTGCAGCTTCACGTGATGAGCTGGCAAGCGCGCGAACCCCCGGCGTTTGCAGCCCGATTGCGCTGCCGATTGGGGCTTTGCGGCAGGGCACCGCGGCGGCTTGGCCCGCCTTCTCTCGATTTCGAAGCCCCCGCTGGTCGGCTCCTCGCTCGGCATCGGTGCCCGAGCCCAAATCGACCGCGGAGACTTTGCGCGAGGTTTGGGGACGTTTGCCGCTCGGCGCCGCGTTCTGACTCCGAGAAGCCACCGCTTGCGGCGGGTCCACCAGGCGGACAGGCGAGATTGGACTCGTCTTTCTGCTCTGTCCCGTCCGAGAATATCGATTGCCCGCTTGCCGGTCGCGCGACCGACGGAGAGTCTTCATGGCCTCTGAGCAGCAGCCCGAGATCCGCATCGAGACAGCGAAGGGCCCCGGCGACTTCGCCTCCGCGATGGCGATTCGCGAGATCGTTTTCATCGAGGAGCAGCAGGTTCCTCCCGACCTTGAACGAGACGAGGAGGATTCGACCGCCTATCACGCGCTCGCCTACCTGGGCGGGCACGCCATCGGCACTGGCCGGCTGGTGGTGCTCGACACGCCGCCCGAAGGCGAGACCGGCCGATGGGGTCGGGTCGGCCGCATGGCGGTCCTCGAGAGCTATCGCAAGCGGAGCATCGGCCGCCTGCTTCTCGAGAGGCTCGAGAGCGAGGCCGTGCGCCGTGGGCTCGAGGGCGTGATGCTCCACGCCCAGGTCTACGCGCGCGACTTCTATGCGAGGCGCGGGTATCAGCAGACCGGCTCGGTCTTCGACGAGGCGGGCATCCCTCACCTCGAGATGCGCAAGCGTCTCGGCCGCGCCCAGGGCCCCTGAACTATACTGGCGCCCATGAAACCCTCGATTCTCCGAACCCTCCTGGCGACCCTCTCCATCGGCGCGGCGCTCGGGTGCGCGAGCGGCCCGAACCGCCTCGAGCTCTACCGAGCCCTCTCGCAGCCGAGCAAGGACGCCTACGACAAGTACCACCAGTTCATGACCGAACCGCGGCAGGAGGCCTACCTCGCGGCAAAGAGCGACGAGGAGCGCGCGCGCATGATCGGCGACCTGCACGTCGAGGAGCGCCTGGCCCGCTATCCGGACTACATCCAAAAAGCGATCTGGTCGCAGGAGGTCGTCGCGGGCATGGACCGGGAGGCGGTGCTGCTCACCTGGGGCCGGCCCGACTCGGTCGAGCGGCCCTACAGCGAGGACAGCCAGGGCGTCGACCGCGAGATTTGGAGCTTTCGCCGCGGCACGGGCGACGTTCGCCTCGTCGAGATCGTTCAGGGTGTGGTGCTCAGCGTGGAGCGAAAGTGAGCGCAGCGACGCCAAGGGAAGGGGACGCCACCATGAGCTTGGCTTTCCCGCCCGGGCACCCGCAGGCAGAGGAGGTCGCCGATGCGCTCGTGCGCGCGCGCGCCGCCTCGACGCTCGTCGACCTCTATGGCGCCTGGCTTCGCCTCCGCGTAGCGCAGGCCGCTTCGGCCGCCGCGAGGGCTGAAGAGAGCGAGCGGCTCGAGACCCGGGCCAGCTTCTTGCTCAAGTCGGTCGAGAGTGCCCGCGCGCTGCGTCCGCCGCCGCCGGACCCGGCCAAGCGCAAGGCCAAGGGGCTGAAGAAAGCCGACGACGCCTATGCCGGCTTCCTCGCGTCCGCCGAATCGGAGCTCGCCGGCGCCCGCCGCGCACTGCACGAGCGAACCGAGCGCGAGGAGGAGCTCTTCGGACGGGAGACAGCCGCCTTGCAGGCGGGCATCCTCGAGCGCGTCGAGGCCGTCCTTGGCCATCGCAGGCCTGCCGTCGAGGCCTGCGTCCAGCCCGTCGGCAGCGCGAACGCGCTGTGCCACCTCGCGCGGCCAGGTGAGGAGGAGGCGGCGCTGCTGCTCGGCTTCGTCCTCTCGGGCAAGCTGCCGACCCACTACGACGCCTTCTTCGACGACAGCGTCGATGACCTCTCGCTGCCGCCAGCCCGTTTCTACGAGGAGGATGGCGCGAGCGCCCGCCCAGCGTCGGTCGACGTCGAGGACGCGCTCGTGGCGGACCCGGCGCGTGCCTTCGTGCCGGTCAAGGGCATGATTGCCTTCTGCCTGCCGGAGCGCGATTTCCCGCGCTTTCGCCTCGTCAACCGCGGCCCGCTGTCCGAGGTCGAGGCCCGCGAGTCTGCCGACGGCGGCTACTCTCAGCTCCTCTCACGCGAGGCCGCCGAGCTGCTGTCCGGCTACCTGATCCGCCTCCAGGTCGAGGGCCGCCTCGAGCTTGTGCTCAAGGTCGGCTGAGTTGGGAGTTTCGAGTTGGGAGTGAAGAGCGAGTTTCTGGGCGCAGCTTGCCGCGCTGCCCGGGCCGGTCGCGGAGGCTCCGGGTGACGCCCGGGCTCGCAGGGCCGGCCTTCGTCCTTCGGGCCGGCCGCCGGGATCGCCCGCGCGCCTGCCCAATCCCTCGAAGGGCGCATTGCCATGCGCCCGCACCAACCTGAAACCGATCGCTCGGGTTCCGGGCAACGCCCGGGGGGCCGGGCTCTCGAGCGTCGCTCCTACTTCGTCTTCACGAGCCCCAGGTCCGCCGTTCCCACCAGGAAGGCCGAAGTCGTGAACAGGTTCGTCGAGGTCTCGCCCTTCGCCACTGCCGAGACGTTGACGACATAGTGCGTGTCGGCCTCGGGGAACGCGGTGCCCGGGACGGTGATCACCTTGGTCTTCCACTTGTCCGGCCCGGCCACCAGGTCGAGCAGGTCGAGCGGCTCGGTCGGCATGTCGGTGTAGGTCGGGCCCTCCTGGGCCCCCGCGCTCATCGGCATCACCGTGGTGAAGGCGACGTTCTCGATGGCGGCTCGGGTAAGCTGCAGGTTCTCGCCTTTGGCCAGCTCGAGGGGCTTGCCCGGGGTCGCGTGGAACTGCTCGATGCGCTCCTCCTTGGGCGCGGTGACCGTCGCGGTGAAGCTCTCCCCGTCCTTCTCTATCGTCAGCTTGACCTCGGCGTCCGACTCGTACTTGAAGTCCGGGTCGTCCTGGCTGTTCAGGGCGTAGTTGCCGCTGCCCTTGTCCGCGAGCCTGAACGAGCGGCCGCCTATCGTCAGCACGGCCTCGGCCCCGGCGATGCCCTTGGGCGCGGCGGTCGGGTCGGAGTTGCGCTCGCCAAAGAAGATTTCGGCGGCCATCTGCGGGCCGAGAGTGGGGATGAGGCCGCCGTCGGCGGGCAGGCCCCCGTCGGGCTCGAACGGCTGGCCGCCGTCCGGGAAGAGCGTCTGGTTGAAGTCGTACTCGGGGCTCGACAGGACCGTGGCGGCGAGCACCTTCTCGGCCTGGATCGACTCGAACAGCTCGCACCCGGAGGCAAAGACGAGTGCGAGCGACGCCAAGGCGACGACCGCACGGGCGAGCGGCTTGCTGGATGACATGCGACCTCCTCAAAACCGGCCAATGGGCTCTCAGAGTAGCAGGAGGTCGTGCAGGCGCGCGATTTTGAACTTTGGCCCCGGTGGCCCCTGCCGCTAGACTCGCGCGCGTCGTGGTTGGCTCTCCCTTTCCCCGAAAGCTCCGCACCGGCCTGCTCGTCGGGCTCGTGGTCGGCATCCTCGCGGTCTTCGCCGTCCGCTATCGGCCCGTGCGCGATCCGGACAAGCCGGCGCCCGCTTCGAGCCTGCTCGCCTGGATAGAGGGTCTCGAGCTGCGCTTCCACGACCTGATGGCGCGCCAACACGCTCGCGGGGCCAAGGCGGCCGAAGACATCGTCTTCGTCACCATCGACGACGAGTCGATCGCCCGCTTGCGCCAGAGCGTCGGCCCCTGGCCCTGGTCTCGGGAGACGCTGGGCAACGTCGCGGTCGAGCTGCACCTGCTCGGCGCGAAGCTCATCGTCCTCGACGAGACCTTCGACCAGCCGTCCCCGGCGCCCGGCGACGACGGGAAGCTCGCCGCGCTGCTCGAGAAGGCGGGCGAGGTCGTCCTCGGCTTTCGCTTCACCGACATAGTCGAGGAGCAGGTCGTGCGCCCGGGCCGCTGGGCGCTGCGCCACAGCGCCCACCGGACCCGCGCCGACGCGCTGCGCGCCGCCAGTGCCCTGCTCGCCAAGAAGGCGCTGCCCTACCTGGTCGGAACCGAGCCTGCGGTCGAGCTCTGGCTCGGCGGATTCCGGGACCGGAGCACCGCCGTCGAGGCGAGCGCAGCGCTGCTCGAGTTGGCCTCGGGCAAGGAGCTGCAGGTGCGCGAGCTGACCGCCGAGGAGACGCTTCACCGCGTCACCGGCGAGGCGGTCTTCGCCGAGCGCAACGCGGTCGGCGCGACGGCCGCGACCGGGAGCGGCCTGAGCGCCACCTTCCGTGCCCTGCACCCACCGGTGCCCGCGCTCGTCGCGAGCCCGGCGAGGTTCGGCTCGGTCGAGCTGCAGCCCGATCACGACGGGGTCGTGCGCGCGGTGCGCCACCTGGTCAAGTACGAGGGGCGCTACTACCCGTCGCTCGGTCTGGCCGCCTGGCTCGCCCTGAGCGGCGCGGACCAGGTCAGCCTCGCCGACGGCCGCCTGAGCGCCGGTGGCAAGTCGGTGCCGATCGACCCCAACGCGTTCGCGCTCCTGCGCTTCTACAGCCGGCCCGACGCCAGCCACCGGGTCGACGAGCCGTACCCGTCGGTCCCGGTCTTCTCGGTCCTCAAGAGCGCCTCGCGGCGCGCGGCCGGTCGCAGCATCG
The DNA here is from genome assembly GCA_002408385.1 of Myxococcales bacterium UBA5297. Taxonomy (GTDB): domain Bacteria; phylum Myxococcota; class Myxococcia; order Myxococcales; family UBA5297; genus UBA10939. The sequence continues at coordinate 35,403 of DHSB01000143.1, forward strand.
ATTCGCAGCTCGCCGAGCGGGTGATGAACAAGGTCGTCTTCCTGCACCGTGAGCAGAAGGACGAGCGGATGACCACGCCGGTCGGTGCGTCGCCGGCAGGCCCTATCGTCGCCGCCGCCTCGCTCGAGAACCTGCGGCGGGGCGAGAGCCGGGTGCGCGCCTCGACCGACTACGACAGCGCGCTTGCCCTGGGGCTTGCGCTGCTCGGGGCTCTGCTCTCCGTGGTCCTCACCCGCTCCTCGCGGATGCGGCGCACCGCGGTCTTCGAGGCGCTCGGATCGCTGCTCGTCGCCGGCGCGTTCGCGACCTTCGCCAACCAGGCCTGGCGCTCGGGCCTGTGGATAGGGGTGGTCGTGCCGCTCGGCGCCTTCGTCGTGGCGCTCTCGGTGTCGACCGCGATCAACTTCGCCGACGAGTCGAAGGTGGGCAGCCTCATCCGCGAGGCGCTCGGGCGCGGCATCAGCACCGAGATTGTCGAGAAGCTGCTGCGCAACCCCCAGCTCCTCGCGCTCGAAGGCGAGCAGCGGCTGATGACCTCCTGGGTGCTCGATGTCTGCGACTTCCAGCGGTTGAGCCAGTCGATGAAGCCCCGGGCGATCGTGCACCTGATGAGCGAGCTGTTCACCGAGGTCTCGGAGGCCGTCGCCGACACCCGAGGGCAGATCGACAAGATGGTCGGCGACTCGGTCGTCGCCTTCTGGGGCGCGCCGCTGCCCAATCATTGCCACGCGCTCGACGCGTGCCGGTGTGCGCTGCAGGTGCGCGATCTGCTCGCGCGCCGCAGGGCGAGCTGGAAGAGCCGCTACGGGGTCGAGCTGAGGGCTCGCGCCGGGGTCTGCAGCGGCGACCTCGTAGTCGGCGAGATGGGCGCGCGCGGCGGCTGCCCGCGGGTCCACTTCACGGTGCTCGGGGAGGCGATAGGCCTCGCCCGGCGGCTCGAGAGGCAAAACAAGGAGTGGGGCACCGAGATCCTCCTCTCGGAGTCGACCTTCGAGCTCGTGCGCGAGGAGGTCGAGGCGCGCGAGATCGACCTGCTGCGCGTGCCCGGTCGGCAGCGGCCGATCCGCATCTTCGAGCTGATGGGGCTCAAGGGCGGTCTGGACAAAGAGCAGCGCGAGCTGATCGAGACCTTCGAAAAGGCTCTCATCGCCTACCGGCGGCGTGACTTCCAGGAGGCCATCGCGACGCTGACTTCACTGGCGATGAAGCACCCGAGCGACGGGCCGACGAACGTCTACCTGGACCGCTGCCGTGCCTACCTGCGCAAGCCGCCTGCCGACGAGTGGGACGGGGTCTGGGACGGTGCAGCGCAGGCGAAAGCAGGATGAAGCCCCGAGCTCGTCGATGTCGAGGATGTGGGGGCCAGCTTTCGTCACCGGCGAACGCGAGGATGAAGCTTCAGCCCTCGTCGTCGGCAACGTACCTCGGAGGCTGGAGCGCCCACTTCGTCGTCGTCGGCGAATGGCTGCGTGCGCAAAGGGCGCGCGTTTCTTGGAGCGAGCCGGCCTCCGCGCCACAATGACCCGGCCCGCGGCTGACGCGGCCGCCGACAACCTCTCCCGCTCACCTCCCAGCCCCTGAGACCCGCCCGTGGCGCAGAACTCGACCGCCCAGAGCCTCCGTTCCGCCGTCAAGAGCTGGCGCCTGGGCGCCGTTACGCTCCTGTCGCTCTCGTCGGGGATGCCGCTCGGGCTGGTGATCATCTGCGTGCCGGCGTGGATGGCGATGATCCAGGTCGACATCAAGACCATCGGCGTCCTGACGCTCGCCCAGGTGCCGTACGCCTTCAAGTTCCTCTGGTCGCCGCTCATCGACCGGTTTCGGCCGCCCTGGCTCGGCCGCAAGCGCGGCTGGATCCTGATAGGTCAGCTCGCTCTCGCCGCGCTCACCTTCGGCCTCGCTTCCCAGGCGACCGACCCGACGGTCGGCGCGGTGGCCGCGCTCACCGTCCTCATCGCCTTCGCCTCCGCGACGCAGGACATCGCCATCGACGCCTACACCGTCGACGTGCTCGACCGCGAGGAGCAGGGCCTGGCGGTCGGCGCGCGCACCGCGATGTACCGCATCGGCATGTGGCTGGCCGGGGCCATTGCCATCAGCCTCGGGCCGCAGCTCGGCTGGGAGGTCACCCTCGGCGCGCAGGCGGTCGTCTACCTGCTGCTGCTGCCAGTGACCGTCTTCGCTCCCGAGCCCAGGGCGCAGCCCCTGCCGCCGCAGTCACTGCGCGAGGCGATCTGGGACCCGTTCGTCGGCTTCCTTCAGAAGAACCGCTCGCTCGAGATCGTAGCCTTCCTCCTGCTCTACAAGCTCGCCGACAACCTGGCGGTCGCGCTGGTGCGGCCCTTCCTCGTCGAGATGGGCTACTCGGAGTGGGATGTCGGCATCGTCAGCGGCACGGTCGGCGTCCTCTTCACGCTGCTCGGCACCTTCCTCGGCAGCTTCCTGACCAACTACCTCGGCGTCGGCCGGGCGCTCTGGTACTTCGGCGTGCTGCAGGCGGCGGCCAACATCGGCTACGCGCTGGTTGCGCAGGTGGGCCTCAACCGGCCGCTGATGTACGCGGCGATGGCGCTCGACACCGGCGCCTCGGGCATGGGCACCGGCGCCTTCATGGTTCTGCTGCTGCGCCTGACACAGAAGCGCTTCAGCGCCACCCAGTACGCGCTCTTTTCGAGCATCTTCGCGCTCGGTCGCACGGTCGCCGGGCCCATCGCCGGCAGCCTCGTCGACGCCATCGGCTGGCGGGACTTCTTCCTCCTCACCATCGCCTTCAGCGCGCCGGGCTTGGCGATGCTGCAGCGCTTCGTGCCCTGGGGCGCGCGCGAGATCCCCGCCGAGATCGAAGCGGACGGCGCGCCCGGCGAGCGCAGCGGCGCTCCCGTCGGTCGGCTCGGCCTGCTCGCCCGAGGGCTGGGCGGCTTCGTCGGCGGCAGCCTCGCCGGCCTGCTCGCGAGCGCAGCGCTCGCCGGCCTCAAAGGCGCCCGCGACGGCGGCGTGTTCGATCTCGCTGCGCCCCTCGCGCGGCTGCTGCGCCCGGGGGCCGTGTCGGACTACATCGACGCGATAGGCGCGCTTGCTTTCGGCCTCGTGCTCGGCTTCG
>DHSB01000143.1:38626-40055 GCA_002408385.1 Myxococcales bacterium UBA5297
TCGGCCTCGTGCTCGGCTTCGGCTGGGCGGCGCACGCGGCGGCACGGCGAGGGGTGAAGGCGGCTCCCGCGAGCGGCCTGGAACAGGGCTGACGAGCCTCCTTGGGGCGGCAACCGGTCAACCCGAGCCGCTCGGCAAGCTTGAGGCGGGCCGGAGTCGAGCCGCTCGGCTTTCGCCTCCCTCGTTCCTCGGGCGGCTGACCCCAATTGCCCGCGCCATGACTGGCGAGGTGCCGCTCGACGGCTCGACGATCGCAAAGCCGAGAGACCAGGCGGCTTCGTCCGAGTTTCTCTCTCGAACGATTCGCCGCACGGCCGGGGTGCGACTTCGCCCGGCGCGAGTCGGGGGCGCACGGGGCCGGGAGGTTTCGCGACGCCTCTCGAGCTCGCCGGCACGCGCAAGGCTCCTCGAGCGGCGCGAGCTCGCGGCGGTGAGCTGCCCTTCCGCAGGCACAGTGCCGCCGGGCGAGCCTCGGCCGTGAGGCGCGACGGTGGTCTGTCGAGCGAGTTGCCGGATCAAAAAGAAGAGCCGGCACCCGTCGAACGGACGCCGGCTCTATGGACCGAACCCCCGGGGGCGGCCTACGCCTCGGGGATGACCTCGACCTTGACCTTACCCGTCACGTCGGAGTGCAAGCGAACATCGACCTCGTACGTGCCGGTCGCCTTGATCGGCTCGGACAGGCTGATGGCGCGCCGGTCGATCTTGACGCCCTTGCTGACGAGCGCGTCGGCGATGTCCAGCGCGGTCACCGAGCCGTACAGCTTGTCCTGCTCGCCGACCTTCCGGGCGATCTTGACCTCGGTGCGAGCGAGCTGGGCGGCGATGTCGCCGGCGGCCGCGCGCAGCTTGGCCTGGTGAGCGGTGATGACCCGCCGGTCGTGCTCGAGCTGGCGGATGTTCTTCTCGTTGGCCATCACGGCCAACTTGCGGGGCAGCAGGAAGTTGCGGCCGTAGCCGTCGCGGACCTCGACGAGGTCGCCCGAACGGCCGAGATTCGCAACGTCGTCGCGAAGAATGAGCTTCATCGGCGCCTCCTAGGTGTGCAGGACGGTGTAGGGGAGAAGCGCGACCATCCGGGCGCGCTTGATGGCGACGGCCACCTCGCGCTGGTGCTTGGCGCAGTTGCCGCTGATGCGCCGCGGGATGATCTTGCCGCGCTCGGTCACGTAGTACTTGAGGGTGTTGGCGTCCTTGAAGTCGACGACCAAGCCCTTCTCCACGCAGAACCGGCACACCTTCCGGCGACCGAAGCTGCGGCGGCCGCCGCCCTCGCCGCCTTCGCGGCTCTCGCGGCCTTCACGGCCGCCCTCGCGGGGGCCTTCCTTCGCATCCACTCTTGCCATGGCAATTAACTCCTAAATTACGGGTCTCGCGAAAAGCGCCGTGGACTAAGCTCTCTCCCCCTCGGTCGCGGCGGCTTGGCTCT
>DHSB01000143.1:40222-41566 GCA_002408385.1 Myxococcales bacterium UBA5297
CGCGGCGGCTTGGCTCTCGGGCGCGGCGGCTTGGCTCTCGGGCGCGGCGGCTTGGCTCTCGGGCGCGGCCTCGCGCTCGGTGCGCGGGCGCTCGTCGGCGTCGCCGGTGAGCTTGACGTCCGGCTCGACCTGACGGGTCTCGGGGTCGACGTTGTCGGCCAGGCGCTGGCTCATGAACTTCGTCACGTCCTCGCTGATGGCGAGGTTGCGCTCGATCTCGGCGACCGTCTTGGGGCCGCCCAGGAAGTTGGCGTGGACGAAGATGGCCCGCTGCTGCTTGGCCACCGGGAAGGCGGTCTTCTTCTTTCCCCAGTGCGTGAACTTGAGGACCTTGCCGCCGTCGCGGGCGACCGTGCTGCGGATGCGCTCCTTGATGCGCTCGACGCCCTCGTCGCTTACCTCGGGCTTGATCAGGAGTACGGTCTCGTACTCGCGAAGGCGGATCGCGCCGCCCTCGGTTGCAGTCTCTGCCATGTGTTTCTCCTCACGGATCGTTGCTGCTCGAGCCACGGCCCCATGCCGTAGCGAGGAGCTCGCCGGACGATTCGACCGGCGGTGAAGGTCCTTCCCGGATTGACTCTTCCGGTTCGGGCCTCGGCCCCCGGCTCACCGAAAAGGCGAGCGGGCGGCCCAAACCCGAAACGGCTACTTCTTGTTGAACTCGGTCATCGCCTTCGGAGCTCCCTCGCGCAGCAGGGTGCGGACCGCGTCGACCGCTCGCTTGGCGACCTCTTCGAGCGCCGAGGCCTCGTCCTTTCCAAAGCCCGACAACACGTGCCCGACCACTCTCTCCTTGGAATCGGGTTTGCCGATGCCGACCCGAACCCTGATGAAGTCGCTGCTGCCGAGCCGCTCGACTATCGAGTTGAGCCCGCGGTGCCCGCCGGTGCCGCCGCCCCGCTTCAGTTGCAGCCGACCGAACGGCAGGTCGAGCTCGTCGTGGACGACGATGAGATCCTCGGGTTCCACCTTGTAGAACTGCGCAGCCGGAGCCACCGAGCTTCCCGAGAGGTTCATGAAGGTCTGCGGCTTGAGCAGAGCGATCTTCTGTCCTTCGAGCGTTCCCTGGCCGTAGGCGGCGTCGAACTTGTTCACCGAGAAGCCGATCCTTGCCTCGCTCGCCAGGGCATCGACAATCCTGAACCCGACGTTGTGGCGGGTGCCCTCGTAGCGGCGCCCAGGGTTGCCAAGACCGACGATCAGCTTCATGCCGCGACGACCGCGGCGAGCGCCGAAGCGCCCGCCGCCGAAGACTCCTTACTTCTTGGCCGGAGTGGCAGCCGCCGCCGGGGCAGCCGCGGCCCCGGGGGCCGCAGCCGCGGGCGTGGCCCCTGCTGCCGGAGC
>DHSB01000025.1:0-7462 GCA_002408385.1 Myxococcales bacterium UBA5297
CGCCTCCTCAACGACCTGCGGCAACTCGGTCGGCGGCGAGGGCCCCTGCGTCTTCTTCTTCTTCGCCCGCGACCGACGCTGGCGCTCTGCCTCCGCGTTTCTCGACTTCACGAGATTCGCCGCACGCCGCTCCCGGGCCAGCGCCTTCCTGCGGCTCGCGCGACACGCGGCGCAGCAGCACTTCTGATGAGCGGCCGCTGAGGCGGCCGGCAGGTACTTGCGTCCGCAGACCACGCAGATCTTCCGCTTGTCTTCTCGCTTCGCGCCCATCCCTGGACGCTCGCTCGCCCGGCAACCCCACGCGAATTGGGCGCCGCGCTGATCGACTCCGCCTCAGGTCGCGGTGGATCCTGTCGCCGCCGTTAGGTGGATCTCGGGCTGGCCGGCGCCAAAGCGATGCCTGCTCCCAGCCGCCGAGTGTGCTTCCGAAGGCGCTCCTGAAGTACCCTAGAAGACACCTCGGTTTGCCAGGAGGTCTGCTTGCAGAAACTCAAGGTTCTCCAGGACGCGATTGCAGCAGGGCTGCAGAAGGGGGCATTGATCCACGAGAAGACCGGGGCAACGCACCCGGTCGAGGTCCTCGCGGCCGAGGAGGGACGGCTCATCGCCGTCGTCCGCTGTCTCAACGGAGAGCTCGAGCAGATTCAAACGGATGCCAAGGTCAGAGTAGAGCTTCCGCGGGAAGCGTCGGTCATCTTGGTACCGGGACGGGTCAGCGAGCTCAGGCGAACCGCGGAAGCGGCCGAGGTCGAAATCGCCTGCGACGCAGCCGAAGACCGGCAGCGTCGCATGGACGTGCGCATCGATGCCGAGTGCCTCATCCGGCTTGGCGGTGGCGAGGACGTAGAAGAAACCCGCACGGTAAACATCTCGGCCGGTGGAGCCATGGTGGTCAGCGACAGCAGGGCGAGGGCCGGAGAGATGGTCGATGTGGAGCTCGAACTGGGCGGCGAACTGCTGAAGTGCCGCGCCGAAGTCGTTCGCCGTGGCGTGAAAGTCAATGGAGCATCCTCGCGCACCAGCGCTGCCCTCAAGTTCGTCGGACTGAGCGATCAGGACCGGGAGCGGATCGCGCTGTACGTCCTGGGCGTCCAGGCGAAGGAGAAAGCCAACCGTCGACGCTAGGCGGAGCAGATTCGCCGCGCAGTTAGTTGCCCGGGCAAAAGGAGATGCTTGGCGCAAGGTCGCAGTCGATGGTCAGGGATGCAGCTCGAGGGCGACGTGGATCAGCGAAAGGCGGTTTCTGGATTGGAGATTGTCCATTGCGACGACGCGCTCGCCGTGGTGAACAAGCCTTCGGGGATGCTCGTGCACCGGGGGTGGGACAACGACCGGGTCGTCGCCATGACGCTCCTGCGCGACCAAATTGGACGCTACGTCTTCCCGGTACACCGCCTTGACCGCGGCACCAGCGGTGCGCTCGTCTTCGCGTTGAGCTCCGAGGTCGCGCGGACGCTCAGCGCCGCCTTCGAGCAGGGGCGAGTCGCCAAGCGCTATGTCGCGCTGGTTCGTGGCGTGCCGCCGGACGAGGGCACAATCGACTCCCCGGTTCCAAGGAGCGAAGGCGGCGCCCGCGTCCCTGCGGTTACCGAGTACCGGCGGCTGTTCGTCTTTGGGAGGTTCTCGATTGTCGAGGCCCGCCCGCTTACCGGCCGGCTGCACCAGGTGCGGCGCCACCTAAAGCATCTCGGCCACCCGATAATCGGCGATGTGAACTACGGGCGCGGCGAGCTGAATCGCCTATTTCGTGCCGACTACGGACTGCATCGGCTCGCGCTGCATGCGCTCGAGCTGCAATTCGAGCACCCTGCGACCGGTCAGCCGCTTGGCCTTGCGGCTTCGCTCCCTGGCGACCTGCGAGAGCCTCTCGAGCGCATGGGCGTACCTGTCGCAAGCCTGTTCGGCTGACGGTCGGCTTCGTTCCCGAACGCTCCGAATGAGCGCTGGCACGAGCCTTCGGTCGCTCGCCGAAAAAGCTCCGATGACGGAGCATTGTCGCGCCCGATGAGCCCGCGGTTCGCGGTCGGAAACAGCCGGGGGTTGCACCACCACGGGCAGCGGGCCGTTCGGCGCCCCCTCGGTCCGTGCGAGCGCCGGAAGTCCTTCCGGTCCTGTCCAAGCGAATTTGACTCGATCGGTCATCCCGAGCGTCGCGGCGACCAAGGGAGCCCGGGAGTCGAAGGACCCGCGGCTTCGCCTCTCAGGTCGGATTTGGACAGAGATACCGCTGCCGATCCCTGCGAAAGCGCGGAATGAACTTCGCGGAGCCCCGAGTCGCGTTCCGAAGAGCGCTCTTGGCTCTCGGCGGTGAATAGGCTCTAGGCCGAGCCGGGGTCGCGAATGCAGATTCGACCGACAAAAGCGATATCGGCGCAAATTGGAAGCTGAGACCCGCAGTCATCGGCGGTCACGCACGGTCCCGAGCAGTAGAGAACATCGCCAGGGCCCTCGAGACAGACGGCGCTCTCACAGTCGTTCTCATCGGAGCAGCGATCGACCCCGTTGACTCCGGTTCCCCGCTCGCCAATGACGCACAAGCAGCCGGTGCTTTCGTCACATTCACAGCGCTCCGAGGGAATGCAGTCCGAGTTGAAGCTGCATGGGTCGAAGGTGCTCTGTCCCGAGCCGGCGTCGAAGCCCGCGTCGAAGCCGTCACCCGCGTCGAAACTGTCCCCCGCGTCGAATTCGTCACCGGCGTCGAATTCGTCACCCGCGTCGAATTCGTCACCCGCGTCGAATTCGTCACCCGCGTCGAATTCGTCACCCGCGTCGAAACCGTCACCCGCGTCGAAACCGTCCCCCGCGTCCAATTCGTCGCCGGCGTCCGAACTGGCGCCGGCGTCCGAAAGCGCTGCCGCGTCGACGGCGGTGCCTGCATCGCCCCCGTCGTCGTTTTTGGCACCGCAGCGCACCAGCAGGAGCGATGCTACGACGGCGAGAGTGAGAGCGAGCTTCTTCATGGACGGAGCACCTTTCGGCAGTTACGAACTCTGTTCATAGCCGACCGAGCATAGGGCCGCAATGCTGGCAGGGTGGCCGGCCGGCCAAGGGGCGTTGAAGCGGGCGGCCTGCGTGTCTTTGGCAGAGCAGGAGGTGAGCGTTCATAATCGTGCGTGGGACTGGCGGGACGTGGGTGAGCCCTCGCTTCGCCACTGTCCGACCCTAGCCTGAGAAGTCGAGGTGCCCTGATGGCTCGCTCCAACGCCCCAGCCCGAATCGGCCTGTCGATGCTCCTTCTCTGCGCCACGTCGGTCGGCTGTGATTGCGGCGGCGCTCCCGAAGGCGTGATCGATTCTTGTGAAAGCCAACTGCGCCTGCCGCCGTCCGTTTCGACCGACATCCTCTTCGTCATCGACAACTCACGGTCCATGCGCGAGGAGCAGGAGAAGGTCATCGCCCAGCTCCAGACCTTCGTCTCGACGCTCGCCGCCGGACCGGTCGCCAACGATTTCCAGATCGGCGTGGTCACCACCGGCATCAGCCAGTACGCAACGACCTGCGACGGCCGGACGACCGATCTCCTGGAGTTCCCCGCCGAAAGTGGACGCCTGCAGCGCGGAGGCCTCCCGGCGACCGACGGCCCGGTCCTTTCCTCTGGCGACCTCGAGACGATGGGCGATGCCTGGCTCGACAAGGTGAGAGCGCTGCTCGACCAGGGGACCGACGGCTCGGGACAGGAGATGGGGCTCGAGGCGGCGCGGCGCGCGGTTTCCGACCCGTTGATCTCGACGCCTCCGAGCGCAGAGCCACCGGGCAACCAAGGGTTCTTGCGCCCGGGCTCGCGCCTGCTCGTCGTCATCCTCTCGGACGAGGACGACTGCTCGGCGCCGACCCCCGAGACTCTCCTCATCGAGCCGACCTGCGGTCGGAGCTGCGCGAGCGACGCGGACTGCGGTGGCGAGGGCAATTACTGCGTGTTGCGGGATTCGTTCTCGCCGGCCTTGGGACGAGCTTGCGTGCGCAACGTCTGCGAGGTCCCGGAGGGCCGGGAGGCACTGATTCCTGTTCAGAGCTATGTCGATTTCTTCAAGTCGATGGACGACGGCGCCGGCGCTGGCCGGCAGCGCGAGGTCTTCCTCGCGGTCATCGGCGCGGTCGGTGAGGATCGCCAGCCGGCCCGATGCCGTGGCGACGCCGACGAGGCCTATGGCGTAGCCGTGCGCTACAAAGCAGCGGTCGACGGGATGGGGGAGTACGGGCTCATCGACTCGATCTGCAAAGATGACTACGCGGACACGCTGCGCGGCATCGCCGAGCTCGTGAGCGCGCCCCACACGCTCGATCTGCCGCAGAGCCCGCCGGACGGGCACTTGCTGGTAGTCGAGCTTTCGCGCGAGAGCGGCCAGCGGCTCACCTGCAAGATGGACGACGGGTTTGACTTCGAGCCGGCGACCGCCACGACCCGAGCGCGGGTGACGCTCACCGGCGAGTGCCGTCTGCGAATGGGCGACTCGATCACGCTCAAGGTCGCCTGCGCGGGCTGAGCCGACGACCGCCGGGGCCGCCATGGCCGGGTGCTCGTTCAGCCCCGGGCGCACGCCGCTCCGCCGGTCAAATCAGTGCTCGACGCCGCGCTCTGGCTCTGAGCGGCTGGCCGCGACCTTCCGCGACGCGACCGCATCCCAGCTCAGCCCGTCGGCGGCGAGGAGCGCGGCGAGAAGCTGCCGGCGATGCTTCAGCGAGGCGCAGCGCTCGGCGAAGGTGGCGTCGTCGACCACCGGCAGGCCTGCCTTCCGCAGCCTGGCCAATGAGGGCGGCGGCGGCACGGTCGCAGGCGGCATGTAGATGCGGTGCAGGGTGACCAGGAATTCGAAGATGGCCTCGCGCACCGGCCGCAACTGCATCTTGTCGGGCCTGTTCGCCCCCGTCAGGCCCAGCTCGAGGATGGTCAGCGCCTCGTCAAGGACCGCGATGTTCACCGGGGCCGACTTCTCGTGATGCGGGTCGGTGAAGAAGTGCAGACTCGGGTAAGTGACGTGCTGCTCCTCAAGCCGCGCGAGCAGCGGCGCGAGCGTGACGAGGTGGGAGCCGAGAGCGCTGTTGCCACGCTCGTCGCAGTCCCACGCGGCGAGCACGATGTCCTGGGGCGTGCGGCCGAAGGTGGAGATGAGCGTGCCGAGACTGCGCTTGGAGGCCGCGGCGCTGATGATTGGCAACGCATAGGCGATCGAGAAGCTGACGACCATTAGCCCCATCAACGAGCAGACGGCGGTCATCACCTGCCAGAGGCTGCCGACCGGGCGGAAGTCCCCCATGCCCAGCGTGGCCAGGCTGAAGCCCACAAAATAGAAGCGGGCCCAAAGACTGGCCGGCGTCCCAGTCGTCGTATCGGCGATGGCCCCTGTGGAGCTCGAGAACACGAGCATCCAGCCGAGCCACAGCAGTAGCCCCCAGAAGCTGACGGCGCCGACGAGCGCGATCCCGCCCGCCCAGGTCAGGATGTGGGGCGAGCGGGTAATGCGAAACGAGAGGAGCAAGAAGCGCCAGATGCCGTTCTCGACCCTCCGAGTAGCGAACCCAATCCCCGAGCTCGTCACGGTGACGAGCAGCTCCCAAGCCAGCAGCAGGAGCACCAGGACCCCGGGTATCGCCAGCAGGTGGCACATGCGCCTTCTCGCCCCCGGGGCTCAGCGGTCGAGGCGCCTCCCGGCCGCTTCGGCCGTACCCGGCGGGCCAGCTCGACTCTGGATTTGGGCACGCGAGGGCATGGCCGCCACCGGGGCTGTCGAGACGGCAAGCGGCCGCAGGTAACCTCGGCTATGCCGGGAAGCGGGCGTGCTCTGAAGCGACACACGCTGCCCGAGCTCGAGACGGTGCCGAGGACGCGCCCCTAGGAACGTCGAAAGGCGATCGCGCCGCAGTCGACCCCGACCTTCACCCGGTCGCCTGGATTGAAGGTCCCCAGGAGGATCGCATCGGCGAGCGGAGCCTCGACGAGCCGCTGGACCGCTTGACGCATCGGGCGCGCGCCCAGGCTCGCGTCGAAGCCGCCGTGCGACAGCAGGTGCTCGATGACCTCGGCGCCCGCGAAATAGCGGATCCCCTTCTCGCTCTCGAGCCGCGAGGCCGACTCGGCCAGCAGCAGCTCGGCGATGCGCGAGACCTGCGGCTTTTCGAGCGGCCTGAAGCACAGCCGCTCGTCGAGCCGGTTCCACAGCTCGGCGGGCACCTGCGCGCGCGCCAGCTCGAGCGCGCGCTCTTCGCCCTTGCGCGAGTCGCCGTTGGCCCCGAACCCGACCGGCGCGCTGCTCTTCGAGAAGCCCTCGGCGCCCAGGTTCGAGGTGAGGATGACGACCGTGTTCGAGAAGTCGATGTGCCGGCCCTTGCTGTCGGTCAGCCGCCCCTCCTCGAGCACCTGCAGCAGGAGCATCAGCACGTCGCGGTGCGCCTTCTCGATCTCGTCGAGCAGCACGACCGAGGAGGGCCGCTTGCGCACCGGCTCGGTGAGCTGGCCGGCCTCGCCGAAGCCGACGTAGCCGGGCGGCGCGCCGATGAGCCGGGCGACGCCGTGCTGCTCGGAGCACTCGCTCATGTCGAGGCGCACCAGCGCGTCGCGGCCGCCGAAGAGCACGTCGGCCAGGGCCTTGGCGAGCTCGGTCTTGCCGACGCCGGTCGGGCCGAGGAAGAGAAACGAGCCCATCGGGCGCCGCGAGGCGAAGCCCGCATAGTTGCGGCGCACCACCTGCGCGACCCGCTCGATGAGCGGCTCGTGGCCGATGATCCGGGCCGACAGCTCGGCCTCGAGCTTGAGCAGGCGGTCCGAATCCGAGAGCAGCAGCCGCTCCTCGGGCACACCGGCCAGGCGCGAGACGATGCGGGCGATCTCGGTCGGCCCCACCCGCTCGCAGCCTTCGCGGCGTGCCCGCGAGCCGGCGAGGTCGACGATCGAGATCGCTTTGTCCGGCAGGAAGCGGTCGGAGACGTACTTGGAGGCGAACGAGGCGGCGGCCTCCAGCGCCTGGGGCTCAAAGCGCACGCCGTGGTGATCCTCGTAGCGGGAGATGATGCCCGAGAGGATCTCGACGGTCTGGGCGACGGTCGGCTCGTTGATGTGGACCGCGGTGAAGCGGCGCTCGAGCGCGGGGTCCTGCTCGATGAACTTGCGGTACTCGTCGTGGGTCGTCGCCCCGATGCAGGGGAAGTCGCCGCGGGCGAGCGCGCTCTTCAGCTCGTTGGCCGCATCCTGCGGGCCCTCGCCCGTCGAGCCGGCGCCGATGAGCGTGTGGATCTCGTCGATGAAGACGACGACGCGGCCGTTGGCCTTGCGCACCTCGTCCTTGACCAGGTTGAGCTTCTCGCTGAACGAGCCGCGGAGCTGTGTGCCGGCGACCAGCGAGGCCATGTCGAGCTCGACGATGATGCGCTCGGCGACCCCGCGCGCGGCGAGCTCGGCGAGCCTGCTGGCGACCCCCTCGACGACGGCGGTCTTGCCCACGCCCGGCTCGCCGATGAGCACCGGGTT
>DHSB01000025.1:7586-9952 GCA_002408385.1 Myxococcales bacterium UBA5297
CTTGCCCACGCCCGGCTCGCCGAGCAGGCAGGGGTTGTTCGTGCGCCGTTTGCCGAGGATGTCGATGATCTCGTCGATCTCGCGGTCGCGCCCGATGACCGGGTCGATGCGCCCGAGCGCCGCGAGCTCGGTGAGGTTGCGCCCGAGCGAGCAGAGCGAGGGGTACTCCTTCTCCGAGAGCGCGAAGCTCGAGGCCGGGCTGGACTTGGAGCGCGGCGCGGGCTCGGGGTCGGTGATCGGGTCGGGGAGGATCGACTCGATGCGCGACTCGATCCTGGGCTCGGTCCTGGGCTCGGGCGTCGGGTCCAGGCGGGGCTCGACAGCCGGCTCGGGCAGCGGCGCGGCGCGGGCGATGGTCGGCGCGGGGGCCGACACTGGCCGCGCGTGCGGCCAGGAGCGCAGAGAAGTGGGCGAGGGTGGGGGCAGCGGCGCGCGATTGACGTTGGCCAGGCGCCGCGGCATGTGGCCGCCGAGGTAGTAGGAGAGGGCCGTGTTGCGCAGCGACGAGACGTTGACCCCGCACTTGGTGAGGAGCTGGAGCGCCAGGCAGTCGCGGGTGCGGGTCGTCGCGATCAGCATGTGGCCGCAGTCGGTCTCGGGCGAGCCGCAGCCCTGGGCGATCTCGCGGGCGCGGTCGAGCAGCTCGCGGAGCAGGTGCTCGGGCTCCTTCGGCGCGCGGGTGAGCGCCTCGAGCAGCGCGTCCTCGTCGATGCCGCGGTCGTTGAGCAGGATCTGGGCGCGGTTGGGCACAGTGAAGGCGGCCAGCAGCAGGTGTGCGGTCGTCAGTTTCTGGCCGACACTCGAGGCGATGTCCTCAGCCTCGGCAATGACTCGGACAAGCTCGGTCGAATCGACTGCCATTGCGCTCCCGCTCGGGCCCCCAAGTCACGCTTCCCTGCCCGCAAGACTTGCTAGGAAGAGAGGCCGTTTTACCCGCCCATACCAAGGTCCGCAACCGGACGTTTCGAGGTGAGGAACAAGGCGCTTCCCGGGCGGTTCATCGGCTCGGCGCGCGAGACGAGGCGCGCCACCGGGTTTCCTCCCTCCGCCTGCTCGCTGGCCTTTGCACCGCGGCCGGCGCAGCGGGCTTTCGCCGGCGAAAGACGCAGCTCCCCGACTCCAACCGTTCGGAGGCTCCGGGCACGGCCACGATGCCGCCCTTCCGCAGACTGCTTGTCGCCCTCGTCGGGCTACTCGCGCGCGAAGAACTTCTTGCGAAGCGGCGCTTCCTTCTCGTCCTCGGTGCCGAAGGCCCAGTCGCCGAGGGTCTTGTCCTTCACCTTCTTGGAGACGAGCTCGGTGCGCGAATAGACCTCGACCCTATCCGCGGGCTTGGTGAGCATCTCGAAGACGTCGTACTCGCCCAGATAGCGGCAACGAACCTGCTGACCATACGGGTTCTCGTGCTCGAAGCCGTCTGCGTACTCGTGCGCGTCGCGCTCGGCCTTGTCGATGGCCTTCTGGATGGAGGTCGCCTGGACGAGGATGATCCGCTCCTCGAGCAGGGTCGCCTCGGCGTCGTACGCCTCGTCGGCGCCCTTGGGCCGGCCGGTGGCCTCGATGCGGTAGATGGTTTTCACGCCGTACCAGGATGCGGGCATTGGAGCTCTCCGAGGCGAGGGTAGGGCCTGCGCGGAATCGCCAACTGTTTCGCGCAGCACCCTTACCACGCCTGGAGGTCGCGGGGAGGGAGCAGCGGCCCGCTGCGAACCCGCTCGGGCACGGCACTCGGCACGCGACCGCGGCGATCGCAGTCGACGCACACATCGGCGACCCGTTGAGCCGCCGGCAGCCGCAGCGTCTCGAACGTGTCGCTCGGCAGCGGGTGGTGCCGTCCGCTGGCGAGGAACCGATACGCGGGCCGCCGGGCCCAGAGGAAGGGCCAGTCCTCGCTCGCGCGCTGGCCCCGATAGTCCCACCGCGGTGACCGGGACCTTCGGACGGCTCGGCGCATCGCCGAGGAACGCCTGGCACAGCGCGTCTTCGTCGGCGTTGGTCAGGCAAGGCCCTTCGCCCTCGCCGACGAAGTCGACGGCGACCATCAGCGCGGTCGAAGCGATGGGGAGGAGTGGCTCGTTCTCGGCGCCGTGCCTCGAGCCAAAGAGCCGCTGCTCCTCGCTCCCGAAGAGCGCGAAGACGACCGTGCGCCATGGCGGGACGCCGCTCTGGCCGAGTGGGGCCTCGACATCGCCGAGCGCGAGCTGTGTCCGCGGGCCCAAGAAACCGCAACGCCGTCCCAGGAGGCTCCCAGGACGGCGCGGGATGGCGGTCATTGCGGGGGAAGGATTTGAACCTTCGACCTTCGGGTTATGAGCCCGACGAGCTTCGAGACTGCTCCACCCCGCGATATTATATTAAATTAAATT
>DHSB01000171.1 GCA_002408385.1 Myxococcales bacterium UBA5297
AGTTGTGAGTCCGCCCGCGGGGCGTCGAACAGAAGATCGGCATCAGCCTCTGCACCCGCTCCCAACTCAGAACTCATTACTCACAACTCGTCCCCGAATTTCCTCGACAGCCCCACGGTTCCCATGGGCCTGCCGGACACCAGCCCCCGCGCGTCGTCGTTCCGCGGCCGCAGGCTCTGAGTGCCGGTCCATCGAACCGCCAGGCGACGCGCACCCTGCGCGCTCCGCCGTGTCCCGGAGATCCATGAGAAAGATCCTCTCCCTCCTCCTCGCCGCCGCCTTCGTCCTCAGCGCCGCGAGGGCCTTCGCTGCCGAAGGCGGTTGGAAGACCGTCGAGAGCGGGCCGACCAAGATCAAGTCGCGTGACCTGCCGGGAGGCCTCAAGGAGGTCTGGGCCCAGGGCCGCATCGACGCGCCGGTCGAGCACGTGCAGGCGACGCTGATGGACTCGGCGAGCTTCGCGTCGTTCATGCCCTACGTGAAGATCTCCAAAGCCTTCGAGGCCAAGCCCGACGGCAGCCACCTCGCCTACACGCGCATCTATCCGCCCTTCGTCGCGCCCCGCGATTACGTCCTCGACGTCAAGCTCGACAGGAGCGTCGCCGCTGACGGCAGCGGCGAGTTTCGCAACCACTGGGAGGCGGTGCCCGGCAAGCTCAAGCAGTTCAAGAAGGTCGTGCGCATCGACCACAACACCGGGAGCTGGCACGTCAAGCCGCTGCCCGGCGGCGCCAGCCTCGCCACCTACACCTTCGTCGTCGATCCCGGCTCGGCGATCCCCGGGTTCATCGCCAAGAAGGCCGACCGCAAGGGCGTGCTCGACACGTGGAAGGCTATCGAAAAGGAGGCTCAGCGCCGCGAGGCGATGCGCTCGGCGCAGGCCTCGGCCCGGAGCTGAGTTTCCTGTCGTCACCCGCGCGCGCAGGCCGTCGAGACGGCGGCGCTCCCACCGCGCGCGACACCCGGTGGCTGTTGGTTAGGAGCGGAGAGGCGACCAGCGCGTGGCTCGGAGTCGAGTCCGCCCCTCGACCGAACCGATTCCGCAGAGACCTGGCCGCGGGCCCGGTGCTCCTCGACCAGCGGGCAGGTGGCTAGTTTCGCGATCGAGGGGGCGAGAGATGGCGAACAAGGACCAGCCGAACAAGGGCAAGACCGCTTCAGGCGACAGCCAGGCCGAGTCGCGCGAAGCTCACTCCGACAGGCTCTTCCCGCAGAGGCGCGGGACCGGCCAGTTCGGCACCCACGGCGGCCCCAGCAAGCAGGAGCCGCCCTCGCCCGCCGCCAACGAGCCGGAGGAGCCCAACCGCGAATAGCGGTCCGCTTTCGGCGACGCCATACCCCGAGGCTTTCCGCGAGTCGCGACCTCGCTCAAGGCCAGGTCAAAGGATTCTCGAGCGCCGACTAAGCTCGCCTTCGCCAGTGATTGCCTGCCGAGCGCTCGTGAAGACCGCGAGGTCGGCCGTACCGGGGTTCGGCATTTCCCGAAGGACGACGACGGGTCTGGACAGGGTTCGCCTTGAGGCCTGCGCGGTTCGGCGAAGGGCCGCAAAGCCTCGACCGCCGATGCAGAAAGTCCTGGGGCGAGGGAGGACTGGCCTCTCACCTACTTAGTTAGTTCCCGCTCGGGGGGTGACCGCCTCTCACCTACTTAGTTAGTCGCCGCTCGGGGGGTGACCGCCTCTCACCTACTAAATTAGTTCCCGATCGGCGGGTGACCGGCCTCTCGCCTACTAAGTTGTTCGCGATCGGCGGGTGACCGGCCTCTCGCCTACTAAATTGGTTCCCGATCGGCAGGTGACCGGCCTCTCGCCTACTAAATTAGTCCCCAGACGCGGGGGCCCGCTCCGCCTCTTGACCCGGTCGATTGCTCATTTCCGACCCGGCGGAAGTCGCGACAACCGGCAGCCTTCCACCGCTGGCGCGTTCCCCCAAGTGCCCGTCTGCCCCCCAGGAGAGGGGATTCGCAGCTTGACGAACAAGGAGCCAGGCGAAACGCTGGCCCATCCACATGAGGATCGCGCACCTATCCGCCGAGGCATCCCCGTTCGCGAAGGCGGGCGGCCTTGGCGACGTGGTCGGAAGCCTGCCAGTCGCACAGGCGCGGCTCGGCCACGAGGTGTGCGTCTGGATGCCGTTCTACCGGCAGGCGCGCGCGGAGCTGCGGCGTCGGGGCCTCGCCGCCCAGCGCGAGAGCGAGGCGTTCGAGGTCGGCCTCGGCGGGTTGCGCGAGCCGGTGACGCTGTGGCGCGCCTCGCTGCCGGGAGGCGAGGTGCCGGTGCGCTTGGTCGAGGCGGACCGCTTCTTCAACCGCACCCACCTCTACGGCCTCGCGCCAGACGGCCGCGACGACGGGCTGGTGCGCTTTGCCTGCCTGGTGCGCGGAGCGCTCGAGGGGATGCAGCGGCTCGGCAAGGTCCCCGACGTGCTGCACGTCCACGACTGGCACACCGCGCTCGCGCCGATGGCGCTCGCCTGGGACCGCGGGCGCTACCCGGGCTTCTCGGACACGGTGACGGTGCTGACCATCCACAACCTCGCCTACCAGGGCGTCTTCGGCCCGGAGGACTTCGACTACCTCGGCCTCCCGGCGCTGCGGCTCCCGGCGCTGATGTGGAACGGCGCGCTCAACCTGCTCAAGGCCGGCCTGCTGACGGCGACCGAGGTGACGACCGTCTCGCCGACCTTCGCCTGGGAGATCACCACGCCCGAGGGCGGCTTCGGCCTCGGCCCCATCCTGCGCCACCGCGTCGGCGAGCTGGCCGGCATCGTCAACGGCATCGACACCGAGGTGTGGAACCCGGCCACCGACCCCCGCATCCCGCTCCGCTACTCGGCCGACGACCTCGACGGCAAGCTCGAGGACCGCCGGACACTTCTCACCATGGCGGGCATGGACGCCGACCGGCCGGGCCTGGTCGTGGGGATGATCGGCCGGCTGACGGTTCAGAAAGGCTACGAGCTGTTGCTGCCGGTGCTCGACGAGCTGCTCGCCGACGGCATCCGCTTCGTGCTCCTCGGCTCGGGCGACGCGCACATCGAGGAGCGGTTTCGCCTCCACGCGCGCGAGTCGAAGGGGAAGTTCTGGGCGCACCTCGGCTTCGACGACCCGCTCGCGCACCTCATCGAAGCAGGCGCCGACGCCTTCCTGATGCCCTCGCTCTTCGAGCCGTGCGGCCTCAACCAGCTCTACTCGCTCGCCTACGGCACCCCGCCCATCGTCCGCCGCGTCGGCGGCCTGGCTGACACGGTGGTCGGCTACGACGGCTCCAACGCCGACCACGCCACCGGGTTCTCGTTCGACGCCGCCGAGCCGACCGCGCTGCGCGACACGGTGCGCTGGGCCGCCCGCTGTCACCGGGACCGCGAGCTCTGGAGGCGCCTGATGCGCAACGGCATGAGCCAGGACTTTAGCTGGCGCAAATCGGCCGAGCGCTACGTCGAGGTCTACCGCCGGGCCGCGCGGCGCGCCCGCAGCCGCTGGGCGACCGCCCCGGCGACGCTTCCGATTCTTTGATCTGCTATCTTCCTTCGCCTCTTCGGCAAGTCGATTCGAGAGGCACATGGATCTCTTCAGGCGCGAAATCCACGGGTGGCACAGCCCGCGGCTCAACATGTACATGCCCCTGGTCCAGTACGGTCACTGGGGCCATCCGCTGCTGCTCTTGCCGACCGCGCAGGCCGACCACCTCGAGTACGAGCGCTACGGCCTCATCGACGCGGTGCGCCACCACCTCGAGGCCGGGCGGGTGCGCATCTTCTCGGTCGACAGCATCAACAACCACGCTTGGATGAACTCCTGGGTGAGCTACCCGGAGAAGTCGGCGCGGCAGGCGGCCTTCTCGGCGTACATCGAAGAGGAGCTCGTCCCGCACATTCGCGACTGCGTGAAGGACGAGAGCGCGCGCATCGGCGTCGCCGGGGCGAGCTTCGGCGCGTTCCACGCGGCCAACCTCTTCTTCCGCCGGCCCGATCTGTTCGACTGCCTCGTCGGCATGAGCGGCTTCTACGACCTGTCGTGGCTGCTGCACGGCTACAGCGACGAGAACGTCTATTTCAACAACCCGATGTGGTTCGTCGCCAACATGACCGACCACGCTCAGCTCGAGACCCTGCGCAACCACTCGCAGATCCACCTGGTCTCCGGGCAGGGCGACTGGGAGGTGCCGGGCGCCTCGCAGCGATTCTCGACCCTGCTGTGGTCGAAGGGCATCCCGCACAATCTGGACCTGTGGGGCCGCGACATTCCGCACGAGTGGTGGAGCTGGCACCGGATGCTCGACCACTACCTCGGCCAGCGGCTCGGCTGGTGATTCGACGGAGGAGACGATGACGCTGCGCGTGGGCCTGCTGGTGGGGCGCGAGCGCACCTTCCCCGAAGCCCTCATCGCCGAGGTGAACGCGAGGAAGGCCGGGGTCGAAGCGAGCTAAGCGAAGATCGACGCGACCCGCCACGACCGGGCGCCCGACTACGACGTGTTCGTCGACCGCATCTCCCCACGACGTGGCCTGCTACCAGCCGGTGCTCAAGCTCGCGGCGCTCTCCGGCACGCGGGTGGTCAACAATCCGTTCTGGCGCATCGCCGACGACAAGTTCTTCGACGCCGCGCTCGCCGAGCGGCTCGGCATCCACGTGCCGCGCACCTTCGTCCTGCCGTCGCACTCGTGGGGCGAGGGCGTGACGAGCGAGTCGCTCACCAACCTCGCCTTGCCCATCGACTGGCAGCGCATCGCCGACGAGCTGGGCTTCCCGATGTACCTCAAGCCGCACTGCTGCGGCGGCTGGGGCGACGTGCACCGGGTGAGCTCGCTGGAGGAGCTCTTCGGAGCCTACGACCGCAGCGGCTGCGAGACGATGCCGCTCCAGGAAGAGATCGCCTGGACGCAGTACGTGCGCTGCATCGTCGTGGGAAGGGAGGAGGTCTTGCCGGCGTTGTGGGACCCGCGGCGCTGGCACTACGACCGCTACGTGTGCGCCGACGAGTCGATGCCGCCGCTCGCGCGCGAGCAGGTCGACGAGCTCTCCGGACTGTCGCGTAAGCTGTGCCGGGCGCTCGGCTACGACATGAACACGATCGAGTGGGCGATCCGCGGCGGGGTTCCGTAGGCCATCGACTTCATGAACTCGGCTCCCGACTTCGACCTGTCGTCGCTCGGCGAGGGCTGCGTTTGGTGGGTCGTCACCGAAGATGGCCGACGTGGTGATCGCGCTCGCGAAGAACCCTAGGAGGAGGGACGAGCTGCGCTGGGACCGGATGATCGAGGCGGCAGTCGAGAGTCGACGGCTCGGGCTTGGCTTCTCACTCCCAACTCAGGAATCGAGCAGAGGCGCGGGGGTATCCATTGCCCGAGGCCGTAGCCACTCGCATCCTCCTGACATGAGGATCCTCTTGAACGGCGCGACGGACCTGACGCTCTTCGAGCTCGACTCGCCCGGCTTCGAGGTCGAGGTCGCCCCCGGCGTGCACGCGCACTACTCGGCGATGCAGATGTTCGCCAACTCGCTCGCGCTTTGCACCGCCTCGGCTCTCATCGCCTACGCCGAGCAGATCGACGCCCCCACCGACTCGCTGGCCGTGCGGGTGAAATGGGACTACGTCGAGCCGCCCTTTCGCATCGGGCGCATCGACATGCAGATCCATTGGCCCCAGTTGCCCGAGTCACGGCTCGCCGCGGCACAGCGGGCGGCGCGCCACTGCACGCTGCACCACACGCTCGAGCGTCCTCCGGTTGTCCTCACCGAGGTCAACCTCGAGCCGGCGCCCTTGCCCGAAAAAGAAGAAGGGGCGCAGCCCCCTACGCCCCAGCCTTGACAGCCTCGTGCGCCCGGTTGCTCAGATGCGCATCGGCATGATCACCGCGGTGTAGCCGCGATCGGTCGCCGGCCGAACCACGCCGGGGCTCTGGTCGTCGACGATCTCGAAGCTGACGTCGTCCTCGCCCACGACGCTGAGCACGTCGACGAGGTAGCGGGCGTTGAAGCCGACCTCGACCTTGCCGCCGCTGTACTCGACCGGCAAGTCCTCGTGCGCCTCGCCGAGGTCCGGGTTCTGGCTCGAGACCCGGAGCTGGTTCTCGGTCAGCTCGATCTTGATCGCGTTCGACTTCGCCTCCGACAGCAGGCTGATTCGCTTCAGGGTGGCCAGCAGCCGCTGGCGCGGCAGGGTGAGAGCTCCCTTGTTCTCCTGAGGAATGACCTCCTGGTAGTCGGGAAACTGTCCGTCGATGAGCCGCATGATCATCGACAGGCCGCTCTTCTTGAAGATGGCCGAGGTGTCGGTGAAGCCCAGGAAGCACTCGGCGTCGGGCGCCTCGTCAATCAGGCGGCGCAGCTCGAACAGACCTTTGCGCGGGATGATGACCCCGTGCTTGAGCTTCAGCTCGCTGCCTTCCATCGAGCGGGCGACCAGCGAGAGCCGATGGCCGTCGGTCGCCACCACCCGGACCGCGCCGGGCTCCGGGCTCTCGAAGTAGAGGCCGTTGAGGATGTAGCGCGTCTCGTCGGTGGAGATGGCGAAGCTCGTCTTCTCGATCATCTCGAGCAGCACCCGCCCATCGATTCGCGTCAGGCTCGCCTTCTCCTCCTTCGGAAGCGCCGGGTACTCCTCGGCCGGCATGCCGAGCAGCTTGAAGCGGGCGTTGCCGCAGGAGATCTCGACGGTCGTGCCGCCGGTGAGCTGGACGGTGACCTGCGATTCGGGCAGCGCCTTGACGATGTCGAAGAGGTGCTTGGAGGCCAAGGTAATCGCGCCCTCGCGCAGCACCTCGGCCGGGTGCTCGCTCACCAGTCCGATGTCCAGGTCGAACGCGGTCAGGCTGACCCCGCTCTTCTTCGCCTGGATGAGGACGTTGGCGAGGATGGGAATGGTGGTCTTGCGCTCGGCGATGCCCTGCGCCCGGTGAAGGGCCTTGGCCAGTTCCTCAGCGGCAATGCGAAATTCCATGGAGGCGCTCCCCTGCGGAAGGAAGAGAGAAGGATCTTTCTATCAGGATCTAGAAGCAGTAGGTAGGCCCTGTGGAGATGTGGACAACGTACTGAAGTGTGCGGAATCAGTCGCCATCCCCGTCCCCAGGCTGTTGGGTACGAGCCGGTGGTTGCCTGTGTAGTAGTCGGGTGTCGGGCCGGTCAACAGATACTCCGACCAGGACACACAGAGTAGCCAACGGTTTTCCCAGGACTTGTCCACAGCCCGACTTTTGGAGCGCTTGCCGGCTGGAAAGGCCGCGGTGATGGCCGAAAAAAGTCCGGGAAGATCAAGGGCGTTAGCCGACCGCACGCTCGCGCGGTCCTCAGGCCGGCTGGTTGTTTGTGAATGGAGAAGAGGGCGCACCGGCTCACCGCGAGCTCGGGCCGCCGACCCGTTGGCGAAGCTGGATCTCCGCCGTCCATCACTTCCCACCGTCCATCGCTACCGCCGGTGTCTCGGCGGCACCGTGCGCGTTTTGTGGGAGCAGCTCACGCCCGACTTTGACACGGCTAGG
>DHSB01000062.1:0-9584 GCA_002408385.1 Myxococcales bacterium UBA5297
GGCGCGAACGCGCGGGGGCGGCAACCGAAGACGAGCGGGCGCGCGGCGCGGCGCCCGGTCGTCCGGCGCCTCAGAAGCGAGGCGCTTTGCCGACGCTCACGTCCTCGAGCCCGTCAGGGTCGGCGATGCGCAGCCGCCCGTCGCTGGTGCGCTCAATGAGCTCGGCCTCCTCAAGCCGGCGCAGCGAGCGGGAGAGCGTCTCGCTCGTCAGGTTCAGGTGGCTCGCGAGGTGCTTCTTGAGACTCGGCAGCTTCACCGAGGCCTCGCGGCTCCCGAGGGTGTTGAGCAGGTATCGGGCGACCCGGCTGGTCGCGTCGCGCAGGACGAGGTCCTCCATCAGTCCGACGAGCTGGCGCACCCAGGAGGTGAGCCCGCCGATGATTTGCAGGCAGAGCTGGTGGCGCTCGTCGAGCTCGCGCTTGAACGGCGCCGAAGGCAGCAGCACGCAGTCGGTTGGCTCGATGGCCTCGGCGAAGGCAGGGCAGGCAAAGCCGCCGATGGCCGCCACCTCGGCGAAGGTCTGGCCCGGGCCGGCGAGGTGCAGCACGTGCTCCTTGCCCGAGGGGCCCACCTTGTAGATGCGCACCCGCCCGTCGCCCACGATGTAGACGCCCGGACACGGCTCGTCTTGGCGGAAGATGAGCTTGCCCTTGGGGAATTGGTGGTAGCTCGCCATCGCGAGCAGGCGGGCGCGGCCCTGGGGGTCGACCTGCGAGAGGAAGCCGCACGCGTTGACGATCTCCGCCATCCGCACCGAGCGCGATGTCACCAAACCCTCCTCCTCTTGATCCAGGTCAAGGACTGCAAGTGCGCGTTGCGCGAGGCTGTTAATCACAGGCTCGGGACAGATGCCACTCGCGCGAAAGCGGCGGCACGAACGCCCGGCGCTGGAGGAGACGGATGCTTCGCAAAATCATCACCATCGACGAGTCGAAGTGTGACGGCTGTGGCGCGTGCGTGCCCGCCTGCAAGGAGGGAGCGCTGCAGGTCATCGACGGCAAGGCCCGGCTGGTGAGCGAGGTCTATTGCGACGGGCTCGGAGCCTGCCTCGGCGACTGTCCGCGCGGCGCCATCGAGATCGTCGAGCGCGAGGCCCCCGAGTTCGACATGGAGGCCGCAGAGCGGCACGTCGCCGCGCTCGAGGCGAGCAAGCAGGCCCCGGCTGCCCATGGCTGCCCCGGCTCGGCGCACCGTACGCTCGCCGCTGGTTCCCACGCCCATCACGCGGGGGGCGGCTGCCCGGGCTCGGCGCAGCGGATGCTCAACACCGCGGAGCAGCCCCCGCGGTCCGAGCCCGGCGCGGCGAGCGGCCCGTCGCAGCTCGGGCACTGGCCCGTCCAACTCCACCTCGTCTCCCCGCGCGCGCCCTTCCTGCAGGGCGCCGACCTGCTGGTCTGCGCCGACTGCGTGCCGTTCGCGGTGCCCGACTTCCATCAGCGCTATCTGGCCGGACGCGCGGTCGTCGTGGGCTGCCCCAAGCTCGACAGCCTGGACCACTACCGGGAGAAGCTCGCGGCGATCGTCTTCCACGCGCATCCGAAGAGCCTCACCGTGCTGCGGATGGAGGTGCCGTGCTGCGGAGGCATCTCGCAGGCGGTCATCGAGGCCCGCGATGTCGCGGCGCCCGAGCTGACGGTGGAGGTCCACACCATCGGGACCGAAGGCGCGATCAGCGTGCGCAGCCTCGGCCCCGATGCGGGGGAAGGGTAGGAGGCGGCCGAAGGGAACCGGGAGCGCCGGCCTTCGTGAGCCTTCGTGCCGGCCCGCCGCGGCAGCGCGAGGTCCGGAGCGCCTTCGTGCCGGCGTCCTCGCCGGCAAGAGAGTGGGATCGCCACTGTCACCCGAGACGGATGGGCTCAACGCCGGCGCTCCGCGACTGGTCGGCGAACACGCCGGCGATCCCGCGGCGAGCCTATCCGGCCGGTCCGTCCCACGCCGAGAAGATGCTCTTCAATTCGACGAGCCGGTCTTCTATCGAGTCGGAGACCGCCTTGGTGAAGACGTCGAGGAGGATGAGCGCGTTGATGTTCGCGTCCTTCTCGCTCGCGGCCCACAGCCGCCGTGCGAAGGCGCGGTTGACCTCGGCGGTCTCCCGGTAGGTGTCGGCGAGCCCGGCCAAGGTCCAGTCGGGCGCGTGGCCCTCCTGCATGCGCAGGAACTGGCCCACCAGGTACATCGAGGTCGAGCGGAACATCGTCTCGAGCGGAGTGGCGAAAGGCAGGTGGAAGCGCACCATCGGGCGCAGCTTCGCCAAGATGGGGCAGCCGCTGGTCGACATGTAGATGCCCAGCAGCGAGCTGAGGCCCGCCTGCACCGTCGTGCGGGCCGACATCGAGCGCTCCGGCACGTCGACTCGGACCTCGGCCTCCTCGAACGATAGGGTCTGCGAGAAGCCCGCGGCCGCCTCGACGAGCTGCGCCGCGGTGGGGCACAGGGGCATCTGCTGAGGGGCGAGCGAGCAGTTCGGACACTTCTGGAACTCGAGCCGCGTCCACTCAGGCGCTGCTTCCGGCAGCGGGGCGACGTTGAGCAACGTCTCGGGGTCGAGCCGTACGGTGAACTCGACCTCGGTCCCCTCGCTCATGCGGAACAGGTAGTGAATCGGATAGGCGCCTTCCATGAGCCTTCGAGCCTTCCCTGGGACGGTGGTCTGGCAAGAGTAGTGGCCTTCTGGACATCGGGCAATTCCAGGAAGCCGCCCGATTGGCCCCCCCGGGACGAGGGCGGGCGGCCTCGTGCCTCCCCATCTCTGCTCTGCCGCTTGCGCCGAGTGGCCTCGAGCGCCGACGGGCGGCTCGTCGGCCATGCTTGGCTTTCCGATGCCGTCTCGCCACCCGGCCCAACGGTCGAGCGCGCCTGACCGCGCTCGGGTGGCGCGCCGCCTGCGGCATGCCGGCCCGGGAGCCTGGCGGGGCTACGTCTGCAACCTCTTTTCGGACTAGAGTCCGCCGCCTATGAAGTCCACCGTCCAGAAGGTGACCCTCGGGTCGATGTCGGCCGTGGCCTGCGCCCTCGCGCTCGCGCTGCCGCTCTCCGCGCTCGGCTACGCCGGCCAGATCCTCAAGGAGCTGCCCTGTCCGGTCCGCGAGCCGACCGGCATGGCCTCCGACGGCCAGTTCCTCTGGGTGACCGACATGGCGACGCGCACCGTGGTCAAGGTGCGGCCTGCCGATGGAACCGTTGCCGACAAGCTCGAGTCGCCGGGAGACCTGCCCACCGGCGTCGCCTTCCACGAGGGCCTGCTCTTCACCGCGGATCGCTCCAAGGGCTGGATCGCCCGGCGCAAGCTGAGCGGTGGCCCCGACCTCTCGCACCTGCCGTACTACGAGCGGTGGGCCGGAGGGCTTGTCCACGACGGCGCCCACCTCTGGGTTGTCGATCAGCGCGCGGCGAAGATCCACCGGCTCGATCCGGTCGACGGCACGACCATCCAGTCGTTCGATGCGCCGGGCAAGGCGCCCACCGACCTCGCCTTCGACGGGCGCTATCTCTGGATTGCCGACCACGGGACCGACGAGCTGTACATGGTCGATCGCCGCGACGGGAAGGTCCTCCTGCCGGTCCGCGCGCCCGGGCCGTACCCGAGCGGCCTCGCCGTGCTCGAGGGCGCGCTCTGGGTCGCCGACTACCAGACCGAGCGGCTCTACCAGCTCTCCCTGCCCGACGGGACTCCGTACGTCGAGGACCAGGAGCGCCGGGTGCGCGTCTCCTACGAGGTGACCTATCGGGCCGAGGGCGCGGGGCGCATCGTCGATCTGGTCTCCCACGTGGCGCTGCCGCGCGAGCTGCCCGGCCAGCACATCCTGAGCCCGCTGCAGTTCGAGCCGCAGCCGCAGCGCGTCGTGGCCGATCGCTGGGGCCAGCGGGTCGCGGTCTTCGAGCTCGGGCCGCTGGCGGCCGGCGAGGTGCGCCGGGTCACCTGGAGCGGCGACTTCGCGGTCTACCGCACCCGCTTCCAGCTCGTGCCGGAGATGGTCGGCGAGCCGCTTCCGCTCGACCCCTCGCTCGCGCCCTACCTCGCCGACGACCGCAAGTACGACCTCGAGGACCCGGCGCTCGGCGAGCTTGTCGCCCGGCTGACCGCCGGCAAGCTGGCGCCCTACGACCGGGCGCGAGCGATCTATGAGCACCTGACGCGGAGCATCGTCTACGACCGCTCGGGCGGCTGGAACAACGCGGCGGCCGTGCTCGAGCGCGGCACCGGGAGCTGCAGCGAGTACACCTTCGCGCTCGTCGCCATGCTGCGAAAGGCGGGCATCCCCGCCCGCTACGTCGGCGCGCTGTCCGAGCGCGGCGACGAGGCGAGCTACGACCACGTCTTCCATCGCTGGGCCGAGGCCTTCTTCCCCGGCTTCGGCTGGGTTCCCATCGACGCCAACGCCGGGTACGGCACCTCGCCGGGCGAGCGAGGCCACTACTTCGGCGGACGCAGCAACCGCCACGTGATCACCACGGTGGCCGGTGGCGAGAGCGAGCTGCTCGACTGGGGCTACAACAGCCACCAGACCTATGGCGTCGAGGGCGCCGCGACCCTCGACGTGCAATCGGTCGCCCGCTTCCGGCCACTGCTACAGGAGGGCGAGATCCCGCCGCATCAGGCGCCGCGCGTGGTGGCTCCCTTGCTGACCGACGGGATTCATCGGGCGACCGGGTTGCGCGGCCTCTGGTACGCGGTCGGCGCTGTCGCCGTGTCGCTCGGGTTGGGCCTTGGCGTGGGCATGCTCCTGGGGAAACGGAGGCAGTAGGCGGCGATGGGCGATGCCGGCACTCGGGCGGTCGCAAGCGCGGGGTCGCCCCAGGCCGAAGCTCCGCTGCAAGGAATGGTGCGGGGGAGGCGTAGCAGCCAGCAACGCAGGCGCGAGGCGATGCGTCCCCGGCTCGTGTGTCCGCGGGGTAGGCACGGAGGACTGCAGGCTAGGTGGCGGAGGTCTGCAGGGTAGGCGTGAGGCGATGCATCCCCGGAACGCAGGTCCGCGGGGGAGGCGTGCAGGCTTCCGCAGCGTAGGCGCAAAGCGGCGTATCCCCGGGCGTGTTCCCGCGCGGCGGGCGCGGCCCATCGCAAACCAAGCCGCACCCGCCTCACCGACCGCGGGCCGAGTCTCGACTCCCTTCACTGCCTGGACGCGCCCGCGGGCGCGCCGGAGTCAGGAGCCTCAACCCCCACCGTTGCACGGGGCCGCCGGCCGGCACGCTTCGCCCCTGCAGGCACACGGGACCGGAGCGCCGTTCTGGCAACAGCTATTGCCGCAGTCGAGCGCGTTGCAGTCGCTGTCGGCGCAGTCGAGCTCGCCGTCACAGTCGTTGTCGATGTTGTCGCCGCAGCTCTGCTCCGCCGGCTCGGTCGGCGTGCAGGCGCCTTCGCAGACGCCCTCGGCGCAGACCATTCCCTGCGCGCAGGTGATGCCGTCGCAGTCGGTGTCCGCGCAGTCGACCGCGCCGTCGCAGTCGTTGTCGCCGCCGTCGCCGCAGGTGACCTCCGCTGCCTGGCCGCCCGGACAGACGCAGCCCGCGACCCCGCCGCTGGCCGAGGTGCAGACCTGGCCGTTGGGGCCGCACGCCTCTCCGAGGCAGTCGCGATCGAGGCAGTCGAGGCTGCCGTCGCAGTCGTTGTCGGCGCCGTCGTCGCAGCTCGACTCGTTGTTCTCGGTCGGCGTGCACGCCGAGGCGCTCACGCAGCTTCCCCGCTCGCAGATCTTGTCGGCGCCGCACGCGCGCGCCTCGCACGTCTCGTCGGCGCAGTCGACCTTGCCGTCGCAGTCGTTGTCGGCCCCGTCGTCGCAGGCCAGCTCGTTCTTGCATTGGCCGAGGCAGCAGGTCCCGGCGCCAAAGCCGCCCAGCGCGCACTCGAGACCCGTGCAGTCCGAGTCGGCGCAGTCGGCCTGTCCGTCGCAGTCGTTGTCGAGGTGGTCGGCGCAGCTCACCTCGGCGCTCTCCCCGCCTGCGCAGGCGCAGATCCCGCCGATGCAGCTCTTGAGGGTTCCGCACGGCTCCTCGTCACAGTCGGCGTCCTCGCAGTCGACGTCGCCGTCGCAGTCGTCGTCGACGCCGTCGCCGCAGCGCAGCTCGGTCGGCAGGAGCGCGACGCAGGTGCCGTTGCAGCCGGTCAGATCGCAGAGCTTGCCCTCGGCGCAGGTCTTGCCGAGGCAGCCGGGGTCTTCGCAGTCGGCCGCGCCGTCACAGTCGTTGTCGCGGCCGTCGTCGCAGGCCGTCTCGCGGGTGCAGGCTCCCTCGCAGCAGTAGAGCGGGTCGCTCGAGAGCTGCTGGCCGCAAACCACCCCGCCACAAGCCGAGTCGGCGCAGTCGACCGTGCCGTCGCAGTCGTTGTCGCGCCGGTCCGCGCAGCTCGCCTCTTCGTTTTCGTCCACGACGCACACCTGTTGGCAGCTTCCCGAAAGGCAGAGCTGGCCGAGCCCGCAGGAGAGCCCCTCGCAGTCCGGGTCGTCGCAGTCGAGCGCCCCATCGCAGTCGCTGTCGACCCCGTCGCCGCAGGTCTGCTCAGCCGGCTCGCTGGAGCTGCAACCGATCTCGCAGACCGAGTCGAGGCAGGTCATCTCCGGGCCGCAGGCGCGTCCCTGGCAGTCGTCGTCGAGGCAGTCCGCGCGGCCGTCGCAGTCGTTGTCGTGCCCGTCGTCGCAGCTCGTCTCGCTCAGCTCACCGCCGGGACAGGCGCAGCCGCCGTGGAGACAGACCATGCCGGCCGGGCCGCAGGCCTCGCCGCTGCAGTCGCCATCGCCGCAGTCGATGCGGCCGTCGCAGTCCCCGTCGATCCCATCGCCGCAATTCGCCTCGACGTTGCCGCTCGGGACGCAAGGGGCCGTGCACGCCGAGCCCGCACAGACGAGCTGCGGCCCGCATGCCTTCGCGTCGCAGTCCGCGTCTTCGCAGTCGGCCTTGCCGTCGCAGTCATTGTCCTCGCCGTCGGCACAGAGCGCCTCGGTGGCGCCGCCCGCGCAGACGCACGCGCCTCCCGAACAGACGCCCCCGCTGGCGTCGCAGGCGCGGTCGACGCAGTCGAAGTCTGCGCAGTCGACAAGACCGTCGCAGTCCTGATCGAGCCCGTCGTCGCAGGTCGACTCGACGCGCGCGCTGGGGGTGCAGACGACCGAGCCGTCCGGCTCCTCGACGGATCCGTCGGGCTTGTCGGCGGCGGCATCCGGCGCATCGACCGATGCGTCGGCAGGATCCGTCGAGCCGTCGGGAACGTCGACCGAGCCGTCCGGATTTTCGGTCGAGGCATCGGGAACGGGCGCGCAGCGGCCTCCCTCGCAGCGGCCGCCAGGGCAGTCGGAGTCGCTCGAGCAGGAGGCCACGGCGGGCACCTCCGAATTCGAGCACCCGATCCAGAGAACCGGAATCGAGACGACGGCTGCAGTCAAAACCCTCCGCATGGACAGGATTCGCATCACCATCCTCCTTGCTGAACGGCCCTCAATCAGCCCCTCGGCGCCTCGACACGCATCAGGACGAAGGACCATTGCACCCGGGCGTCACCTTTGGATCGTCAGCCGCGTGACGGGACTGCCGCCTCCTCGGAACAGGGTGGGAGGTCGCCGTCTCGACGTCCGCCCCTGTTGCTAATCGATATCGATCGAAAACTCGCGCCGCGTCGCCTGCGGCGGGGCGGACGAGTCACTCACCTCGATCTCGAATGGACTGTGCGCCCGGCTCGCCGGCGTGCCCGCGATCTCGCCCGGGTTCGCACACGGCGGATTCGATCCGCACAGGCTCAAACCCTGCGGCAGCGTCCCCGAGGAGACGCGGAACGCGTAGGGCGGGACTCCGCCGCTCGCGTTGATCTGGACCCGGTAGGCCACGCCCAGCGTCGCGCGCGGCAGCGTGCTCGTATCGATGCGCAGGCTCGAGGGCTGCACGATGAGCACGAGGCCCTTCGAGGCGAACTGTGGCGGTTGCGCCGAGTCGGTCACCTTGGCGCTGAATCGCCATTCGTTCGCCTCACTCGGCGTGCCCTGCAGAACCCCTTCGCTCGTCAGCTCGATTCCAGAGGGCAGCGTTCCCGCATACGACCAGGAGTACGGGGGCTGGCCTCCGGAGGCAGTGAGCCCCGCCGCATAGGCCTGGCCCGCGCTGCCGTCGGGGAGGACGGAGGTCACCACCGACAGCGCGTTGGTGCCGCCGCCGGCGGTCACGGTCATCGTGAAGCTGCGGGTCGCGCTCTGGGCGGCCGGCTCGGTCGCGTCGGTGGCCACCACCGCGAAACTGTAGGAGCCTGCCGATTCCGGGGTCCCCGAGACGAGCCCGCCTGTCGCCAGGGAGAGCCCCGGAGGCAGCTCGCTCGCGCCGGCGAGGGCAAAGCTGACCGGCGGCGTGCCGCCGGAGGTCGCCAGCGTCTGGCTGTAGGCGGAGTTGAGCCGGCCGTCGGCGAGCGACGAGGTGGTGATGGAGAGCGGCTCGGTCGAGCCGCTGACGACGGAGAGCGAAAACGAGCGCGTCGCGAGCTGTCGCGGCTCAGCGCTGTCGGCGACCTGCAGACCGAAGGAGGTGGCGCCCGCGGTGGCCGGAGAGCCGGAGATGATGTTGCCCGAGAGCGTCAGCCCCGCGGGGAGGCTGCTGCCGGAGGTGAGGCTCCAGGTGTAGGGCGCTTCCCCGCCGC
The DNA here is from genome assembly GCA_002408385.1 of Myxococcales bacterium UBA5297. Classification (GTDB taxonomy): domain Bacteria; phylum Myxococcota; class Myxococcia; order Myxococcales; family UBA5297; genus UBA10939. The sequence continues at coordinate 8,612 of DHSB01000062.1, forward strand.
TCGCGGTCAGCTCCGCGAGGTAGTAGGTGCCGACCTCGCCGCCGGGCAGCGCGTCGGTCACCATCGCCAGCGCCTCGCCGGAGGCCGGCTGCACGTGCAGCACGAAGGTGCGCAGCGACGACTGCGCCGCGACGGGATCGGAGTCGCGGACGGTGATGTCGAGGGTCGACTCACCGGCGCTCGCGGGCGTGCCCTCGATGCGCCCGTCGTTGAAGAAGACCAGCCCGGCCGGAAGCGCGCCGGTCATGCTCCACGTGTAGGGCTCGGTTCCACCGGTGGCCGCGAGCTGGGCCGCGTAGGCGGTCGCTTCGTCGCCGGCGGGCAGGCTCGTCGTGGTGATGGTCAAGGGCGTGCCGCTGGCCGGATTGACCGTGAGCGAGAAGCTGCGGGCCGCGACCTGCTGTGGGACGCCCTCGTCGCTCACCTGGACGACGAAGGACGAGGAGCCCGCGACGGTCGGCGTGCCGCCGAGCGTGCCCTCCTGCATCAAGCTGAGGCCCGCGGGCATTCCGCCTCCGACGATGGAGAAGCGCATGCGGCCCGTCCCGCCCTCGGCGCACAGGACCTGGACATAGGTCGAGTCGACCTGGGCGGCTTCGAGAGCCTCGGTGATGAAGCGCAGCGGCTCGGTGTCGAGTCCGGCATCTTCGGAACCGGCGTCGAGGCCGGCATCGAGGGCTCCCGCGTCGGCGGTGCCGGCGTCGAGCCCGGCGTCGAGCCCGGCGTCGGTCGCGGGCCCCTCGCAATCGAGGCCCGTTTCACCGCACTCGCGCACGCAGACGCCCTCCTCGACGACGCAGCGGTAACCGATCGGGCAGGAGGCGCCTTCGCGGCAGGAGGGATAGGAGCCGAGCTCCGGCGCGAAGCGGCAGCCCGAGGCGAGCAGCGCGATGGCGAGTGCGATGAGGAGCGGGACCACCCCCCGTTCACCCTGGGCGTCGCTCCCGACGCGCAAGCGGCGGGAGCGGAGTCG
>DHSB01000062.1:9764-10173 GCA_002408385.1 Myxococcales bacterium UBA5297
CCTACGCTCGGGGTGACCGGGGATGCGGCTCTTAATCGTCGAGACGGTTGGCGGAATCGAAAGCCCCGCGACCCGCTCGTGGGCGCCGGTGACCGGCTCCAACCTAGAAGCGTCCATGTGCGCTCAATCCCAGTGCGGCCGGCCCGGGGCCGACGCCGATCGTCACGGGCTCGTCGTCCGGCCAGAGCCAGAGGCCCGCGCTGCCGACGGCGAGCGCGGCCCCGATTCCGAGGAAGACATTGGCCATCCGGGCGCGCGAGCGGCCGGTCTCGAAGCGCGCAGCGACGCAGCTCGCGTAGTCGCCGCCCGTCCCCGCGCAGCCGGTCTCGGCGCGCTCGATGTCGCCGGCAATCGATCGGGACGAAAGGCCGAAGCCCGTCCCGATGGCGACAGTCGCGAGGGCGCCTGA
>DHSB01000062.1:10365-10625 GCA_002408385.1 Myxococcales bacterium UBA5297
GGCCCCCGCCACTCGGGCCGGCGCGGCGCTTCGGGCGCCTGCAGCGCGAGCGCCGGGGCCGGCGCGCGCGGCACGGACTCCATCGCCGCCCTGACGAGCCCGGGGACCTGCTGCCGCCATTCGTCGGAGAGCGCCTCGTTGACGGTGGCCACCACCTTGCCGAGCCGATCGCTGCGCTTGAGCACGAGCGAGCGGAAGCCGCCCAGCCCGCCGACGACCCCGGTCACGACGAAGTCGACCCCGAGGAGCTGCGCGACCCG
>DHSB01000062.1:10759-28719 GCA_002408385.1 Myxococcales bacterium UBA5297
CCCCGAGGAGCTGCGCGACCCGGGCGAGGCACTGCGGCTCGGCGCACGCGCCGAGCGCAGGCTCCTCGTCGAGCGCCCGGCGGGTCGCATCCTCATCGAGCACACGCAGGCCCTCGAGCGCAGCGAGCGAAACCCGCACCGCTCCCTGCATCTCGACGGCTTGCTCGAATCCGGTTCCGAGCGGCTCGAGCGGCAGGAGCGCGACCGAAGGCGCGGGTGCGGCCGCCGCGAGCAGCAGCGCCGCCAGCGGAGCGAACGCGCTCATGGCGGCGGGCGCCTCACCGGCTCTCCCACCGGCAGATCGCCCGAGGTGGCGGCGTAGCCGCGGTAGAAGTCGAGCCCGTAGGGAACCTCGAACAGCGAGCGGCGGAAGGTCGTGTCGATGCTGCCGCGCGAGGCGAGCGCGAGCGGCCGCCAGGTGAGGGCCGAGACGTCGACGACGCCGCGGGCGGCGAGCTCGACCGAGGCCTCGGTCGTCTCGGTGCGCACGAAGTAGCGCGCCTTGCGCGGCAGGGCGAGCGCGACGCTGCGGTCGGGGGCCTTGTTGAAGTCGAACAGCCGCACCCCGCGGTTGTCCTCGATGTAGAAGCGGCCGGCGAACGAGGCGGGGAAGAGCAGGAAGCGCTCGAAGCCCGGCGCGCTCAGATCGACCAGCGGGCGGGCGCGGTCGCGGGCGGGCGGCCGCGCGAAGATGTCCGGGCGGGCGCGCGGGTCCTCGATCTTCAGGTTCGCGGCGGCCACGAAGGCCCGCAGCTCGCTGTACTCGATGCGCGCGTCGCCGTTGACGTCGGCCGCGCCCGAGAGCGCCGAGAGCACCTCGTGGGAGAAGACCCCGGCGCGAAAGCCCGCCCACTCGTGGCTCTCGCGCTCGCCCGAGGTGGAGAGGACGACGCCGACGTGCGGATAGCGCTCCAGCTCCTGCTCCTCGAGGTAGCCGCGCACCAGGTCGCCGTAGGCCGGCCCGCGCTCCTCGCCCCCGCGCCGGTTCACCATCAGGTAGGCGTTGCAGGAGTCGATGATGACGTGGACGAAGTCGGCCTCGACCCCGCGGATGACCTTCTCGAAGAGGTCCGAGCGGGTGAAGGCGCCGTCGAGCAGGCTCACGTAGCCCTCGCGGTTCGGGCCGACGTTGCCGTGGCCGACGAAGGCGAAGACGAGCGTGGTCTGGTGGCCCGCGGCCCGGTCGCCGGCGACGCGGCGGGCGACGTGCGAGAGCGCCTCGTCGACCGCTCGGCGGGTCGGCGGGACGCTGCGCCGGGCGAGCTCGGGGAAGACGGCCTGCGAATCCTGATCGAGCACGGCGAGCAGCGCCAGGTCGGCCGACAGCGGCCCGAGCAGCTCGGCGTAGCGGGCCGCGTCGTCGTCGGCGAAGCGCAGCGGGGCGACGCCCTCGTCGATGCTCGCGTTGCTGCCGACGACGACCGCGTACTGCCGGTGCTCGGCGCGCGCCGGGAGGGCGAGGGTACAGACTCCGAGCAGCAAAAGGCACCAACGCATGGGCAGGGCCCCGATAGTCGAGAGGTTGCCAGTCATCATAGCCGCACGACCGCGCTCCGGCGGCCTTGCGCCGCCGGGCCACCGGCGCAAGCAGGGCTCGCTCAACCCATTGCCTGGCGAGCGGCGGATGGATCGGGGAGGCCGTTTTTTGCGGGAGGCGAGCCCATCGGATAGATCGGTCGGCTCAAGGTTCAGGGGGGCGCGCGATCCAGCGGCGCTGCCCGCCGCCAATAGGACGTGGAGAAGCGATTGCCCCTGCTCGAAGAGGACCGCGCCCTGCTGGCAGCCTTTCGCGAGGGACAGCCCGATGCGCTCCTCGCGGTCTATCGCGCCTACGCGGCGAGGATCGCGGCGGCGCTGCACGCCGGGCTGCGCTCGGACGGTCGGCCCGCGGCCAGGATGACGAGCCCCTTCGAGCTCGAGAACGGGGTCCAGGAGGTCTTCGTGCGCGCCTTCGATCCCTCGGCCAGAGCTGCCTACGACGGAATTCGGCCCTACGAGGGCTTCCTCGTCGGCATCGCGCGCAACGTCCTGCACGAGCGGGCGCGGGTGCGCGAGGTGCCGAGCGCCGCGCCTTCGGTCGAGCAGGGCGCCAGGGTCGCCGACCTGCCGGCCCCGGAGGACGAGCTCGAGCAACGCGAGGTCGCGCGGCTGCTCTCGGAGTTTCTGGCGGGTTGCCAGGCTGAGGAGCGCGCGCTCTACGAGCTGCGCTACGAGCAGGCGCAGAGTCAGGAGGCGACGGCGCGCGGGTTGGGCATCACGCGCATCCAGCTCCGGCGGCGAGAGCGGAGGCTCAAGCAGCGGCTGCTCGCGTTCATGCAGTCACACGGCTATCTCGGCGGCCTGAAGGAAGAAGGCTGGGGATTCGGGCTGGCCTCGCGCTAGCGAAGGGTTCGGGCATGGGCTGCGGAAAACGAGAATTCGCGCGCCTGCTGGAGGGGTCGTTCCTCGGCGAGCTCTCGCTGAGTGACTGGGAGCGGCTCCGGGCGCACCTCGCGGCCTGCGAGGGCTGCCGCGCCGAGTACGACCGCCAGGTACTGCTCCAGCGGGCGATGCGCCGGGAACCCGGGCCGCTGCCGGCCGAGAGCCTCGAGCGGATAGGCGAGTCGGTCCTCGCGCGGCTCGGCGCGGTCGAACGCGGGGCGAAGCGCTCTCGACGCTCCTGGTGGTGGAAGGCGGCCTCGGTCGCGGCGCCGGCCGCAGCGCTGGCGCTGCTGCTCGTGCTCGTTCCACGGGAAGCCGACCGTTTCCAGGCGCGCTCTTCGGGCGGGGCGCAGGTCGAGGGCGTGCGTGCGTTCTGCATCGAGGGCGAAGGTGCCGGCGCGAGGGTCCGCTCGACCACCGACTTCGGAAGCAGCGGCGAGCTTCGCTGCCGTCGTTCCGACACCTTGCAACTCAGCTATTCGAGCGGTCCGGCAGGCGCCTGGCTCGCCGTCGTCTCGGTCCCCGAAGGCGGGGAGGGCGGGCTGCTCGAGTACACCGGGCAGACGGGCGAGGGCCAGGGTGTGCGGATAGAGGCGAGCAGGGTCGACGAGCCGCTTCCCTACAGCACACGCCTGCAGGCCAGACACGCGGAAGGGGCGCGCGTCGTCGTGGCGCTCTTCTGCGAGCGTGCGCTGTCGGCCGAGGAGCTCGAGGCCGCCGCGCGCGCGGTGGCCGCCGGAGGCGAGCCGGGCGCTGGGGTGCGCGTCGCGCGGGTGGCGAGGCTCGTCGTCGAGTAGGGGCTCAGAGGCCCGCGGTGCCGCGTTGGGGCGCTCTTGCGACTGAAGATGTGTCGCGAAGAATCCTTCGAGCAATGACCGGTCAGCCCGAGCCCCTCGACAGGCTCGGGGCAGGCGAAGTCGAAGGGCCCTTCAGCTCCGCTCCCGCCGCTGGCGCGTCGGGAGCTACGCTCAGAATGAGCGGGGGACGAACCGAGATCAGGGACGTTTCGCGACACCTCTTGAGCCGGCGTCCCCGCCGTCTCGGCGGTCGCCCCCGGGGCCGAAGCTGCGGCGCGAGCGACCATGCAGGGGTTGGGTGGCGACCCGGGGAAAGGGGTCTTCCTTCCGCTGCCGCCATCGCTGGAACTGCCGCGATAGGACTGAATCGCGAATCTCGGAACGCCACTTCTGCGTGCGGAAACGGCGTTCGAGGACCGAAATGGCCTTGTCGGACCTGGGAAACGGCGTTTCGAGGACCGAAATGGCCTTCCGACCCGGGGGAACCGCCGTTTCGAGCAAGGCCGCCCGGGGTTTCGAGCTTTGGGGCCGCGCAGGGGTGATGTTCGTCACCCGGAGCCCGCCTACGGCAGCTCGAAGGTGACCCGCGCCGGCCGTGCGATGAGCACGTCGCAGGGGCTGCGCCGCAGGACGCTCTCGGCGACGCTGCCGAGCAGCATGTGCGCCAGGCCCGTGCGCGCGTGCGTCCCGAGGACGATGACGTCGGCTCCGCGGCGCACGGCCTCCTCGAGCACGATGGTGCGCGGCTCGCCGCGGCGCACCACCGCGGTGACCGTGACCTCCTCGGGCGCCTCGAGCACTTCGACCAGGCTGCTCGTGCCGACCTGGGCCGCCTGGCGCAGCTCCTGGCGGTATTGGACGACCTGGTCCTCGGGCAGATAGGTCTCCATCGAGGTCTCGAAGGGGAGCTGGTAGGCGTGCAGCAGCTCGAGCGTGGCGCCCGCGGGAGAGACGCTCAGGGCGAGGTCGGCTATCTCCCGGGAGACGTCGGAGAGATCGACCGCGGCGAGCACCCGCCGATACGGCTTGGAGGGCGCCTGGGCGACCACGAGCACCGGGAGCTCGGCCTTGCGCACGACCTGCTCGGTGACCGAGCCGGCGGCGATCGCGCCGAAGAGCCGCGAGCGCAGCCCCGAGGGCCTGCTGCCGCGGCCCATGACGATGAAGCTTGCGTTCAGGGCCCGCGCACGCCGGACGATCTCGACGAAGGCGCGCCCTTGGCTCAGGAGCGGCGTGAAGCGAAGGTCGTCGCGGCCGATCTTCCTCGCGGCGCCGGCCGCCTCTTCGACGGCCTCTTCCAAAGACGCGCGCACCTGGCGCTTGAACGAGGCCGCCAGTTTGTCGGGCAGCTTCTCCGGCATCACGTGCAGCAGGCTGAGGCGCGCGCCGCGGGCGAGCGGCAACTGCACGGCGCGCCGCGCCGCCCGCCGCGAGGCGCGCGAGAAGTCGGTGGCCACGAGCACGCGGTTGGCGAGGGCGCGCCCCTCCTGCACGCTCGCTTTGTCTTGCTTGGGCACCATGGGCGAAAGCTCCTTGCCGCCAAAACTGCGACGAGAGCTTCGGATTTGCAGGCGAGGGCCCGGTCCATAGATTCACGAGCGGCCGGATGGCCGAAGAGCCCAGATGCCGCTCGTTTTCTCGCTCATCATTGGCGCGCCCTTCCTCGTCGGCGGACTGGTTTTGCTCGTCGCGCCGCGCTCGGCCCGGGGTGCGGGCCTGCTCGCGCTGCTCGCGCCTGCCGCGGTGAGCGGGCTCGGGTTCGTGCTCTGGCGGCAGGTGGCCGACGGGCCGCCGCTTCTTGTCCCGGTGGAGTGGCTCCCGGCGCTCGGCATCAACCTGAGCCTGGCGGCCGACAGGCTCTCGGCCTTCTTCGTGCTGCTGGTCGGGCTCATCGGCATCGGCATCGTGCAGTACGCGCGGCACTACCTCGGCCCGCGGGCCAGCGGCGGCTGGTGGGCGCTGCTGCTCGGGTTCATGGGCTCGATGCTCGGCATCGTGCTCTGCGACAGCGTCTTGCTGCTCTTCGTGTTCTGGGAGCTGACGACCATCTTTTCGTCGCTGCTCATCGGCTGGTCCTTCGACGAGGGCAAGGCGCGCCACGGGGCCATCCAGGCCTTCCTGGTGACCAGCGGCGGCGCGCTCTTCATGCTCGCTGGCTTGGTGCTGATGGCGGGGCTCGCCGGCAGCTTCGAGCTGTCGGCCTGGTCGGCCCGCGCCGAGAGGCTCGCGGCCGACCCGCGCCACGCGCTGCCGCTGGTGCTCATCCTCGTCGGCGCGTTCACCAAGTCGGCGCAGTTTCCCTTCCACTTCTGGCTCCCCGGGGCGATGGCCGCCGAGACCCCGGTGAGCGCCTATCTGCACTCGGCGACGATGGTAAAGGCGGGCATCTACCTCGCCCTCCGCCTCTTCCCGCTCTTCGCCGCCTCGCCGCTCTGGGCGCCGCTGCTCGCCGGGGTCGGGATGGCGACCTTCGTCATCGCCGGCTGGAGCGCGCTGCGCAGCCACGACCTGAAGGAGGTCCTCGCCTACAGCACCTCCGCCTATCTCGGCCTGCTCATCGCCTCCCTCGGCTACGCGGCCGGCGGTGAGCTGGAGGGCGAGCTGCTCAACATCACCAACCACGCCGTCTACAAGTCCTCCCTCTTCCTGCTCGTCGGGTGGATCGAGAAGCGCACCGGGACCCGCGACCTGCGCACGCTCGAGCCCGAGCGCTGGCTCTTGCGCTTCCCGTTCGCCGCCGCGTTGGTCGCCGTCGGTATCTTCGCGATGGCCGGCATGCCCCTGCTGCTCGGCTTCGTCAGCAAGGAGCTGTTCTTCGAGACGGTCAGCCAAGCGGCGACCTCGAGCCTGTCGCCGGGGATGGTCCTCGCCGTAGTCGGCAGCGCGCTTGCCTTCGCCTACTCGCTCAAGGTCTTCATCGACATCTTCTTCGGCGACGAGCAGCCGCCCACCGACCGCGGCCAGCCGCGCCACGAGGTCTCGGGCTGGCTGCTCGCGGTCCCGGCGCTCTTGCTCGTGGTGCAGCTCGCCGGCGGCGTCGCCCCCTGGGCCATCGGGCGCGCGCTCGAGCCGGAGCACGACTGGGCGCTCTGGCCCGCCCTCTGGCACGAGGCAGGAGCGCTGCTCGCGATGAGCCTGGCCACCTTCGCCGCGGGCGGGGTCCTCTTTGTCTTCCGGAGGCGCATCTATCGGGTGGCGCGGCTCCCAGGAGCAGGGCACCTGTTCGACGGGCTGGCGCACGCCACGCTGCGGGGCGCGGGCCGCCTCGGCGACGCGCTGCAGGCGGGAGGACACCCGCGCTACCTCGCGGTGGTGCTCTTCTTCGCGGTCGGCGCGATGGCGGCCGCGCTCTTCTGGAACGGCGGCCTCCCGGCGGTCGGCGAGGCCGGCTGGGGGCCCGAGGCTCAGCTCGGGTGGCTGCCGCTCGTCTTCGTCGGCGGCTCGGCCATCGGCGCGGTGGCGCTGCGCGGGCGCATCCCGAAGGCGGTGATGATCGCCATCTCCGGCTACGGGGTGGCCGTCTACTACGTCGTCTACCGCGCCCCGGACGTCGCCCTGACCCAGGTGCTCGTCGAGACCATCTCGCTCGTGCTGCTCGTCCTCATCTTCGGCGGCATGCCGCCTCTGACGAAGGATCGGCGCGGCCGCGGGCAGAAGGCCTGGCACCTGGCCGTCTCGGGGCTGGGGGGCGCGGCGATGGCGGTCTTCGCCTGGAGCGCGGGGCTGCACGAGGCGCCGGGCCGGGCGGGCGAGGAGCAGCTCGCGCTCGGGCTGCCGCAGGCCGGCGGCAAGAACGTCGTCAACGACATCCTCGTCGACTTTCGCGGCGGCGACACCCTGGGAGAGATCACCGTGCTCGCCATCGCCGCCCTCGGGGTCATCGCGCTGGTGACCGCGGGCCTGTACCGCGGGCGGGAGGCGGTCCATTGAGATCGCTCATCGTCAAGTACATCGCCGAGCTCATCCTCTTGGTGACGACGACCTTTGCGGTCTACCTGCTCTTGCGCGGGCACGACGAGCCGGGCGGGGGCTTTGCCGCGGGCATCGCCGCGACCCTGGGAATCCTCCTGCAGGCGGTCGCCACCGGCTTTCGCGAAACGCGCCGCCGGCTCGAGGGGCTGTTGCGCCCGGCGTGGGGCCTGGGGATGGTGCTCGCGGTCGGGGCCGCCGTCGCGCACATGGCGACCGGGGCGCCGTTCTTCACGCACTTCCACGCCGAGGCCACGCTGCCCGGCTCGGGGCTGACGCTCTCGACGGCGCTCGCCTTCGACCTCGGCGTCTTCCTGGTGGTCGTCGGCTCGGCGGCGGCCGCCTTCGCCGCGCTCTCGGAGGCGGCCCGATGGTAGGCCAGGGCGCCCTCCTCGTCGGCCTGTTGTTCACCTGCGGCATCTACTTGATGCTCAGCTTCAACACCCAGCGGCTGGCGATGGGGTTCCTGCTGCTGAGCAACGCGGTGAACGTCGTCGTGCTGGTCGCCTCGGGCATCCCCGCGGGCGCGAGGGCGCCTTTCGTCGGCGTCGCGGACGGGCCGCAGGTCGATCCGCTGCCGCACGCCTTTGTCCTCACCGCCATCGTCATCACCCTGGGCGCGGTGGCGCTGCTCTTCGCGATGGCCGCGCGGGCCCGAAAGGAATCGGGCACCGACGACCTGCGCGACGAGGCGGGGAGAGAATGAGCAACCTGGTCGCCGCTCCGGTCCTGCTGCCGCTGGCCACGGCAATCCTGCTCTTCCCGCTGCGCAACCGCCGCAGGCTCGAGCGCGGCGTCTCGCTGCTGAGCGCGGTCGGGTTGCTGCTCTTCTCCTCGTGGCTGATGCTCCTCGCCGCGCGCGGAGAGATCCTGGTGCTGCCGCTCGGCTCCTGGAGCCCGCTCGTCGGCATCGTTTGGGTCGTCGACCGGCTGAGCGCGGTGATGCTGGTGGTCTCGGGGATCATCTCGCTGGCCACGCTGGTCTACGCCCGCGGTGGGCTGCGGCCCGAGCGCGAGACGCGCTTCTTCTACCCGCTGCACCAGCTCATCATGGCCGGAGTCTGCGGCTCGCTGGTGACGGGCGACTTCTTCAACCTGTTCGTCTTCTTCGAGGTGATGCTCATCGCCTCGTTCGCGCTGATGACGCTCGGGGCGCGCTCCCGGCAGCTCCACCGCAGCTTCGCGTACGTGCTGGTGAGCCTGGTCGGCAGCCTGCTGCTCTTCGTCGGGGTCGGGGTCGTCTACGGCACCGCGGGCACGGTCAACATGGCCGAGCTGTCGCGCCGGGTGGCCTCGATGCCGCTGCCGCCGACCTTCTGGGCGGCCGTGGCGCTGATGCTGGTCGCCTTCTCGCTGAAGGCCGCGCTGGTGCCGTTCTTCTTCTGGCTGCCCGATTCGTACCCGGAGGCGCCCTTGCCGAGCGCCGCGCTCTTCGCCGGGCTGCTCACCAAGGTCGGGGTCTACACCCTGTTTCGCGTGGTCCCGCTCATCAGCGGCCCGAACCCCGGGCCGCTGCTCTCGGTGCTCGTAGGCCTCTCGGCGCTCACCATGCTCCTCGGGGTCTTGGGCGCGCTCGGTCGCGGGACAGTGCGCGGGATCCTCTCGTTCCACATCGTCAGCCAGGTCGGGTACATGGTCTTCGGGCTGGCGCTGTTCACGGTCACCGGCCTGGCCGCCGGGCTCTTCTACACCGTCCACAACATCCTCGCGAAGTCGGCGCTCTTCCTGTCGGGCGGCCTCTGCGAGCGCATCGGCGAGAGCGGGCGGCTCGGGCAGGTGCGCGGGCTGGCGAAGACCCATCCCTGGGCGGCGGTCGGCTTCTTCGTCCCGGCGATGGCGCTCGCGGGGATCCCGCCGTTCAGCGGCTTCTGGGCCAAGCTGCTGGTGATCATCGCCGGCTTTCGCGAGGGGGCCTTCGTGACGACCACCGTGGCCATCGCGGTCGGGTTTCTCACCCTCTGCTCGATGCTCAAGATCTGGAACGCGGTCTTCTGGGGCGCGCCGAGCGGCCAGCTCCATCCCGAGCGCGGCCACGACTGGCGGATGGTCGGGCCGCCGCTTTCGCTGGCGGCGCTGACCGTGATTCTGGGACTCGGCGCGGCGCAATTCTTCGGCTACACCGAGGCCGCGGCGAGTCAGCTTTTGGCACGCACGCCCTACGTCGACGCGGTCTTGGGCAGCCCGGGCTTGGCCACGAAGGGGCCGCGATGAGCTACCTCGCGCTCAACCTGATGCTGATGGTGGTCTGGATGTTCCTGTCCGACGGAGGCATCGGCGGGCTGCTCGTCGGCTTCGCGGTGGGCTACCTGGTCCTCGTCCTCGCGCGGCCCTTCGTCGGGGGCCACAGCTACGTGCGCGCGCTGCCCGGGGCGCTGTGGCTGCTGGTGGTCTTCGCGTTCGAGTTGGTGCGCGCGAGCCTGCGCCTGGCGTGGGACGTGTTGCGTCCGCGTCCCAACTTCGAGCCGGCCTTCATCCGCTTGGAGGCGACCGACCTCAGCCCCTTGCAGACCGTCCTCTTCTCGGCGCTCGTCTCGCTGACGCCCGGCAGCGTCGCGGTGGACATCGACGACTCGAGTGACGCGCTCTACGTGCACGCGCTGTATGCGCAGGACGCCGAGCGCGCCCGGGACAACATGCGCATGTTCGCGCGGCTCATCCGGCGTGCCTCCGGCGCGCCGGTGCCCGGCCGGAGGGCAGGATGAGCGTGGACCTGGTCGCGGTCATCGGGCTCGGGGTGCTGGGGCTGAGCATCGCGCTGTGCGGGGTTCGCGCGGCAATCGGGCCGTCGCTGTTCGACCGCGCGCTGGCCTTCGACTGCATCAGCTACAACTTCGCCGGGAGCATCCTGCTCGTCTCCCTCCTGATGCGCAGCGCCCTCTACATCGAGGTGGTGCTGGTGATCGCGCTGTTCGGCTTCATCGCGACGATCACCATCGCCTTCTACCTGGAGGGCACGCTCGTTGAGTGAAGCGGTGACCAGCGCCCTCATCGGCGTGGGCGTCTTCTTCCTGTTCGTCGCCTCGCTGGGCGTGCTGAGGCTGTCGGACTTCTACACGCGCATCCACGCGCCGACCAAGGGGGCGACGCTCGGCCTGTCCTCGTTGCTTCTCGCCTTCGCGGTGGCGGTGCCGGAGACGACGGCGATCACCAAGGCGCTGCTGGTCCTGGGGCTGATCGCGGCGACCGTGCCGGTGGGCTCCCACATCCTGATGCGTGCGGCCTACAGGTCGAACGTGCCGCGGGCGCGCGAGACGAAGCTGGACGAGTACCACGAGGAGCTCGAGCGGCGGCGAGGTCGGCGCGAGGAGCCTCCCGAGTCGACCGACGTGCTGGAGGAGCAGCAGCCGGAGCGCCGGTTGTAGTGACGAGTGGAGGGCGAGGAGAGGTGTGGCGGAGCTGGAGCTCCGCCGTCCATTCTCCGCTTAACGCGTCCATCCTCTTCCGCTCGCTGGCCGAGAAAAAAAGCGGCATGGCGCGCGAAGCCATGCCGCTGGTTCTGACGGGTCATCGGCAAGCCGGGTAGCGCCGGTCTACTCGAGCGAGAAGCTGGCTCTCGCCGCCTGCTCCTGGAGGGAATCGAGGATGGCGCCGTCGAGAGTCGCCGCGCCCGAGGCGGCCCGCTTCTTCTGCTCTGCGGCGACGTAGGCGCGGCGTTGGGCCTCGAGCTTCTGCATCCTGCCGCGGATCTGGTCGCGCTCCTTCGCCTTCTCGGCGACGAAGGCCTGGCGCGCGGTCTCGTCCATCGCCTGCATCTCGACCGGGAGGGCGGCCGGCGCGACCGCGGCCATGGCGCGGCCCCCAGCGGTCGCGTCGACGAGGTCCCAGTCCTCGGCCCGGTACTGATCCTTCGCTTTGGCGAGCGCGCGGTTGACGCCCGCGCCTTGGCCGGCCGACAGGGCGTTGCGGTCTTCGCGCGCCTGGCGAGCCTTGGCCTCGGTGCCCCTGGCGCCGTAGCCGACGTAGGTCTCGTTGAGCTTCTGCCCGAGCTGGGCGAGCTCGGCGTCCTGTGGGGCAACGACGTGCGCGACCCGGCGGTTCGAGTCGATGAAGGCGTAGCGGCCATCGGCGAGCAGCGCGCCCTGTTTCCAGCCGCTTCGGATTCCTTCCTGCTCGCTGCCGCAGAAGATGGTGTTGACGGTGATTCCCTTGGAGATCGCCCGCTTGATGGCGGCCTGGTAGTCGACGTCGCCCTGGTTGAAGGGCTCGTTTCCGGCGATGAAGATCATCTTCAGCGTGCCCTTGCCTGAGCGCCACTCGAGCTCGCGGGTGGCCGCGTCGATGACCTCGCCGCAGAACTCGTCGCCGCCGCTCGTCCTCAGGCCATGAAGCTGCTCGGAGACCCGGTCGAGGTCGGTCGTCAGGTCCGAGACCTTGCGCAGGAAGCCGTTCTTCGCCGAGAGGCGGTCGTTGCCGTACTCGTAGAGCGCCACCTCGAGCCGCGGCGCGCGGCCCGAGTAGCGGGCGCGGGCGAACTCGTTGACGAGCTTCCAGAGCTGGGACTTCGCCTGCGAGATGAGCCCGTCCATGCTGTTCGAGGTGTCGAGCAGGACGGCGATTTGAATCACGGGCTGCGGCTTCGACTCCCCGCTCGCGGGGATAGGTTCGGGCGACCGGGCAAGGGCGGGGGCGGCGGCGGTGATGGCGCAGGTGAGGAGCGCGGCGAACATGCGGGTCATTTCTCTTCCTCCGGTAGGAGCCCGGGAGCGGGCCGGCTCGGAAGAGAACGGATGACCGTGGGCGAGGATCTAGCGAGGGAGCGCATCAGTCGAGAGTCGAGGAGCGAGAGTCGCGAGACGAAAGGCCCCGCCCGGACCTGGCTTTTCACTCCCAACTCCCAACTCAAAACTCACAACTCAATCGTTCCGCGGCACAACGACCATCGGCCCGTGCGTGCGTCCTGGCGCGCGGCCGGCCGCGCGGTGGCCCAGACTCCGACCGATAGCCATTCTTCGAGTTGGCGGGCTTTGGCGGTGCGGAGGGGGCAACGATGCTGCGTTCGTGTGCGCTGGTCTTGGCGGTGGGGCTGGTCGCTGGCTGCAGGCCCGAAGGGCAGGGAAGCGAGCCGTACTCGCCGTCGAAACCTCCGCCGTACTTCTCCGCGGACGCGGGACTCCCCGACGACGGTCTGGAGGACGACGCCGGTGCCGTCCAGCCGCCCGATGCCGGGATAGGCGATCGCCTCGACGGCGGGGACACGACTCCGCTCGACGCCGGCGCACCCGATCCGCTCTGCGAGGCGCAAAACCCGGACCCGCCGTGCTTCGAGGCCGGCTGCGTCATCGAGGGCGCCGGGCTCCGGATGGAGATCGTCCACGTCGAGTCCGGCTACCGCGCGCTCGGCGTTAGCCCGCTCGGCGCCATCCTCGCGGTGCGACTCGGCGACCCCTGGAGCCGGCTGTGGGCGAGCTGCGACGGCGCGAAGAGCTGGGCGTGGCGCGGTGAGCTCGACGCCGAGCTGAGGCACCTCGTCGTGCTCGCCGACGGCACCTTCCTCGCCGGCACCTGGAAGCGCGGCGGCCACGGGCTCTCGCGCTCGACCGATTCGGGGCGCACCTGGCGCACGGCGCTCGAGCTTGGCGACCGACGCATGCTGCAGCCCGAGAGCATCGCCGAGCTGGGCGGCGAGGTCTTCTTCGCCGAGTACCAGGCGACGCCGGGCGAGGACGTGGTCCCCGTCCACCTCTGGGCGAGCGAGGACGGAGGCGAGAGCTGGTCGGTGCGCTTCACCTTCGAGGGCTTCCGCCACGCGCACGGGCTGCTGGCCGACCCGAAGACCGGCGCGCTCTGGGCGTTCATGGGCGACTACACCGGCGGCATCCTCCGCTCGTACGACTCGGGGCATAGCTGGCAGACCGTGCTGCGGAGTACCGAGGCGGTCCTCGTCGACGCGGTCGCGACCTCCAAAGGGCTGCTGTTCGGGACCGACGCGCTCTATCGCCCGCTTCGCCCGGCGATCAAGCTGCTGCACACCGACGACTCGCTCGAGACCCTCGCGCCGCTGCCGGGGCCGAGCTACTCGGTCCACGCGCTCTCGGGCGAAGGCTTCCTGCTCGGGACCACCCGCGAGACCGGGGGCGATGTCTACGGCCCGTGCGACCTGAGCGCACGGCTCTTTGGCAGCGCCGACGGCCGGACCTGGAGCGAGCTGCTGGCGCTGCCGCGTGAGAGCCCCTTCGTCTACTGCCGGGTCGACCCGCGGTGGAGCCTGCCGGCGGGCGAAGCGATCATCGAGCTCGAAAACGTGAAGGGGCTCGGAACGCACGGCTTTCTCATCGTCCGGGTGAGCGGGCGTTAATGCCTTGGTGGGCCCCGAGGCGCGGATGAAACCCCAGCTCCGTCGTCGCGCGAGCGGCGGAATGGAGGATGAAGCTCCCGTCGCCGTTGCACCGTGCCGCTCTTGCCGGACGCGTCGGTGCGCAGTGATTCGAAAAGACAGAGGGCGGCAGGCCGAAAGGCCCGCCGCCCTCCTTGCCAGCTCACCAACCAGCTACGGCGTGAAGCCGAGCGTGGTCTGGGCGATCTCGGTCCCCGCCATGTCCGTCAGCTTCGACGGCGCGGCCCCGGCGTTCACCGTCACCTCCACCGCGACGCCAACTGCCAGCGGTTCGGACGGGCGCCACAAGACCCGCGTTCGATCACTCGGATCGACCGTCGCACAGCCGAACAGCGGGCTCCCGGACGCCTCGGGCGACACCGACCCGAGGTTGAGGTGCGCGTTGACGCTGAGCGTCGCGGGATCCACCGGCTCGCTGAAGCTGAGCGCGACCTCGCCGAAGGGCGCACTGCGCGTTGGCGTGGCGTCGAAGGCCACCTCGTCGAAGGTCGGCACCGCGGACTCGACGTCGAAGCTGGCGAGGTCGCCCGCGAACGGGTTGCCCGCGAGGTCGGTCACGGCGTCGATGAGCACGAGGTAGTTGGCGCCCGCCGCGAGGTTGACGCTCGGCGCGAAGACGACCGTGGCGCCCTCGACGTGGTAGCTGCCGGCGATGTCGTTCGTCCCGTCGTTGAGCACGAAGGTCGCCGCGCTCACGCTCGCCGGGTCGATGGGCTCGTTGAAGGTGGCGACGACGCGGGTCGCGCCGAACACGCCCGTCGCCCCGTCGGCGTCGACCAGGGTGCCGTCGAGCTGGCGCACCTGCAGGTTCGCCAGGGTCGGGGCGGCCGTCTCGCCGGTGTAGATCATGCCGGGCTGCGGGTCGCCGACCGCGCAGGAGGCCGACGAGATGACGTCGGTCGGGGGCGCGCCGGTGAGGCCGTTGCAGCCGGTGACCGCGGAGAGCGAGTCGTAGATGTTGGCCGTCGCGTACTGGCGGATCTTCAGCGAGTACTGGCAGTCGGCCTTCATGTAGGGCGCCCGGGCGACCTGGATGTGCACGCGGTCGGGATGGGTGGCCGCGCCGGCGATGTGCCG
This sequence comes from Myxococcales bacterium UBA5297, assembly GCA_002408385.1. Lineage (GTDB taxonomy): Bacteria > Myxococcota > Myxococcia > Myxococcales > UBA5297 > UBA10939. Next base: position 25,358 of record DHSB01000062.1, read on the forward strand.
CACCTTGAGCGCCAGGCGGGTTCCGGCGTCCGGGCAGCCAGCGCCGCCGAGCGCCTCGAGGCTCACCGTGCCGTCGGGCTCGCCCGGCTCGGTGGCGTAGTACGAGGTGCCCTGGAACCGGTCGCGCAGGCCCTGGTTCGCCGCGATGGGCAGGGTCAGGGTGAACGACTGGTCGCCGTTGGTGGTCGAGGTCGGGGCCCTGGGCGAGACGTCGGTGTAGGTCGCCGCGCGCAGCGGGGTGATCGCGGTCGACGAGGCGGTGTTGCCGGTGGTGTGCGGCACCGAGTCGATGGCCGGCACCGGGTTGCCGCGGAAGTCGAGCACCTGGTCGGTCGAGTGGAACTGGTAGGGCTGCGACTGGTTGGGCTTGTAGGTCGGCACGGCGATGTAGGTCGCCGACAGCGGCTGCAGCGGGTTCTGGGCGACGATGCCGCCGAGGAGCTTGCCGTTGAAGGTGGCGTACACCGTCTCGTTGGTCACCGAGGCCAGGTGCAGCGGCCGGTCGAGGCTGTTGAGCGGCACGAAGATGCCCGGGGTGATCTCGGACTCGGGCGGCGAGAACGTCACGTGCGTGACCGGGCTGGTCTCGAAGCGCACGAGCAGATCGCTCTCGAGGTAGTTGCCCGACCCGGTGGTCAGGCCGCCCGAGCCGCCGAGCAGCAGCAGCGCGTACCGGCCCTGATCGGCGCCCGCGTCGAGGTGGTCGAGGTTGGGGGCGACGGTGATCATCACCGAGCGCGGGGTGGCCGGGTCGTCGGGCGTGATGGTGGCGGCCACCGGGGTCGAGCCGCCCTCGGCGACGAGCTGGATGTTCGCCGGGTCGAGGCTCACGGGGTCCATCGGCTCGGCGAAGCGGATGACGAAGGCGGCGTTGACCGGCACGTCCTCAGCGCCCTTGGCGAGCGGCTCGTCGATGACCGAGTTCTTCACGCGCAGCTCGGCGACCTCCGGGGGGTTGCGGGTCATGAAGTCCCAGGCGAACGGCGAGCTGAGCCGCTGGCCCGAGGCGATCTCGACCTCGGTCGAGACCTCGACCGAGTAGAGGCTCGCGTAGAGCAGCCGCCGCATGCCGGCCAGGCACGGGATGGGCGCGTCGGTGACGTTGAGGCAGACGTAGTTGCCGGTCAGCCCGCTCTTGTCGCCGATGGCGTACGGGTTCGCCTCGTCGAGCGGGACCTGCGCGGTGCGCCCGAAGGCGTCCTCGTAGGTCAGCACGATCTGGTTGCCGCCCTCGGTCAGGCTGCTGACGAGGACCGCGTCGACGAACTCGACGCAGATCGGCGCCCAGGCCTCGACGTCCATCTCGTCGATGTCGGGGGTCAGCCCGACGATCAGCGCGTTGCTCGAGGTGCGGAAGCTGAAGGTGTAGTCGACCGGCAGGTGCGAGACGCCGTTGGTGCCGACCACCCCGCCTACGCCGCCGAGCACGGTCACCGTGTAGAGCGTGTCGGCCTTCAGGTGGGGGGCGTTGGCCGCGTCGCTCGGGTCGTAGACGATGCCGAAGCTCGCGTTGTCGTAGCTGACGAAGCCCAGGTCGATGGCGAGCGCCTGGTCGGAGGTCGAGCCCTCGTTGATCCAGAAGTTGCAGGCCGTCTGGACCGCCGGCGTGCAGGGCACCAGCGAGACCGCGGCGATGTCCTGGTTGAACTGCAGGGTCAGGTTGGTGCCGATGGGCGCCAGGTGCGAGGTGCCGCTGGGCGTGGTGGAGACGATCTGCAGGTCCTCGAAGGCGATGACGAAGCTGATGGTCGCGTCCTGCTCGAGCTTGCCCATCACCTCGCCGTCGACGACGGTGGCGTCGGCGGCGGCGATGCCGGCGAGCGCAGTGGCGCGGTAGGTGTGGTCGACGACGAGCGGCGCGCTCGGGGTGAAGACGATCGTGGTGCCGTCGACGTCCTGGCCCACCGCGGTGCCGTTCGTGCAGGCGAGGGTGCCGGCGACCGGCGCACTGCCGTCGCTCTCGTCGACGAGCGTGAAGCGGGTGAGCGCGGTCTCGCAGCGCAGGGCGCGGTCGAAGGTGAAGCGCACGTCGCTGAGCGAGGAGACGTTGGCGCCCGGCTCGCCGTTGGGCGAGGTCGAGGAGAGCGCGAGCGGGCCGGGGTCCTGGGCGCGGAAGGAGAAGACGACCGGGGGCGCCTCGAGGAAGCCGCCGTTGAGGGTGGCGGCCGACGAGCGGATCGAGTCGGCAAGGCCGCTGCCGCCGGACAGGGCGACCTCGACCACCGAGCTCTGGGCGAAGGCCGAGTGCTCGCAGCGCACCGCGGCCGCGTCGCCGCCGTCCGGGCAGACGAAGCTGCAGGTGGCCTGCGCGGGCGCCGGGGTCGCCTGGTCGGGATCCTCGCGGGTTGCGAAGGTCTCGGTCACCGTGAAGGTCGAGCCGGTCACCGAGGCGCAGTCGAGCGCCTCGCTGAAGCTCACCGCGATCGGCGCGAGCAGGTCGACGTCCACCCCGTCACCCGAGGGCGAGGTCGCCTTGACGAGCATCGGCGGCGGGTTCTCGGTGACGAAGCTGAAGACGTAGTCGCTGGGGAGCTGGCCGTTGCGGCTCGTCGCGTCGTCGCTCTCGATGGCGTCCTCGGGCCAGGCCGCGGGCACGTCCTGCCCGAAGGCGCCGCCGGCGAGGCGGATCTCGAAGGTCGCCGAGTAGGGGAACGGCTGCGACGGGTCGGCCGGGTTCAGGGTGATGGTCGTCCCGCCCTCGGCGCAGGCCGGAGTGAAGGCGTAGGTGCCCTGCGTGCCGTCGGCGAGGGTGACGCTCGTGGTCACGGTGCTCGCGTTGACGGTGTTGCAGGCGAGGGGCTCGGCCAGCTCGATTTGGATGGGCAGGGCGGCGACGAGCACACCGGTCGCGCCGTCGGCGGGGCTGGTGCGCACGACAAGCTGCGCGGCCGGGTCCTCGACGCGGAATTCGACGAGGGAGAGCGACGGCAGCTCGCCGCCGCGAGTGGTGGCGCGGGTGCTCTCGACGTACAGCAGGCCGCCGCCGAGCGCCTGGCCGTCGGCGTAGTCGCCGCCGGAGAGCGCGAGCCCGAGGACCGTGGAGGCCTCGAACGGAAGCTGCGCGGCGTCGACGGTGAAGGTCGCGACGCACGGGTCGTTCGGATCGCCAGGCAGGCAGGTCCAGGGCGCCGAGGCGGGCGCGGCCGGGCACGACCAGCTTCCCTGCAGCTCGCTGACCTGCGTCTGGCCGGCGAGGCGCGGGTGCGGGTCGAGCGTGACGGTGCGGGTGACGATGAGCGAGTCGGAGAGCGAGGCGCAGCTCGGCGGCTCGCTGAAGGTGAAGCGCAGGGCAGGGGAGCGCTCGACGCCGGTGGCGCCGTCGGCGGGCGAGACGGCGACGAGGGCGAGCGGCGGCGGATCGC
>DHSB01000062.1:28837-29150 GCA_002408385.1 Myxococcales bacterium UBA5297
GTGCGCGGGGCTCGCGGCGAGCAGCGCGAGCGGCGGCGGATCCACGACGCGCCACTGGGCGCTGAAGTCGGTCGGGAGCTGGCCGCCGAGGCTCGTCGCCCGGGTGCTCTCGAGGACGCGGGCCGCGGCGTCGAAGGCGCCGCCCTGGAGCGCGAGCGACACGCTGGTCGACCACTCGAAGGGCAGCACGCCGGTCTCTGGCTGGAAGGTGACTACGCAGGGATCGTCGGCTGCGCCGGCGGCGCACGCGTACGGCGCGTCCTGGCGCGGCGCGGGGCAGGTCCACTGGCCGGCGACCGGGCCGTCGGTGGCG
>DHSB01000112.1:0-22174 GCA_002408385.1 Myxococcales bacterium UBA5297
GAACGACTGTCAAACTCGGGTTGCGGACATGAGTCTCAACCTGCTGCCTCTGTCGCTCGCCCTCGTGCTCGCCTCCCCGGCACCGAGCCCTCCGGCCGCGCTCCCCGCGGCGCCCACGGCGACGGAGAAGCCGAAGGCCGGCGCCAAGAGCGCCCGGCGCGCGCCGGCGGCCAAGGTCGACTGCGGCCCGTTCGACTGCTGGCTCTTCGGCTCGCCGCGCGACGCGTTCCGCAAGGTGCTCGACAGCCAGCCAGCCATCCTCGGGGTCGGCGAGTACCACGAGATCGAGGGGGAGCGCCGCGTGAAGTCGAGCCTGGCGCACTTCACCGCCTCGATGCTGCCCGAGCTGGAAGGCAAGGCCGGCGATCTGGTCGTGGAGACCTGGCTCACCTCCGGCACCTGCGGCGAGGTCGAGAAGAAGGCCGCCAGCGAAATCGCGGAGACGACCAAGCGCCCGGAGAGCACCGCCAACGAGCTGGAGACGATGTTGCAGCGCGCCGCCGACCTCGGAATCCAGCCGCACATCCTCGTCGTCAGTTGCGAGGAGTACGAGGAGCTGCTCACCGGCGAAGGCGAGCTCGACGCCGAGCGCCTGCTGCAGATGGTGACCCGCCTGCTGCGCGAAAAAGCGCTCGACTACTACCGCAAGGCCCAGGCGACCGAAGCCAAGAGGCTGGTCGTCGTCTACGGCGGCGCGCTCCACAACGACACGCGGCCGCGCGAGATCATCCGCGACCTGAGCTTCGGCCCCGAGCTTTCGGCGGCGACTGGCGGCCGCTACGTCGAGCTCGACGTCTGCGTGCCCGAATACGTGCTCAACGACGAGGACTCGGCGAAGGAGCCCTGGTTCGAGGCTTTTCGGCGCCACGCCTCGAGCAAGCGCACTCTGCTCCTTCGCCAGGCGCCGGATTCGTTCCTGCTCTTCTTGCCGAAGGCTCGCTGAGCGGCGCTCACAGCTCCTTGCGCAGCTCCCAGAGATCGCGGATGGGGATGCCGTACTTGCCCCGCTCCGGGATGCTCGGCTTGGCTTGGCGAATCCGCTCGACCGCGTCGCGGTGGATCTCCACGAGCCGGTAGCCGTGCTTCTGGAAGAAGGCGGTCGAGTCGCCGTTGTCGTTCGAGACCATGGTGCGCAGCGAGCGCACGCCCTCGGCGAAGAGCTGCTTCTCTAGCGCTTCGAGGAGCAGCGTGCCTGTCCCACGCCGCGGCTCGAGCGCGTCCATACTCACGATCTCGACCGTCTCGCCCTCCTGGGCCCAGGTAATCAGCCCGCGCAGCAGGCCCGTGCCGGTGAACGCCCCGAGCCCTTGGACCTCGCCGGGCCAGAAATGCCGATGCAGAGTGTGGACAGGCAGGCCCCAGCGTTGATGCCAGATCGCCTCGATGTCGCCCGGCGACGCCGGGGCGATCTCCAGCGCGCTCGCCCCCAGCTCGACCGGCTGCAGCCGCATCACCTGCAGCTCGCCTTCCATCAGCGCGTGCCAGTTCGCGAGGACCTCCTTGTAGGCAGGCGTCTCGAGGCGCAAGTCGTCGGCCTCCCGGTCGGCCTCAGAGGCGTAGGCGACCACCTCGAGGAAGAGGCCCGGCTCGTCGCGGCTCTCGTAGAGGCCCATGCGGATTCCACCGGGCCGCTCGTAGAAGGGAAACGCGTCCGACAGCAGCGCGAGCAGCTCGCCGCGCTTCGCCACCGGGACCTTGTAGGCCAGGCTCACGACGGGGCCAGCGGGAAGGTTCGGCCTCGCCCCGCGCCAGGTCGGCTTGCCCGAAAGCACATCGCCCATGACGTCCTCCTTTAGGAATAGAAGGACGATACCAAAGGCCTCTTCGACAAAGGCAGGGGGGGGCCCTGAGCTCCGCACAGCCAAGGTGCTCGGATTGCTGGCCAAGGGCATCGCTGTGCGCCCCAACCGAGCCGTGACCAGTCGCTCAGGTTCCGGGCGAAACCCGGGCTGTCAACTCACAACTCGATGCTCACAACTAATCCACCAGCTCGAGCGCACGCCACAGGTACCAGCTCGCCGCAGTCCGGAAAGGCCGCCACCGCTCGCCATACCGGGCGATCTCGGTCGGAGCCGCCGGCTCTTGCTGGCCGACCATCCTCGAGTACCCCTTGCGAATCCCGTAGTCGGAGACGGGCAGCACGTCCGGCCTCCCGAGCCGGAAGATGAGCAGCATCTCCACCGTCCAGCGCCCGACGCCGCGCACGGCACACAGCCTCTCGACGATCTCCTCGTCGGCCATGCGCGCGAGCTGCTCGAGCCCCGGGACCAGACCGTCGGTGGCCTTGGCGGCGAGGTCCCGGAGCGCCGCGATCTTCGGCCGCGACAGGCCCGCCGCGCGCAGCCTCTCCTCCTCGACCTCGAGCAGCTCGCGCGGCGCGGGGAACCGGTCGCCGAACAGCGCCTTGACGCGCCCGAGGATCGTCGCCGCGGCCTTGCCGGTGAGCTGCTGGTACACGATGGCCTCGGCGAGCGACTCGTAGGGGCTGCTCATCGACTCGGGCCTCAGCCGCAGCGGGCCCACGGCCTCGATGACGCGGGCGATCTGCCGGTCGGCCTTCACGAGGTGGCGCACCGCCTTGAGCGGGTCGAACGGCAGCTCGCCCGCGCCACCGAACAGCGAGCGCTGGGGCCGCAGCGCGACGCCCTCGAGCGCGAGCAGGCGCTCCTTGGTCGTCAGTCCGCCCGCCGCGGAGAAGCCGCCCGGACGTCCGCCCGCGGCGACCACGCGGTGGCAGGGCACGACGACGGGGAAGCGGTTGGTCGCCATCGCCTGCCCGACCGCGCGCGCGGCGCCAGGCGAGCCGGCGAGCGCCGCCAGCTCGCCGTAGGTGACGGTCCTGCCTGGCTCGACCGAGCGCGCCGCCTCGCAGACCTTGCGGTGGAACGGAGGCAGCGCGCCGAGATCGAGCCGGATGCCCGCGAGCGCCTGTGGCTTGCCCTCGAGGTGCCGGGTAACGAGCCGGATGGCCTCCGCGACCCACCGCGGCGCCTTTGCGCGCGCCGCCTCGCCCGTACGTTCGACGAGCCGGGCGGCGGTCTCGTCGGGACCGGCTTCCGGAAGCTGCAGCCCTGCGATCCCGCGCTCGCTCCAGGCGACGGCGCAGGTCCCGAGAGGCGTGTCGAAGAGGGTGTAGTCGAGGCTCATTTTTCGCGGGGCTCCAGTGCGCCGGCATTCTACCGAGGTCCGGCGCCACGCCTGGCAACCCGTGCTTGACCCTCTTGCTGCCCGTCACGATACTGCGCGCGCTTTGAGACGCGGCGCGCTGATAGCCATCGAAGGCATCGACGGGACAGGCAAGGGCACTCAGGCCCGAATGCTGATGGAGGCTCTCGCTCGCACCGGCCGCAAAGCGCAGCTCTTCTCCTTCCCGTCGTACTCGAAGACGCTCGCCGGCTCGCTCGTCGGCGCCTACCTCGACGGCGAGATGGGCGATCCGCGCGCCATCGACAGCCGGCTGACCGCAGTGCTCTACGCGCTCGATCGCTTCGAGAACAAGAAAGAGATGGACCAGGCGCTCGCCAGAGGCCGGGTGGTCGTCTGCGATCGCTACGTCGGCTCGAACCTCGCCCATCAGGTCGCCCGCGCCCCCGCCGCGCGTCGGCGCGCGGTGCGCGAGCTGATCGAAAGGCTCGAGTTCGAGGTGCTCGGCTTGCCACGCCCCGACCTCGTCGTCTGCCTCGACATGCCCGCCGCGCTCGCGCAGCAGCGCGTCCTCGGCAAGGCTGCCCGCGACTACACGAAGAAGCAGCTCGACGTCCAAGAGGCCGACAGCGAGCACCTGCGCCTCGCGCTCGCCGAGTACCGGCTGCAGGCGCGGCGCAATCCGCACTGGGTCACCGTCCCCACCGTGCGCCGCGGCGGCGCGGCGCGCTCGCGCGAGGAGATCCACGCCGAGGTGCTCGAGGCGCTCGCCGACGCGGGCATCGTCCGCGCGGCTTGAAGACGTATCGAAGGCTCCTTCGAGCGATATCCGGCCGGCCCGAGCCCCTCGGCAGGCTCGGGGCAGGCCTCCGCGAGCTCTTCGCATAGCGCGTCGTCCGGCTCGCGGCCGAGATCGAGCACCTGGAACGGGAAGTCGAGCAGGTGAGGCTTCTGCTCGGCCGTGGCCTCGACTTGGTCAGAGAACCGTTTCAGCCCGCCCCAGCGCTGGCTGGAGGGCGGAGCTCCAGCTCCGCCACAGGAGCAATGCCTGGCAACTGGCCGGAGTGCTCGGCCTCCTCGCTCACCTTGACCAAGGCGCTGGTGAGGTATCGGAGCAACTGCAGGCCGATGCCACTGTCGGGCGAGCTCTTGTGCTCGATGAGGCAGTAGACGTAGGCGGCCGAGCCGTCGTTGCGCTGCACGCGAAAGAGCCTGTCGGCCTGCTGCTCCTGCAACTCCGGAAGGACGAAGGAGCCCGGCACGAACTGCGGTTCGCCCTCGGCGAAGGTCGCGACCACCTCCGGCGGCAGCCTCTCGCGCAGCAGCGCTCCCGCGGTGCCCGGCTCGTCTTATGCCGAGCTCGGCATAAGAGCAGCACTCTGGATTTCTGCTCGAGCAACGCCTTGAAAAACTTGTCGTGCGGCCGCTGGAGGTCGCTCCCCATGCCGTCCCCCTCCGATGGTTGGCAAGCCGGGGAGGAGGATAGCGCAGGGACGTCGCCACGGCCGCTCGGCCAGCTTTGAGAGGCCCGATCGGCCTCAGAGGGCGCCTGGCCCGCCCGGCGAGCGATTTGGGCCACGCCAGGCTCGCTCAAAGTCGAACGGTCGCCCCTGGGCCATCCTGGCGCTTGCTCGACTTGGCGCTAGGAGGGCCTGGGCAGTCGAAGAGCGAGCGGCCGCGAGAGCTCGCCCTCCCCTCTCAAGCCTCCTGCCTGGCCGGCGAGAACGCCTGCACGCCGAACCTCAGCAGTCTCCCGCTGCGCCACCTTTGTGCGTCGAGCCCCGCCTTCTCGGCGAGCGCCTCGAGGAACTCGACCCTGCCCATCGCGTACTTGGTCGCCACCTGCGGCAGCAGCAGCCCGCGGTTGAATCCGTGCGTCAGCAGCAGCCCATGCCGGCCCGGCTCGAACTCCTCGCCCGAGGCTATCGGCACGAACGGCCCGAGGGCCGAGACCTCCAGCTCGATCTGCGAGAGCAGCTCGGGGCGCAGCGCGTTGAAGCGCGGGTCGCTGCGCGCCGCCAGCTCACCGGCGCGAACGACCGCGCCGGCCAGGCTCTCAGCCTCGAGCAGCCCCATGCAGCCACGGAGCTGACCGTGCAGCGTGATGGTGACGAAGGCGCCGCCAGGCTGCGTCAGCCGCGCCGGAAGATCGTCGGGCACGCTCAATTCGCGGCCTGCCACCGCCGCGTGGACCGCGTCCCACGCCAACCTTCCGAGCGTCTGCTTCTCCGTCTCGCCCAGCTCCGGCACCGCCGGGAAGCGGCCGGGAAAGACGAGCCCCACGTACGAGATGCCCGACGGGTCTTCGGGGTCGAACTCGACGTCCATCGTCGAGCTCTGCGCCGCGACCCTGCCCTGCTCGCCCTCGCCCTCGCCCAGCGCGTAGAGCGCCACCAGCGCCGCGCTCAACCCGCACACCCGGATCTCGGTCTTCTTCGCCACCTCCAGGACTCGCGCCGCGTCGCGCTCGACCATCGCGTCGACCAGAGGCTTCTCGAAGGCGCGCAGCGCCTCTTCCAGCTCCGCCTTGTCGGGCTTCGCCTCGAACGGCTCGTACCCGTGCGCGGGCCCGAAGTGCGTCATCGTCGTCGTCGCGACGAGCAGCGTCTCCTCGTCGAGCACGTTGCGCAGCGCGCGGCCTATCTCGACCAGCTCGCGCTCCTCGACGCTGCCGACGACGACCGGGACCAGCTTCGCCTCGGGCCACAGCCGCTGCACGAAGGGCAGGTTCACCTCGAGGGCGTGCTCGTGATCGAAGGCGATCGCCCGGCGCTCGAAGGGCGGGAGGCGCTCAAGCAAGGAGACGGCGGTTTCGTCGACCTGCGTCGGCCCGAGCGGCGTCTGGAAGCCTCCCTCCGCCGGCAGGGCCGCGCCGCGGAAGGCGGGATCGTGGCTCGAGCCGAGCATCACTATCCGCGCGTAGCGCTTGCCCTTCAGCGCCCCCAGCGTTCGGCCGACGACCGCGCCGCACCAGTAGTGGGCCGCGTGCGGAAGGAGGACCGCCTGCACCGCGCGGGCTTCGGGCTCGGCCTTGGCGAGCGATTCGTCGATCGAACGGGCGAGCTTTTCGGGATCGCGCTCGTACCACTCGCCGGCGAACTCGGGCGGGCGGACCGCCTTGCGGCCGGGGAGCGACCCGGCGCAGGTGCATCCGGAGAGGAGGAGGGCGGCTATCAGACTCGAGGATTCGGGGCGTCGCACGGGCTGGAGCGTAGCAGACATGGTCGGCACCTCGGCAGGCGGCAGGCGGCAGGCGGCAGGACGCAGCCGCGGCGCTGCACCGCACGCCTTCGGAGGTAGATCACACGGCCGCCCGGGATTCTTCCCCTCGTCGGCTCGCGCCCCGCTCGACCGCTATCTCGGGATCAGGCTCGAGAGCGCGAAGAGCGCGTTCTCCTTCCGCTCCGAGATGCGCCGATAGAAGTAGCGCGCCCAGTGCGTGCCGAACGGCACGTAGACGCGCAGCCGATAACCCTCGCGCACGATGCGCCGCTGCAGCGCGGGACGCACGCCGAAGAGCATCTGGAATTCGAAGCGCTCGGCGCCGATGCCCTCCCCCTTGGCGAACGCCTTCACCGCCTCGATGAGCTTCGCGTCGTGCGTGGCGATGCCCGGGTAGTTGCCGCGCGCGAGCAAGGCCTGGGCGACGGTGAGGAGCTGGGCGCGGATGGCCGCCATGTCCTGGAGCGCTATCTGCGGCGGCTCCTTGTAGGCGCCCTTGCAGAGCCGCACCCGCGCGCCGAGCTCTATCGCGCGCTCGGCGTCGCGCGGGGTGCGCTTGAGATAGGCCTGCAGCACCGGCCCGAGGTTCTTGTGGCGCGCGTAGGCCTCCTCGAACAGCGTCAGGGTTTGCTCGGTGACGTTCGAGCCCTCCATGTCGATGCGCACGAAGGGATCGGGATTCTTCTCGGCCCGCTCGAGGATCGACGTCAGGTTCTCGAGCGCGAAGCCGTGGTCGATGAGCAGGCCCATCGCGGTCAGCTTCAAGGACACGTTGCTGCGAACGCCCGACTCGCCGATGGCCTCGAGCATGGCGAAGTAGACGTCGCGGGTGGCGAGGGCCGTCTCGCGGTCGAGCACGTCCTCGCCGAGGAGGTCGAGGGTCGCGCTCATCCCCTCGGCGTTCAGCCGCTTCACCGCCTCGATAGCGCTCGCGATGCTCTCGCCCGCGACGAAGCGCCGGGCGAGGAAGAAGAAGCGCTGCTGGAAGCTCGACTCCGGCGAGAGCAGGCGATCGATCAGGGCCATGGCGTTCGGCTCTCCAATCCGTGGCGGCAACTTCTTCGACACGCGCTCCCTGCCGCGTATCGTGGGCTACAACTCTCCGCGACCTGACGTGGGCATCCGACAAGGCGCTGCGCTCCGGTGCCCGAGCCCAAGGTCGCCCGAGAAAGCTAGCCCCGGCACGCGCGCTCCGACCAGCGAGGAGCCGCAGCCCCGGAAGACGAAGCGCGGATTTGTGGAAGAACGCCCCAGACCGAAGCTTGAACGCCTGCCTGCTCTGCCGCCTCCCGCCCCGGCAAGCAGGCAATCGATAGACACCGCCTCGACGAGCCGACGGCTCGACCCGTGACCCCCATGCTCACCAACCTCGCACTGTCCCTCGCACTGGCCGCCGCTCCCACGCTCAAGGCGGCCCAGGTCGACCACTACGCGCGCGGCGTCGAGGCCCTGCGCGCCCGCGACTCGGCCGCGGCGGCCGAAGCGCTCTGGGCTTGCACGGTGGTGCAGCCCGAGCGCGTCGAGTGCCACTGGGAGCTCGGCTGGGCGCACTGGCTCGCGGGCGACTGGGCCAAGGTGGTCGCGGCCTGGGAGCAGGTCGAGAAGCGCGCTCCGGCCCACGCCGAGCTGGCCGAGAAGCTCGCCGAGGCGCGCTCGCAGCTCGCCCTGCACGAGCGGCTCGCCGCGGCGAAAGACGCCCCGGTCGAAGCCCTGCACCGGCCCGCGCCCGAGGGCGCCGCGCTGCGCCTGCGCGCGGTCGGCGACGTGATGATCGGGACCAACTTCCCCGCCGGCCATCTGCCGCCCGAGGACGGCGCCACCGTCCTCGCCGCGGTGCGCGAGCTGCTCGCCGACGCCGACCTCACCTTCGTCAACCTCGAAGGCCCGCTGTGCGACCGCGGCGAGACGACCAAGTGCGGCAGGGGCGGCAACTGCTACGCCTTCCGCTCGCCGACCCGCTACGGGCGCTATCTGAAGGAGGCCGGGGTCGATCTGGCCGGGACGGCGAACAACCACAACAGCGACTTCGGCGCGGTCTGCCGCGCGGACACCGAGGCCACGCTCGACGAGCTCGGCATCAAGTGGTCGGGGCCGCCGGGCACCGTCGCCTCCATCGAGCGCAACGGGCTGAAGGTGGCGATGATCGCCTTCCACGCCTCGGGCGCGACCAACAACGTCAACGACATCGAGACAGCCAAGGCGCTGGTGCGCGAGGCGAGCGGCACCCACCACCTCGTCGTCGTCTCCTTCCACGGCGGGGCCGAGGGCCCGAAGGCCCAGCACGTCCCGCACGGCCCCGAGACCTTCTACGGCGAGAACCGCGGGGATCTGCGCAGGTTCGCCCACGAGGTCGTCGACTCCGGGGCCGACCTGGTGATCGGCCACGGCCCGCACGTCGTGCGCGCCATCGAGGTCTACAAGGACCGGCTCATCGCCTACTCGCTGGGCAACTTCGCGACCTACGGCCGCTTCAACCTGCGCGGCCCCAACGGCCTCGGGTTCATCCTCGAGGTCACCCTCGACGCCGAGGGCCGCTTCCTCGACGGCAAGGCCATCGCCACCCGGCAGATCGAGAAGGGCATCGCGGTCCCCGATCCCGACCGCGAGGTGCTCGGGGTGCTGCGCAAGCTGTCGGCCGAGGACTTCCCCGAGACCGGAGTGACGGTCGCCGAGGACGGAACCTTGGGAAGGCGCGCGCCCGCGGTGGTCGCCTCGCCGGCCGCGGCGGGAAAGCAGGCGAAGCCGGCGTCGGTCAAGCCGCAAGAGACTCCCTGACCTCGGGTCCCTCCCCGCCCCACGGGTCCCGAGCGAAGAGGCGACCAGCGGGAGCCTAGAAGTCGAAGCAACTTGTCGGGACTGCACTCGTTGGTCCGGATCGCCGACCTTTGTGTCGGCGCCGGCCCCGCTGGCCCGGCCCCTCGCCTGCCAGACGGCGCGCACTTGCTCGTGCCTGACTCGATCACCGAGGGCGCGCCTGGGCGATCGCCCGTGCCGGCTCGCGTGGGGCTGGTCGCTCATCCCGAGCCCCTTCGACGCCGCCCTCGCCGTGCTCGCCCCCACCCTGCGCCGCGCCCGCCCTGACCGCGCGGTTGCCACCCTGCGGTCCGAGGCGCTCGGCCTCTACCCGATGGTCGAGCCGCTGCGCGAGGGCTAACCCGCCAGTACTTCGTCCTCGATCGGCCGGCCCGGGCTGGAAGAGCCCCGGGCCGCCGGGGCAGCGCCCAGAGGCGTCCAACCGCCCGTCACTGCTCGGAAATTGCCGGGAGGGGGCTTGGGGCCGGGTGTCCACGGATGCCCACCGCTTCTCGCATCTTTTGGAACGCGATTGGCAGTGTGCCAATCGGTTTGCGGACCCTCCGGAACGCGATTGGCACCCTGCCAATCGGTTTCCGGACCCCCCGGAGCGCGAGTTGGCGCGTGCCAATCGCATTTCTGAGCCTCCGGAGCGCGAGTTGGCGCGTGCCAATCTCGTTTGGAAGGCTCCGCCCGGCGATCTCCCGATCGCCAAAGCCGTCGGGAGGGCCTCCGGAACGCGATTGGCACCGTGCCAATCCGGTTTGGAAGGCTCCCTCCGGCGATCTCCCGACCGCCAAAGCCGTCGGGCAGCCCTCCGGAACGCGGGTGCACAGCGGGAAATCGCGCGGCAGAGCCTTCGGAAGACGATTGGCACGCGCAGGATCCGGTTGCGGAGCCTTCGGAAAGCGATTGGCACGCGCAGGATCCGGTTGCGGAGGGTTCCGGAAGCGAATGGCACGCGCAGGATCCGGTTGCGGAAGGGTTCCGGAAGCGAATGGCACCTGCAGAGTGGCGTTCGGAAGGCCTCCGGACTTCGGCGGCGGGCGCGCTCGCCGCAATCCGGCAGGATGGAGTGCGGAGCGCGAGCCCGAGCTGAAGGCGCTCTTCCAGGCGCTCCGGCGGAGCTGAGACGCTCGAGTCGGGCACCGGGTTCGACGCGATGGGCCGCTTCTCCGGTCTGGAGCGAGCCCCCGGTGGTCGCGACGCTGCCTGGTCGTGGGACCTGAAACGCGCAGGAAGCTGCGGACGCGAGCTCGGCAAGAGGGCTCGCGCCGGCCGATTCGGCCGGCGGTTCCGGCGCTCGTCAAGGGCGCCGGGCTCATCGAGGCCCAAGCGACAAAGGGTCTGACCGGCGAGAGGCCGCAGGCTTGAAGTCCGGCCGAAAGCGCCGTGCTCGCGAGCCTGCGCCCGGCTCGTCACCACTGTCGGCCGCTCGCGAGGTGCCCAAGTTGTGGCGAGCAACGACGGAGGCAACCATGGCCAACAGGACCACCGAGCAAGAGCTCCTCGACCTCGAGCGACAGTACTGGGAAGCCCTCAAGGCCAAGGACGCAGAGAAGGCGATGAGCCTGTCCGACGAGCCGACTATCGTCGCCGGGGCCGACGGGGTCGGCGTGCTCGACCGGAAGTCGATGGGCGCGATGATGAAGACGGGGCCCTACTCGCTGAGCAACTACGAGTTGAAGGACGTGCGGGTGCGGCTGCTGCGCGACGACGTCGGCGTCGTCGCCTACAAGGCCCACGAGGAGCTGGTGGTCGAGGGCAAACCGGTGAGCCTCGACGCGACCGATTTTGACCGAAGGCCGGAGAAGCCGGCCGCGCCTCGCTCAGGAGCGGGCGTTCGGCCGCCCGTTCGTCGAGGGGCGCACGCCTCCAGCGCATTTGTTGGAATGCGCGGCGCGGCTATATAACGTCGCGCCCTCCCACTCTTGCAGCTCAGGAGCTTGAGACCGTGGCTGACGACATCCCGCTTCCGTCCAAGTGGACCCTCGACAATCCCAGCCCTCTGCTTCGTTGGCTTTCGGCCGGGCCGTCGAGCTTCAGCTTCGATTCGGTGCAGATCGCCGAGGCTTGGAGCCTGGTCGCGCTTGGAACCCTCGGTCGCCAGGAACGACCAAGCTCGTTTCCGGTCCAGCTTTCGACCGACAGCGCGACGGGCCGCTTTGCCTACGCCATCGGCCTTGAAGACGTGCTGCGCGGCACCCCGCCGGTTGGCCCCGGCCAGGAAGGGCGCACCGTCAAGCTGACTCGCGTCAAGCGGTTCGATGAAATCGAAGCAGACGCCGACAAGATCGCCCGCTTGCTCTTCCCCGGCGCGGCCCGACGCGACACGGCGCTGACCATCAAGTACGTCCTCATCGAGCTGCTGCGAAACGTCGTCCAGCACAGCCAGGATCCGCTCGGCGGAGTCGTCGCCGCCCAGCTCAACGACCGCGGGCGCAACCTCGAGCGACCGGCGGTGCAGGTGGCGGTGGGCGATGCGGGCGTGGGGGTCCACGCGAGCCTGCTGCCGAAGCACCCGAAGCTCACCAGCGCCCAAGCGGCGCTCGACAGAGCGCTTTGGCCGCACATCTCGGGCACGTTCGAGGAAGGAGAGAGCGGCACGCTGGAGAACGCGGGCATGGGCCTGTTCTTCATCGCCGAGATGACCAAGCTGCTCGCCGGCACACTGCTGATCGCCAGTCGAGGCGCGACGCTCGTGCTCCGCGGCGACCCGGAGTTCGGCGACCGCCACGACATTCGGTTCTTGGAGAGCGGGGCCGAGTTTCCGGGGACGCTGGTGGCGTTCGAGATTCCCGAGTCTTCGGTTGAGGACAAGGATGGTCTGTTCGAGGTGATCCGCGAGCGGGCGAGAACGCGGGCGCCGCGGCGCGCTATCCATCGCTGGCTCAAATTCGAGGAGCCTCCGGCCAGCGTGCAGCGCTTTCTGGTTCAGCTCGCCGTGGAGAATACCGGCGAAGCGCTCGAATTCGCGGCCAAGCACCTTCTCCCCCGGCTCATGGCGAAGCAGCCCGTCGGCCTCGACTTTCGCGGGATTCCGGTCCTCACCCAAAGCTTTCTCCACTCCCTGCTCTATGAGCCTCTGCGAGTGGCCTGGGCCTTGCGGACCGAGATCTACATCGTGAATGCCGAGCCCGCCGTCCGCAGCAACCTCGAGCTTCTACAGAACTACGCGCTCGGCGGGTGAGCCCTGAAGGCGCGCGTCGAGAAACCCCTCTTCGACTCATTGGAGCGGTTCCGCTCACCCCGGGCCACCAGCTCGAGATTCGTCGGCGGCACGATTCCGCAGGGCCTCTCGACTCCGCTCCTGACTCGGCCGCCGGGAACAGCCGCGCCTCTGCTCGAGTCCTCGACGGGCGCACTGCTATGCGCCCCAACCATCCACCCGACCGATCGTCTCGGTTCCGGAAATCCCTCTTCGACTCGGACCGGTTCGGCTCGCCCTCGAGCGCAGCTCCAGGCGCGCCCGCGGCGGGCGCGGAGTCGAAGGGCCCCTCGACCTTCGGTCCCGCGGGCCTACTCCGGGGTCATCGCCGAGCCGAGGGCGAAGATGAGGGCGATGGCGGCGGCCACGGCCGCCACGATGAGCAGCGCCTTCAGGACCCGGCTCCGGCGCTCTCGCTTGGCGGCGATGCGCGCCTCTTTCTCGAAGAGAGGGCACTCGCTCACCGTCTGCCAGCCCTCGCCGATGTCCACCAAATCCGTCGACGAAATCCGGCCCTCGAGCACCATGCGCTTCACCACTTCGAGCTCGGCTTCGCCATCGGAGTCGAGCAGCTTTCGCGGCGCCTCGGCACAGGCGACGGCCAGGCCGAAGAGTCCCGAGAGCCCGCCGAATCTCCTCGGCCAGATGTCCGGCGCGGAAAACCGGTTCTCCTGCACGTTCTTCACGAAGACGCGGCCGACCGCGCGAGGGTCGATCGCGGTCGAGAGAATGCTGTAGCGCACCTTCATCTGCCCTCCGCCCGCCCACCCGTTCGCCCGGAGCGTACGCCGAGCCTGCGAGGCCGAGGTCGGGCCCTTCGACTCCGCTCAGGGTGAGCGGAAGCGGACCGAGCTGAAGAGGGATTTCTCGACGGTCAGCGTGTCAGGCCCCCGCCTCTGCCTTCAGGCGCGACCGTCAGCCGACCAGGTGGTTGAAGTTGTCCTTGTGGCCGATCTCGAAGTCGTCGCTCAGGTACAGGCTCGGGTCCGAGTAGGTCGAGGGGCTGCCATCGCCGCGCTTGCCGTTGATCGCCACGTTCGTGGCCGAGCCGATCTGGTTGAAGACCCCGGCGACCTGTCCGAGCGGGTCGAAGACGATGGTGAAGGTGCCCTGGCTCAGCAAGGCGTCGCGGTCGATCTCCCCGTAGACCTTGTTGAGGCTCTCCAGCGCCGCCTCCTCGGCCTTGTTGGCCCGCGGCTGCTGGAAGACCAGGCGCAAGAAGCCGCGCTTGTCGCGCTCGCAGCGGTGGATCTCGAGCTGCGCGTCGCCGAGCCCGTAGGCCTCGCGCAGCGTCGGCAGCAGCCTCTCGGCGAGCGCCTTCTGGCCGTCGAGGATGGAGCCGCGGGGAATCGAGACCTCTCCGTCCCGCCAGGCCTCGAACTGCGCGACCGTCGCCTCGATCTGCTCCGCGGTGAGCAGCCCGCGGCCGAGCACCACCTCCTTGAGCTGCGCGAGGTGGCGGCCCTGGTTCATCGACAGGTCGGCGAGCAGCAGCCCGCGGCCATAGTCCTCGAACCCGAGGCTGCCGTCGTCGGGGGTGAATTTGAGCGCGTTCAGGAAGAGCGCCCCGGTCACCTCGCCGGCCACGGCAATGCTCTGGTAGGCGCCGCTGCCGGTGCGCGCTTGGTACGACTGGCAGAAGCGCAGGAAGAAGTCGTAGAGCGCGCCGCCGACGATCTCGCCGCCGTCATGGCACTCGTAGCTCTTGCCGGGCTCGCGCACGCGGGTGTTGAGGAAGCTGCGCAGCGCCCGGTCCGGGTTGTCGCCGGCGGTCCCGAAGACCGCCCCCACGGTGTCGGCCAGATCGGAGAGGGCGTTCGGCTTGGAGAGATCGAGCCCGGTCTCGACCAGCGCGCGCTGGATGACGTCGCTGTGCTTCAGGTTGGCGAGAAACGCCATGCCGTCGGCCAGCCCCTCGTTGACCGAGCGGACCTCGGCCGAGCGGGTGCTCAGGCTCAAGGCGGTGTAGCCCTTGACCGCGTCGAAGACCGCGTGGCCGCATTCGTGGGCGACCACCTCGGGCACCTGGGCGAGGTTGTAGACGGGGTTGCTCGGGTCGAACTCAGGCGTGGCGCCGTACCAGCTACTGCCCGCCTCGGTCGCGTGGCCGAGGCTCACCTTGCGCTCGGTGGACGAGTAGTAAGCGTTCAGCTCGTTGGACTTGGTCTTGTAGGAATCGAGCGTCAGCCGCTCACCGTCACCCCAGCGTACCGGCTGATGGAGGTACTCCTCGGCGATCTTCTTCACCCCGCTGGCGGCGACGTAGGCGGTGGTGGCCGCGAGCTCGGGGGCGCCCTTGCCGAAGATCCACTCGCCGTCCTTGGGCCGCGCCTCGATGTCGACCTTCACCGAGCGGCCGGCTATCCCCTTGCCCTCGGGCTGAGCCTGGAACTCGTCGGCCCAAAAGCGCTCGATGTGGGGCGCGGAGGTGTTGGGGTCGTCGGTGTAGGCGCTCACCTTCAGGTCCGGCGCGTTCGCGCGGATGTCGGGGGTGAGCGAGGCCTTCAGCAGGCCGGAGTCGGTCTTGACCACCTTGTGCGGCGGCAAGGAGAGCTCGTTGCTCACGATGATCAGTCGTCGGGTCGGCTTGAGGATCTCGTCCGCCATCTGCCACCTCCACTGCCCTATTGCGAGCATCCGACCGCTCACCTGAGCGGGGGAAGGTTGTCGCAGGAAGATCCAGCAAAGTTGCTTCGGTCCGGCCGTACAGGCGCGCCGCGGGGCCTACTCCGGCGACATGGCCAGGGCGAGGGCGAAGCCGAGGGCTATCGCGACCACGGTGACCAGCGCGACGAGCAGGTTGCCCCCTATCCGCCTCCGGCGCTCTCGCTCGGCGGCGATGAACGCCTCTTCCTCGAGGAGGTAGCACTCGTCGACGGTCTGCCAGCCTTGGCCGATGTCGACCAGATCCTTCGAGGACATCCGGCCCTCGAGCAACATGCGCTTGACCTCTTCGAGCTCGGCCTCACCGTCGCACTCGAGCACCTGACGAGGCGCCTCGGCGGCGGCGACGACCATGCCGCCGAGACTCGGGCCGCCGCCCCGATGTCGGCGCGCAGATAAGCGCTCGAGCAGACTGGCCTCTTCGTCGGGGCGCGGCCCGCGCAGGAAGCGCGGCACCTCGAGCTCGCTCTCCCGCGCGTTCTCGGAGGCGACCCTCTCGATTTCCTTCTCGTCGGTCGTGCTCGTGAGGATTCGATAGCGCACCTTCATCTCGTCTCCGATCCGAGAGCGGCCGACTCGGCCCGCACGAGCTACCGCGCGAGGCAACCAGCGAGAACGCGGTCCCGAAGCGAGCAGCGCGCCGCGAGCCGATGGGGCCGCCCCGTCACCTTCGGCGCCGGCTCCCGACTCGGTGGGGCGCGAAGCCGACAAGCGCCTATTCGATCCCAGAGAAGAGGAAGAGGTAGAGGAACAGGGCGAAGCCGAGCAGCGCCGCGGTGATTTGAAGCGCGGACTTGACCGCCGACTTGCGCCGCTCGCGCCGTGCGGCGACGAGCGCCTCCTCTTCGAGGGGATAGCAGTCGATGACCGACTGCCAGCCCTGCCCGAGATCGACCAGGTCCGTCGAGGCCATCCTGCCCTCGAGGAGCATCTTCTTGACCTCTTCGAGCTCGGCTTCACCGTCGGACGCGAGCACCTTGCGGGGTGCCTCCGCGTATGCGACCGCGGGGGCGAGGAGACCCTGATTGCTCCGTCGCGGTCCGAGCACCGAATGGCGCTTCTCGCCGGAGGAGAAGATGTCGGAGATGCCGGCCAAATCGGCGTCGCGCTCGTTCTGCATGTAGACCCGATGGACTTCGGATCTGTCGGTGGTGCTCGTGAGGATTCGATAGCGCACCTTCATGTCGTCTGCCCCCTTGCGCCGAGTTGTGAGCTTTGAGTTGGGAGCGAGAAGCTCAGGTTCCGCCCCTCGACTCCCGACCCTACACCTTCGCCCTCCGCGCGACCTGGATGCGCACCGCGGCCCGCCGCACCCGCCACAGCTCACTCGAAAACTCCGGGCTCGCCTCGGTGAGCCCCTTGAGCCGCTCCCGCGCGTTCGCGGAGGCTCGCTGGGCGCGCTCGAGGTCGATCTCCTCGGCCGCCTCGGCGGTGTCGGCGAGCACGCGGACGCTATTCTCCGAGACCTCGATGAAGCCTCCGCCTATCGCGTAGCGGCGCGGCTGCCCGTCCAGCTCGTAGCTCAGCTCGCCGGGCGAGATTGCGGTGATGAAGGGCGCGTGTCCCACGCGCACGCCGAACAGGCCGCTCGCGCCGGGCGCGCGCAGCTCGTCGACGTCGGCCGACACGACCTTGCGCTCGGGGGTGACGATCTCCAGGTGAACCTTGGCCATCGCTTCTCCTGCTCCTCAGGCGGCCATGCGCGCGGCGTTCTCGAGGGCCTCCTCGATGGTGCCGACCATGAAGAAGGCCTGCTCGGGGATGTCGTCGTGCTTGCCTTCGACGATCTCCTTGAAGCCCTTGATGGTGTCCGCGAGCTTGACGTAGCGGCCCGGCTTGCCGGTGAAGACCTCGGCGACGTGGAAGGGCTGGGACAGGAACCGCTGCACCTTGCGGGCGCGGGCGACGACGCGCTTGTCCTCCTCCGACAGCTCGTCCATGCCGAGGATGGCGATGATGTCCTGCAGATCCTTGTAGCGCTGCAGGATGCCCTGCACGTCGCGGGCGACCTTGTAGTGCTCCTCGCCCACCACCTGCGGGTCGAGGATGCGCGAGGTCGAGTCGAGCGGGTCGACGGCCGGGTAGATGCCCAGCTCGGAGATGGCGCGGCTCAAGACCGTGGTCGCGTCGAGGTGGGCAAACGCGGTGGCCGGCGCCGGGTCGGTCAGGTCGTCGGCGGGCACGTAGATCGCCTGCACCGAGGTGATGGCGCCGCGGTTGGTCGAGGTGATGCGCTCCTGCAGCTCGCCCATCTCGGTCGCCAGCGTCGGCTGGTAGCCGACCGCCGAGGGGATGCGGCCGAGCAGCGCCGAGACCTCGGAGCCGGCCTGGGTGAAGCGGAAGATGTTGTCGATGAAGAGCAGGACGTCCTTGCCCTCCTCGTCGCGGAAGTACTCGGCGGCGGCCAGCGCCGAGAGCGCCACGCGGGCGCGCGCGCCGGGCGGCTCGTTCATCTGCCCGAAGACGAGCACCGTCGAGCTCTTGCCGGGGATGAGCTTGGGCTTGCCCTGCGGGTCGCGGGCGACATTTCCCTTCTCGTCCTTCTCGGTGGCGATGACCCCCGACTCCTGCATCTCGGTGTAGAGGTCGTTGCCCTCGCGGGTGCGCTCGCCGACCCCGGCGAAGACCGAGAAGCCGCCGCGCTCGACGGCGACGTTGCGGATGAGCTCCTGCAGCAGCACGGTCTTGCCGACCCCGGCGCCGCCGAACAGGCCGATCTTGCCGCCGCGGGTGTAGGGGGCGAGCAGGTCGATGACCTTGATGCCCGTCTCGAACATCTGGACCCGCACGTCCTGCTGCACGAAGGTGGGCGGCGCGCGGTGGATGGGCCGGTACTCGGTGGTCTCGATGGGGCCGAGCTCGTCGATGGGCTCGCCGATGACGTTGAAGATGCGCCCGAGGATGGCCTTGCCGACCGGCACCGAGATGGGAGCGCCGCTGCTGCGCACCGGGACCCCGCGCGCCAAGCCGTCGGTCGAGTCCATCGCGATCGAGCGCACGGTGTTCTCCCCGAGGTGCTGGGCGACCTCGAGGACCAGGTTGTCCGGCTTCGAGCCGATCGAGGGGTTGGTCACCGTCAGCGCGGTGTAGAGCTCGGGCAGCGCGCCGGTGGGGAACTCGACGTCCACCACTGGCCCGGTCACCTGGGTCACTCGCCCGACTGCCGCCACGTTCGTCGCCGTCATCGTCGTTGCCTCGTTTCCTTTCCGCTCTGCGGCCTACTCGAACAGCCCCTTGCTCAGGTCGAACTGCCCGAGGTCCTGCTTGCCGTTCGCGTCCAAACCCTTCGGCGCTGCGCCCCCGCCTTGCGCGCGCTCGGCCGCCATCACCTTCTTGCAGGCGGGCACGCGCGCCTCGAAGTCGAGCGAGGCGGGGTTGCTCGGATCGACCGGAGTGTCGCAGCGCAGGCGGGCGATCCCCTTGGCGCACGCCTGCATCTGGTTGCGCGAGTAGGGGGCCTTGCCCTGGAGCTGATCGCACAGCGCGCCCGCCTGATCACACGGCAGCTCGAGGCCGCCGCCCAGGCACTTCTTGAGCACCTTGCACTGCGCGGCAAAGCGCGCCCGGCACGACTCGGCCAGCGTCGGCGCGTCCTTGGGCGCCTTCTTGCCAGCCTGCGGCTCGCCCTCGGCGCCCTCGCCCTTCACCACGCGGCTCGAGCCATCCTCGCCGACCTCGATGACCTTGCCCGAGTCGCTCAGCCCGTCCTCGTCGACCTCGATGACCTTGCCGCCCCCGGCCGCCCCCTCGCCTCCCGCCTCCCCTTCTGCCCACGAGGCCGCGGGGACCAGGAACAGGGCCGCGGTCGCGGCGAGGACTACCGACAGCTCGTGGGCGCGCTTCATCGTTCCCCTCCTACTGGAGCGCTTCGGCGCCGGAGACGATCTCCACCAGCTCCTTGGTGATCATCGCCTGGCGCGTGCGGTTGAACTGCAGCGTCAGCTTGGAAATCATGTCGGCCGCGTTCTTCGTCGCGTTCTCCATCGCGGTCATGCGCGCGGCGTTCTCGGCGGCCAGCGACTCGAGCAGCGCCTGCCAGACGTTGTTGGCGAGGTAGCGCGGCAGCAGGTCTTCGAGGATGGCCTTCGCGTCGGGCTCGTATTCGTACTCGACCGGCAGCACGGCGCCCGGCGCCGGCGCGGAGAGCTCGGGGTTCTCGATGGGCAGGAGCTGGAGGACTCTGACCTCCTGGGTGACCGCCGAGACGAACTCGTTGTAGACGAGCATCACCGCGTCGATCTCGCCGCTCAGGAACAGGTCGGCCAGCTCGCGGGCGATCTCTTGGGCCGCGCTGAACTTCAGGTTCGAGAGCAGGCCCGGGTAGTTCTTGCGGATCTCGCGGCCGCGCCGGCGGAAGAAGTCGTGGCCCTTGCGACCGATGGTGCGCAGGGTGATCTTCTCGACCCGACCCTCGTTCTCCAGCGCGAACTGGCGCACGCGCCGTTCGATGGCGCCGTTGAAGCCGCCGCACAGGCCGCGGTCGCTGGTGATGGCCAAGACCTCGATGCGCTTGATCTCGCGCTGCTGCAAGAGCGGGTGCCGGGCGAGGGCGGCGCGCGAGGCGACGCTGTCGAGCACCCCCTTCATCGCCTTGGAGTAGGGACGCGCCGACAGCACCGCCTCCTGCGCGCGGCGCAGGCGGGCAGCGGCGACCATCTTCATCGCCCGGGTGATCTGCTGCGTGCTCTTCACCGAGCGGATGCGGGTGCGGATGGCTTTGAGCGAGGACATCTGTCACCTGTGGCCCGCGAAACCGGGCCGCGAGAGGTCAGCTCAGCGCGAAGATCTCGCGAAACTCGCGCAGCGCGGTGTCGAGCTGCGCGGTGATCTCGTCGGTGAGCTGCTTCTTCTCGAGGATGGCCGTGTAGATCTCGGGGTGCTTGCTCGCGACGAACTCGGTCAGCTCCTTGAGGTACTTGGAGATCTGGCCTACGGGCACCGGACGGATCCACGGCTTGCCGCTCTCGTCCCGGCGGGTCGCCGCGTAGAGCTGCACGACCTGCTGCTCGACCGGCATCGGGACGTACTGGCTCTGCTTGAGCACCTCCATCAGGCGCTCGCCGCGCGCCAGCGTCTCCTGGGTCACCTTGTCGAGGTCGGAGCCGAACTGGGCGAAGGCGGCCAGCTCACGGTATTGGGCGAGCTCGATCTTCATCGAGCCGGCCACCTGCTTCATCGCCTTGATCTGCGCGGCCGAGCCGACGCGCGAGACCGAGATGCCCACCGAGATCGCCGGGCGAAAGCCCGAGTAGAAGAGGTCCGACTCGAGGAAGATCTGGCCGTCGGTGATGGAGATGACGTTGGTCGGGATGTAGGCCGAGACGTCCCCGGCCTGGGTCTCGATGATCGGCAGCGCGGTGAGCGAGCCGCCGCCCTCGGCGTCGGACAACTTGGCCGCGCGCTCGAGCAGGCGGCTGTGCAGGTAGAAGACGTCGCCGGGGTAGGCCTCGCGACCGGGCGGCCGGCGCAGCAGCAACGAGAGCTGCCGGTAGGCGACCGCCTGCTTGGACAGGTCGTCGTAGACGATGAGCGCGTGGCGGCCGGTGTCGCGGAAGTACTCGGCCATCGTGCAGCCCGAGTACGGCGCCAGATACTGCAGCGGCGCCGGCTCGGAGGCGCCGGCGACGACGACGGTGGTGTAGTCCATCGCCCCGTGCTTGCGCAGCTTGTCGACCACCTGGGCGACGGTCGACTGCTTCTGGCCGATGGCCACGTAGAAGCAATGAACGTCCAGGCCCTTCTGGTTGATGATCGTGTCGATGGCGATGGCGGTCTTGCCGGTCTGGCGGTCGCCGATGATCAGCTCGCGCTGGCCGCGGCCGATGGGGATCATCGAGTCGATGGCCTTCAGGCCGGTCTGCAGCGGTTGGTGGACGCTCTTGCGCTTGACGATGCCCGGGGCCTTCAGCTCGATCTTGCGCCGCTCGGTCGCGGCGATGGGACCCTTGCCGTCGATCGGCTCGCCGAGCGCGTTGACCACCCGCCCGAGCACCGCGTCGCCCACCGGCACCT
This sequence comes from Myxococcales bacterium UBA5297, assembly GCA_002408385.1. Taxonomy (GTDB): domain Bacteria; phylum Myxococcota; class Myxococcia; order Myxococcales; family UBA5297; genus UBA10939. Next base: position 21,044 of record DHSB01000112.1, read on the forward strand.
CGGCGATGCGGTCGGTGCGCTTGACCGTGTCGCCCTCGCGCAGGTGCTCGTAGGGGCCCATGATGGCGACGCCGACGTTGTCCTCCTCGAGGTTGAGCACCATGCCCATGGTGCCCCCGGCGAGCTCGAGCAGCTCACCGGCCATCGCCCCTTCGAGACCGTAGACGCGCGCGATGCCGTCGCCGACCGAGAGGATGGTCCCCTGCTCGGAGACCTCGAGCTTCTTGCCGTAGTTCTTGATCTGCTCCTTGATGACTCGGGAGATCTCGTCGGCGCGGATAGCCATGGTGTTTGCCTAACCCTCGTGATGCGGCCGCAGGGGAGAAAAAGCCCCGCCCGCTAGGCCTTGAGCTGCTTTTTGAGCCCTTCGATGTGAGTGCGAAGGCTGCCGTCGAAAGTCCTGCCGCCGACCTGCGCGACGACCCCGCCGAGAATCGAGGGGTCGACCGACCGCTCGACGACGACGTTGCGGCGGGTCGCGCGCGCCAGGAGCACGGTGATCTCGCGGGCGGCCTCCTCGCTGAGCGGCACGGCGCTGGTGACCTGGGCCTTGACCCGTCCGGCCTTCTCGTCGGCGAGCGCCCGGTAGACCTCGGCGATCTGCGGGACGAGCACCAGCCGGTTGCGCTCGGCGAGCAGGCGCAGCGCGTTGGTGACCGTGGGGCTGAGCTTCAGGCTCGCGGCCATCGCGTCAATGAGTTGCAGCTTGACCTCGCGGGTAGTGGCCGGCTCGCGCAGCGCGGCGACGAGCTCCTTGTCGGACTCGAGGGCGGTCGCGGCCGCAGCCAGCTCGCGCCCGACTTCGTCGAGCCGGTTCTCCTCGGCAGCAAGCTCGAAGATCGCCTTTGCATAGCGGCGCGCGATGCTGAGTTCGTTCACACCCGAGTCCTCGCGCCCGGCCGGCGAACGAGCGCGAGTTTCGCCCTCGCGAACGCAGGAGCCTGCCGGGAAAAATTGGGGTGTATTGCTATCGGAGCCCCCGGCGAGTGTCAATTGCGAAATGGTCGCGCCCCGGACCGAAAAACGACCGGCTTCTCGACACTTGGGCCGTCTTCGCGGCCGTGGCGGCCGCCGTCCGGGGCCCGCTTCGGCACCGCGTTGGGCGGGTCGCCGTCCCCCCCCCCCCCGGGA
>DHSB01000112.1:22289-26375 GCA_002408385.1 Myxococcales bacterium UBA5297
GGGGGGGTCCCCCGCCCCCCCCCCCCCCAGGAATGGGAGGCACGGCCGCGGCGGATGGGCTCTTGGCCGCTCGCTCGGGGCCGCCGGCTGAAAGAGGTATCGAAGAACCTGTCGAGCGACAACCGGTCAGCCCGAGCCCCGCCCGGAACCTAAACGATCGGTCGCTGGATGGTAGGGACGCATAGCAATGCGCCCGTCGAGGGCTCGAGCAGAGGCGCGGCCGATCCCGGCGGCCGGCACGAAGGTGCACGAAGGTCGGCCCTCCCGAATCGTGCTGCCGCGCAACGAGTTTTCAGGCGGCCGAGCTTGGGAGGCCTGGCCGCTGCCGCCGCGCTTCCCAGCATCGGCAAACGCCCTGACCGCCGCGCCCTTTTCGCCGGCTCCCCGAAGAGGCCTTCGGCAAAGCGACGAGCGCGCTGGAGCGAGGCTTGCAATTTTTCCCAAAGGCACGCGCCGCAAGCTTCGGCGCTGCCTCACCGACTAGATGAGCGGGCTTTCTTTCGGCCAATCCCAGCCCCGTCCCCCGTCCCTGTCCCGGCGCACCGAACACCTCCCTCGGAACCGAGGGAGCGCCCGTTCCTGCGTGCGTCGGCAGGCCGAGCGGCGCGGCCCGGCCTCGCCCGCAATGCTGCCTGGAGGGGGAAGGATGGAGCGCAGGGTGGACCGCCTGGAAGTCTTCATGGACGACGAGCCTGCCCCTGTCCGCATCCTTCTTAGACCGCCGTTCAAGTTCCACCTCGAGACCCGCGGCCTGCCCAAGGGCCGCCACGTCCTGCGCGTCGTGACCGTCCGTCCCGGTGACCGGCGCGAGGAGCGGCGGATAGCGTTTCGGACCGAAGACGTCCCCTGCATCTACTTCGAGGGCATCGCCTCCGCGCCGAGATCCGGCAGGGCCAGGGCGCGCGCGAGAGGCGCGCGGCCCGAGAGGTGGCGCTGGCCGCTCGTCGCGCTCGTCTTCGTGGTGGGCGCCGCGCTGTGGGCCCTCGGAAGAGCGGATTCAAAGCGAGCGGCCATCCCGCCGGTCGCCGCGGGCGCGGCCGCGCTGACCGGGCCGAAGGCAGGGCTCGGTCAGCCGGTCGAGCAACGCGCCGGCGCTTTCCTCGCCAGCCGCTGCGCAGGCTGTCACGGTCCCCAAGCCCGTGGCCGTCCGGGCCAGGGGCCTCTGCTCGATGCCCGGCGCGTCCCGCGCGACCTCGAAGCGCTCAACTCGGCTGTCGAGCGCCACTTCGGCGAGCGGTTGAGATGGTACGAGGCGCCCCTGTCGCCACAGGAGGCGAGCGAGCTGCTCGAGCTGTTGCGGCAGCAGGCGAATGCCGCGGGCGCCGAGGGGGTCGCGACCCCGAGCAGATAGCGACCGGCCCGAGACTGCCCGCTCACGGACTCCTGGCCTTTACGGATCAGCCGCGAGTCGCCAGCGATGGACAAGGCGCGCGCCGGCACATCGCCTAGATTCCCCTGCCAACCCTGAACGCGGAAGATGGCTGCCCCGAGCGATTCGCCAAAGAACACCCGCTCCAACGAGAAGGCATTCCACAGCGCAATTGATTATTCGTTTTGCCACCGCTGCTCCGTTCGCGAAACGCAAGAATTGCGACTGCCAAATAAACGAGCAAAACATCCGGTTCGCGCAGCAGCCCGGGAGCGACGCAAGAACCGGGCGTCACGACCTTGGCGACCAGCCGGCTCGAGCGCACGAGCGCGCGAGCGCCTCGCCGTCGAACCCGACCCGCTCGCCAATCCCAGCCAGCTCGGCCGGAGTCTTGCGCGAGTGGCGGCCGCGTCCGCCGCAGACGTGCGGGCCGAGCTCCCACTCGACCGGCGCGAGGCCGCGCTTGAGCGCGCCGACGACGCTCGTCGTGATGCCCGACGAGTGCCAGTCCATGCCCATCACCGCGCCAAACGACCGGGGCGCCGGCAGCCACCTGACGCTACGGTCCTATTCGCGTTGGCCACCGCGCTGTCTAGCCGATCAATCAGGTGGCAACGGCGCGCCAAGCGAGTCGATCTTGACACGCGCAACCAGATCTCCCCTCGGCGTCTGCGCGCTGGTGAATATCTCCTCGCAAGTGACTCCCAAGGTCTGGCCCCAGCTAAGCCCAGAAACGCTCGGAAGAAACCAAGCTGCGCCATCAGCGAGACGGACGACGACGAGGCCGTTGGCACGAAAAGCGCCGCGCGCGGCATATCCGCAGCCAACCTTCCAGCTCTCGAACCGGCCCACGAGTTGGCCTCCGATCTCTGCGCGCACCCGGCGGCTGGTCGCCTCGAGTTGTACCGGATCGGTGGTGAACGGGGCGGTCATGATCGAGAAGGAGGCGTAGTCGTGGTACCAGCCTCCAGGAGGCTTGCCCTCGCCGTAGGTCCAGACCATCACCTCGCCGTCGGTCCCCAAGTTGCTCGCTCCTCGCGAGCTGTCGCCAGGCCACCGCAGCAGGTTGCGCGGCCCATCCTCCGGGGTCCACGAAACAATGCCACTGTTGCCGCCTGCACTGACTACGATGATGACCGAAGTCCCGACGTCTGTGCGCTCGTAGGGCGTCAGCCCGTCGGGATCGATACCTGCCGAGTAGATGACCTGCCTGCCCTGCATCTGCCAGTCGGTCGCCTCCACGCGCCCGAGAAACCAGTGCACCACCAAGTCTCGGGAGAAGGTGGTCCACCCTCCGAGCTGCTCTCGCGCGTCGAGTTGTTGCCACACGTGCGCCGGCTGCTCGCCAATCACGCCGGCAACGATGTGTGCCGAGTGTTGGTCGACCACGCCGATACGAGCATTCCCGAATAGATCGAGTGCATATCGGCCGTCTCTGAGCTCGTGGTTTTTAAGCAAACAGCCAGTCCGGGCTTTCGGCTCTAGCACTGCGCCCAGCACCTCGCCATCCGCTGCAGCGAGGACCCAAAGACGGCTGTCACCATCAACCGGGTAGCGATGAAAGGCGAGCAGCGCGCGTCCTTCACTATCGGTCGCCATCCGCGCGAGGTTGAAGCGTGCGATTCCATCCGTCCAGGTAATCATCATGATCCGGCAGTCGACTCCGCCGTCGTAGGCGCAAGGCTCCCACTCGATAGGCGGGATATCCTCGAGCCTCTCAGGAGCCCACAGGTCGCAGCAGCCGCACTCGACGCGGCGCCAGCCGGTAGGAATGAATGGGAAGAAACACGCGGGTCCCGCGTCGACCACAGCCGAATCGCCAGCGTCAACAGAAGCATCCATTCCGTCATGAGCGTCTTGATGGAAGCCGGCGTCGAAGCCTCCGCCGTCGTCGGGTTGAGCCGCGTCTGGGCAATGAGTGCCCGCGTCGTCGCCGCCCGACGGCGGCTGCGAGGTGCAGGCGCCTATCAACGCGAACAATGGGATGGATGCAAGCGCCGCAAGCGCAAGCCCTGACCGCATGGTGGCTCCTCGGGGACCTAGACGCGTCAGCGTAAGCATTGAGTACGGAATGCCTCGATCTTGCCGCTGGGCTCGAGGCTCGAAACGCGGATACCGATAGGGCCAAGTTTCCCGAGTCCGTTCTCCAGGGACTGACGAGCTTCCCCGAGATCAATCCGGGACGCGCCTGACTTCCTCGGCGCATGAGACGCTCTGCGAAGAGCGTAATGACCGGAATAAGAACAATCGCCGGAACCCGTGTGAAACCCTCCCCGTTCGGTGGCCGTGTTGCCGCCCATGCAGCTTCGGCTGCTCATCAACCGTGGTTGCTTTCTGCAGCAATGCTGAATGATTTGCAACCTGCCGTGGCGAAGAATAACCCCATCCACCGGCACGACACCGCTTTGTCGACTCACGCAGGCTCCCTGCCCAATACCCGCCCGCGGGTCACAGCCTCCGCCACAGCAGTCGAGCGCCTTGCACGCGGGCGCCCCGCTTGTCCTCAGAGGCCCCGCAGGAGCAGCGCCCGCCGGAAACAGGACGACTTGAACGCCGGCAGCCTACCGCCGCCGGGTACCACGCATCCCCGGCAGCTCGAGCTGGCGCGTCCCCGCCTTGCTCGTCGCCGAAGCCGGCCCGGGCTTCTTCTTCGCCGGCGAGGGCCGAGGCACAGCGCGCGAGGGCGGCCGCGCCGGCCCGAAGACCGTCCTCCCGCC
>DHSB01000246.1:0-27022 GCA_002408385.1 Myxococcales bacterium UBA5297
CGCATCTCGCTCAGGCGCTCGTTGATCAGGTGGTAGGGCAAGGGGCTCGGGTCGTCGTCGGCGAGCTCAGCGGCGACGGCCGGCGGCAGGCGCTCGCGAAACAGCGCTCGGGCGACGCCGGGCAGCTCCAAGGTCAGCTTGAAGAAGCGATCGTGCGGCTTGCCGATCGTCATCGGTTCCCCCTCCACCGAACGAGATGGAGGGAGTGTAGCGCGCGGGGCCGGCACCGTCTGGGCGCGACACTTCGGCGGCTCGCGGCGCCGTCCGCTCGGCTATTCTCCCGGCGCTTTGCGCCCGGGCACCGGGCAGGCAGCGCCGTGCTCGACAGGCAGGAATATCGAACCTCACCCGAGGCGCTCTAATAGAGATGGACCTCCAATCCGAGACCCACGAGCCGGTCGAAAGGCTCGCCGGAAACCCCTTCAGACACCTGCGCGACTCGCTGCGGCAGGGCACGCGGCTCGTCCCGGTCACCGGGCTCAAGGGCGGGGCGCGCGGCTACGCGCTCGCCCGCCTGGTGCGCGAGGGGCTCGGGCCCTTCGTCTGCGTGACCGCGGACGAAGAGGCGGCCGACCAACTCGCGACCGACCTCGAGCTGTTCCTCGGCGCGGGCAGCCGCGAGGCCCCGACCGTCCTCAGGCTCCCGGCCGACGCGCAGCTTCCCTACGAGGTGCTCTCGCCCGACCGGCAGACGATGCTCGGGCGCCTCTCGACGCTCTTCCACCTCTCGCAGGGCACGCCCGCCCGCGCGCTGGTGCTTTCGGCCCGCGCCTTGGCCCGGCGGCAGATCCCGCCCTCGGTCTTCGACGCCCACGTCGAGATCGTCGGCGTCGACCAGGAGATCGACCGCGACGTGCTCGCCCGGAAGCTCGTCGCGATGGGCTACTTGAGCGTGCCGCTGGTCGAGGCCCCGGGCACCTTCGCGGTGCGCGGCGGCATCCTCGATCTCTTCTCGCCGCTCTACGACAAGCCGGCGCGCATCGAGTTCTTCGGCGACACGGTCGAGAGCCTGCGCCTGTTCGACGCCGAGACGCAGCGCACCGCCGGCAAGCTCGAGAGCCTGATGCTCGGGCCGGCCAACGAGATCCTCTTCGACGCGGCGACGCGGGCCGCGGGGATCGAGGCGGCGCGCGAGGCCGCCGACGCGGTCAACCGCCCCTCGTCCAAGGTGCGCGAGCTGCTCGACTCGATTCAGGAGGGCCGACTCGTCTACGGCCTCGAGGCGCTGCTGCCCGGCTTCTACGGCCGCAAGCTCGTCGGCCTGTTCGACTACCTGGAGCGCTGGGCGAAGCGGCCGGTGCTCTTCCTCGACGACCCGCTGGGCATCGAGTCGGCCTTGACCGAGCTCGACGAGTCGCTCGACGCCGAGCTCGCGGCCGCGCGCCATCGCGCCGAGCTGGCGATGGAGCCCGAGGCCCACTTCCTGCGCGCACCGGAGATCGAGGCCGCCCGCGCGCGGCTGCAGACGGTGGCGAGCCACGCCGTCTTCGTCGGCGGGCCCGAGCAGCAGCCGATAGCCTTCGCCTACGGCCAGACCGCGCCCATCCGCCAGCAGATCGCCTCGCACCACGGCGAGCAGGGCGCGCTCGCTCCGCTCGTCCACCGGCTCGGGAGCTGGCGGGACCTGGGCGTCTACTCCGCGATCGTCTGCGGCACCAGCGGCCAGGTCGACCGCCTCAAGCGCCTGCTGCTCGACCGCGAGGTGATGGTCAAGGCGCACCCCGAGGGACTGCCGGCCGATCCTCGCGCGAGCTTCGACCCCTCGGTCTGGGTCCACCTGCACCAAGGCGAGGTGAGCGCGGGCTTCGTCGACACGCCCGGCGGCCTCGCGCTGCTCTCCGAGGAGGACATCTTCGGCCAGCGCACCCGCAAGGTCTCGCGGCGCGCGCGGGCCGAGCAGCCCTTCATCGACGCCTTCAAGGAGCTCAAGGAGGGCGACCTCGTCGTCCACGTCGACTACGGCATCGGCCGCTACCAGGGCCTGCAGCGGATGGCGATCCGCGGCATCGGCACCGACGTGCTCGCCATCGAGTACGCGGGCAAGGACAAGGTCTACCTGCCGGTGGCGCGGCTGCGGCTGGTGCAGAAGTTCACCGGCTCGGACGCCGAGAACGTCGCCCTCGACCGCTTGGGCTCGGCCTCGTGGGAGCGGCGCAAGAAGGCGGTCAAGGAGCACCTGCTCAAGATGGCCGCCGAGCTGCTGCGCATCTACGCGGCCCGCAAGGCGCACCCCGGCCACGCCTTCAGCGCGCCGGACACCTACTACCGGCAGTTCGAGGCCGACTTCCCGTTCGAGGAGACTCCGGACCAGGAGAAGGCGATCGGCGACGTGCTCGGCGACATGGTCTCGGCGCGCCCGATGGACCGGCTCGTCTGCGGCGACGTCGGCTACGGCAAGACCGAGGTGGCGCTCAGGGCGGCGTTCAAGGCGGTGCTCGACAAGAAGCAGGTCGCCGTGCTCGTGCCGACCACCGTGCTCGCGGCGCAGCACCTGCGCACCTTCCGCGAGCGCTTCCACGATTACCCGGTGACCGTGGAGATGGTCTCGCGGATGCGCTCGACCAAGGAGAACCGGGAGACGCTCAAGAAGACCGCCGAGGGCAAGGTAGACGTGCTCGTCGGCACGCACCGGCTGCTCGCCGCGGACGTGAGCTTCAAGGACCTGGGGCTGCTCGTCATCGACGAGGAGCAGCGCTTCGGGGTCGCGCACAAGGAGAAGCTGAAGAAGTACCGCAGCCAGGTCGACGTGCTCACCATGACCGCGACGCCCATCCCGCGCACCCTGCACATGTCGATGTCCGGCGTGCGGGACATGAGCATCATCGCCAGCCCGCCGGCCGACCGGAAAGCCATCCGCACCTTCGTGCTCAAGTTCGACCCCGCGCAGATCGCCGAGGCGATCCGCCGCGAGCTGGCGCGCGGCGGGCAGGTCTACTTCGTCCACAACCGCGTGCAGTCGATCTACGCGATGGAGCGCACGCTCAAGGAGCTGGTGCCCGAGGCGCGCTACGCGGTGGCGCACGGTCAGATGGCCGAGGGCCAGCTCGAGAAGGTGATGACCGAGTTCACCGAGCGAAAGCACGACGTGCTCGTCTGCTCGAGCATCATCGAGTCGGGCCTCGACATCCCCACCGCCAACACCATCATCGTCAACCGGGCCGACACCTTCGGGCTCGCGCAGCTCTACCAAATCCGCGGGAGGGTCGGCCGCAGCCGCGAGCGCGCCTACGCCTATCTGATGGTGCCGGCCAAGCAGCCGATGACCAAGGACGCGGCGCGCCGGCTCGAGGTGCTGCAGAGCTTCACCGAGCTGGGCGCGGGCTTCTCCATCGCCTCGCACGACCTGGAGATCCGCGGCGCGGGCAACCTGCTCGGCCCCGACCAGTCCGGGCAGATCGCCGCGGTCGGCTTCGATTTGTACGCGCAGATGCTCGAGGAGGCGGTCCACGAGCTGCGCGGCGAGCCGCTCAGCAGCGTCATCGACCCGGACGTCACCCTGCCGGTGCCCGCCTACATCCCCGACGACTACGTGCCGGACATCCACCTGCGGCTGCACTTCTACAAGCGCTTCTCGCAGGCGCAGAACGACGAGGAGCTGAGCGACTTGCGGGGCGAGATGCAGGATCGCTTCGGCGAGCTGCCGATCGAGGTCGACAACCTCTCCGAGGTGATGGCGCTCAAGGCCGACCTGCGCCGGCTGCGGCTGCGGGCGCTGGAGAGCGGGCCCGGGAGGCTGGTGGTGACCTTGGGCAACGAAGCCGACTTGGAGCCGAACAAGCTGACCGGCCTGGTGCAGCGGTCGAAGGGCGGCTACCGGCTGACCCCGGAGCTGAAGCTGATCGCGGCGATCGACCCGAGGAAGAAGGAGCCGCAGGATTTGCTCGTCGCCAGCAAGAAGGTGATGAGGGATCTCTTCGGCTGCGAGAAGGAGCAGCTCCTCGAGGTCGAGGGGATCGGGCCGAAGCTGCGGCGGTAAGGATGGAGGGCGGAGCTCCAGCTCCGCCACGAGGGCAAGAGGTGGAGGCGGAGGGACCGTCGGCTCACCCCGAGCTTGTCGAGGGGCACGCCGGCTGCGCGGAATGGACGGCAAGCTCCCCCACGCGCCGGCGAGGAGTGGAGGGGAGGTTCAGAGCGCGTCTTGCCCGCTGCCCGGGGGACAGCGAGTGCTCCTTCGTCGCGTTCGCCTACAACCCGAGCACCGGAATCTCCCTGACCGCGCCGAAACCTCGGTCGTGGCTGACGAGCGCGAAGCAGTTTTCGTGGAGTGCGGTGGCCAACTGAATCGCATCCGGCAGCTTGAGCCGATAGCGCGTCCGCATGCGCGCGGCGAGGGAAGCGAGATCGGCATCGAGTGCGCGAACCGTCCACCCGACGCTGCCGCAAAGGAGCTGGTGGTAGCGCTCGGCGAGTGCCTCCTTGCCATGGCTGAGGGGGCCAGCCATTACCTCAGCGACAGAGATCGGCGAGACGATCGCCTGGATTCTTCCCTCGTCGAGATCGCGGAACAACGGCTCGAAGCGTGAGGCGAGAGGGCCATTCTCCAGGACGTACAGGATCGGGTTGGTGTCGAGAAAGATGGTCGCGCCGTCAGGAACCTCGGAGGAAAGAGTCATTCCCACTCGTCCCTCATCTTCGCGACCGTCGCGCCCGCGCGCTTGCCCCAGAGCCCCGCGCCGGTTCCCTTGAGGGAGAGAAAGGGCAAGCGCTTGTGCTCCCTTGCTTGTTCGACCGGGACAAGGACGGCGTAGGGCACGCCTCTTCTCGTGATGACTGTGGCCTTGCCTCGGTGGGCGTCCTCGAGAAGTGCTGGAAGGTTAGCGCGCGCTTCCTCGGCTCCGACTGCTCGTCGCTTCATGTGGACCTCCAGATTCAAGTGTACGGTCCGTACGGTTGGCGCGGAAGCGCCGCTCCCGCCTCGCAAGCAGACGGGCCTTGGGCTCGTCGGGGCACGTGCGGCGGATCGCATCTAGAGTCAACGCGAACGCGACGCAAAGGGCGCCATGAAAGATCCCAAGGGACCGAGGCAGCCGCTAACCGAGGAAGAGCTCCGCGCCGCGATGGTCGGAGGAGCCGAGCCGACGAGCGGCCCGATCACGCTCGCTGAATACGATGAAGCCTGGCCCGGGCAGTTCCGGCGAGAGGAGGATCGGATTCGCGCGGCCCTCGGGTCGCGGGCGCTGCTCGTCGAGCACGTCGGCTCGACCTCGGTGCCCGGCCTGGCCGCCAAGCCGGTCATCGACATCCTGCTCGTGGTGAAGGACTCCGCCGACGAAGCCGCCTTCGTCCCGGCGCTCGAGACCGCGGGGTACGTCCTGCGAATTCGCGAGCCCGACTGGAACCAGCACCGGCTGTTCAAGGGACCTGAGGTCGACGTCAACCTCCACGTGTTCTCGAGCGGCTGCCCGGAAATCGCCCGGATGCTCGCCTTCCGCGACCGGCTGCGTACGCACCCCGTCGACCGGGAACGGTACGAGCGGGTGAAACGATCGCTGGCAGCGCGCTCCTGGAAGTACGTGCAGCGCTACGCCGACGCGAAGACCGAGGTGGTCGAGTCCATCCTTGCGGAGGCCGAGCGCGAGCGCTGATTCGAGGGCGCGCGCCATGTCGTTGCTCCAGTGTCCCGCCGGGTGTGTGGGCGCCGGCGAGAGTCGGGCAAGAAGCAAGAGCCGGAATCGTAGGCCGTTCGCGCGTCTCGCCGGCCGGCCTGATGTCGCGAGTCTTGGCCAGGGCGGCGACGCGAGAATGCTAGGCGCGGAATCGAGGCGGTGCCCTCGGGACACGACGATTCGGTTCCGGGACAGGCGCGAACGCTCGCGGGACAAGCCCAGGCACGTGCGGGACAAGCCGAGTTGCAACCGGGACATCAATCACAGCGGGATGAGACGTCCCGAGCGGCCTTCCCGATGTCCCGGGAGCGGTTCCCGATGTCCCGGGAGCGGTTCCCGATGTCCCGGGAGCGTCTCCCGATGTCCCGGGAGCGCTCTCCCGATGTCCCGGGAGCGGTTCCCGATGTCCCGGGAGCGGTTCCCGATGTCCCGGGAGCGCTTTCGAGTCCGCGCGAACCCCCAATTGGGTTGGGGCTCGGTCGTCCGAGGGCGTTCGCTTACCAAATCAACAGCGATCACCCGTGTTCGGCGCGTCGAGCGATCCGCCCACCGCCTCATCCATGTCTTCGCCCGCGCACCTCGAGCACCCGCCTCACGAACTCCTCGCGCAACCCCTCGAGCGGCCTCGCCGCCTCCTCGCCCTCGATGAAGCGGATCGCCGCGGCGATGGCCTCGAGCGTCGAGTGGCCCTCGGGCCGCTGCTGCTCGCGCAGCCGCGCGGGCGCGACCGCCGGCGGTGGCAGCGAGAGCACCGGCAGGCCGCGCAGCGCCGGCATGTGCAGGAACATCCGGCGTGTCTGTCTCCAGCTCCCGTCGAGTACGACCAGCTTGCGCGGCGCCGGTTCGGGACGCTCCGTCCGCTCTTGTCCCGGATAGAGAAGCCAGGTGCCGGGCTCGCGGAAGGGCGCCGGATCGATGGGGTCCGAAGCCGCCTCGATGTCCAGCATCCGCGCCTCGGCGAGCGCGAGGGCCGCGACGCGCGCGGTGTTGCTGGTGCGCAGCCGCTCCTTGGCGTGCCGCACGATCAAGATCTGCGTGCGCGTCTCCACCCGCGGGATGCAGCCGCACAGGCAGGCCTTCTCGCGCAGCAGGCAGCGAGGGCAGCGGCCCGCGAGGTCTTCGGGTGTCCTCGAGCGCATCTTCAGCGCGGCCGAGCCTTCGTGGTCCCCAAGATCAGGCCCCTTCGGCCCGGCGGACGTAGACCCTCGGCACCCGCGTGTTGATGCTCGTCAGGATCTCGTGAGGGATGGTGCCCGCCCACTCGGCCATCTCCTCGATGCCGATGGCCGCCTCGCCCTCGTGACCGAGCAGCACGACCTCGTCGTCGTTGAAGGCGCTGTCCCAGCCGATGTCGACCATCACCTGGTCCATGCAGATGCGCCCGACCACCGGGTAGCGCTTGCCGTGGATGATCACCTGGGCCTGGCCGGACAGCGCGCGCAGGTAACCGTCGCCGTAGCCGACCGGCAGGGTGACCACCCGCGTCTCGCGCTCCGGCGTCCAGGTCGAGCCGTAGCTGACCGGGTTGCCCGGCTTGACGACCTTGAAGTAGACGACCCGCGACTTCCAGCGCAGCGCCGAGCGGACCTCGATGGGCCGCGGGCCGGGCATCGGGTAGGCGCCGTAGAGCAGCAGCCCGGGGCGCACCATGTCGAAGCGGGCCTCGGGGAGCTGAAGCACGCCGCCGGAGTTCGACAGGTGGCGCAGCGGCGTCGGGAGCGAGCGCCGCTCGTAGAAGCGCAAGACCTCCTGGAAGCGCTCGAGCTGCAGCCGCGCGTGCGTCAGGTCAGGCGAGTCGGCGTTGGCGAAGTGGGAGAAGACCCCCTCGACCTCGACGTGCCGGCAGCCGAGCGAGGCCTCGAGCAGCTTCTCGGCGCTGTACCAGTGGACGCCGATCCGCTCCATCCCGGTGTCGATCTTCAGGTGCACGCGGGCCCGGCGACCGAGCGTCGCCGCGCAGTCCTCGACCGCGCGCAGCTTGTCCACCGAGGAGGCGGTCAGCGTCAGGTCGTGCTCGAGGAAGAGCGGGATCTGCCCGCCGACCAGGCCGCCGAGCACGAGGATCGGCGTGCGCACGCCGGCTTGCCGCAGGCGCAGCCCCTCTTCGAGATAGGCGACGGCGAGATAGGGAGCGCCCAGGCGCTCGAAGTGCCGGCCGACCTCGACGAGGCCGTGGCCGTAGGCGTTGGCCTTGAGGATCACCATCACCGGCACGTTGACGTGCCGGCAGATGGCCTCGTAGTTGGCCGTGAGCTGGGCGAGGTCGACTTCGAGGGCGGTGGGGCGAAGCCCTTCGCCCAGGGCGATGGTCGGTTCGTGGAGCCTGTGCATCGGGGCTTGATTACCACGCCCCGGTCTCCTCGGGCGAAGGCGAGGGGCCGCCCGGTCACCCCGAGCTTGTCGAGGGGGCGGGCGTGAAAGCTCGGGCGAGCAGCGAGGAGGGAGCCCGCCGCCTCGGCGGCCGCGTAGAGGGGCGCAAGCTCGGAGAAGCGCGACGAGACGCGGGAGAGGAAGGGCGCGCCGCCGTCCCGGCGGCGGCGTGGTCGGGGCGCGAGCGAGTCGGCCGAACGCGAAGCTCGGGCGAGCAGCGAGGAGGGAGCCCGCCGTCGCGGCGGCCGGCGACGAAGCCGGACTTCATCCTCGCCTTCGGCAGCACCCGCCGATGCCGCGCGCCTACGACACGAAGCGAATCGTCAGTGGGTACCGGAACAGCTCCCCGTCCTTCGCCTTGACGCTGGCGACGATGATCTCCACGAGCTGGAAGACGGCGACCGCGATGAGCAGCGGGATGCCGATGAGCACGAACACCAGCAGGCCGGAGACTACGTAGTAGAGGAGGATGCTCAGCTCGAAGTTGAGCGACTCCTTGCCCTGGTCGTCGACGAGCGGGTACTCGTCCTTCTTGACCAGCCACACGATCAGCGGACCGACGAAGAACCCGAAGAACGTGAGATAGCCCGCGAGCGCCGACAGGTGACAGGCCATCGCCCAGTTCTTCTCGTCGTGCGACGGACCCTTGCGCTCGGCCGTCGGCTGTGGCGTCGGCTCGGCCGCGCGCCGCTCCTCCTCGGGAGGCGGTGGCTCGGGCGGCAGCACCGTGGGCTTGTTGGTCGGCGGTTCTTGGCCTGGTCCGTACACATCGGTCATGGCAATCCCTCCGAGACGGCCGTCTCTCCCCATCCAGATAGCCCTCGAATCGCGCCGCCGCAGCGGGCGCGCGGCACGCGGCCTGGACTTGAGCCGGTCGGCCGCCGCGACTAGCCTCGGGCCGCCTTTCGCTCCTCACAGCCACCAGGCGAGGCCCCGCGCCCATGACCTCCGAGACTCTCTCCTGCTTCGCCGCTACGGCCCCCGGACTCGAGCCCCTTGCCGCCAAAGAGCTGCGCGCGCTCGGTATGCGACGAGTCAAGGACTCGCCCGGTGGCGCATCGTTCGTCGCGACGGTCGAGCAGCTCTACGCCGCCAACCTCTGGCTGCGCGCGGCGAGCCGGGTCCTCGTGCGCATCGCCGAGTTCCGCGCGACCGCCTTCTACGAGCTCGAGCGCAACGCCCGGAAGATCCCCTGGGAGCGCTTCGTCGCGGGCGGGGCGAGCGTCTCGCTCGGGGTCACCTGCCGCAAGTCGAAGCTCTATCACTCGGGCGCGGTCGCCCAGCGGGTGCTCGAGGCCATCGAGCGCAAGGTCGGCAAGGTCGAGACGCAGCTCGGCGGCGACGAGGACGAGGAGGGCGGGGCTGGGCAGCGCTTCTTCGTCCGCTTCGTCCACGACCAGTGCACCATCAGCGCCGACAGCTCGGGCGAGCTGCTGCACCGGCGCGGGTATCGGCAGGTCGTCGCGCAGGCGCCGCTGCGCGAGACGCTGGCGGCCGCGATGCTCCTCGGCGCCGGGTGGCGGGGCAAGGCGCCGCTGCTCGATCCGATGTGTGGCTCGGGGACGATCCCCATCGAAGCCGCGCTGCTCGCGCGGCGGGTCGCGCCGGGGATTGAGCGCAGCTTTGCCTTCATGAGCTGGCGGGACTTCGACGACCGCGCCTGGCAGCGGCTGCGCGAGAGGGCGAGGGCAGGCGCGCTCGCGCGCTCGCCGGTCAAGATCGCGGGGTCGGACAAGAACGCGGGCGCCATTGCGGCGGCGCGGGTGAATGCCGAGCGCGCGGGCGTGATCGAGGACCTCGAGCTCGCCGTCCGCGACGTCGCCGCGCTCGAGGTGCCGGCTGACGGCCCGGGGCTCGTCGTGACCAACCCGCCGTACGGCAAGCGGGTGGGTGAGCAGCGTGAGCTGCGGAGCCTCTTTCAGACGATGGGCCGGGCCTTTCGCGAACGCGCGCCGGGATGGACCGCGGGCGTGCTGGTGCCCGATCCGAAGCTCGGTCAGGCGCTGGGCCTCGGGCTCGAGGAGGCCTTCCACACCCGCAACGGCGGGATCCCGGTCGCCTATCTCGTCGGGCAGGTGAAGTAGCCGGAGCGCCGGTCCTTCGTGCCGGCGCGTCGACGCCGGACCACGGTTCGTCCGCGACACGCGGGCCAGCACCAAGGCTGGCCCTCCGACCCACCGGCCCGCCGACCGTATCGGCCCGTCGACGCAACCCTTGGAAATCGCCACGAGTTTCCCCTATCCTCGGCGCCTCTGAAATCGCTGTAAGTGCTCGGGCAGGCTGCGGCAGCCCGAGTACCCCACGAGAGTCCGAGGGACCGTCAGGTCCACGCGCAGCGGCCCGTCGCCCTGCACCACCAAGGAGAGATTCATGGCCGAAGAGGCGAAGGCGGTCTCCGCCGAAGGCGCCGGGACGAAGTCGGTCTCGGTGCTCGAGCAGGTCCGCACCATGGGCTTCAATTTCTGGATCGCCAACGTGATGGAGGCCTTCGAGCGCCTGGCCTTCTTCGGCGTGCGCGCGGTGCTGCCGCTCTACATGGTCGGCACCAGCGGCGGCGGCATCGGCCTCTCGATGTCCGAGAAGGGCGCCATCTACATGGTCTGGGCGCTCATCCAATGCCTGGTTCCGATGGTCTCGGGCGGCTACACCGAGGCCTATGGCTACAAGAAGAGCCTCTTCGTCGCCTTCTGCCTGAACATCCTCGGCTACGTGACGATGGCGAACGCCCGGACCTTCTGGATGATGATGCTCGCCGGGTGTCTGGTGGGCCTTGGCACTGCGCTCTTCAAGCCGCCGGTCCAGGGCTCTGTGGCCAAGTCGCTCAATGAGAAGAACTCGGGCCTCGGCTTCGGCCTCTTCTACTGGGTCGTCAACATCGGAGGCTTCCTCGCGCCGATGGCGGCAGCCAGCGCCCGCGGCAACGAGACGGCGCCGACCTGGCACTACGTTTTCTACGGCGCGGCCATCGTCACGGCGATCAACTTCCTGCCGACCATCTTCCTGTTCCGCGAGCCCGAGCGCGATCCTGAGGCGGCCAAGAAGAAGCCGATCAAGGTCTTCACCGACACCATGAAGGTGCTCTGGAACGACAAGGCGATGCTGCGCTTCCTGCTCATCGTCTCCGGCTTCTGGTTCATGTTCATGCAGCTTTGGGATTTGCTGCCGAACTTCCTCGACGAGTGGGTCGACACCCGCGACGTCGGCGGCCTGCTCGCGGCGATACCCCTCGATTTCGTCAAAGGCTGGCTGATGGCCGACGGCGCGGCCAAGCCCGAGATCCTCATCAACATCGACGCGGCCACCATCATCCTCTTCGTGCTCCCGCTCTCGTGGTTCTTCGGCCGCTACAAGATGATGACCTCGCTGGTACTCGGCATGGCGATTGGCCTGGTCGGCTTCGTCGCCTCGGGCCTGACCTCGGTCGGCATGTTCGCCGCCATCGCCATCTTCGTCTTCGCCATTGGCGAGATCATCTGCAGCCCGAAGTTCTCCGAGTTCATCGGCATGACCGCGCCGCCCGACAAGAAGGCGCTGTACATGGGCTACTCGAACATCCCGTTCGCCATCGGCTGGGCAGCCGGCAACGGCATCTCGGGACCGCTCTATGACGGCTTCGCGTCGAAGAACATGCTGGCGCGCAAGTACCTCGCCGAGCACTTCGGGATGAGCCCCGAGTCGCTCGAGTCGCTCAAGGGCACCGAGCTCTTCAACACCCTGGCCGCCAAGCTCGGGGGCGTCGACATCTACGAGGTCAACCGGGTGCTCTGGGACGCCTACAACCCCTGGATCATCTGGATCATGCTCGGCGTGGTCGGCCTCGCCTCGCTCGTCGGGATGACCGTCTCGTACAAGCTGTCGCAGAAGAAGGATTCGGCGCCCGAGGCGCCCACCGCGCAGCCGACGGCCTGATCGGTTCAAAGACTCGAAGCGCGACGAGCCCGGTCGACTCGCTCGGCCGGGCTCTCGTGTGTGCGCCACTGGCAACGAGGTGCCAAGCCTTGCCGCGTTTCGTCTTCCTCTTCCTCGCCGTGGGCATCGCCGCCGCGAGCCAGTCCGGCAACATCATCCGGCTCGCCGAGGCGAGCCCGCTCGCCATCGCCGCCTGGCGCCTGGTCATCGCCTCGGCGCTGCTCGCGCCGCTGGCCGGCGGGCGCCTGCACCAGCTTCGCGGTCTGTCCCGCCGCGACACCGGGCTGCTCGTCCTCGCCGGCCTCGCGCTGGCCGCGCACTTCGTCTCCTGGATAGCCGCGGTCCAGCACACCACCGTGGCCAACGCGGCCATCTTCTTCGCCATCAACCCGGTGATCACCGCGCTCGCCTCCCACCTCGTCTTCGGCGAGAGGCTCACCCCGCGGCTGCTCGGCTCGATTGCCCTGGGGCTCTTCGGCGTCGTCGCCATCGGCGTGAGCGATTTCAGCCTCGACCGCTCGCAGTTGAGGGGAGACCTGCTCGCGGTGCTCTCGTCGGTGCTCTTCACCGCGTACTTCCTCATCGGCAAGAGGCTGCGCGGCAGGCTCGACAACGCGGTCTACGTCACCGCGCTCTACGGGGTCGCCGGGGCCGCGGGCTTCGCGGCGCTCTTCGCGACCGGCGTGCCGGCGGCAGGCTACTCGCCGACCACCTGGCTCGCCTTCCTGCTGATGGCCCTGGTGCCGACGATGGTCGGGCACAGCTCGATGAACTACGCGCTCAAGTACGTCGGCGCCGCGCGCATCTCGGTCTTCACCCTCGCCGAGCCGCTGCTCGCAGGGCTGGTCGCCTTCTTCGCCTGGAGCGAGCCGGTGCGCCCGGCGACGACGCTCGGGTACCTGCTCATCTGCGCCTCGGTGGTCGTGCTGGTGCGCGAGAAGCAGGTCGAGGCGGTGGAGGAGGAGGCGGGGTAGGGGGCTCGGGGCGACCAGGACGGGGCGACCGAGCTCAAGAGATTTCGCGAACGTCTCTCGAACGCGCCGGCGGCTGAGCGCGCCCGCGGACAGGCTCTCCCGCGGTCTTCGGATGGCGCATGCGCGCGAGCGGTGGGCGCGGTCGCCGGCTAACGCGCGAGCTCCCGCCGCAGCACTCTCGCGCCGTCGCCCGCGGCCCACAGCGCCGTCTCCCCGACCGCGCAGGCGCGCAGCCGCGCGGTCGTCCCGGTGTTCTCCTGGCTCCAGCCCTCGGCCGTCCTGCGCAGCAGCACCGTCCCGACCAGCCATGCTTCCTCGCCCGACGCGCAGACGGCGAAGAGGCTGTGATTGGAGACCGGCTGCGAGCGCGTCCAGCCGCTGCCGTCCCAGTGGAGCACGAGGCCTCGGCTCGAGACGGCCCACACGTCGTCGGCGGCGAGGCCCGCGACGGCCTTCAGGTTGATGCCGGGCTCGGTCAGCGCGCGGCTCCAACCCGCGCCGTCCCAGTGAAGGATGCCCTCGTCGCCGACCAGCCAGACCGAATCGCGCGCCGAGCCCCAGACGCCGCGCAGGTCCATTGTGGAAGGCGGCCGCACTTTCGACCACGCGCTGCCGTTCCAGCGCAGCACCTCTCCAAACTCGCCGACCGCCCAGACGTCGTCTTCGGCCGAGCCCCAGAGGGCCTCGAGCCGCGCGCCCGTCGGCGCCTCGGCCCGCGTCCAGCTCGAGCCGTCCCAGCGGAGGACGGTCCCCTGATCGCCGGCCGCCCAGAGGCTCTCTCCCGCGCCCCACAGCGCCCGCAGGTGCGCGGTCGTCGGGCTGGGGACGGCGCTCCAGGCGCCGTACTCCTGGCGGAGGATGACGCCGGAGGCGCCCACGGCCCAAGCCGTGCCTGCCAGCTCCCAGATGCCTTCGATCTGCCGCGGCGCGAGGTCGAGCTGGCGCTCCCAGCCATCGGCGTCGAAGTGGTAGATGGCGCCCTGCTCGCTGACGGCCCAGTGGTCGAGGAGCATCTGGCCCCAGACGGCGGTGATGCGCTCGGAGATCTGCGACGCCGAGCGCGTCCAGCTCTCGCCGTTCCAGCGCAAAAAGGTCCCGCCGTCACCGACGATCCAGACGTCGTTGGTCATGCTGCCCCAGACGCCGAGCAGCTCGACCGGCGGCGCGGGGGTCGTCACCCGCGCCCATGCCGTGCCGTCGAAATGCAGCACGGTCCCTTCGCCGCCGACGGCCCAGACGTCGTCGGCGCCCGCGCCCCAGACCGCGTGGAGGTCGGCCTCGACGGGAGCATCGACGAGGCTCCAGCCGTCCGCGGCGAGCCGGAGGACGGTGCCGTTCTCGCCGACGGCCCACACGTTCGCGGCATCGAGGCCCCAGACTGCCCGCAGGGTGCGCGAGGTCGGCGCGGCGACCCGCGTCCAGTCGGCGCCGTTCCAGTGGAGGATCGCCCCGCCCCGGCCGACGGCCCAGAGGTCGTTGCCGGCCGCGCCCCAGGCCGCCTTCAGGTCGCTCGCGACAGGGCTCGGGTGCTCGGTCCAGGCAGCGCCGTCCCAGCGCATCAACAGGCCGCCCGAACCGACCGCCCATACCTCGTCCCCGCGGCCCCCCCAGAACGCCTCGACGGTCGCCCGCGAGGGCGACTCGAAGCCGCGCCAGGCCGACCCGTCCCAGCGCAGCAGCGTGCCATCGGGCCCGCCGGCCCAAAGGTCGGCGCTCGACGGACCCCAGAGCGCGCGCAGCCGGCGCGCGACGGTGGTCGAGCGACGCGACCACGCGGTGCCGTCCCAGTGGTCGATCATCGAGCCGAGCAGCCAGACGTCGTCCGCGCCCGAGCCCCAGATCGCGCTGGCCGGCTCGATGCCCGGGCTCGGGGCGGGCGACCAACTCAGGCCATCCCAGTGCAGGACGAGCCCGAAGCCTCCGATGGCGTAGACGTCGTGCGGCCCGCTTCCCCAGACCGCCTGCAGCGACGCGCTCGTCCCGCTCGTCGTGGCCGTCCAGGCCGAGCCGTCGAAGTGGCAGATGCCGCCGTAGATCCCCACGGCCCAAACGTCATCCGGGCCCGTGCCCCAGACCGCGACTGCGCGCCCGCTGAGCGGCAGGTCGTGCGAGGTCCAGGCCGAGCCGTCGAAGTGGTGTGCGAGGCCGCCGTCCCCGACCGCCCAGAGGTCGTCGGCGGACGAACCCCAGAGGCCGTAAAGATCCATGCCCGCCAGTGCGGGGCTGGACCAGCTCGCGCCGTCGTAACGCGACAGTAGCCCGCCGCGACCGGTGACCCATACGTCGGTCAGACCAAATGCCCAGACCGCGTTGAGCCGCGCATTCTCCGGCGCGGGCAACTCGGTCCACCGCGTGCCGTCCCAGCGCAGGACCACGCCCTGCTCGCCGACCGCGAAGACGTTGTCGGCGGCGCTGCCGGAGATCGCGGCGAGGTACTTCGCGGTCGGGACCTCGGCCCGCGACCAGCGATCGCCGTCCCAGTGAAAGATCGTCCCGGCGCCGCCGACGGCCCAGACGTCGTTGGCCGCCGCGCCCCAGGCGCTGTTGAGCTGCTCGCCTTGAGGCTGCGGATTCGACCAGCACCAACCGTCTTCCGTGCAGCTCTCGGCCGCGCAGAGGTTGGGCACGCCGCCAGCGCCGCAGGCCGTGCCCCCGCCACAGACGCCGCAGATCACCGCGCGCACCTCGCCGCAGAGGTCGCGCTCCTCGATCCGACCGCACCCCTTGCCGAGGCGGGCGCAGAGCTCCTCGTCGCTCTCCGGGCAGCCGCAGGAGTTCGCCCTGCCGCCTGCGCCGCAGGTGAAGGGCGCCTCGCACTCTCCGCAGCCGACGCTGACCCGGTGGCCGCAGCCGTCGTCGAGCTCGAGCGCGCCGCACGAGGCGGCGGCCGCCGCGCACAGCGCCTGCGCGCTCCCGGGCGTGCAGCCGCAGGCGTAGAGCGTGCCCCCTCCGCCGCAGGTCTCGGGCGACTGGCACTCGCCGCAGCGCACGTCGCGGACGCGGCCGCAGCGGTCGGCGAGGCTCAACCGTCCGCACTCGGCCCCGCGCGAGGCGCACAGCTCGGCGTCCGACTCGGGCTCGCAATCGCAGCCCTCGCCGACGCAGCCGCAGACGTTCTGGACGCCGCCGCCGCCGCAGGTGAGCGGCTCGAAACAGACCCCGCAGCGGATGGTCCGTCCGCAGCCGTCGGGGATGTTGCCGCAGTTCTTTCCCTTCTCCTCGCAGGTGATTGGGACGCACTCGGCGATGACCTGCTTGCCGCCCGTCTCGGATTCGCGATCACAGGAGGCGAGGGCGAGCAGCAGCGACAGCGAGAGGAGGAGGAGGCGGGTCATTTCACTGTCTCGGGGTGGTTCGGTGAGCGGTACGTCGATGAGTCTAAAGGCTCTGAAGCGAAAGTCGTCCCCGCTGGCTCAAAGGCTTTCACGTTCACCTCGCGCGGAGCTCCGAGCTCGCGTGGGCGGAGTCAAAGGGCCTTTCGACTTGGCTGACCGGGGCTCGGGCGCTTGATCCCAAGACAGTTGTTCCACTGCGCTTGGGCCGACCGGAACACGCCTCGTCGGTCGGAGGCGAGGCCGCATCAGAGCATCTCGGCGACGCAGAGCATGTCGTCGGTCAGTATCCACGCGTGCATGCCCGCGGCCGCGCCAAACACCAGGACCCAGACGAAACCGATGACGATCGGCACCGGGTGTCGCCGGCTCACGAAGACGCTCGCCGGTAGGAACGCCAGCGCGAAGGCGATGAGGACGAAGACGATGTCGTCCGCGTCCTTGGTGCAGCCCGCGTCGTCGGCGACGGCCAGCGCGACTGCGCTCAGCCGAAGCGCCGTCACCATGGCTACACGCAGTGCGGGCGAGTTGCCGCACCTGCCGGTCAATCGAAGGACCAGGGCAGTGACGAAGAGCAGGGGAAGGACCAGCAAGGCCGCGCCGAGAGCGATGTTTGCCGAAGACATTTGAGGGCGGCGGACTGCCGATCTCGTGCCAGCGGGATTCGGGCTCGTCACCTGCAGCGACGCGGTTGCCGTGTCCATGGCGCGAGGACTCAGCGGCTCGGCATCTCGACTTCGTCCAACCCCTCGAGCGCGCCTCGTGTCGGCTCGCCCCAGTCGACGATCTTCCAGCCGCGCGCGAGGGCGACGAGGCGCAGCCGCGGGTCCGGGTTGACGGCGACCGGGAGGCCGACCATCTCGAGCATCGGCAGGTCGGAGGCCGAGTCGCTGTAGAAGGCGCAGGCGACGAGCGGCACGCCACGCTCCTCGGCAAACGGAAAGGCCGCTTGGACCTTGCCCGGCCCATAGCACAGAGGGCCGGCCGGCCGGCCGGTATAGCGGCCCGCGGCGTCCACCTCGAAGCGGTTGCTCAGATAGCCGTCGAAGCCGAGCTCGGCGCAGGCCGCGGCGGCGAGGTAGCTCGACGACGAGGTGAGCAGCATCAACGCGTCGCCCGCGGCGCGGTGGCGGGCGATGGTCGCGAAGGCCCCGGGCCGGAAGAGGCCGCGCACCTCGCGCTCGTAGAAGGCCAGCGTGCGCTCGCGCAAGGCCGACTCGGCCGCGCCGCGCAGGCTCGCGATGGTCGCCAGCAGCGCGTCCTCGAGCCGGGCGAAGCCAAGGTGGTAGCGGGCAATCCAGCGGTAGGCCGCCAGCGCTTGGCCGCAGGTGATGTGGCCGCCCCGGACCTCCGAGCGCACCCACATCGCGCCCGAGTTCCGGGAGAGGAGCGTCTTGTCGAGATCGAAAAAGGCGATCGCCATGCGCGTGTCGACCGGGTCAGGGAGCGTTTGCCGGCTGCGCTATCGGCCGCTCCATGTGCAGCGCCTTCTGTCCGCCTTCGTAGGTGCCAAAGTCGCCGGGCACGTCGGCGAAGCCGCTCGAGAAGAAGAGCGAGCGCGCCCGGGAGTTGGTGTTGGCCACCGAGAGGCGGATGGCGCGGATGGAGAACCTCTCGGCCGCCTCCTCGCTGATTGCGATGGCGTGCTGGAGCAGCATCCGGCCGATTCCCCGCCCCTGGAACGCGGGCGCCACCGCGATGGCCAGCACGTCGGCGACCATCTGGCTGGCGCTCTCCTCGAAGAAGGCCACCATCACGTAGCCGGTCGGCTCGCCGCCCAACTCGCTGACGAAGGTGAGCACGCCCCGAGTCCGGAACCACTTCGGGAGCAGCGGCCGATAGTTGCCAAAGGGCGCGAAGACCTCGCCGGCGAGGTCACGCACGAACCGTTCGTCCCGGGCGCTGGCGCTGCGGATTCTCACGCCGGCGATCGTGCGTCCGCCTCGCGCGCCTCACAAGCTTTCTGTTCGAGGAGTTGGGAGTTGTGAGTTTTGAGTTGGGAGTGAAAAGCCAGTTTCCTGGCGCATCCCGGGCCGGCGGCGCTCGACTCTCGACCGTCGCCGTCACCTCGTCCGCCCCCGGAGCGAGGCCCATCGGAGGTGGTAGGCTAGCGTCTAATTGTGTGCGGCAAAGCGCGGTCTGCTATCGACAACTCTGACGGAGAAGACATGAACCCGACCGTTCGCCTTCGTGTCGCGGCGCTCGCCGTGGCGCTCGGATTGATGATCGTTCCGGAAGCTGGCGAGGCGGCTTCCAAGCGCAAACCGCCCCAGTTCCCGGTCCATGCCTTCCTGCTCGCCGACGGTTCGCCAGGCGAGGTCTGCGAGGAGCAGTGCCTCAAGAGCATGCTCGGAAAGGTCCGCCGGCGCCGGGGCGTGAAGAGGGCATCGGTCGAGGGCGACGAGATCCGGCTCGAGGTCGTTCCGGGGGTCTTCAAGGCCGAGAACGTCATCCAGGATCTCGTGGGGCTGAAGGTCGAGATGCGCCTGCCCTACAAGAGCATCGAGATCCGCTTCGTTCCCTCGGCGCCGTTTCCTCCCGCCGGGTACCTGGACGGCGAGGTGCTCGTGGTCGAGATCGGCGAGGCGGTGCGAGAGGCCATCGACTCGGCGCTCAAGTTCAAGCTGCCGGTGCGCATGAAGTGCGTCGGCAAGACGAGCGGGCCGCAGGCCAACGAGGCGACCCTCGTTCGTTTCGAGCAGGAGAAGCGGCCGCCAGTCTCGATGGTGCCGTTCATGGCCGAGGCCGATCTCGATGGCGACCGGCGCCAGGATCTCTACCTGCGCATCGCGGGCCTGCCGGAGCTCATCGTCTTCAACAAGAAGAGCGGGCTCGAGGTGGTGCCCATCGGGCATGCAGGCGGCGTCGAAGAGCTTCCCCGATGCGAGCAGAACCCGCTGCGCTACGCGCGCGGCGTCGCGCGAAAGAACATCAAGTGCATGGGCGAGGGCGAGCCCAAGCACGCCGGCGACGCCATCGAGCTCGTCGAGCACAACCGCAGCAATCGGCTCCTGATGTGGAGCAAGAGCGGGTTCGCCGGCTGCGAGCCGCTCGGGGAAGGCGCGCTGCCGCCGCTGCCGCCGAAGGAGGGCGAGGATGGCTCGGAGGAGATGGAGGAGTAGCCGGCGTTCTTTGCTCCGATGACGCCGAGGGATGGGAGAACGGCGCTCTGCCCGGGCGGCCCGGAAGCGCGCCCAGACACCAGAGCTCGACGTGCTGCCGGCCATCCGGCCGGCACCCGAAGCAGCCACCTTGGGACCGGGGGCCGCTCGACGCGGTGACAGCGTCCTGACTACCAGCCTGGGGGTCGTTCATGGGGCTTTGCCGGTCAGTCCTCGTCGCGGTCCTGCTGCCGGTCTGCCTGGGCGCAAGCGCGCCCGAGGTCGTCCGCACCCCATGCATCCGGCCCGCGGAACGGGCCAGCTTCGACCAGGCGAACCGCTCCCTTTACGAGGAGTCGTACGCGAGGGCGTGCGAGGCGTTCGGCGCCTTCCTGGAGGACCATCCCGCGACGCGGCTGGCGCGCGAGGCGAAGGTCAAGCGCTCGTGCGCGTGTGAACGCGCGGGACGCCGCAGCTCGCAGATGGACGAGGGGCTGCGCGAGATTGCCGACGGCGGCCCCGTCGACCTTGCGCGCGGGCTCGCCAATCTCTGGTTGCATCGGCGCGGCGAGGGCTACCTCGACAGCGACCACCGGGGGCGCTGGAAGGCTGCGGTTTCGCAGCTCGAAGCGGTCGCCTCCGGCGCGGGCGGCCGTTCGGCCAACGAGGCGAGGAGGGCCCTTGTCGACGCGCTCTTCGACGAGATCGACCGGCGCCCCTCCGGGCCGGAGGCGTTGGCGCTCGCCGAGCGGATCCTCGCGCTGAGGCCGGGAACCGCCGGGTACGCCCGCGCCTACCTGGCGCGGGGCAGGCTGCTGCTGGGCGACCGCGAGCGCGCCGCGCAGGGCGAGCGGGACTTGCGTGCCGCCGGCGGCACCAGATCCGAGTGGGCCGACGACGCGCTCTTCGAGCTCGCGGTCTACTACGAGGGCAGAGGCCTGTTCGGAGAGGCGTTGGCGCTCTACGAGAGGATCGTCGAGCGCTTCGACCCGGGCACGAGCGACCGGCACTCCGAGGCTGTCAGTCGCGCCGCACAGCTTCGCGATCCGCGCCTCGATTTGGTCGTGGCGGAGACCGCGCTGCCGGGCGCCTCTCCCAAGGCACACCTCTTCGTCCGAAACGTCTCGCAGGTCCGCTTCACGCTGCGCCGTGCCGATCCGTTCGCGGTGACCGACCCGCGCCTGATGCTCGCGCCCGGCGCGCCCCCGGCCGGCGTGCCGGGTGTCGAGATCCGCTCCTGGTCCGAGAGCGTGGGGACCCGACGCCGACACGAGCCCGGACAGAAGACCCTCGAGCTGCAGACCCCGGGGCCTGGCGTCTACCTCCTCGAGGCGGCCGCCGGAGAGCTGGTTCGGAGCGTGCCTGTCGTCGTCACGCCCTTCGCCTCGGTCGTGAAGATGTCGCGCGACCAGTTGGCGGTTTGGACGGCCGATGCGCGCACCGGCCAGGCGGCCGCGGGTGCCGAGGTGGTCGCCTTCGTCGAGGTCGGCGGCGGCGAGTACCGCCGGCTCGAGGGCCTGAGCGACGCGGGCGGGCTGTGCCTGCTCGAGGTCGAAGACGCGCGCCTCGTCAGCGCTGCGGTCTGGTCGCGCAAGGGCCAGGGCCACGCGTTCGCCCGGGCCCGCGCTTCGCAGCGCCCAGACGCGTCGCCGGAGCTGTTGGCGTATCTCCTCGCCGATCGCCCCTTGTACGGGCCGGGCGAGGAGGTCGGGGTGAGGCTCTTCCTTCGCTCTCGCGAGGGCGGGCCGTCGTCGCCGGCGGCCGCGACCGAGGTGACGGTCACCACCTACGACCCCTCGGACCGCGTGATCGACAGGCGCAACCTGAAGACGAGCGAGCTCGGCACGGCCTCCTTCGCGCTGGCGCTCGGTGACCGCGCGCAGCTCGGTGCCTACCGCTTCCACGTGCACGACAACCGCTTGGGCATCTCGCAGAGCAAGGGCGGTTTCCGCGTCGAGGAGCACAAGGCGCCGGAGCCGACCGTCAGCCTCGAACCGATGGGCAAGCCGCGGCCAGACGAGACGGTGAAGGTGCTCGTCTCCGCGTCCTCATCCTGCGGAGGGCCGCTCGCCAACGCGCACGGACGAGCGGTCGTGACCGAGGAGCCATGGTCGCACTCCTGGAAGCCGTGGCCCGACGGCCAGCCCGCCGACGGGGCTGGGAGCGAGGGGCCGCACGGCGGGCCGGGCGCCGCAGACCCGCGGCAGGGACAGTGGGGCTACGTGGGCGTGTCGCGCACGATCGAGCTTACGACTGACGCCGAGGGCAAGGCAGCCCTCGAGCTCTCGCCATCGAAGGACCTCCGGGGCGATAGGTCCTTCCGGGTTCGGGTCTACCTGACCGACACGTCGCGCCGGGAGATCACCGGCAGCGCCACTGTGCGCGCGTCGAGCTCGCCCTGGTTCGTCGATGTGTGGCCCGATCGCGTGCTCTACAAGCCGGGTGAGCGCATCGCGGTGAGGCTGCGTGCCGAGGACGCGAACGGCCGGCCGGAGTCGCCGGCAGTCGACGTGCGACTGGTCCGGCTCGGAAATGACGGAAGTCGCTCCGAGGTGCTGAAGCGCTCAGTGCAGCTCGAGTCGGGCGAGGGCCTGGTCGAGCTCGACGCCGATGCGCTCGGGCCAGCGCGCGTCGAGGTCCGGGCGAGGGGCGACTCGGAGAAGGGCGCGCTGCTCGCGTCTTCGGATATCTGGCTGACAGGTGAGGCGAAGCCCATCGTCCCCGCGACGGGCGGCCTCCAGGTGATCACCGACCGCGGGCTTTTGAAGGTCGGCAGCACGGTGCGGGCGCTGGTCGTCACCAAGGGCTCGGGCGGCCACGTGCTCCTCTCGCTCGAGAACGGGCGGGTTCACCTTGCCCGCTCGCTCGAGGTGAAGGGGAGGGCGCGCTTCGTGGAGCTGCCGCTCACCGCGGAGATGGCTCCGAACGTCTTCCTGACCGCTTCGCGCCTCGAGCAGCTTCAGTTCAGGACGCAGCAGGCGGCGCTCCGCGTTGCCGGCGCCGATGCCGAGCTGGGGGTCGAGACGCTCTTCCCGAGGCCTGCAGCCGATCCGGGCTCCGCGCCGCCGCGGCGCGACTCGGTCGGGGCCTTTGATGAGCGGCCACCCCGGGCCGAGGTCGCGGTGGCCCCCGTCGAGAAGGGGCGCTGCGCGCGTGATCCCGAGCTCGACGAGCTCCTCGGGTTCTTCGGGCGCCGGGCGCAGCAGCACGCGGTCTCGACGGTCGCCAGCGTGCAGGGGTGGCCCTTCGGCTCGCGCGGCGCTCGACCTCGCGCGGGGCGCCCGGAGGCGGGCCCCACCACCCGTTGAGCTCGTGACGCCGACGCGCATCGGCGCCGAGCGCAGTCGAAGCGAGCCTCTTCGCGCGGGCTCCTCGCCTCGGTTGCTCCGAAGGCCGCCTGGGCCTACCGGGCCGATGCCATCGAGGCCTGTACGCGTTCGAGATCCGGCCGGAAGCGCGGTGGGGCTACGCGGAACAGCTCGAGCGCCTGCTCGGCGAGCGCCCGCGGGCGGGGTCGGTGTTGCCGGATTGCTCACTCTCGCCCGCGGCTCCTGCGCGCGGCCGAGGCGACAAGGTGGCGGCGAGCATCCGGTGACGACCGCCGCAGATATGCGCTGGGTGCCGCGAAAGAGCGCCGCGGGCACTTTCGACGCATCGGCCGCCTGGCAGCACGGCTCTCCGCCGTCACTAGATTGTCCGTGTCACGGGGGGGAAGAGACGATGGGTGTCGAGCGCTTCTCGCACGACCGGGCGATGCGGTCGAAGTCGAGCATCTTGGTGGCGGTGGCGGTTCTGGCCTTGCTGGGCGCGAGGGAGGCCGGCGCGCAGCAGCTTCGGGCCGAAGTCGAGGACGAGAGCTCGCCTCAGCTCGAGTTCGTCGTCGAGGGCGACGGGGAGAGCGCGAGCGGCCGGGACGAGCCGGGCGCGACCCTGCGGCTCAGTAGCCGGGAGCCGCGCGAGTGCGGGGTCTGCGACTCGGACCGCCTCTTCGATCTCGACCCCTGGCCCTGGGAGGCGGTCTTCGATCCGGCTTGCGCCTTCGACGAGGCGCTGTTCAACGACACCGGGTCGCGCCTGACCGACGCGAGCCGCTTCGCCATCCTCGGAGCCGCGGCGACGGTGCTGCCGAGCATCGGGGGCCGCTTCGGAAGAGAGCCGCAGAACGCCCGGATGCAGCTCTCGTGGCCGTGGAGCCTGCCCGTCGGCCCGCCGATGAGCGTCACCCGTACGCTCGGCACCTGCCGGGAGCGCACCTTCTCGTTCAAGCCCATCCGGCTGCTGCTCGAGCCGGGCCTCGCCTGGACCTCGCCGCTGACGCTCTTCGTGCGCCCGGGCATGCGCTTCGTCTTCCATCCGGCCGACTGGCGGCTGGGCATCGGCGCCGGGGTGGGCTCGACGCTCGAGGCCCGTGGGCCCTGGGGCTTTCGCGCTTCGTTGAGCCCCGAGCTGCTGCTGCACTGGGGGCGCTGCTGCGCGCCGGGGTTCGTCACCCTGTCGCTGCGCTACGACCGCTTCTTCGCCGGCGAGGAGCACGACGCGGTGACCACGAGCATCGGGTTCTCGTTCTACTGACCGTCGCGCTCTTTCGACCGGTTGGACGGACGGCACCGAGACCGCCGGGCGGTGAGGCCGGCCCGCCGGCAACCGAATCGCCGGCCAACCCTTGGCAGTCAGCTTTCGTGCCCGTGGCGCCGTCTCGGGCGGCCTGCATGCGCTCATGGGGAAGAGGGCCCCTTCGACTCCGCTCCTGTCGCTCACGCGTCGGGAGCTACGCTCAGGGTGAGCGGGCTCGGACGAAGTCGAAGGATTTCTCGACGGGCCTTCAGAAAAAACGCGCGATCGGGCGCCGTTTCGGGACCGGATCGGCCCCAGAAGGCCCCGGGCTGGCCCGTAGAGTGATTTTGACCCGCCGGGCTCACTTCAATAGGGCTGGCGGTCGAACGGCGCCTCCTGGGCCATCCTGGCGCTCCACAGACCCCTTTCTGGCGCTTCGAATGGGCAGTCCAACCTTCTGTAACTACATCCGTTTTCGTCCGTCGAGGCCGGGCTTTCGAACGGGGCCGCGGCGAGCGGCTCCTCGCAGGGACAGGAACCCGATGGCGGGCGCAGCTCTCGACAGGCCGGCGCGGCCCGATGCCCGCGAGCGTCGCCGCCCGGCCGCGCCTCGGGAGGCGCTCGAGGCCCTCTGGCGCGTCCAGAGCCGTTGTCGTGGCACGACAGCGCCGCGTTCCGCTGTCCAGAGCCGTTGTCGTGGCAGGAGGATACCCAGTGGACGCGTTCAGAGCCCTTGTCGTGGCACGACAGCGCCTCTTTCCCCTGTCCCGAGCCCTCGACTGCCACGACAACGTCTCGTTCCAGCGGAGATACCTGTTGTCGTGCCACGACAACGGCTCGAGACGCGCCAGGGGGCGGCTGTCGGGCGCCGAGAGCCGTAGTCGGACCGGCTTCAGTCTCGTTGGCGGTCAGGGACGATCGGCTCTTCGGCAGCGTCACACGCCCGTTCGGTCGAAGGATCGAGAGCATCAAGCTTCGTGCGAGCCTCGTCGAGCGATTGCCGAGCGCGCGTCGCCGCCCGGCCGCGCCGCGAGGCGCGGATCTCCCCAGCAGACAAGCGCAGCGCGGTCGGGCACGCTGCTCGCAACGTCGGCCCCATGACAGAGACGCGCCCGCTCGCCCGGGAAGAGAACGCCACGAGGTCGCGTTCAGCCGACACGGAGGAAGCTCGATGGACCGCCAAGACCCTCGGGAAGCCGCAGCGCCAGCCGCTCGCTCCAACCTGCGCAAATCGTCCGGGCCGTGGCCAGTGCTCCTCGTCGTGCTGCTTCTTGGCGGTGGCGCGGGCGCCTACTGGTGGATGTCGCGGTCGAGCGGGGAGGCTCCCGCGACCGCGCCGCAAGCGCCGCCGCAGGCTGCCGCGCCCGAGGAGGCGGCGGCAGCGGCGGTCGAGACGGCGCCGCCGAACGACGCGCCCCCGCTTCCGCCGGTCTCAGAGGCCGACGCGTTGATCCGCCAGGCGCTCGCAGGGATTTCCCCCCTGGGCGAGCTTGCCGAATGGCTGAAGACCGAGGACCTCGCGCGCCGCTTCGTCGCCGCGGTCAACGCCGTCGCCGAGGGCGACAGCCCGCGCTCGAGCCTCGCGTTCCTCGCGCCCGAAGGCTCGTTCGCGGTCGCCAGGCGCGACGGGCGCACCTTCGTCGACCCGAGCAGCTACGCACGCTACGACCTCGCTGCCCGCGTCTTCGCCTCGGTCGACGTCGGCGCTTTCAAGGCGGCGTATGGGCGCCTGTCCCCGCTGTTCGAGGCCGCCTACCGCGAGATCGGCCGGCCAGGCACGACCTGGAAGCAGACCCTCGGGCGCGCCTTCGGCCGGATGCTCGAGACGCCGGTGCCCTCCGGCGAGGTGGAGCTGGTCCGGCCCAAGCTCGTCTACGAATTCGCCAACCCGCAGCTCGAAAAGCTCACGCCCGCGCAGAAGCACCTGCTGCGGATGGGCCCGGAGAACACGCGCCGCGTGCAGTCGAAGCTGCGCGCGCTGTCGGCCGGCCTGGAAATCGAGCCGGGCCTCGCCGGGCGCCCCTGAGCCTCGCGGCTCGGGCAGGCCGCTGCTCGCATCCGCCGGCTGTCAAGCCGCACGAAACTGGAGCGGGATTCTGCTCCCTGCGAAGAGGTCGGCGCCGGGCGGCCTCTTGTCCGGAAGGGGAGCCGGCGATCCCTCCGCGGGCCTCGCGGCAAGCGATGCGCCGCAAAGGCCCAGACGTCCTGAATGTCTGCACCTCGCGGGCGTCCGAGCCGCCACTTTTTCGCGGGAGCAGACATGCGACGCCTCCTCCTACCGGTCACCTGCCTCGCTCTACTCCCCGGCTGCGCGACGACCTGGACGCTCCTCGCCCTCGGCGGGGTCGAGGTTGAGGAAGGCTCCTTTTCCCAGGCGAAGCCCGTGGGACCGACCGAGCGCCGGCTCGTCGTCGAGCCGGTCGCGCTCCCGCGTCAGGACCAGCCTCCGGCGCCCGAAGCCGAAGCGCCGCCCGAGCCTCCGGGCGAGAGCGTGCTGCCTGGGCCCATGCCGCCAGCCGTCGAAGTCGAACCCTCGCCTGTGCCGCTCGAGTCGTGCGACTGCCCGCCGGAGCCGCCGCCCGGAAGGTGGGAGCCCGAGCCACCCGCACCGCCGCGCGCCGAGCCCGAGCTCTCCGTCCAGCTCTCCTGCATGCTCCAGCAGCGTCCCTCCCGCGAGCTCGTCCACAAGGAGAGCTTCTCGTACGACGTCGGCTGGAAGCTGATGACCGCCTTCATGGCCGTCTCGGAGAGCGCGATCGCCGGTCTGATGGCGCACTCCTACCTCGAGGGCAGGCGGCGCGGCGCCGAGGAGCTCACGCCGCTCGTCCTCGGCAGCTATCTCGCCCTCGACGCGCTGGGCTCAGCGCTCCTGTTCTTCCTGCCGACCAAGCACAACGTCGTCGATTTCGAGGCCGAGGGCAGATGGACCTCGTCGCCCGGCTGTCCGGCAGGCCTGACAGCATCGGTGGGCGGCCGCAGCTACCAGGTCGCGCCCGACGGCGTGCTCGAGGCCGATGGCGGCGCGCGGGTCTACGAGCAGCTCGCCACGCCCGACCACGGGTTCGAGCTGCGGCTCGAGGACCGCGTCAAGGGTGTGCGCCCATCGGCGGGACAGCGGTGCGAGTGGGCCAAGCGCCATGGCCGGCCGCTGCCGCCGGGCTCGTGCCCCGCGTTCG
>DHSB01000246.1:27199-36191 GCA_002408385.1 Myxococcales bacterium UBA5297
TCCGCCGGTGCGCGCGGTCGTCGAGCTCGCGCCCGTGCCCGGCCCTGCAGCCGAGGCCCCGGGTGCCCCGCCGCCCGCCGTGCCGTGAGCGCGCTCGCAACGCCGAGCCGCGCGCCGCCCGACATCGGCCGGCAGGAGAAAAACCGCGAAACTCCTCAGGGTTTCCGGCGCTGCCGACGACAGGTCGCGTCGTTGACACGAGCGAAAACGCAACGTTAGCATCGCGTCCTCACCGGCCGTTCGCAGGAGCCCATGAGCCCCAGATCAATCCGAGCGCTCACGGCCTTGAGCCTGCTCGTGGCCCTCGCCTGTGGCGAGGATCGGGTCATCAAGGCCAATCCCCCCGGCTTTCGCCAGGACGTCTTCCAGCAGGAGGCGGCCTCGCGGATAGACACGCTGTGGGTCATCGACAACTCGGCCTCGATGGAGCCGCATCAGGCGGAGCTCGCGGCGAGCCTGACGCGCTTCATGCAGCTCTTCGACCGAGGCCTGGTCGACTACCGCATCGCGGTGACCACCACCGACGTCATCCGCGACAAGGGCGAGCTCATCGGCAACCCGCCCATCGTCACCCCGACCCTCGCCGATCCGGTCGCCGCCTTTCAGCGCAACGTCCGGGTCGGCACCGGCGGCAAGGGGCACGAGCAGGCCTTCGAGGCCGCGCGCATCGCCATCGAGCGCGAGAAGGCGCGCGCCAACGAGGCCCTCGCCGAGCGGGCGGCGTGCCTGATCGTCTGCCCGGCGGCATCCCAGAGCTGCAGGCGCGACTGCGAGCGGCGTTACGCGCCGGAGTTCATGCGTCCCGAGGCGCATCTGTACCTCGTCTTCGTCTCCGACGAGGAGGAGCAGAGCTTCGGCGAGGTGCGCTACTTCCAGCGCCTGTTCGAGGGCGCGCTCGGCGTGGGCAACGAGGACGCGGTCAGCGTCGCGACGATCTGCGGTGACGTTCCGGCCCCGGCCTGCCAGGCCGAGCCGGGGACGCGCTACGTCGCGCTCGCGGAGGCGACCGGCGGGCTCGTCGCGTCGATCTGCGACGCCACCTTCGAGCGGCACCTCGAGCGGCTCGCGCTCGACGCCGCGGGGCTCAAGCGCAAGTTCACGCTCTCGCGCCCGCCCGATCCGGAGACGCTCGCGCTCGAGATCCACTACCGCTGCGACACCGCGCCCGAGCAGATGAGCCGCTGCGAGACCGAGACGCGGGCCTGCGACGGGATGACCCCGGAGCACCCGGGCATCATCTGCGTGCCGCCGATGGGCGAGCCGAACGGCTGGACCTACGAGCCGAGCACCAACGGGCTGCTCTTCCACGGCGACGCGGTCCCCGGCCTGCGCAGCGCGCTCGTCGCCAGCTACCAGGAAGACGAGAAGGCGGCGGCGAGGTAGGCGATGAAGAGCGGTCGAAGAATCCTTCGCGCGATACCCGGTGGGCCCGGAGCGCCGGCCTCCGTGCCGGCGGCGCCGCTCCGTCGGGCGCGGCGGCTCTCCGTGCCCGCGCTGCTCGCCAGCCTGATGCTCGTCGCCGCGGCCGCGTGCGGCGAGGGCGAGACGGTCACCGCGCAGCCGCAGATCGAGCTGCCCGCGCTCGCCGTCGACTTCGGCGACGTGCCCGTGCTCAACCGCAAGAGCCTCGAGGTCGAGGTCCGCAACCTGGGGCGCGCGCCGCTGTTGATAGAGGAGGTCGCGCTCGAGTCGGCGGCCTCGGTCTTCACCGTCGAATCAGTGCCCGAGAGCGTGGGGCCGGGCGAGAGCGGCACCATCGGGCTGGCCTTCGAGCCTCCCCGCCTCGAGAGCTTCGAGGCGCTGCTGCGCATCCGGTCCGACGACGCGGCCTCGCCCCTCGTCGAGGTGAGCGTGACCGGCCGCGGCTTCACCGTGGGCCGCATCGAGGTCCCCGCCGCGCTCGAGTTCCCGGACGTCTGCGAGGGGACCGGGGAGCTTCGGCGGCTCAAGGTGCGCTCGACCGGCACCGCCGATCTCGTCCTCGAGCGCATCGGGTTCGCCGAGGGCTCTTCACCCGAGTTCGGGTTCCTCACCTCGACCCGCACCCCGGTGACCGTCCCGGCGGGCAAGGAGCTGCTGATCACCCTCCGCTACGCGCCCGGTGCCGGCTCGCCGGCCGCCGCCGAGGGCGTGGTCGTCATCGAGAGCACCGATCCGGATCGCAGGAAGGTGGAGGTGCCGCTCTCCGGGACGATGAACCGCGCGCCCGTCGCCGTCGTCGGCGAGCTGCCGATAAGCGCGCCGGGCGCAACGGTCACGCTCGACGGCTCGGCCTCGAGCGATCCCGACGGGCACGCCCCGCTCACCTTCGCCTGGAGCCTCCAGGCCTCTCCGATCGGCTCGACCGCGCGGCCCTCGCCTGGCGACGCGCCGCAGGCCGAGCTGAGCCTCGACCTGCCCGGCGAGTACGTCGTGCAGCTTCAGGTCGAGGACGCGCTCGGCTGCCGCTCGCCGCCCGCCTTTGCCGAGGTGCTGGCGAAGCCGGCCGAGAAGCTCGTCGTCGAGCTGGTCTGGGACAAGCACGAGAGCGACCTCGACCTCCACTTGGTGCCGGAGGGAGAGGAGTTCTTCGGGCCACACGACTGCTACTTCGCCGAAGGCAACATGCAGCCGAATTGGGGCGATCCCGGCAGCTCGGACGACGACCCGGTGCTCGCCCGCGACGCGCTCACCGGCTTCGGCCCGGAGATCATCACCTACGCCGAGCCCGCGCCGGGGCGCTACCGGGTGATGGCGCACTTCTATTCGGATCACCGGGCGAGCGATCCCACGACGATGGCGACGGTGCGCGTCTACGTCTTTGGCGCCCTGCGCAGCGAGCTGCGCCGTGAGCTGCCGCGCCAGCGAGTCCAGTGGATGGTCGCGTCGATCGATTGGCCGAGCGGAGCGGTGACGCCCATCGACACGCTCGAATGAAGAAGCGAGGAACCAACGCCTTGGTCTGCCTGGGAGCCAGTCGGAGAACCCTTCGAGCGAAGGCCGGTCGGGGTGAGCGGGGCGGACCTCGCCGCTTCTCCCAGAGCCTCCTCCTCCTCGCCGCGGCCGTGGCGGTCTCCGCGCTCCTCGCCTGCAGCGAAGCCCCGAGCTCGGCGCCGGCCGCCGACGCCGGCGCGCTCGCCGAGTGCTCGGGCCGGGCCGACTGCGCCGCGAAGGGCGACGACTTCGCGGGCCTGGTCTGCGGCGCCACCGGCCGCTGCGAGCACTGCGTGAGCGACGGCCAGTGCGAGCTGCGCGAGCGGTGCGACCCCGAGACCCGGCGCTGCGGCTTCAAGCCGGGCTGGGGCGATGAGTGCGCGCTGAACGGCGACTGCGACGCGGGCGAGCTTTGCGTGCAGGGGCTTTGCGTTCCCGAGCGCGAGGCCGTGCTCTGTGTCGACGGCGCCTGCCTCGCCGATGGGCTGCGCTGCCACCGCGTCAACGGCGTCTGCGAGGAGGATATCGGCTGCCTGTCGGACCTCGACTGCTCAGCGACCGAGGCCTGCAATCTGCCGACGCACACCTGCGCGGTCCGCTGCGTCGCCGAGGACCCCGCCGCGACCTGCGGGCCCGGACAGCACTGCGTCGAGAGCCGCTGTTCGGACTGCGCCGACAGCTCCGACTGTCCCGGCGGGCTCGTCTGCGACCTCGACCTGCTCGCGTGTCTTATCGACGGCTCCGCGCGCTGCCTGAGCGATCGCGACTGCGAGGTGGGGAAGACCTGCAACGCGGCGACCGGGTTCTGCACGCCGAAGCCGCCGCCGTGCCTCAGCGACGACGGCTGTCTGCCCGACGAGCGCTGCCAGCTCTCCTCGGGCCGCTGCCTGCCGCGGAGCTGCCAGCCGGACCGGCTCGAGCCCAACGACGACATCGACTCGGCCGAGCCCATCGCGGCGGGGGGCTACTCGCAGCTCACGCTGTGCGACCACGAGCAGGACTGGTTCTCGCTGGAGCTGTCGCGCGGGGACCGGGTCGACGTCTTCGTCGACGCCAACCCGCTGTTGGAGGGCGCGCTCGAGGCCCGGATGCTCGACGCGACCGGGCGCACCTTGAGCACCGGGCGCCTCGCCCTGAACTGCACCGTCGCCGACGCGGGCACCTACTACCTGCGCATGCAGTCGACCGACCTCTGGGTCGAGTACGGGCTGCGGCTCTCGATCTCGAGCGGCGCGCCGTGCGACGTCGACCGGTTCGAGGAGAACGACGAGCCCGCGACCGCGACGGAGGGGCTGGAAGCGGGCGACTACGACGGGCTGACGGTCTGCGGGGCCGACCAGGACTTCTTCGCCCTCACCGTTCCGCCGGGCGAGGGCGCGCGGATAGAGCTGCATCACCTGCCGTCCGAGGGCGATCTCGACCTCTTCGTCCTCGCCGCCGACGGCGCGGCCGAGCTCGCGCGGTCGGCGACCGTCGCCGCGGTCGAGGCCGTCGAGCTGGCGGCCTCCGCAGTCCCGGAGGACGGGCGCATCCTCGTGAAGGTCGCGTCCGAAGACTCGCGCGCGCGCAGCCTCTACTTCCTGCGCATCGGGTGGCTGCCATGAAGCGAGAGGGGACCCTGTCATCGAGGACGCCGGATCGAGCCTGGAGCCTGGCCGCACTGCTCGCGTGCGCGCTCGCCTTCGGCCTCGCTTGCTCAGACGACCCGGAGCCCGCCGATCCGGTCGACGCGGGCAGGGTCGATTCAGGGACCGAGGCGCCGGACGCGGGCGTCGAGCCGTGCGTCGACTGCGATGCGGGCACCGACGCCGGCGCGCCGGACGCGGGCGCGGTCGAGCTGAAGATCAAGCAGGTCGTCCCCGCGCGCGGCCCGGTAGGCGGCGGGACGGACGTCACCATCGAGGGCGGCGGCTTCTATCAAGGCTTCGCCTCGGGCTCGACCGCGGCCAAGCGCGACACGCGCATCTACTTCGGCGGCAACGAGGCGGGCGACTTCCGGATCATCGACGACGACACGCTCGAGGTGACCGCGCCGCCGAGCGCGGCCGGCGCGGCCGACGTGACGATTCGCAACCCGAACGGCGAGGCTGTCTGCGAGGGCTGCTTCACCTACTTCGTCGAGCTGCAGGTCACCGGGATGTCGCCGCAGACAGGGCCGCTCGAGGGCGGCGTCGAGGTCGAGCTGACCGGCGTCGGGTTCGGCGACGGGCTGGTCGTGCTCTTCGGCGAGCGCGCCTCACCCCGGGTCACCCTCGACGGCGACAGGGTCGCGCGCGCGGTCGTCCCCGCGGCGGGTCAGGCGGGCTCCGTCGACGTCCGCGCCTTCAACAAGAACGGCTCGGCCGAGCTGCGCCGCGGCTTCCGCTACGAGGAAGCGCTCTCGCTCCTCGCGGTCGATCCGCCCTACGGCCCGCTCTCCGGCGGAGCGGTCGTCGCGCTGCGCGGCACCGGGTTTGCGGGGGGCGAAGAGGTGCTCTTCGGCGCCGCCGCGGCGGTGGCCGTGCCGATCGACGAGGCGACGCTCGAGGTGACCGTCCCCGCGGCGACGACCCCGGGTCCGGTCGACGTGTCGGTGCGCGCCGGCTCGCGGACGGCGACCCTTCCCGCGGGCTTCGTCTACTTCGATTCCGAAGCGACCGGCCTGTCGGTCGCCGGCCTCTGGCCGACGCACGGTCGGGCCGAAGGCGGCGAGCGGGTGCTCGTCGTCGGCACCGGCCTCGACGCGGTGTCCGAGGTGCGCTTCGGCGCCGCAGCCTCGGCGCCGGCGAGCCAGGGACCGAACGTGCTGGAGGTCTCGACGCCGCCAGGCGCGCCGAACACCACCGCGGAGGTCGCGGTCTTCGACGGCAGCGCCGAGGGCAGGCTCGCGGGCGGCTTCCACTACAACCTGCGCGTCGACAGCGTCTCGCCGGCCCAGGGCAGCTCGCGCGGCGGCGAGCAGATCACCGTCGACGGCGAGGGTTTTTCCGAAGGGCTCGAGCTCTTCGTCGGCGCGCTGCCCGCGCAGCAGGTCACGCTCGTGAGCCCGACCCGGCTGACGGCCCTCACGCCTCCGGGCTCGGGCGGCGCGAGCCCGGTGCACGTGCGCGAGGCCGCCGACCCGCTCAACGAGGACGTGCTCCCGGACGGCTTTACCTTCACCGATCCCTTGACCATCGGGCGCATCTCGCCGGAGGTCGGCGCCATCGCCGGAGGGACCTACGTCACCGCGCTCGGCACCGGCTTCGAGCCCGGCGTCATCGTCGAGATCGGCGGCTCGCCGCTCAAGGACATGAGGGTGCTCGACGGCAACACCATCATCGGCCGCACGCCGCCGGGCGCGGTGGGCGCCGCCGACGTCGTCGTGCGGATGGGCGAGGAGCGCGACGAGACGCCCGGCGGCTTCACCTACTACGACCCCACGCTCGCCGACGGCGGCAGCTCCGGCGGCCCGATCAACGGGACGCTCAACGTCACGGTGCTCGCGTCCGGCGGCTACGGCGCCGGCTTGCCCGGCGCGACGGTGATGCTCGGCTACGACCCGGCGACGCCGTTTCAAGGCCGCACCGACCGCAACGGTCAGATCACCTTCAGCGACCCCTCGCTCGTGAAGGCGCAGACCGTGACCGTCTTCAAGGAGGACTACCTCACCTTCACCGTCGCCCGGCAGGAGTCGCGCAACCTCACCGTCTTCCTCTCGAACACCGGGGATGCCGGGGGCGGGGTCGGCCCGCCGGGTTTCAGCACGGGGTCGCAGGCGGCGATCATCAGCGGCCGGGTCACCGGCTTCAAGCTGCCTCGGCCGCTGCGCAGCGGCGAGACCGCGGTCGCCGAGGTCTGGGTGGCGCCCAGCTCCGTCTATTCGACGCCCCCGACCGGCTGGATGGCCTCGCCGCAGGTCCGCGACGCGCGCGGCGAGCGCTGGCGCATCACGCAAGACGGCGGGACCTATTCGGTCTTCGCCTCCAAGGGCCTGCGCGCGGTCTACGCAGTCTTCGGTATCCTCGAGCACCGCACTCAGAAGTTCACCCCGGTGTTGCTCGGCGTGCGTCGCGGCGTGATGGCCGATTCGGCCGAGCCTGCGGTCGATAAGGACATCGTGCTCGACGTGCACCTCGACGCGAGCGTGCCCATCACCGTCGAGAGCGCGCCGATGATCGAGCAGACCCTTCGGCCCGCGCTCAACGAGACCTACGCGTGGCTCGAGCTGGGCGGCGAGGGGGTCATCCCGCTCGGCAAGGCGACGAGCGAAGAGCCGCAGCTCGTCCTCTCCGGCCTGCCGCGGCTCGACGGCAGCAACTTCGTCTTCCTCAACCGCTCCTCGCGGTTCGGCGGGACGCCCGAGAGCCACTGCTTCCGCAAGCAGCTCGGCGACCTGAGCGCGGGGGTCACCATCGGCCCGATGCTCGGGCTGCTGCGCATCGTCGAGCCAGGGCTCGGCAGGAGCTTCTCCGGCACGATCTCGTGGAGGCTCGGTCAGGGGCCTCCGGCCGACCTCGCGCGGCTGACGCTCAGCTACATGTCGGCGACCAACTATTCGACCCTCTGGCAGGTCGTCCTCCCGGGCGCCGAGACCTCGGTTTCACTGCCGCCGAACGTCATGGAGATCCTCGAAGCGGGCGGCGAGAACGGCAAGCTGTTCCTCTCGTTCACCGCGGTGCGCGCGCCGAGGTTCGACTACCACCACTGGAGCTACTCACACTTCTCGCTGACCTCCTGGACCTGTTGGACGAACGGCAGCGTGGAGCTCCCGCTGTAGGGAAGTGCGGAAGATGGGCTGGGCGATGACAAGGACGATGCGACTCTTCGCGATGGCGCTGCTCTGCGGCGCCTCGCTCGCGGCCTGCTCCGACGACAACAAGCTCGCCGGGGGCTGCAACGCCGATGAGGACTGCGGCAACCCGGCGCACTGGCGCTGCGAGCTGGAGAGCGGCGAGTGCCTGTGTCGCACCAACGATCCCTGCCGCGCCGGCGAGATCTGCAACAGCCAGGGCTACTGCCAGGCGTTCATCGGCTGCTACGAGACGCGCGACTGCCCCGACGGCTACTTCTGCGACACGGCGACCAACACCTGCCTGCCCAAGGGCCGCTGCGCGAGCGACCTGCATTGCCAGGCGGGCAGCCTCTGCGACAAGGCCACCAGCCTCTGCAAGCCGGGCTGCCGAAGCAACGGCGACTGCAACCTGCGCGAGGCGTGCATCTGCACGACCATCGCCGACGACGGGACCGAGGTCGAAGCGCCGTGCGGCTGCGAGGCGACGGGCGAGGTGGGCCGGCTCGACTGCCCGGTAGGCCGCTGCTCGACGGAGGCTTGCGTCGAGGACGCCTTCTGCGGCTGGGGCGAGCTGTGCCGCACGCCGCAGTCCGGCGGCCTGCCGAAGTGCGAGAGCGACTACGACCCGGAGCTGCGGCCGTACTGCGACAACTGCGTGACCACCCCTGGCCAGAAGAGCTGTGGCAAGGGCCCGAACTTCTGCCTCTACAGCACCTACACGCAGTCGACCTACTGCGGGGTCGACTGCAGCGACGGACAGGCCTGCCCGAACGGCTACGACTGCGCCGACGTCATCGTCGTGTGGACGAAGACCAAGTGCACCTCGAACGCCCAGTGCGCGAGCCCCGAGTTCCGCAGCAGCCTCCGCTGTGAGCAGGACGCCGACTGCCCCAACCACGCGCTCTGCGACACCGGCTCGGGCTTCTGCTACGGCAAGTGCACCAAGCACGAAGGGGCGAGCGAGAGCTTCTGCGCGTGCGTCGAGGATGACGACTGCGCCCAGGACTCGTGCAATCCGAACGACTGGACCTGTTCGATCACCCGGCGCGAATGCGACCTCGCCGGCAACGGCTGCAGGCCCATCCGCTGCGTCGATTTCGGCACGCAGGGCGGCTGTCATATCGGGCGCAACTGCAAGCCGCTCGAAGGGCTCACCTGCGACGACGTCCGCGGCTGGTAGCGGTTGCTCGGAGAGGGCGTATTCGGCCAATTCGCGCGTAGCTCGTCGCGGAGTCGAAATCGACTGTCGGCGAGCCCCCGAGCCCGTCGCGGAGTCGAAATCGACCGTCGGCGAGCCTCCGAGCCCGTCGCGGAGTCGAAATCGAC
>DHSB01000246.1:36403-42966 GCA_002408385.1 Myxococcales bacterium UBA5297
TCGAAATCGACTGTCGGCGAGCCTCTCCGAGCCCGTCGCGGAGTCGAAATCGACTGTCGGCGAGCCTCCACAGCCCGTCGCGGAGACGAAGTGGAACCGATCGATCCACGTCTCGACGGATTGTTCCGATGGCTGCCCACTGCGCTCACCGCCCGTGGCCTGGCCTCGTCCGGGAGGCCGAGGCACGGGGTTCGCCCGGGACGAACGGTCCGGCGCGCTCAGGGCCGCCGCGCGCAGGTGACGTTCTTGGCCGCGGCGCGCTTGCCCTCTGCTTCGGTGATCACGCCGAAGCCCACCATCCGGTCGAGCACCGCGTCGCGCAGCAGGCGCAGCTTCCCCGGGTTCTTGCACTCGGCAAAGCGCGGGAAGTGGCTCTCGGCGGCGATCAGCTCGGCGGTCTGTCCGATGTCGAGTCGAGCCGGCTCGACTCCGAACAGCGCGCGCGAGGCGTCGCGGGTCCCGATGACCCCGGGCGCGTAGTAGGTGGCGGCGAGCCGGAAGATGACGAGCTGCTCGACGGTGAGCGCCTCGAGGATCCGCAGGTCGGCGATGGCCGCGTGGATGGGGTCCGCGGCGCCGACCGTCTCTCCGATCAGATCGGCGAACCGGAACTGACAGCGCCCCGGTCCCGGCTCACCGCCGGTCACGTCGTGAAGCAGGCGACCGAGAATCCTCTTTCCTCGCGCGAGCCCCTGCTCCTTCGGCGCCTCGAGGTACTCGGGACAGGCCTCCATCGCGAGCAGGGCGCCGACGAGCGCCTTGGGGAACGCGTCGCGGCCGAGGATCTCGAACCGCTCCACCTTGTTGGCGTGGAGGTGGCTGGTCATCGCCATGCGCTCCGACTCGACCCGGTGCGCGAGCGCCGTGCGGATCTCCTCGGGCCCGTTCAGCGGCGGCAGATCCGCGGCGTAGGCAAGGTAGGCGATGGGGCCGGCGAGCCCGGCGACCAGCGCGGCGATGACCAGGATGAGCAGGATGCGCCGCATCGTCAGCGCCGGAAGCGATCCGGCACCTCGCGGATCATCGTGCAATCATCGGAGTTGCCTTCCTCTTCGGCCTCCTCGACCGGCGGCGCCACCGGGGGCGCGGGACGGCGCGCCGGGCCGGGGCGGGCGCCGAAGGGCAGGGGGCGCTTCCCTGGCGGCAGGCCGGAGGTCGGCCGAGGCGCGGGCTGCAGAACCGGATCGGCCGAGACCATCACCGACGGCTCGGCCGAAGCTCGCGGCGGCATGGGGCGCGACGGGGTCTGGCGCGGGTGCGGGGCGCGGGTCGGCGGCCGGGTGTCCTCGTT
Organism: Myxococcales bacterium UBA5297; assembly: GCA_002408385.1. Taxonomy (GTDB): domain Bacteria; phylum Myxococcota; class Myxococcia; order Myxococcales; family UBA5297; genus UBA10939. The sequence continues at coordinate 37,695 of DHSB01000246.1, forward strand.
GAACGTGCGATTGGCCACGCCCTGCGGCTGCGTGGGCGGCCTCAGGTTGCGTGGCGGCGGCGTCTTCTCCGGGTCGTCCGCGTCGTCGCGCGCCTTGCGGGCGGGGACGGCGGTCTCCTCGCTGTCGTCGCCGAGCTTGCTGGGCGGCAGCGCGAGGCGCGCCGGTGGTTCTGGCTGCGCCTGGGCTGGCTCGGGCGGGCTCTCCGGCCGGGTCCTCGGCTCCTCGGCCTTGACCTCCGGGGGCTTCTCCGGGGTCGAGGCCTTCGGCGCGTGGGCCTGGCCGAAGTCGAAGCCTTGGCAGAAGGTGCCGTCCTTGACGCGCTCCTTGTGGTCGCGCTCGACCCTGATCGCGTACTCCTGGGCCTTGGCCATCTCCGCCTTGATCTCGTCGGAGTCCGGGTGGCCCGTCTCGCGGTGCTTGAGCGAGGGCGCCCAGCGGGTGCGGACGTTCTGCGACATGAACAACGGCGGCGGCGGTACGCCGTAGGTCTTCGGGTCGAAGAAGCTCTCGCCGATGTCCGCGAAGCCGTGGGCGTTCATCTGCGCCAGGAACGTCGGGAGGATGCCGGTCGGCGAGTGGTAGCCGTGGATGTAGCCCTCCTCGTCCTTGTGCGTGGGCGCGTAGACGAAGAGGTTCTGCGTGCGGTACTCGCCCTTCTCGTCGAGCGGCAGCACCTCGGCGATGGCGGTGGTGCGGCGCGAGCCGTCGTGGAAGCGCTCGCAGGAGATGACCGCGTTGATCGCCGAGGCGACCTGGGCGCGGATGGCCACCATCGGCATCTCGACCGAGGACATCAGGCACAGCGACTCGAGGCGGCGCAGCGTGTCGGTGGGCGTGTTGGCGTGCGTGGTGGCCATCGAGCCGCCGTGGCCGGTGTTCATCGCCTGCATCAGATCGAAGGCCTCGCCGCCGCGCACCTCGCCGACGACGATGCGGTCGGGCCTCAGGCGCAGCGCCGAGTGGAGCAGGTGGCCCATGTTCACCTCGCCCTTGCCGAACTTGTCGGCTGGGCGCGACTCGAAGGGCACGATGTGGTCCTGCTGAAGCTGCAGCTCGGCCGAGTCCTCGATGGTGAGGATGCGCTCGTCGTTGGGGATGAGGGTGGAGACGATGTTGAGCAGCGTCGTCTTGCCCGAACCGGTGCCGCCGGCCACCACGATGTTGAGCTTGGTGTGGACCATGGCCTTGATCAGGTAGGCCATCTGCGGGGTCATCGAGCCCCACTCGATGAGCTTCTCGATGCCGGGCCGGCCCTGCATGAACTTGCGGATCGAGACCGTCGTCCCTTTGCGCGCGATAGGGGCGATGACGATGTGGATACGCGAGCCGTCGGGCAGGCGCGCATCGAGGCGCGGGCGCTCGTCGTTGAGGACGCGGCCGACGAACTGGGCCATGTTGCGCGCGGCGCCGTTGAGCCCTTCGACGGTGAACTTGGCATCCGTGAGGATGACCTTGCCCTTGGCTTCAATCCAGATCTCCTCGGGCCCGTTGATCATGATTTCGGAGACCGAGGGGTCGTCGAGGTACTTGAGGACTGGCTTGAGGAATGCCCGGAGGGACTCCTGGTACATCGAGGCCTGTGACATGCGGCGGAGGATAGCATCGAAAAGCGGACGGGCGAGCCTCGGCCCCGCGCCGGGAGACTGGCCTTTGAGCCGGACGCCGAGGCGCGAAAAGCCATGGGCGAACAAGCGAGCGCTCGTTCAGTCTCGGCCTGAGGAGGTGTCGCGGAATCCTTCGAGCGAAGACCGGTCAGCCCGAGCTCCTCGGCAGGCTCGGCGCAGGCCGAAGTCGAGGGCGCTTCGACTCCGCACAGCCCCGGGCATCGCCGGAACCCAAGCGATCGGTCGCAGGTTGGGAGGGGCGCATGGCAATGCGCCCGTCGACGAATCGGCAGACGCGCGGGCGATCCCCGCGGCCGGCACGAAGGGTGGCCCTTCGGAATCGTGCTGCCGCGCGGCGAATCTCGCGGTGAGCAGTTCGGGGTGAGCGGAACCGGGAAGAGTCGGACTTCTCGAAGGCTCTTCGGGCCTCCTATCCACTGATGCGACGTACTCCCCGTGCCTCGAGCAGCCCTCGCAACCGCTCGCGTTGATCGCCTTGCAGCACCAGATCCTCGCCGTCGACCGTCCCTCCGCAGCCGAGCGCTCCCTTCAGCTCGCGCAGCCAACGTTCGAGCTCGGGCGCAGGCAGGTCGAGTTTCTCGACGCGCGTCACCTCCTTGCCGCCGTGTCCCTTGCGCTCGAAGCGGATGACCGCGCGCGAAGGGCCGGCGGGCTTTTCGATCCGCGTCGGGGTGCTCGGCCCAGGGGGCAGGGGGCCGAGCTTTTCGCCGAGCCCCGAGAAGGGATTGTGGAAGGGCGCCGCCGCCGGCTCCGGCTTCTTCGAGTCGCGTTTGCTCATGCCGGGGACCGATAGCAGGCGGGGCTGCGCGGCGCGAGGTCCTGCGAGCGCCAGAGCTCGGTTCGCCTCGTCCAAGCAACTCGGGCTGTTCCGGTCAGCCTCGGCGTCAAGCCGATCAGCCGAAAGTCTCGGAGTCGGACAGCTCGTGGACTCGCCTTCCAGCTTTGATCTGGAGGGAGACCCCGACGCCTCGCCAATCAGCTCGAGCACCCGCCGGGCAGCGGCGAGCTGCGCGGAGAGGAGCTCGTCGGGCAGCGGTCTTGGCCCATCCCCCCGATGACCGATGCCGGGCCGTGCCGCTGGAACGACCAACCGGATGAGCGGACCGAATGCAGCGCGAACGAGCGTCCGTCTGACCTCAAAGGAGCGACCATGCGCACGCCGACGACCACCTACCTGATGCTCGGGATTGGAATCACCCTCCTCGTCGCGGCGGCGGCCGCCTCCCTGGGCCCGTCCGGCCCTCGAGGAACGCCGGGCCAGGTGCCGCCGGCTCGCCTCGTGGTCGCCCCGCAGACCACGACGACCAGAACCCCTTCCGCTCCCCTACCCTCGGCCGCGACGCTACCGGCGGCCACCGGTTCCGACACCGTCGAGCTGAACGCGGCGCTCGGCCACGGGGCGGTGCTCGACGGGTCGGCCGAGCCCAACTACGCGCGGTTCCACATCAAGGCTCGGTCCGTCGAGAGCAAGGGTCGCATGCCGGTGAGCATCGCGGTCGCCCTGGATCGCTCCGGCTCGATGTCCGGCGAAAAGCTCAATCAGGCCAAGGCTGCCGTCTCCCGGCTCATCGACAACCTCGACCCCTCGGACCGCTTCGCCTTGGTCATCTACGACGACAACGCCGAGGTGCTCTACCCGACCAGTCCCCTGACCGAGGGGCACCGCGCCGCGATGCGCCGGGTCGTCGCCTCCGTCGAGGCCGGGGGCGCCACCAACCTCTCGGCGGGCCTCGAGCGCGCGGCGACCCAGGCGCGCCAGGGCGCGGTCGGCTCCGAGGCCGTCGCGCGCGTGCTGCTCGTCTCGGACGGGCTCGCCAACCGCGGCCTGACCGGGCCCTCGCAGCTCGCCGATCTCGCGCGGCGCCACCGCACGGGCAACGTGACCGTCTCGACCATCGGCGTCGGCGCCGACTTCGACCACCGCGTCATGTCCGACCTCGCCGAGAACGGCGCGGGCCAGTACCACTACCTCGACGAGCCGGAGAAGCTCGCCGCGGTCTTCGCCGAGGAGCTGCGACAGGCGGTGGCCACGGTGGCCCGCGACGTGTCGCTGTTCGTCAAGCTCGCGCCCGGAGTCCGCCTCGCCGAGGTCTACGGCTTTGCCCACCGGGTCGCGGCCGACGGCATCGTGAGCGTGCCCATCCCCGACCTCCACTCGCAGGCCGGCTGGCAGGTGATCATGAAGCTCGAGGGCGGCAGTGCGCGCGGCGCCACGAAGCCGCTCGCCGAGGCGCGGCTCGTCTACACCGATCTCGTTCGCGACCGCGCGAACCAGGTGGCGGCGGCCGAGCCCCTGGTCGCGACCGTGACCTCGAGCCCGGAGCAGGTCCGCGAGCAGGAGAACGCCACGGTGATGGTGGAGGTGGTGCGGATGGAAGGCGCTCTTGCCGCCCAGCGCGCCTCCGAGATGCTCGAGCAGGGGCGCAACCAGGACGCAGCGCGGGTTCTCGCCCAGGCGCAGCAGGCAACCGACCAGGCGAACAAGCGCTACAACTCCGGAGTCCTCTCTCTCTTCTCCGGGAACCTCCGCTCGCTGTTCGCCGCTTCGGCCAACACGCTGGCCGGCAGCCAGGGGAGCGCCCACCTCGCCAAGCGCCAGCACCGCATGTTGAGGAGCTTCGGCAACACCAGCTCCGCCCCGAGCCCGTGACCCTTGTCTCGCAGCTCATTCCGGCCGGCGCACTCGAGCGCCGGCCGGTCGTCTATTGGCAGGGTCCTGCGTTTCCCCCTCTGGCGGCCGAGGGCCGGCACCGCCTTCTGCCACTGCAAGACGAACTTGCTCGCGAGCCGCGTCCAGGCGAGGCTCGCGCCCATGAACTGCCCTTGTGGAATCGAGAAGCCCTATTCCGAGTGCTGTGGCCGCTACCACGCCGGTGAGCCCGCGCCGACGGCCGAGGCGCTGATGCGCGCGCGCTACAGCGCGTACGTCAAGGCGAACATCGACTACCTCGCTGCCTCTCTCTCGCCCGACACGCGCGACGACTTCGACGAAGGCAGCGCCCGGCGCTGGGCCCGCGAGTCGAAGTGGCTGGGCCTGCAGATACTCGACGTGCGCCAGGGCGGTGAGTCGGACGAGGTGGGCGAGGTCGAGTTCGTGGCGCGCTGGAGCGAGCGGGGCCAGGAGCTCGGGCACCACGAGCGCTCGCTATTCCGGCGCATCGACGGCCGCTGGTACTTCGTGGAAGGCCACACGCCGAAGAAGACGCCCGTCGTCCGTGAGGCGAGGCCCAAGCCCAACGAGCCTTGCTCGTGCGGCAGCGGGCTCAAGTTCAAGCGCTGCCACGGCCGATAGCCGCTGGCGTCGAGCCGGTCGAGTCGAGTGGTGTCGCGAGCTCTCCCTGACCTCGGCCCGCGCCGCGCGCCCGGGTAGCCTCCCGAGGCATGAGCAACCCTCGACTTCGGCCGCGCAAGCTCGGCCTTTTGAACCAGCAGCCTCGAGACGCGTCGCGCGGCAGCACGATTCTGGAGGGCCGGCCTTCGTTCCGGCCGCGGAAGACCCTCGCAGCGCTGCGCACCTGCTCGATTCCTCGACGGGCGCATTGCTATGCGTCCCTACCCAACCTGCGACCGATCGCTTGGGTTCCGGGCGAACCCCCGGATTGTGCGGAGTCGAAGGGGCTCGGGGTGACCGTAGCGCCAGGAAAGT
>DHSB01000032.1:0-130 GCA_002408385.1 Myxococcales bacterium UBA5297
GCGATGCCCGCAACCCCTGGTTGCGATGCCCGCTGCCCCTGGTCGCGATGCCTGCAGCCCCTGGTGGCGATGCCCGCAACCCTGGTCGCGATGCCCGCAACCCCTGGTCGCAATGCCCGCAACCCCTGGT
>DHSB01000032.1:466-11870 GCA_002408385.1 Myxococcales bacterium UBA5297
GCCCGCAACCCCTGGTCGCGATGTCCGCAGCCCCTGGTTGCAATGCCCGCAACCCCTGGTCGCGATCCCCGTCAGCCCCTGGTTGCGATGCTTCTTGAGCGGGGCTGAGCGACGAATCGAAGCCCGACGGCTAGCGCGCGGTGCGCACGCCGGTCGCCTGGCCGCTGAGCGCGAGCGATTCGAGATAGTCGCGCGTCGCCGCATCCAGAGGCGTCGGCGCGGCGCCGTCGAGCGGCGTCCCGGGCAGAGGGGTGAAGAGGTGCGCGTGGACGCTCGCGCCGTACTCGGCGACGAGGTGCCTCGCTACCGCGCAGCTCTCGGCCCGTTCCGCGTCGGTCTCGCCGGGAAGGCCGAACATGAAGTCGACCTTGGACTGAAAACGCGCGCGCGCGATGCGCGCTATCGCCTCGACGCCCTCGCGCACGGTGTGGCCGCGCTTGAGGCGCCGGAGCACCGCGTCGCTGCCGGACTGCAGCCCGACGGCGAGCGTCGTGTTGTCGCAGTGCGCTCGGGCGAGCGAGAGCATCTCCTCGGTTGCCGACTCGGGTCGCACCTCGGAGGGGAAGGTGCCGAGGAAGACCTCGCGAAACCCGGCCCGGCGCGCGGTGAGGAGCAGCGCTTCGACTGCGTTCCTGTCGGGATGGATGCCATCCGCCGAGCCGTAGCCGAAGGCGTTGGGAGCGACGAAGCGCGTGAAGTCGTGGCCGGTTGCCACGGCGTGGGCAAACGTCCGCGCGAGCGCCTCGAGCGAGCGGTGCCGCGGGCGGCGGCCGAAGAGCCTGGGCGTCTGGCAGAACTCGCAGCTCATCGGACAGCCTCGGGTGATCTCGATCTGCGCGAAGAGCTGCCCGGACGCGGGCCACGGCGGATAGCGGTCGAGCGGCGAGGCTCCCTGCTCGTGCAGGATGCCCGGGCTGGGAAGCTGGCCCTGAGCGAGCTGCCGGACGAGCTCGGCGAAGACCGGGCCCGCCTCGCCGGTGACGACCCAGTCGAACCCCATCGCGAGCGTCTCGCGCGCGGCGCCGCTCGCGTGGGGGCCGCCCGCGACGGCTCGAAGCTCGGGGACGCGGGTCCGAAGCGCGGCAAGCGCTGAGGCGACCGCGGCCGCCTGGAGGCTGGTGAACGAGCAGACGAGCAATCCCTGGGCGTCGCAGTCACTCAACGACTCGACGAGCTGGGTCGCGATGAGGCCCGCGGGAAGCTCGGCCTCGAGCACGGCGAGCAGCGCGGCGATCGAGTTGCGGTTGTGACGCGTCAGGTGGAGCGTGACCGGATAGGGCTGCAGCATGGGCGCGGTCGATTATGCCCTTTGGAAGACAATCGCCCGCGCACGAAACATCGGGAATAGGCGTGCGACGCCCTGCGCCCCGCGCGATGGAGGCGGCGCGCCCAGGCTCGGGGCTCGGCCGACCGAGCTGAGGCTTCAGCCGCCGAGATGGCGGCTGTCCCGTCGTGCGAGCCAGCCTCCAGGACCCGTTGCGCGCTACTCGACCTCGGGGTCGCGCATCACGTCGCAGTGAGCGCCCGCCGCGCTGCACATCGCCTCGTAGCGCGCGCGCCTGCCACAGCCCCTCGCGCCGTAGATGCCCTCCAGCGCGCCTCCGGAGACGAGGCTGACCTCGACCTGGGAGATGGGGCAGTCGAGGTCATACGAGGCACGCGGGCGGATGGTCCCTTCGATGACGGTCGAGGTCGTGGTGCAAGCCCCGAGGAAGAGGGCGGCGAACAGCAGGCTCTTTCGCATCTGCGCTCCCGTGCGGCCGCTCGGGCCACAGCAGAGCAAGGTGCGGCTCGCTCGCCGCATTGGGCAACCGGCTTCGACGCGCAGCAAAGGCGCACGGCAGGTCGGCCCGGTCGAGCGCCCGAGCCGGCCTCGAGGGCGAAGAGCGCCGCTCGTCGACTCGCATGGGACGAGGGCTCGCGCCCTCCTCGCGGCTCGAGATCGCGAGGCCGGGCAGCGAGTCGATGTGGCTGCCTCGTCGAGCTCGCCAAGCCTGTTCCCTCTCTGCCCTGTGACCGAAGGCCCGCTCCCCTCCAAGGCGGTAGGGCGCATTTCGCGCGTGCTCTAGCTTCGGGTTGCGCCAAGGGCGTGACGCTTTGGCGGGCCTGTTCGGTAAGGCGGGAGGGCGCAGGGTGAGCCGAGCGAGCGCGTTCCCGGAGGCCGTGCAAAGCGCCCGATCAACCTGCCCAACGAGCCGCTCGCCTCACTCTCCATTCCGCAGGAGCACTCGATGAAGCGATTCAAGCCGCTCGACTTCCTCATGCGCTGGCCGCTGTTGCGCCAAATCCGCAACCGCGATCTGACCGCGCTCGGAGAGTCGGCGCTCTCCCGGCGCTCCCAGGAGCTGCGGCCGCGTACCGAGACAGCCGACAGGGTCGTCGGCTCCATCTGCCCGTTCTGCGGGGTCGGCTGCGGCCAGCTCATCTACGTTCGCGACGAGAAGGTCGTGAACATCGAAGGCGATCCGGCCTCGCCCGTCTCGCGCGGCAAGCTGTGCGCGCGCGGCTCGTCCACCTTCCAGCTCGTCACCGGCACCCAGCGCATGCGCGACGTGCTCTATCGGCGTCCGGGCGCAAAGGACTGGGAGGTCCTTCCGCTCGAGAGGGCGCTCGACATGGTCGCCGCGCGGGTGAAGAAGACGCGCGACGAGACCTGGGAGGCGCGGACCGACGAGGGCCTGACGGTCAACCGCACGCTCGGCATCGCGCACCTGGGCGGCGCGACCCTCGACAACGAGGAGAACTACCTCATCAAGAAGCTCTTCACCGGAGGGCTCGGCATTGTCCAGGTGGAGAACCAAGCCCGGATATGACACAGCTCCACGGTCCCCGGTCTGGGGATCTCCTTCGGTCGCGGCGGCTCGACGACCTTCCAGCAGGATTTGCAGAACTCGGACTGCATCCTCATCCAGGGCTCCAACTTCGCCGAATGCCATCCGGTCGGCTTCCAATGGGTGATGGAGGCGAAGAGGCGCGGCGCGACCATCATCCACGTCGACCCGCGCTTTACGCGCACCAGCGCCATGGCCGACGTCCACGCCCCGATTCGCCCGGGCACCGACATCGCCTTTCTCGGCGGGCTCATCCACTACATCCTCGAAAACGAGCGCTACTTTCGCGACTACCTGCTGCACTACACGAATGCCGCGGTCATCGTCGACGACGGGTTCCAGGACACTGAGGATCTGCAGGGGCTCTTCAGTGGCTGGAACACGGAGGGCGGCAAGGCCCACTACGACTTCCGGACCTGGCAATACCAGGGGGTCGGCACCGTCCCGGCGGCCGGTCACAAGGAGATCTACGGGCAGGCGCTCGCCAGCACCGGACCCGGGGGCCAGGACATCGGCAACATTCAGCGCGACGAGACTCTGGCGAGTCCCCGGTGCGTCTTTCGCATCCTCGAGCGGCACTTTGCCCGCTACACGCCCGAGATGGTCGAGAAGACCTGCGGCCTCTCCAAGGACCTCTTTCTGAAAATCGCCGAGAAGCTGTGCGAGAGCTCCGGCCCCGACCGCACGAGCGCCCTTTGCTACTCGGTCGGCTGGACTCAGCACGCGGTGGGCGTGCAGATCATCCGCGCCGCCTCCATCGTCCAGCTCCTGCTCGGCAACATCGGGCGGCCCGGCGGCGGCATCCTCGCGCTGCGCGGTCACGCCTCCATCCAGGGCTCGACCGACATCCCGACGCTCTTCAACCTGCTGCCCGGCTACGTGCCGATGCCCCACGCCATGGAGGCGCAGTCGCTCGAGGGCTACCTGAAGACGACGAGCTCGGCGTCGGGGTGGTGGAGCGAGATGCCCAAGTACGTCGTCTCCTTGCTCAAGGCCTGGTACGGGCAGGCGGCGCGCGCGGACAACGAGTGGGCCTTCGCTCATCTGCCCAGGCTGACCGGCAACCACTCGCACCTGACGACCATCGCCGACATGGCCGAGGGCCGGGTCAAAGGCTACTTCGTGATGGGCGAGAACCCGGTCGTCGGCTCGACGCACGGCGCGCTGCAGCGCAAGGCGATGCGCCGGGCCGAGTGGGTCGTGGTGCGCGACTTCGTGCTCACCGAGACCGCCGAATTCTGGCGCAAGGGAGCGGAGTACGAGCGCGGCGAGCTCAGGCCCGAGGAGGTGCAGACCGAGGTCTTCTTCTTCCCGGCGGCCGCGCACTCGGAGAAGGACGGCTCGTTTACCAACGCCCACCGGCTCGTCCAGTGGCACCACAAGGCGATCGAGCCCCCGGGCGAGGCGCGCAGCGAGCTGCACTTCCTCTTCCACCTCGGCCGCAGGCTCAAGCAGCTCTACGCGGGCTCGAGCGACCCGAAGGATCGGCCGTTGCTCGCTCTCACCTGGGACTACCCGACCGAAGGCCCTTACGACGAGCCGAGCGCCGAGTCGATCGTCCGGGAGATCAACGGCTACACCATCGCCGACGGCAAGCCCGTCTCCGGCTACACCAAGCTCCAGGCCGACGGCTCGACCGCTTCGGGGTGCTGGCTCTACTCGGGCTGCTATGCCGACGGGGTCAATCAGCTCGCGCGCCGCAAGCCGCACTGGGAGCAGAGCCATGTCGCTCCGGAGTGGGCGTGGGCGTGGCCGGACAACCGGCGCATCCTCTACAACCGCGCCTCGGCCGACCCGCAGGGCAGGCCCTGGTCCGAGCGCAAGCGCTACGTCTGGTGGGACAGCGAGAAGGGCGAGTGGGTCGGGAAGGACAAGCCCGACTTCATCCAGGGCCGGCCTCCCTCCTACCGCCCGCAGAAGGAGGCGACGGGCCTGGCGACCATCGCGGGCGACGACCCCTTCATCATGCAGGCCGACGGCAAGGGCTGGCTCTATGCGCCGAGCGGCCTGCTCGACGGCCCGCTGCCGACGCACTACGAGCCCCAGGAGTCGCCGGTCGCCAACCCGCTCTACCCGCAGCAGTGCAACCCGGCGCGGGTCGAGTGGCGGCGCAAGGACAACCCGTACCACTGGGCCTTTGACGACCCGCGCTTCCCGCACGTGCTGACGACCTACCGGATAGCCGAGCACCACACTGCCGGCGGCATGTCGCGCTGGCAGTCGTGGCTGAGCGAGCTGTCGCCGGAGATGTTCTGCGAGGTGAGCGCCGAGCTCGCCGCGTTCGTCGGCCTGCGCAACGGAGGTTGGGCCACCGTCCGCACCGCGCGCGGCGAGATCGAGGCCCGGGTGCTCGTCACCGAGCGCCTGCGGCCCTTCAAGCTCGACGGGCGGCTCGTCCACTCCGTGGGGCTGCCGTACCACTGGGGCGGCGCGGGCCGGGTTCGCGGCGATGCCGCCAACGAGCTGCTCGGTTTCGTCGCCGACCCCAACGTCAACATCTTCGAGTCGAAGGCGCTCACCTGCAGCATCCTGCCCGGCCGGCTCAGCCGCGGGCGGCGCGCGGCGACGGGCAGGGTGGTCGGCGAGTATGCCGCCCCGCCGGGAGTCCAGCGAGACCTCGAGGGCGTCGGGCAGCTCGCGGACGAGCCGTCGCAGAAGAAGGAGAGGTGGTCCTGATGGCCAAGGGCTTCTTCACCGACACCAGCGTCTGCATCGGCTGCAAGGCTTGCGAAGTGGCCTGCAAGCAGTGGAACCAGCTCCCCGACGACGGGTTCTTCTTCACCGGCATGTCGTACGACAACACCGCGCACCTGGGCGCTTCGACCTGGCGCCACGTCGCCTTCGTCGAGCGGCCGGTGCCGCTCGGGGGCCAGGTCACGGGGGTCGGGCGCTTCTCGCTGCTGCTCGAGTCCGACGTCTGCAAGCACTGCGTGCGCGCCGGCTGCCTCGAGGCCTGTCCGACCGGGGCGATCACCCGGACCGAATTTGGCACCGTCTACGTGCAGCCCGACGTCTGCAACGGGTGCGGCTACTGCGTCCCGGCGTGCCCCTTCGGCGTCATCGACCGGCGCGCCGACGACGGCCGGGCCTGGAAGTGCACGCTCTGCTACGACCGGCTCAAGGGCGGGCTCGAGCCCGCCTGCGCGAAGACCTGTCCGACCGGCTCGATCGGCTTTGGCGACACCGAGGAGCTGCGGGCCAAGGCCTACGAGCGCCTCGCCCAGGTGCGAAGGGCGGGTCTGAAGGAGGCGTGGATCTACGGCGACACCGCCGAGAGCCAGCCCGGCACCGAGGGGCTGCACGCGTTCTTCCTTATCGTCGGCCGGCCCGAGCTCTACAACCTGCCGTCCGACCCGGTGGTGCCGACGAAGAAAGCGGGGCAGAGCTGGCGCGCGATGGGGCTCGCCTCGGTCGGCGTGGTCGCGGCCGCGGTCGGCGCGGTGCTCTCGCATCGCTGACGCACTCTTCGCCGGCGTCCCCGCGTCTGGCGAAGCGCGCACGATGCCAGGAGGCGGCAGTGAGGACCTATCTCGAGAAGGTTGCCGGGCCCATCGACGGGCGAAACATCGACCCCGAGCTCGGGCTCCTCGAAGGCGAGGGCGCCCTGCAGCGGGTGCGCGCGCCGGTCGTCGCGCGCCCGCCCTGGCGCGTGCTGCAGGAGACCCCGAGTAAGGCGTTCGCCCAGGGGCCGACCTACTACGGCTTGCCGTTGCTGAAGGAGCACGTGTGGATCTGGTCGGTGCCGGCGTACTTCTGGGTCGGCGGCATTACCGGTGCCTCGAGCGTGCTGGCCGCGGTCGCCCAGGCGAGCGGTGACGAGCGCCTGCGGCCGCTGGTCGCCAAGGCGCACTGGACCGCGACGATAGGCAGCGCGCTGAGCGCGGCGCTCCTGGTCCATGACCTCGGACGTCCCACGCGCTTCCATCACATGCTGCGGGTCTTCCGGCCGACCTCGCCGATGAACCTGGGTGCCTGGATCCTGTCGCTCAGCGGAGCGCTGAGCGGCGCCTCGGCGCTCTTTGCAGACCGCGAGGGCGTCGTCGGCCGGCTGGCGAGCGCGTCGGGCTACGGCGCGGCGCTCTTCGGTGTCGCGCTCGCGGGCTACGGCGGCGTGTTGCTCGCGAACACGGCGGTGCCGGTCTGGCAGAGCACGCACCGCGAGCTGCCGGTCCTCTTCCTCTCCTCAGCCGTCGCGAGCGCAGGGGCGACGCTCGAGCTGTTGCCCGTCGGCGAGCACGGCCGCAAGGTGGCGCGCCGCTTCGGCAACCTCGGCAAGGCGGCCGAGCTGGTCTCGTCCTTCGCGCTGCAGCGGGCGGCGTCGAAGGTCGTCACGGTCGGCAGGCCGCTGCACCACGGCCTGTCGGGGACGATGTGGCGGGCAGCCAAGGTGCTCACGCTGACGAGCCTGGCGATGTCGCTGTGGCCGACCAGGAGGCGCTGGGTGAAGACGGCGGCCGCGCTCATCGCAAACGCCGGGTCGCTGAGCATGCGGTTTGCCATCACGCGGGCCGGGAAGGCCTCGGCGCGCGATCCGCGCGCGAGCTTCGATCAGCAGAGGGCAGGGTGGGGTGGCGCAGCGGTCGAGGGTAGGGCGGCGCGAATTGGCCCACCGCCCGAGCGGCCCCGGGCGCCGTCGTGGCTTTCGCCGGAGCCAGCCTCGGAGCGATTCGCTCCGCCGTCGCCGTCGTAGCTGGGGTGGAGGATGAAGCTCCAGCTTCGTCGTCGTGCGAGCGGGCGCAGGAATGGAGGCCGAAGCTCGAGCTTCGTCGTCGTGCGGGCGGGCGCAGGGATGGAGGTTGAAGCTCTAGCTTCGTCGTCGTGCGAGCGCGTCCAGGAATGGAAGATGAAGCTCCAGCTTCGTCGTCGTGCGAGCGGGCGGACTACCGAAGGATCCTGTCCTCGCCCGTTCCCGACTCGCCGTTGCGCGGTCGTCGCGTGCGGCGCCCCAGCTTTCGGCCCCGCAAGCGCTGTGGTACGGCTTCCGGCCAGCATTGGAGGAAGCCATGGATGTCCTGACTGCCATCGCGGCCCGCCACAGCACCCGGTCGTTCTCCGACCAGCCGCTCCCGCGCGACGTACTCGAGAGGATCGTCGACGCGGGGCGCCTCGGGCCCACGGCGAGCAACGTCCAACCCTGGGAGTTCATCGTGGTCACCGACCGGGAACGTCGCGCGCAGCTCGCCGAGCTCGCGAGCAACGGTCGGTTCATGGCGGACGCCCCGGCGTGCGTCGCCGTCTTCTGCAAGGACACCAAGTACTACCTGGAGGACGGCTGCATCGCGTCGACGAACATGCTGCTCGCCGCGACCGCCCTCGGCGTCGAGTCCTGCTGGGTCGCCGGCGACAAGAAGCGCTACTGCGAGGCGGTGTCGAGGCTGCTCTGTGTGCCGGCCGCCTACAAGCTCGTCTCGCTGCTTGCCTTTGGCTACGCCAAGGGCATCGAGGATCCCTCGGTGAAGCGGCCTCTGTCCGAGGCCCTGCATTGGGAGAAGTTCCGAGCGGGCTGACGGTCGGAGGGCCGACCTTCGTGTCGGCCGATCCCGATTCGCAGTCCGGGCGCTTCGGAGGGCCGACCTTCGTGCTGGCCGAGTCGGCGCTCGACTACAGGACGGTTGCACAGCAAGGCGCGAACCAGCGCTCAGTTAGCCTCTACGCTCCGCTCGCCTCGACCTTGACCTTCGACCGTCCGTTGCCCATGCGCTCGACCACGATGCGCGCGTCGATGCGTTCGCGAAGCCCTTCGACGTGGCTGATGATCCCGACCTGCGTCCCGGCGGCGTTGAGCGCTGACAGCGCGTTCATCGCCACCTGCAGCGTCTCCGGATCGAGCGTGCCGAAGCCCTCGTCGAGCAGCAGCGTCTCGATGGGCATGCGCACGGTCCGATAGTCAGCCAGCGCCAACGCGAGGGCGAGCGAGACGAGGAAGGTCTCGCTATCCGAGAGCGTCGAGAGCGGCCGCTCGTCGTCGGCGTGGTAGGCGTCGCGCACCGCGAAGGTGAGCCGGGCCTCGCCCTGGGCGTTCTTGCCCGGCACCAGCGCATAGCGCGGCGAGAGACGGCGCAGGTGATCGTTCGCCTGGCCGAGCAGGTCCCGCAGGTTGAGGAGCTGCGCGTAGTTCTTGAAGTGCTCGCCGTCCGCCCGGCCGATCAGGTCGTGCAGCCGCTCCCAGACCTCGTGCTCGCGCCTGGCCGCCTCGAGATCTTCGCGCAGCTTGCCGGCGCGCGCTGTCGCCTCTTCCTGGGCCTTGATTTGGCCCTTCTTCTCCTCGTGCGCGCGGGTCTTCACGTCGAGCTTCTCGGCGGCGGCCGCGCTCGCCTCGCGCAGGACCTCGACGGTCTGCATCGCCTCGTCGAAGCCTTCGGGTTTGGCGGCACGGTGCTCGCCGAGCATCCGTTGACGCTCTTCCAGGGCCACCTCGGCGGTCTTGAGCGCCGAGTCGATGCGGTTTCGCAGCTCGGTCGAGCTGCGCGCGCCAGCCGAGGAGCGTTCTGGCCCGATCCGCCTCGGCCTTGGCCGTCGCCAGGAGCGCGGCGAGCGCGATCTCATCGTCCCGCAGCGCCTGCTCCTGCTCGGGCGAGAGCAGCTTGACCTTGCCGCACAGCTTCTCCGCGAACTCGACCTTCTTGGCCGACTACGAGCGCCGCTTCGCCGCGCGGGCGCCAATCTCCCGGTACTCGCTCGTGTTGGTGAGCCGCTCGAGGATGGCCGCACGCTCGGTCTCGGTCGCCTTGAGGAAGGCGGCGAACTCGCCCTGCGCGAGCAGCATCGAGCGTTGGAAGTCCTTCACGGTCAGCCCTTCGAGGACGCGGTCGAGCTCGGGCTGGAAGAACTTGGCGCGCTTGTCGCTGACCAGCGTCTCCCATTCGCCCGTGGCCGAATCGAGGCGCTCGAGGGTCCGGGTCGGGTCTTGCGGATCGCCGTCGGCCCGCTTCCTCGCGCGGTGGCAGCTCCAGGTCGCCCGGTAGCGGCACCGCGCGCCTTCCTCCTTCTTGCTGAACTCGAGGCGCGCGAAGGCCTCACCGGTGCCTCGCGACATCACGTTGCGCGCATCGGCGTCCGGCTCGTTGCGGGCGTTGGAGAGCCGCGGCGTCTGGCCGAAGAGCGCCAGCGCGATGGCGTCCATCAGCGTCGACTTGCCCGAGCCGGTCGGCCCGAGGATCAGGAAGACCGGCGCGTCGCCGAGCTGCCCGTCGAGGTCGACCGACTGCTCGCCGTAGAGCGAGTTGAGGTTCTTCAGCTCGATTCGATGCAGCCTCATCGCGCGGCCTCCTCGGACTCGTCCTCGTCCTGCGCCACGGCGCGGAAGGCGTTAAGTAATCCATCGTCGAGCTCGACGTTGCGCTCGGCGCACAGCCGCCGGAAGACGTCCTCCGGCTCGAGCTCGCTCAACGGCGGGGGCGCATCCTCCTCGGGTTGCGCGCATGCGGCCTGCTGCAGCGCGCGGCGGACCTGGACGAGGCAGGGCGCGCCGTTGGGATTCTTCTCGGCGGCCTCGTGAAGCTGGGCCTCGGCTCCGGCCGGAACGTAATCGGCCTGGATCTGCGCGTAGACGAAGGGCGGCAGCTCGCCCGACCAGCTCAGAGCGCGCAGCCGATCGGCGACCTCGGGGAGCGTGCCGGAGAGCTCGTGGATGGCGCGCGTTTCGGGGACCGGCAGCGGCTCGACCTTCGGCGCGCCGGCATCATCGATGTCGACGAGCAGCACCTTGCGGCCGGTGCGCGCCTCGGTCCTGTCGAGGGCGATGGGCGAGCCCGAGTACCAACCTCGGCCTCCGCAGACCGGGTAGCTGCGGTGGATGTGGCCGAGCGCGACATAGCGGATGCGCGGGTCGAAGATGTCGGCGGGCAGCGCGCCGATGGTTCCGACGAGGTGGATCTCCGCGGGCGCGTCATCGCGGCTTGCCGCGCCGCAGGTGAGGTGGCCGGTGGCGACGATGGGCCGGCCCGGTGCGAGCCGCTCGGCGCGGTCGGCGAGCTCGGTGTAGAGGGCGGCGAAGCGCTCGCGGAACTGCGCGGCGATGGTCGCCGAGTCGGCCAGGGCGGTGCGCACCCCGAGGCGGAACTCGTGGACGAAGGGGACGGCGAGCACCACGGCTTCGATCTCGCCGTCGGCGCCGGGGATGGGGCAAAGGCAGCGGTCCCAGGTCTCGGGAGCGGCGAGCAGGCCGCCGACGACATGGACCGAGAGCGCGTCGAGCAGCTCGCGAGGTGCGTCGAGCCGCGAGGGCGAATCGTGGTTGCCGCCGACGATGACCACCTTGCGCAGACGCTTGCCCGCGATGCGGTGGAGGAACTGGTAGTAGGCGCGCTGCGCCTCGGCCGAGGGCTGGGCCTGGTCGAAGACGTCGCCGGCGACGAGGAGCACGTCGACCTCGCGCTCTTCGATGACGCCGGCGAGCCAGTCGAGGAAGAGGGCGTGGTCGCGCTCGCGGGAGACGGTCTCGAGGTTGGCGCCGAGATGCCAGTCCGAGGTGTGGAGGAACCGAGTCATCGCTTCTTCGCTGCGCGGCGCGGGCAGGCCCGGGCCGCGGTGGAAAGGGTGCAGGGGAGGGCGTCGGGGCCGGCCGGGAGAAG
>DHSB01000032.1:12004-12673 GCA_002408385.1 Myxococcales bacterium UBA5297
GAGAAGCGGCCGGCCCGCGGGTCTCAGGTTCGGGCGAAGAGTCGCATGGTGGACGGACGATGTCATGGCGGCGGGGAGAGTAGGCGGGGCCGCGGACATCAGGACGCGGCGGCGGCGGGAGGGCGGGCGGTGGTGCTTGGAGCGGCTGCGGAGGACCGGCGACAGGCTCGCCGCCTACGCGGAATCGCAACGGCGCGAAATGACGGAGGAAATGTTGCTGGTCGAAGGGTCGCGGGCGGGAGGCGCCTTTGGCAATCGCGGTCTACTCGGCCGTCAACTCAAATTCGGCCTCGGCGCGACCGATTTCTCCTGGTGGGCCCCAAAGTGTCACGCGCGCAAGGCATTTCATGACTCCTGCCTGCTCGACCTCGATAGCGGCGAAGGGGAAGAAGACTGCCCGATCGTGAGGACGCTGGGGGTCGGTCATGCAATGCGAGTCGTCCCATTCGAGGTTTCCAAAGGTGTGCCAATGGAGACCACGACTCTGGAGCGGCGTCCCGTCCCTCTGATGAAGGCTTGTTCGAATGAGCGTACGCGCTGGTAATGAAGCTGGATTCAGCCGAAAGGAAACTTTCAGTCCAGCCTTTCCATCGACTTTGATCGGCTTCTTCACGAGGACGCGGCTCAATACCGGTTCAGGGAAGGCCATTCGCTGAGCGGTACGCCAGT
>DHSB01000032.1:12813-14811 GCA_002408385.1 Myxococcales bacterium UBA5297
CGCTGAGCGGTACGCCAGTCGCCTAGGTGTTCCGCGATACCCTCGATTTGGCGGCGCAGTTCCGGCAGGCTCTCCTTGGCGCCCTCCTGATCCGGGATGTCCACCATGCATTGCAGCCGGGCAATCTCCTGGGTGACTTGACACTTACGCAAAGCCAGAAAGTTCTCGATCAGGCCACCATAGACATTCATCTTTGCCAGAGCGGCATCGACGCAGATTTGCGCCGCTTGCTGGTGCGCGCGGGCGATGACCTGCGTCAACAGAGGTTCGAAATGGCTCTTCCGCCAGAACTTCTTCGCTTGTCGAGCAAGCTCCTCAGGGTCGTCCCTTTCCTCTTCGTCCAGGTTTGCCAGGTCCGCAAAATCGCGGAACCACGATGCGTCCTTGACGTCCCGAACATCTTCACCGGATTGAAGGGACGTCAACAGGCGGCTCGATAGGTATCCCCAGCGGGCCGAAGCCGGGAACACCCGTTCCTCCTCGATGTCCAGCAGAGCCTTGGTCACGAAGGTTCTCACCTCCGCCTCGCCCATGCTGTTGGCACTATGTAGGTCGAAGCGGTTGACCAGCGCGAAAGTGCGGTCGACCAACTGCGACGACAGAACGGAAAGGGCGCCTCGTACCTGCTCGTCGGCGGTGGAGAGCAACTGGGAATAGTCAAGCACCGCCAGGACTGCCGATGCCTTCTCAAGCTGCTCCTTCATGATGTTGAACAGGGCGTCGCCCTGGCCAGCCTCGTTGGGGCCGGGGGTGTCCATCAAGGTCAGACGGCCAAGGCCACCGCCCGTGGTCTTTGCCAAATGAGTGAACTCGACCTCGATGACAGGTAGTTCATGAATCTCGTCATAATCGTCGTCGGCAAGGGACAGGCCTATGGGCGCTTCGCGGGCGAGGCGCACGAGATCGTTCAGGTCCCGCAGCACGATGAAGATTTCGTCCACGCCGACATGTGGGCCTGCGATCCAGTCCCCGCGTCCCGCAAGGATGCGCTGGACCAGTTTCCTGCCATCGTCTTGGTGCCAGGTTTCCAGAGCATTGAACCTTCCACTCGCCTGCAGTTCCTCGAGGCGGCCACGCACGCTGGCTTCCAGGGCGAGGATTGGCCCGGCCTTGGGGAAGATCAGGATCGGTTCCTTGCGTCCGGGCGTGTGCCGAATGAGCGTGGGCATTGTGGTCATCGGTTGGTTGCGGTTCGGCAGCACCTCCGTCCCGACGATGGCGTTGATCGTCGTGGACTTGCCCGCTTTCATCGTGCCGACGACGGCGATGACCGCCTCCAGGTTTTCTACCTTGGAAATCTCACCGTCCAACACCTCCAGCATGTAGGTCAGTCGCTGCTTGTCCAGCAGCAGTTCTTTTCCCGCGGGGGATTCAAGCACCAAGCCGGGAGTATCCCTTACCAACCGCAGCACAGCTTGCTGCCGTCTAAGAAGGGCGAGGGCAGATCTTTTTACTGTGAGCATGTTGTTGCCGTGCATGGATACTCTCTAAACCAGCAAGAGGAGTAAGACAGCTGCGCGATGGTTGGGAGCTTCTCGTCCTCGCCAAGATGGCCCGGAATACCGCGGAGTGGCGAAATGAAAATGGGCGATCCCGATGCGGGGATCGCCCCTAATCCCTTCGTCATAAGGAAGCTCGCAGGCTCATTCCACGCAGAAGCCATCCTCGTCCAGCGCGTGTACCTTCTCCTTGAGCAGCCCCCTGACCTCCGCAGCTCGATAGCGCAATTCGAGGAGTTGGGCGACATCCCCGACGCAGCGTTTGGCGTCTTCGTAGCCTTGCTCCATCCAGTCGAGAATGTTGGCCTTGTCGAAGCCGATCATGTCGCCGAGCGTGGATCCGCGGCAGATAGGGCGGCCAGGGCGGACTTCAACGATCTGCGTATTACTGAATTCGTGCCGGCTCCATTGGCTGCCGTCGGACAGGTGGCAGACGATGACCCGGTCGCAACGCTCCGCCGAAACCAATGGCGCCACCGGGAGTGGATGCCATCCTGAT
>DHSB01000148.1:0-19042 GCA_002408385.1 Myxococcales bacterium UBA5297
GTCTCGGGCGCGAATAAGGCGGGGTCACTTCGGTCTGCCAGGCCGATCGATTCGACCCCGAGGCCGATCGATTCGACCCCGAGGGCCGATTGCTTCGACCGCCAGGCCGAACCATTCGACCCGCCTCTTCCACCGACCGGGGCCCGCGGCCGCTACAACTCCTCGACCGACCCCGCGATGCGCTCGGCCAAGGCGCCGTAGCCAGCCGCCTGCTGCGGCCAGTAGATGACCTCGACCTTCCAAAGCCGGTCGGCGAGCACGACGATCGCGAGATCGAGCTTCAGCCCGCTGCCTTCGTACGCGTAGCGCACGGTGGCACCCGCCCGCTCGCCGAAGCTCTTCCTCGTCGGCTCGACCTCAAGCCGCGCGCCCTCCGGCGCAGTGCGCAGGCTGGCGAGCAGCCCCTCCATCTCCGCGTCCATCTGCTCGGGCGCGATGGCGTCGGGAAGGTGCGTGACGGTCAGCCCGACGACCGCCGGGTCGCTGAAGATGCTGCCCCAGAGCGCGCTCGTCTGGCCGGGCTGGGGCTCGACCTGCTCCTCGGTCAGCAGGGACGGGATCTCGGCGCTGAGGCCCAGAGGCGCGAAGGCGCGCCGCTCGAGCTGCGGTGGGCCCGTCAGCAGCCAGGCCTTGCCGGTCGCCAGACCGGCCACAAGGCTGACGAGGAGCAGGGCCACGCTGACGAAGGCGAGCGGGCGCAGCCAACCCGGCTGCGAGCGACGGGCGCCCGGCTCGTCCTGCTCGAGCGTCGGCAGCCCGCGCAGGAAGAACCCCGAAAGCAGCAAGAGCGCGCCGACCGCTCCGCCGCCGAAGTGCGCGGCCATCGCCACGTTCGGACGGAACGAGTTGGCGACGTTGATCAACAGGTTGATGACGAAGTTCTTGCGGGCCTGTTCCTGGACGGGCTTGGGCAGCAATCCGCGGGGCCGGATCGCGAGCATCCCTTCGGCGGCGAGCAGGCCCCAGATGCCGCCGGAGGCTCCCACGGTCAACCCGGCCTTCGAGGCGACCATCGCGACCAGGCTCGCGCCGAGCGCCGAGAGCGCGTAGACCACGAGGAAGCGCCCGGTGCCAATCAAACGCTCGAGCGAGCTGCCGATGACCAGCAGCACGTAGGTGTTGAGCGCGAAGTGGACGAATCCTCCGTGCAGGAAGCTCGACGAGAGCAACCTCCACCACTCGCCCTGCAGCACCTTGTGCGGAACGAGCGCGCCCATGCGCGAGAGCCCGGGGAGGCTCTCGGTGTTCCCGAGCACGACCTGCAGGGCGAAGACGGCGCCGATGAGCCCCGCCAGGATCCAGGTCGCGATGGGCCGCCGGCTGCGCAGCAGCTCGCCGAACGCCTTCATCTCGCCGTGCACCTTCGCCTGGGCCTTCTCCGCCTCGACGAGCGTCTCCTCGAAGCGCCGGGCCTCCTCGGCCGAGGACGGCCCTCTCAGCGGGTGCTCGGCCAAGTGCTTGCCGAGCGGCCGCTTGTTGCGCCCGTTGGGATCCCAGAGCTCGCCGTCGTCGCCGCGGTGGTAGAGGAGGACCGTCTTGCGGCGCGCGGCGGGCCGGGCCCTCTCGAGCAGCTCGCGGGCGCCGGCAGGTCCGCCGAGAAGCACCAGCTCGACGACCTCGCGCTTGCCGACTTCGCTCATCAGCTCGCCGAGCTTCTCCTCGAGCTGCGCCTCTCGGCCTGGCATCCACGGGACGAGGACCGCGAGGCTGCGGCCGCGGAAGCGCACGAGAGTCGCCGCGTCGCCCCGCGCCTCGAGGGCAGCGCTGCCGCGGGTCACGAGATCGAAGAGCAGCGTGTCGAGCGCGCCCTGGTTCTGCTGAATACCTGCCGGGGATGTCTCCATCGTCTTTCTCCGCCTGCGCTGCCCGGCACGCGCTGGGTGCGCCGGGAGGTAGGTAGCACAACAGCGGGCTCGTGGATGGATGCCTTCGCGGCGGCTCGCTCAGGCGCCGAGCATGCTAACAGCCGGCCGCGCCTTCCATTGCCGGAGGGCGGGCTTGAAACAGGGCTGGGCCACAGCCACGTCTTCTAAGGGCCAGGAAGGCACGGGAGAGGAATCATCGGAGCCGATGCGTCGGTAGAGAGAGCCGTTTCGCCACAGCAGGCGGAGGTGCTCACGAAGGCGGCCGGCGAGCCGCCGGCGCTCCCCAGCTCCTTCGCGCGCCGCTGCCCGCAATCGCAGCGCGCGCCCGCAAGAGCGAAGCGCCGACCAGAAGGATTCCGGCCGGCGCTTCGTTCACCTCTGCGAGCAGGCCCGCGCTACTTCTTCTTCAGGATGATGCGCGCGTCGACGACCGCCAGGCCCTTGCCCTCTTCGTAGAGCATGATCGGGTTGGCGTCGGTCTCGGCGATCTCGTCGCCGAGGTCGGTGACGAGCTGGCTGATGCGGCTGACGATCTCCGAGAGGCGCTCCTGGTCGAGGCGCTTCTCGCCGCGGGCGCCCTGGAGGATGCCGTAGGCCTTGATCTCCGGGAACATCCCCATCGCGGTCTTCGGCGAGAACGGGGCGACGCGGAAGGTGACGTCCTTGAGCACCTCCACGAAGATGCCGCCCAGGCCGAACATCACGGTCGGACCGAACTGCGCGTCGTTGACCGAGCCGACGATGACCTCCTTGCCCATCGGCGCCATCTCCTGCACCAGCACGCCGTGGATCTGGGCCTCGGCGTTGTACTTCTTGGCGTTCTCGGTGATGGTCGCGAAGGCCGCGCGCACGCCCTCCTCGTCCTTGATATTCACCTTGACGCCGCCGGCGTCGGACTTGTGGAGGATCTGCGGGGACACGATCTTCATGACGAGCGGGAAGCCGAGCTCCTTGGCCGCGGCCACCGCCTCGTCGACGGTCTTGGCCAGCTTGCCCTGGCCGACCGGCAGGCCGTAGGCGCGGAAGACCTCCTTCGCCTCGGGCTCGGTCAGCGCGCCCCGGCCGTCAGCGCGGGCCTTGGCGATGATCTCGCGGGCCTTCTTCGGGTCGACGCCGGCAAAGGCCTTGAAGTCCGGCTCCTTGCCCTCGGCGTTGAAGAGCGCGACCTGGCGCAGCGCGGCGAGCGCCGACATCGACTTGTCCGGGTTGTCGTAGCAGGGGATGTTCTTGGCGAGCAGCTTCTTGCCGGCCTCGAGGCACTTCTCGCCGCCGACGAAGCAGGCGACGATCGGCTTGTCGTTGACCGCGCTCTTCTCGATGGCCTTGAGGATGCCCTCGGCGATCTCGTCGGGCTTGGTGACCGCGGTCTCGCAGTAGAGCACCGCCAGGCCGTCGACCCAGTCGTGCTTGAGCGCGACCTCGATGGCCGCCTCATAGCCGGCCAGGCCGGCCCCACCGGTGATGTCGACCGGGTTCTTCGGGCTGCCGAAGTCGGGCATGCACTTCTTGAACTCGTCCTGCAGGTCCTTGGGCACCGTCTTCAGGGGCACACCGTAGGCCTCGGCCGAGTCGGAGGAGAGCACGCCGATGCCGCCGCCGTTGGTGATGACGCAGATGTTCTCGCCCGTCATCGGCGGCTGCATCGCCAGCGCCTGCGAGCGGTCGAGCAGCTCGTCGAGGTCCTTGGCCCACAGCACGTGGGCCTGCTTGAAGGCCGCGTCGTAGACCTTGACCGAGCCGGCCAGCGAGCCGGTGTGCGAGGCGGCCGCGGCCGCGCCGTGGGCCGAGACGCCGGCCTTGAGCGCGATGATCGGCTTGCCTGCCTTGCGGCCCGACTCGATGAACTTGCGGCCGTCCTTGACGCCCTCGATGTAGAGGGTGATGCAGGAGGTGTTCGGGTCGTGGGCGTAGTAGTCGATGCAGTCGGCGAAGTCGACGTCGGCCATGTTGCCCAGCGAGATCATCGAGGAGACGCCGAGCTGGCGCACGAAGGTGGCCATGTCGAGGGCGATGAGCAGCGCGCCGGACTGCGAGATGAGCGCGGTGCGGCCCGGGTAGGGCAGGCAGGGGGCGAAGCTCGCGTTGGCCTTGGCGGAGTTGAGCAGCACGCCGACGATGTTCGGGCCGACGACGCGGCCGCCGGTCGCCTTGGCGATCTTGACGAGCTCCTCCTCGCCCGCCTTGTTGCCGACCTCGCTGAAGCCCGAGGTGATGACCACGTAGGCCTTCACCCTCTTCTCAGCGCACTCGGCGGCGACCCCGAGCACCAGCTTCTCGGGCACGCAGAAGACGGCCATGTCGACGTCACCGGGGACGTCCTTGATCGAGGCGTAGGCCTTGCGCGACAGGATCTCGGGCGCGGTCGGGTTGATGGGGTAGAGCTTGCCCTCGTAGCCGCTGTCGATGAGGTTCTGCAGCACCTGGTTGCCGATGGTCCCGGGCTTCTTCGACGCGCCGATCACGGCGATCGACTTCGGGGCAAAGACGGCCTCGAGCTCTTTTATCGATGACATCTCGGTTCTCTCCTTCGCGACGATGTGCGCGTTCCGATAGGCCAACCGGGGCGCTGCCTGGCGTCCCTACGGTCCCCCAAAAAATCGCCGGCACCATACACTTCGGCCGCTTGCCTGTCTATTGGCGCCGGCTCTCGGAAACCAAGGGTCCTGCAGCCTGGGGGCAGGCCGGCGCGACATGAGGTCAACCACGCACGTTCATTGAATTTTTCCCTGCCGCGCGGCCTGTCTGGAGGGAGGCGAAGGCCCCGGAGGAGTCGCGCGCGACCTTTCCTGAAACGGCCGCACGCCGACCCTGTATTTCGGCCGCGGTTGGGCGAGGGCCTGGCAAGGCAGCAAGAGCCATCAAGGGCAACGGCATTCGGAGCACGGCCGGATGGGCGCCGCCGAGGCGCCGGCCGATTCCTCGCCGTGAAGAGCACGAACGCGCACACGCCGCGCGGGTATTGGGCTACGCGCTGGGCCCCGGGAAGCGCGCAGCTCGCTACGCAGCAAGGGCCCCTCGGGCCGCCGCGCGCCGGGTCGCCATAGAGGTGCGAGCGACCGAGAGCGCAAGTTGGCCGAGCTCTTGCTTTGGTGCGCGCCCCCCAAGGAGCCACCTCAATGCACGAGTACTCGAGCCTGCCGCGCAGCGTCGACTTCCCCTTCGTCAACGCCGTTCCTGCCGCCGCGCGCAAGCAGCCGGCTTCAACCCCATCGGTTCCCGCCTCCGGCCTGGCCGCTGCGCTGCGCAGGCTCGACCAGCCCTTGTTCGCAGTGCGTGCCGAAGGCCGCGTGGTGCTCTGCGAGAGCCTCACTTCGTGGGAGAGCCTCGTCGGCGTCGTGCCCGCCATCAGCGCGGGCGATCTCGGCGCACGCTCGTTCAGACAGGCTCACGGGCTGCGCCACGCCTGCCTCAGCGGCGCGATGGCCGGGGGGATCGCCTCGGTCGACCTCGTGACCGCGATGGGCAAGGCGGGCTTCCTCGGCTTCTTCGGCGCCGGCGGCATGGCGCCCGCGCAGATAGAGCAGGCCATCCTCGAGGTGAAGCGCCGGCTCGATGGCGACGAGCCGTTCGGCTTCAACCTGCTTCACAACCACTACGAGCCGCAGGTCGAGCTGGAGACCGTCGAGCTCTACCTGCGCCACGAGGTGCGGCGGGTCGAGGCCGCGGCCTTCATGCAGCTCACGCCGGCCATCGTGCTCTATCGCGCCAAGGGGCTGCGGCTCGCCTCCGACGGCCGGGTCGAGGCGCCCAACCACGTCTTCGCCAAGGTGAGCCGGCCCGAGGTCGCCGGCCCCTTCCTCGCGCCCGCGCCCGAGCCGCTGCTGCGCGAGCTGGTCGCCGCCGGCAAGCTGACCGAGCAGGAGGCCCGGCTCGCCGCGACCATCCCGCTCGCCGAGGCCGTCAGCGCCGAGGGCGACAGCGGCGGGCACACCGACCAGCGACCGCTCACTGTGCTCATCCCGCTGATGCTGCGCGAGCGCGACCTCGCCATGCAGCGCTACGGATATGCCGAACACGGGGTGGCCATCCACGTCGGGGCCGCCGGCGGCATCGGCGAGCCCCAGGCCGCGCTCGCCGCGTTCTCTCTGGGGGCCGAGTACCTCGTCACCGGATCGATCAACCAGTCGTGCCTCGAGGCCGGCACCTCGCCGCTCGTCAAGAAGATGCTCTGCGAGGCAGACATGGCCGACGTCGCCACCGCGCCCGCGCCGGACATGTTCGAGTCGGGGGCGAAGGTCCAGGTGCTGAGGCGCGGGACGATGTACGCGCAGCGGGCCCAGCGCCTGCTCGAGGCCTACAAGGCCTATCCGAGCTTCGAGGCGATGCCGGCGGCCGAGCGCGAGAGGATCGAGCGCCAGATTCTGCGCCGCCCGTTCGCCGAGGTCTGGGCCGAGACCGAGCGTTACTGGTCGGCGCGCGAGCCGGCGCAGGCCGAGAGAGCGCGGGCCGACGGCAAGCTGCGGATGGCGCTGTGCTTCCGCTGGTACCTGGGCATGTCGTCGCGCTGGGCGAGGCTCGGCGAGCAGGCAAGGCAAGCGGACTTCCAGATCTGGTGCGGCCCCGCGATAGGCGCCTTCAACCGCTGGGCGCGCGGCACTTGGCTCGAAGGGCCAGCCAACCGCAGCGCGTCCGAGGTCGGCCTCGCCATGCTGAGGTCGACGGCTGCGCTCGCGCGGCGGGAAGTCGCCGTCCGCGCGGGTGTAGATGAGCTACCGAGCGCCTCCGAGGTTGGAAAAGTGCCTGGCCGCGAAGAGCTCGGCGCTTCGATTCAGTAAGGGGGTTGGTGTCGGCCGCGCGCGCCGCGCTCCGGCGCGAGTTTCGACGGGCCGGCGGTTCGTCTGGGCCGGGCCCGTTTCCACGGCCCTATCGACCATCGTCTCGGTCGTGTTGGTCTCGATTTCTGGCCGGGCGCATTGCCATGCGCCCCCCACCAACCCGCGGCCCGTCGACTCTCGACTCTCGACCCTCGACCCGCATCGCTGGCCGCCCTCCCCCGCGATGCCCAAGCTGAGAAGAGCCCGGAGGGCAAAGCGATGCTCTGTCTCGACGTGATGAAGCAGGACCTGGCGTTCGTGCACGAGGATGACAACGTGCACAAAGCTGCCCGCCTGATGGAGAAGCACGGGGTCGGCTTCTTGCCGGTCGTCGACAAGCAGAGGCGGCCGGTGGGCGCCCTGACCGACCGCGACATCGTCATTCGAGTCGCCAACGAGGACCATCGGCCGAGCAACGTGAGCGTGCGCGAGGCGATGACTCCGCAGCGCGTCTTCTGCCGCCCGCTGGACGACGTGCGGGTGGCCGAGGACCTGATGGCCGCGAACAAGGTGTCGCGGGTGATGGTCGTCGGCGACGACGGCGTGCTCGTCGGAATCATCAGCCTCTCGGACATCGCCGCGGCCGAGGAGAACGCGCGGGTCGGGGCCACCATGCGCGAGGTGGCTTCGCGCGAGGCCCACTAGTCGAGCCTCCGCGCTCCATCGGTCTCGGGCCCCGCTCCGCGGTGCCGCTCGCCCCTCGAAGCGCAAAACGCCGCGTCTTTTCCGCCCTCGCGGCTGAAGGGGGTCGGGGCGCGCGCCCGCGGAAAGATTTTCGGGCCCCCGGCGGCGTGCCACAATCGTCGGCGCGATGAATGACCCCTCCGCACTTCGGCATCCGCCTGCACCCCTGAGCGGCTCGGTGCCGGTCCTCGAAGAGTTCCTCGACAACGCCTCGCTGCGCGGCGAGCAGACCGTGGCGCTCGCTCGGTTCATCTTCGCGAGCCTCGGGCTGGTGAGGACCCTGCTCTTCGGCGGCTGGGAAGGCCTGGTGAGCGGCTCGCCCAAGTACTTCACGTTGACCGGAGGGCTGCTGCTCGGCCTCGCCTGGGCCGCCTGGGTGCTCGTCTTTCTTCGGCCCGGCCGAAAGCTGCGCCGCGCCCTGGCGGCGTCGGTGGTCATCGACGCGGTGGTGCTGCTGGCAGTCGGCCTGAGCATCGCGGCCTGGCCCTCGCCGACCTACCCGGGCCTGCTGCGCATCACCGAGTCCGGGCTTTTCCTGCTCGCGATGGCCTCCCCTGGCCTGCGCTTGTCGCCGCGGGTCGCGGCGAGCGGCGCCCTCTTGGTCGCTCTCGTCCAGGTCGTCCTCTTCGTCGTCGACTTCCACCTCATCCCCGAGCGCATCACCTACGGACCGAGCGAGTTTCTGATGTGGTTTGCGCTCAACCTCGGCTCGTTCGCCTTCGGTTGGGCGATCGCCGCCAACGCGCGCCGCCTCGTCTTCAAGGGCGCGGAGGCCGCGCTCAGCGCCGAGCGGGCACGCCAGCGGCTGGGCCTCTACGTCTCCGAGGAGGTGGCGCGCGAAGCGCTCGAGTCCGACGTGCTCGAGATCGGCGGGCGGCGCCAGCGGGTCGCGGTCCTCTTCTCGGATCTGCGCGACTTCACCCGCTACTGCGAGGGCATGCCTCCCGAGCAGCTTGTCGCCGAGCTCAACGAGTACCTGGACACGATGGTCCGGATGGTCCGGGATCACGGCGGTGTCGTCGACAAGTTCATCGGCGACGCGATCATGGCGGTCTTCGGCATCCCCAACGAGCACCAGGACTCCGCGCAGCGCGCGATCGACTGCGCCGCGGCGATGCAAAAGGCGCTCGCCGAGCTCAACGAGCGCCGCGCGGCGCGAGGACGTCCAGCCCTCCGCCACGGGATCGGCGTCCACTTCGGAGAGGCGGTCGCCGGCAACATCGGCAACTCGGAGCGGCTGCAGTACACGGTCGTCGGAAGCGTCGTGAACCTCGCCAGCCGGCTCGAGACGGCCACGAAGACACTTCGCGTTCCAGTCGTCGTCTCCGCCGCGACCGCCGCCTCCGCGAGAGCCAACGACCCGTCGCTCGCGTTGCGCTCGCTCGGCCACATAGAGGTTCGAGGCCACGAGGGCCCGGTCGAAGTCTTCACCCTCGACCAGTCCGCGAAGTCCCCTCCGGGCGCCGCGCCGCAGGCGCTGAGTCGAGCTTCCTCCGCGCGATGAGACCGCGGGCGTAGGGCACCAAGTCGTGGTCCATCGGGGCTTGCTTCCGGAGGACGGACGGTGCGCGGCAACGAGCTCCGCGTGACCGGCCGGCACGCGTCAGCGCGTCCAGCGCGGTCAGCTCAACGCTTGGCTTCGACGGTATCGAGCAGGTTCTCGGCCATCGTCCTGTCGAGGCCGAGCGCGGGCACGAGCTCGTTGACGACCAGCTCGCGCTCCTGCTTCGAGAGCACCTTGTCGGCGGCCACGATTGGGAGCCCCTCCAGGAGCAGGGCCCGGCCGACCTCCTCGCGCAGCGCCTCGGGCACAAAGCCGATGAGCACGCGCAAACCCTCAAGGATCCGATCCTCTTCGGGCTCGCCTGCGCGCACCTTCGCGAGCCGGTCCTCGACCCTCTCCTTCACCTGCTCTGCCGTCAGGATCGAGGCCTGCTGGGCGCCGAGCATCTTCTCCTCTTCGGAGGCGAGACCATCCCAACACGCCAGCAGGACCTTGAGGTCGACCGATGCGGCGTCACACGCCCGCGCAAGGTCCGAGCCCTCGCCGAGCTTCGCCAGAAGTTCCTTGGAAAGCGCCATCTGTCGTCTCCCTCATCGTTGGGTGCGACCCGGAATGAAAGGGCCCGCGTCCGCTGGTGTCAACCGGCGAGCTGCCCGGCAGCGCCCGACACTCTGGAAAGCCCGACCCCCATCGACTGCTCGCGGCGGCCCCGCGAGCAAAGGTCGCCGGCGGCCGGAGGGGGCCGCGCGCCTTTCGTCCCGCCGACCCGCGGCTTTCGCCGCTACGATGCGCAACCCCGAGCCCCAGACCATGAGAACCTTCGCGCCGCCAACCGCCCTCTGCCTCGTCGCCCTGCTCGCCCCGGCGAGTGCCCACGCCTTCGACTACCTTGAGCACAGTTGGTTTACCGACCGAGCCTGCCTCGAGGCCCAGCGGCGCCTCGGCCCCGCGGTACGCGGCGGCGGCACACCGCTCGTGGCCCGCTACCTCGCGCTGTCGCTCACCTGCCCCGAGCGCTGGGAAAGGCCGTACTGCGTCGACGGCTACAAGCAGCTCGAGGGCGGCCTCAACCGGCTCGAGGAGCCGCCCGCCGAGAGCGGCGATCACCCGGCGACGCTCGGCGACTTCGCGGCGCTGCCCGATCACCTCTCGCAGTTCGGACCGGTGCGTGGCTTTCCGCGCGCCGAAGCCGCCGGGCTGACCGAGACCGCGCTCGGCTGGCTCGCGGTGACCGGCGATATCGGCGGCGTCATCGCCGACGTGGCCGAGGACGCCTGCGAGAGCGACGAGCCGGTGCCCTGGGCGAGCGTCGAGCGCGACGTCGCCGGTTTCCTGCGCGAGGCCGAGGCGAGGGGCGCGCTGGCCTCGCCGCCGGCGGCGCGCCTCGCGTCGGTCGCGCGGGTCGAGCTGCCTCGGGGTCCGCACGATCCGGCCGGGCCCTACAGCTTCGACAACCCGCACTACCTCGACCTGACCCGCCGCAACGGTGACCACTTCGGACCGCGCGCCTACTCGGCCTTCCTCGGCTTCCACAGCGCCGCGCGCGCCATCTCCGGCAGGCCGTGCGCCGACACGCTCGCGCTCGACGACGACGCGCTCGAGGATCTCGCCGACGAGCTGCCCGGGTTCGAGGAGATCGACTGGGACGACCTCGAGCCCGAAGCGCTGCGCGTGCGCGGTTGCCAGCTTCTGGCCGAGCGGGCGCGACTGCGCCTGCTGGAGTGGGCCGCGCGCGCCGACCCATCGCTCGTCGAGCCGGTGCGGGCCGAGATCGCGCTGCTGCGGACCCGTCCTCAGGAGGCGAAGGCGCTGCTCGACGCGGTCGCCTCGGGGCTGATGGCGCTCGTCTTCGAGGGCCCCGGGCTGCACTTTCTCCAGGATGGACAGGCAGCCGGGCATCTGCGTGTCGTGCCACAGCCCCACGACCTCGAGGCGAGCCGCTTCTTCCACGACACCGACGGCCGGGCCGGGGTCACCGCCAGCCTGGGCACGCGCACCGGCTCGACGCTCTTCGTCGGGTTCGGCGACGGCTACCTGCTCGGCCCCGAGCTCGTACGAGCCGAGGGCTGCGACACGGGCTTGCAGCCATCGCGCGAGAAGAACGCGGCGTGCCTGTTGCGCCGGCAGCGCGGCCTGCTGGTGCTGACCACGACCGCCTCGATGCTCGATTGGGCCTTCGGCGGCCTGCTCGAGGACGGCTCGTCCGCGATGCCCTCCGAGGGCTGCCCGGAGTCCGACACACCAGAGCGCTTCGTCTGTCGCTATCTGCCGACGCGGCCACCGTCGCCGGGCACCGCCGAGGCGGGCGCGCCGCGAACGCTCGCCGAAGGGACGCTGCCGGTGCCCGCGCCGCCGTTCTCGTACGAGTCGCTGCTGCTGAGCAGCTCGCTCGACGCGGCCGGCGACGCCACGCAGATAGGCGCCAGGCTCGTCTTCCTCAACCAGCTCGGCGCGCGCGCCAACTGGATGACGAGCTACCACCTCGGCCTGATGAGCACCTCGGCGACGAAGACCGAGCCGTCGCAGCTCCTGCTCGAGTTCTCGCACATGTTCCACTGGCGCTGGGCCGCGCGGTTCCTCGTCAACGCGGGCCCCTTCGTCTACGGCGGCCTGCGCGGCTTTGGCGAGAGCGTCTCCACCTTCGGCGGCACCGGGCCGAGCGTGGGCCTGTCGGTGTTGCCCGAGGGTTGGATCAAGCTCCCGCTGGAGATCACCTTCACCTACCGCGTGCCGGTCACCCTCATCGACAGCCGGTATGGCTTCGCGAAGAAGGGCATCCGCGTCGAGGCGCACTGGCTCGAGCTCGCAGTCGGGTTGGCGTTCATGTAGCGGGACGGAGGCCGGCAGAGCGCGCTCGGGCTCCGGTGGATATCCGCCCAGCAGAACGATCTTCGTGACGAGCTGCGGCGTCCTCGCCCCCGCAAGCTCGCGGGCACCGATTCAGAGCAGCTTCGCCTCATCTCCTGCGGTGCGCCGCGGCGACGCGCCGCAGAAGGAGCGCTCGACCTAATGGGCATGCAGCCGGACGCCGGGCTTACGCCCCTTCTCAAACGCCTCGATGCCGCCAGGGCCGGGGCCTGCGGGGCCGGGCGCGTTGCGATGCGCCCCTCCCGCATCCCGCCAGATTGACCTTCCCTCGCCGCTCGCTCGCTACCCGCACGCTCCGGAGGTGCACGTTCTCCCCGGCCCGCAATCGCGGTCATAGACGCACTCCGGAGCGGGGTTGCAGAAGCCGAGCGCGCAGACCAGGCCCTCTGGGCAGTCGGCCGAGACCGCACAGTCCGACTCGGGGAAGAAGTAGCAAGCGCCCGCGATGCAGTACTGGTGGGTCGGACACTCGCTGTCTGCGATGCAGCCACCGGGGTTGGTGCAGAGGTGGTTGATGCACTGCAGGCCCCACATCGGACAGTCGCTCGGCGCGCTGCAGTAGAACTCCGGCAGACAGCGCCCGGCATGGCAGGTCCAGTCGCGCGCGCACTGCGCGTCGCTCGTGCAGGTCAGAGGCTGGCACGCACCCGAATCGCATCGCTCGCTCGCCTCGCAGTCGCTGTCCCGGCTGCAGACCGGAGCGCGGTAGCAGGTGCCGTCGGAGCAATACGAGTCGGCCGGGCACCAGGCGTCGTCGTAGCACCACTGCAACACCTCGCAGGTGCCGCCCAGGCAGAACTGAGTGGCCAGGCAGTCCTCGTCGCGCCCACAGCCGACCGACTCGGTGCAGAGGCCGAGGAACGGATTGCAGGTCTGGCCCGCGGGGCAGCCCGCATCGTTCTGGCAGGCTCCGGCCGACTCGAGGCACCGGCCGCCGAGGCACTCCTCGCCCGGCCCACAATCAAAACCCGAGGCGCAGGCCGGTGGGCTCGCACAGCGATTGGCGAGGCAGACCCGCGGCGCCGCGCAGTCGGCCTCGCTCGCGCAGGCGGCGATGGGCGCGCACTCGCCGGCGCGGCACTCCTCGCCCGCCGGGCACTGCGTGCTGTCGAGGCAGCCGAGCCCCGTCGGCTCGCAACCAGCTTGCGTGCAGGCGCTGCCTGCCGGGCAGTCGAGGCTCGCTTGGCAAGGCGGAATCGGATGGCAGTCGCCGAACGCGCACATCGTGTCCGCCGGGCAGTCGGCGTCGGTGCGGCAGGTCGGCGGCGGCAGCCGGATGCAGACGCCCTGGTAGCAGCCCCGGAGCGCGCCGCAGTCGGCGTCGGTCTCGCACCCGCCGGCGGTGCACTGGCGCGCGACGCAAGTAAGGCCCGCGTCGCACGGATTGGTCTCGTCGCACCAGGTCGGCGGCAGGCAGCGTCCACGCGCGCACGACCAGCTCGCGGGGCACTCGGCGCTGTCGCCGCAGAAGTACGGCACGCACGAGCCATAATCGCAACGCTCGCCCCCGGCGCACTCGAAGTCGTCGGTGCACTCGACCCAGGCGTAGCAGGCGCCGCCGGCACAATAGCTCGCCGGCCCGCAGTCGCCGTCGCTGCGGCACCAGGTGACCAGCTCGCAGGTGCCGCCGAAGCAGAAGCCGTTGCTGCCGCAGTCCTCGTCGCGCGTGCAGCCGGTGCCGGGCGTGCAGCGGTTCTCGATCATCGAGCAGACTTGGCCCGGGGCGCAGTCGGCGTCGCGCTCGCACTCGGTCTGCGCGACGCAGCGCCCGGTGACACAGCGCTCACCGGCGCGGCAATCGAGGTCGCCCGAGCACGGCGCGCTCGGTCTGAGCACGCAGGTGCCGTTGACGCAGGTTTGGCCTGCCGGGCAGTCGGCGGCCGGCCCGCATTCGGGACCGACGGGGCGGCAGGCGCCGTGCTCGCAGACCTCGCCGGTCGCGCACTCGAGATCGGTCTGGCAACCGGTCTGCGGCCAGTGGCAGACCCCGGCTTCACAGACCAGCCCCGGCGCGCAGTCGGCGTCGACACGGCAGCCGGTGGTCGCCGAGTGGCAGGTGTCCGCTTCGCAGACCTGGCCGGGAGGGCACGGGCGGTTCGAGTCGCACTCCGGTGTCCCGAGGAGGTGGCAGACCCCCTCGCTGCAGACGCGGTCGGGCGGGCAGTCGCCGTCCGTCTCGCAGCTTCCGTCGGGCACGCAGACCTCCCGCTTGCAGATCTGCCCCTCTGGACACGGCGGCCGAGTGCCGCAGCCGGGCTCGGGCACGCACACGCCGCCCTCGCAGCGCTCGCCCTGCAGACAGGCCAGGCCGGTCTCACAGCTCCGGGCCACGCACGTGTGGTTCTCGCAGAGCTCGTCCGCCTGGCAGCCGCGATCGTCGGCGCAGCCCAAGCTGCACTGGCGCTGCGCGTCGCACCAGGCTCCCGGCGGACAATCGCCGTCCGAGAAGCAGGCTGGGCCCGGACCGGCGTCGAACGGCCCGGCGTCCACTGGGCCCGGTCCGCCGTCGCCGGCCGGACCACCGTCGCTCGGACCGCCGTCGGAGACCGGACCGCCATCGGTCGCCGGGCCACCATCGACAGACGGTCCACCGTCCGAGTGAGGGCCGCCGTCGCGCACGGGGCCGGCGTCCCCAGCGGGACCTGCGTCGTGCCAGCTCGCCGGTTGGCAGACCCCCTCTTCGCACGCGCCCGACGCGCATTCCTCGTCCGACGCACAGGGGCAGTTGCCCTCGGGGCAGGATCCGACGGGGCTGAAGCACCCGCCCAGCAGCAAGAGCGCTGCGCTCAGCAGCATTCGCGCGTTCGACATCGAGGACCTCCGAAGGTCGGCCTGGTCCTCGCGAGCATAGCAAGGAGAGTTGGGGCGCCCGGCGCGCGAGCGCGTCGCCGCGCGCCCTGCCTCCGTCCAACTGCCCTCGGGCAGTGCCCCAGGCTTCGTGCGGCGGTCGCAGCGTGGTCACGCATCTCTGCGAAATCACCAGAAGAGGCACGGCGCTCCCCGCCGCGGTTGGTTCTTGGGAATCAGGCACCGAGATGGCCGCCCGCGCGTGCCTCGACTCCGAGGCTCCCGCTGGTCGCCTCTACGCTCGGCATGAGCGGAGCGCGGCGGCCTGGCCCAAATCGCTCGAAGAGACTCGCACGAACTCAGGTGCCCGAGCCGGGGCATTCGCGATGACTCGACCGACCGGCAAGACGCCCGCGCGAAGTGGACCTCGGCGAGGCGCTCGGGCTACCAGACCTCGAACGGGCTCGAGGTGCCTTCGTAGGGATGAAGGTCCCCGCCGACGCTCTTCCAGTCGCCGAAGCAGCGCAGCCGATAGGTGCCCGGCGCCGCGTCGTCGGGGATGTCCCACTCGACGGTCACGTGCGAGCAGCCGAAGGTCGGGAAGCAGTTGTTCCGCTTCCAGCGATATTTCGTCTCCCAGTCCCAGTCGTTGGCGACGCTCTCCCAGCTCTCGCCCTGCTTGCGCTCGACCCGCAGGAAGCTGTCGCCGATGCGCAGGCTGTTCGCCGGATGGGCGCCCCAGAAGACGGCGCGCGCGGTCTGGCCGGGCCGGTAGGAGCGCTCGACGTCCTCGACGAGGTCGCCGAAATCGACGGCGAGCAGCTTGTCGTCGTAGAGCACTCCGATCTGGAGAGTGTGGACGTCGTCGCGCAGATCGCGGGGAGCTCGCCCCGAAGGGACCTCTGCGCCGCTCGCGAGCGCTGCGGCGAGCGTCGTGATCTGCTGCTGCACCGCGACGAGCGTCCAAGGCCCGAAGTGCGTCGAGGCGCCCTCGTAGTTCTGGGCCGCGTACTCCTCGCGCGTGGTCAGGTAGCTCGCGTAGGCGTTGACCGGGCCGACCACGATCAGCCGGTCGACCCCCGCCTCCGAGAGCTGCGCGAGCGCGGTCTCGCGCAGTCGGCGCGAGGCCATCGTCGTCACCTCGAACGGCAGCCCCACGAGCGCGAGGTTGCCGATGCGCACGAGCTGGAAGGGCAGCACCT
Source organism: Myxococcales bacterium UBA5297 (assembly GCA_002408385.1). Classification (GTDB taxonomy): domain Bacteria; phylum Myxococcota; class Myxococcia; order Myxococcales; family UBA5297; genus UBA10939. The sequence continues at coordinate 15,725 of DHSB01000148.1, forward strand.
CGGGAGACCAGGGGAAGGGCCGTTGCTCGCCGGCCTTGAAGACGATGGGCTTTTCGGCCTGGCACTCCGTCGTCTCCGGCGAGCAGGTGAGCCCGGCCCAGAGGTCGCCGAGGGTCTCGCAGCTCGCGCCCTCCGAGCCGTAGCCCGGCCCGTCCTCGGCGCCGGCGATCATCGAGACGCCGTAGGCGGCCGAGCAGGTGGTGTGGGGCTCGCCGTCGCTCAGCTCGGGGGCCACCTCGACCTCGTCCATCGTGGCGAACAAGTGGCGCGAGCCGACCGGCCCGACCAGCCCCTCGCTGGCGGCCTCGTAGAGCTCCAAGGCCTTGTCGAGCTGCTTGCGGCCCGAGCTCGCGGTGCTCGCGAAGTCGTCCGGGCCGCCGCCCTCGGTGCCTCCATAGATATTGGGGCTCGCGTCGCCGGAGGAGGCCTGGGCGAAGGCGGCGACGAAGGTGCGCGGGGCCTGGTAGTCGGTCCCCTTCGCCTTCTCGAAGAAGTAGGAGGAATAGCCTTTGTTGTCGCCGCTGATCAGGTGGTTGTCGTTGCCCATCGACGTCGCGTGCACCCCGTACCAGCTCACCATTCCCAGCTCGGCGCCGTCGCGGTCCTCGAACCTGAGCACGGTCATCGACTTGTCGGTGTCGTGCTCGTAGAGCGAGCGCTCCTCCTCTGGATCGAGCCGATAGGCGTCCGGCGAGCGGTTGATGCTGGTGTCGAGCAGCTCTCCGGAGGCGACGCGGATGCGGCCCGGGGCCAGGTTCTGGTGGGCCTCGACGATGGACAGATAGACCCCCTCGACGATGGCCTCGAAGTTCTGCGCGTTGAAGCCGAGGATGCTCAGGTCGTAGGTCGTGTAGTGCGAGTAGCCGCCGGGACCGGAGTGGGTGTGCGTCGCCGAGAGGAAGACGTTGCGCTCGGAGTAGATCGTCCCGTGCGTGGCGCGCAGCCGCTCCATGACCTGTTGCTGCACCGCCTGGAAGACGGCGAGCAGGTCGGCGGAGACGAAGGCGACGCTCTCGCCATTGCAGGCCGAGCGGATGACGAAGGCGCGCGACCAGAGCCGGGTGTGAATGCCGGCGGTCTTCTGGCCGACCATCGAGTAGCCCATCATCCCCAGCTCGGCGGCCGGGCCGGTGATGTCGTGGATCCCCGCGCCGATCTCGAAGAGCTGGTTGCCCTCGCACGGGTCGAGCGCTCCGGCGTCGCCAGCGTCCTCGCCGCCGGCATCGACGCCCGCGTCAGCGCCCGCATCGACGCCGGCGTCCTCGCTTGCGGCATCCGGCGATTCGCCGGCGTCCGACTGCCCAGCGTCGCCCGGCGTGCCCGCGTCCTCGACGGCGGCGTCGGGAGGGCCTGGCGGCGCGGGGCGCTCGTCGGCACAGGCCAGCGCCAGCAGCACCAGGGCGATCATCAGCCCACGCAGCAAGCAAAGCGTTCTGCTCATCGCGACTCTCCGGGCGAGCGAGGAGCCGGACGGTAGCACTGCGCTGGCGGAGGCGCGAACCGAGGGGCGCAGAAGGCCGGCACGCCGGGCGGCGCCCGGGGTGGTGCGGATCGCGCGGACCGGACCAAGAGGCCCGCGCGCGGGCCGGGCTTCGGCGAGGCCGGAGTCGAGCGGGCCTTCGACTTTGCCCCCGCCGCTGAACGCGGGCGGGGCGAAGCTCAAGAGGTGTCGCGAAATCTCCCTCACCTCGGCCCGTCTCCCGCTCACCCCGAGCGCAGCCTCCCGAGGAACGAGGGAGGCGGAGTCGGGGCCCTTCGACTTCGGCCTCGCGGGCTCGGCCTACGCTCGGGCTGATCGGTCTTCGCTCGAAGGATTCTGCGACACCTCTTCAGACCGACGGTCTCGATGGATCAGTAGCTACAGCTCGGACGGCAGGTGCCGTTCTCGCAGTCGCCCGACAAGCAGGCGCCGTTGTTCGTGCAGTACTGGCCGTCGGCCGCTTGCCCGGCGCACAGCCCACCCGAGCACCAGGTGCCGGAGGCGCACTGCGCGAGCGAGCTGCAGCTCTGGCCGATACCGCCCGGCACGTCGCTGCAGGAGCCGTTCGCACAGCGCAGGAACCGCTGGCAGTCGTAGTCGGAGCCGCAGAGCGCGCCGACGGCGCCGAGCGCGATGCAGCTACCGCTGCGACAGACGAGCCCCCACTTGCACTCGTAGTCCTGCTGGCAGACCTGGCCGGCGTCGCGCCGCCGCTGGCAGGTCGAGGAGCAGAAGGAGTCCGGCCCGCACTCGATGGGGGCGATGCACGGAGTCCCGGTGGCGGAGGCCGCGCTGCAGGTTCCCAAGGAGTAGGAGCTGGCCCCAGCGCACCACAGGCCCCACTGGCAGCCGTCGTTGCCGGTGCACCGGTGACCGACCTGGCCGCTGTACAGCGGCACGCAGGTGCCGTTCGCGCCACCGCAGCGATGGCCGGCGACGCAGGGCTGCCCGGGCGAGCAGGCGGCGCCGACGGCGATCATCGGAGTGCAGACCTTGGAGCCCGAGGGACCCCAGCACTCAGTGCCGACCGCGCACTCCCAGCCCGCCGAGCAGCTCGCTCCCGTCGGCTTGAGCGACGCGCAATAGCCGTAGTCGCAGTAGCCGGCCTCCGGGTCGCAGAACTGGCTGCTCGTGTCGCAGCTCTCGAAAAGCTGGCGGTAGGGAGCGCAGGTGCCGCCGCAGCTTGCGTTCGCGCGGTCGCACAGTCCGTCGATGCAGTCGTAGCGGTACAGGCAGCTACCGCCGGTCGAGCGGCCGGGCCGATAGATGAAGGTCGAGTCGCATTCCGGGAAGACCAGCCCGGTCATCGTGCTGCTGCTGCAGTCGAAGCGCTGCGACTCGCGATCGAGACAGGCGCGGGCGCTGGCCAGGTTGAGGACCGTCGCTCCGGCCTGGATGCGCGCGGTCATGTCGCTCTCCTCGCAAATCCGCACCTCGTGCGCGACGCAGGCCGCGTGCCTCGACGGGGCGAGCAGACAGCAGCGCGCCATGCGATCGCAGGCGACCTTGGCGCGCGCCTCGCACCACTGAACCGCCGTGAAGCTCGAGCTGTAGGTCGGCGCCGGCGGCGTGCAGGCAGCAGGCCCGGTCGTCCCACCGGTGCAGACTCCGGCGGCGCTGCAGGTCTGGCCATTCGAGCAGGTGCCGCAGAACCCGCCGCAGCCGTCAGCGCCACAGTTCTTCCCCGCGCAACTCGGCGTGCAGCTCGATTGGCAGACGCCGGCGGCGCTGCAGCTCTCACCCGTTGGGCAGCCGCCGCCGAGCGGGCCGCAATACCCGCCGCAGCCGTCGGGGCCACATTCGCGGCCGGCGCAGGCCGGCGAGCAGGTGCCCTGGCA
>DHSB01000148.1:19180-21320 GCA_002408385.1 Myxococcales bacterium UBA5297
CCGAGCACCTCGTTGCAGGTCTGGCCTGTCGGGCACTCGCCGCCGAGCGGGCCGCAGAAGCCGCCGCAGCCATCGGCGCCACATTCGCGGCCGGCGCAAGCCGGCGAGCAGGTGCCCTGGCACTTGCCGAGCACCTCGTTGCAGGTCTGACCTGTCGGGCACTCGCCGCCGAGCGGGCCGCAATACCCGCCGCAGCCGTCAGGGCCGCAGCTCTTTCCGGCGCAGCTTGGCATGCAGACGCACTGGCCCTGCGCGTTGCAGGCCTTGCCCGAGGGACAGCCCCCGCCGAGCTCGCCGCACGTGCCACCGCAACCGTCGCTGCCGCATACCTTGCCCGCGCAGTTCGCCGTACAAGCAATGCAGGTGGTGCCGTTGCAGGTCGTGCCCGGGCCGCAATAGCCGCAGACGCTGCCGCAGCCGTCGTCGCCGCAGCTTCGGCCCTGGCAGTTCGGCGTGCAGGGGGCGACGCAGCTCATCGTCAAGAAGTCGCAGCTCTCGGTGGCCTGGCAGCAATTCGTGCCACAGGGGTAAGGGCAGGTGCCCGCGTCGGCTGCCTTGCCGCCAGCGTCCTCGGTGCTCGGATTGGTCGCCGGATCTCCACAGGCGCCGAGCGCCAGCGCAGCCAGCGCGGCGGTGGTGAGGGCTCGAAGGTGGCGCATCGTGTTTCTCCTCGGGAGCGCGTCGGCCGTCGGCGGCGCGGAATTTCGTCGCAGAGTGCCCGGATTCCCTTCTGCTTGCCAGAGGGGCGCCGAGGGCTGCCGGGAGCGCTCGGGGCGCGACTCCCGACGCGCGAGCTCCATCGGCTCGAGCCGCCTCTGGGCGGAGAACGGGTCCCGTTCCGCTCACCCTGAGCGTTGGCTGCCGACGCGCGAGCGGCGGGAGCGGAGTCGAGGGCGGCGCCGCATTGAGCTCGGCCCCTCGACAAGCTCAGGGTGACCGGAGGTGGCGGGCAGACCTCGAGGAGACTTCCCGACACCTCTTGAGCGCACCAGCCGAAGGTCAGGCTACTGCTCGACCAGCTCCACGCGCCGGTTCTTCGCCCGTCCCGGTTCGCTGCAGTTGGAGGCCATCGGCGCGAGCGAGCTGAGGCCGTGGGCCCGCAGCCGCTTCGCCTCGATGCCATGGCGCGAGACCAGGGCCTTCACCACCGCCTCGGCCCGCGCCTGCGAGAGCTTGAGGTTGCTGTCGAAGCTGCCGGTGCTGTCGGTGTGGCCGACGATGTGGACCTTCAGGGCCGAATCCGACTTGAGCAGCTTGGCCATCTCCTCGAGGGCTGCGTCGGATTCCCTCTTGAGCTCGGCCTTTCCCGTGTCGAAGTAGATCCCGTAGACGGCGACCTTGCCCGCCTCCTTGATGCCTGCGGTCAGGGCCTCGGCGGTCGCGATCACGTCCTGCTTCATCTGCTCCTTCTCGATGATGACGAGATGAACCTTGGCGCCGTCGTTCAACGACCGGATCCAGGTCCAGATCTCCTTCTGGTCCTTCTCCAGCTTCACGTAGAGGTCGCGGTGGCCGCTGGTCTCCTCGAAGAGGACCTTCCCGCCGGCCGCGCGGACGGCGTTCGCGTAGTTGCGCTGGACCTGCAGGGGCGAGGGAGTCGCGCCGCTGCTCTTGTCGAACTCGTACTGCAGCGTGAGCTTGCGGCCCTCGACGTTCACCTTCTCGCGGCCAACCAGGAAGGTCTGCGAGTCGAAGGCCGTCTCGACGCAGTCGAAGCGCTTGTCGCGCAGGTATCGTTGGGCATCCGGGTGAAGGCCGGATGGTCCTTGCAGGCTGGGTCGTCCTTCATGGCTGCCGCAGCCTCGCGCGGCAGCAGGCTGAGCACGGCGACGGCGGCGGCGGCGCAGGCGAACCGCCATCGGTTTGGACGCAACCCGAAATCACGAAGCGTCTTTGGTTGTCTCCCTGGTGATGAGGCGTTTGCCCCATTCTCTCTGAGCGTAGCTTTCGATGCGTCGGAGGTTGGCAGGGGCGCGATGGCAATGCGCCCGGCGAGGAGGTGCTCCCAGAAGAAGAGCATCGACTGACGGAGGGTACTCCGCACCTATCCCGAGCACGGCCCGGAAGACGAGTGCGTCGCCAGGCAGGGCGCAGGGAGGCCGTCCGACGCGCCCTTCCCGTCGCGAAGGCCTTGGCCCGC
>DHSB01000148.1:21589-21745 GCA_002408385.1 Myxococcales bacterium UBA5297
GAGCCGCGTCCCCACCGTCGCGAGGGCCTTGGCCCGCCCTCACGAGCCGCGTCCCCACCGTCGCGAAGGTCTTGGCCCACCCTCACGAAGGCCTTGGCCCGCCCTCACGAGCCGCGTCCTCACCGTCGCGAAGGCCTTGGCCCGCCCTCGCGAGCC
>DHSB01000213.1 GCA_002408385.1 Myxococcales bacterium UBA5297
CTAGCCGTGTCAAAGTCGGGCTCTGCCGTGCGCTCGGAGACTCGCAACTCCAGCCGCGCCCGGCCGCTCGAGCCGATACTCAAGGCGCTGCGCGTGCGCCGCTATGTCCGGCGCAACCTCCTCTCGCCCGAGCTGACCGCAGCCTCGATCGCGGCGCGCTTCGAGCTCTCCCGTGCGCAGCTCTATCGCTACTTCGAGCCCGACGGTGGGGTGGACGCGTGCATCCGCTCGCTGCGGCTGCGCCGCTGCTTCGAGAAGATCGCCGACCCGGTCTTCGCCGCCCGCAGCATCCAGGAGATCGCCGCGGAGCACGGCTTCGATTGCGAGGCGCACTTCAGCCGGCTCTTCCGGCGTACCTTCGGCATCACCGCGAGCGAGGTGCGGCGCGCGGGGCGGGCGGGAATGCGGGTGGCTCCGGACAACTCGCAGGATCTGGCGGCCTGGGTCCGTTCTCTCGAGTAGACGGTCGGTCTGGCGGTTGCGCGACGCGCGGTCGGCGTCGCGCGCCGCTCGATGGTCTTCTTCGCGCGAAGGCTGGGGGCCGAGGCCGCTCCCCGCGCGGCTCGCGCCCTCAGCCCACCGCCTCCAGGGGAGCCCCGGCCTCCGCCGAGGTCGCCGAGGAGCTTGGCTTCTGCTGCGAGCCGCACTTCAGCCGCTCTTCCGAAGAACCTTGGGCATCGCGCCCATGCCGGCGATCGACCAGTTCGGCGGTCTGGCTGCATCCGCGCGCTCGAGCCGCCGGCGCCGAGCGGATCCGAGCGGCCTGAAACGGACGGTCAAGGCCCAGAGACGCGCGGTCATGGACGCGGCCACCGCGCTTCAGGCTTATTGCGCGCAGCCCTTTTTCCTCCGTTTTCTTCGAGCGCGCGACTCGGGCGCGAGCCTCTCTGCTCGGCTCGGGAGGGGAAAAGGGGGTGAAGGTCGGGGCAGACGATGTGGCTCGAAGCGGCCCTGACGCGGGCCTTGACGATTGAGGGCATCCACCAGAGCAGCGCAAGCGGCCTCGCGCCAGGGCACGGAGGACGAGGGTTGCTCCCGTCCCCGCGAGCGCCCGGCGAGGTCGTGCGCAGGAGAGACACCCGATGCGCAGCAACGAATGGCGAAGTGGGATGGCGGCATGGTCCATGGTGGTCGCGCTTCTGCTCGCCCCGGGCTGCGGAGGCGAACAGCCCGCCTCCGTCGGCTCCGATTCCGGCGTCCCGGTCGAGGACGCCGCGGTGGAAGCGCCGGACGCGGGCGACCCCGGGCCAGAGGACGGCGGCCTCGACGACGCGGGGACGCAAATCGTGCCCGTGGACGAGGACGAGGACGGCCACTTTTCCGACGTGGACTGCGACGACGCCGACCCTGAAGTCCACCCCGGCGCCGAGGAGCTCTGCAACGGCCGGGACGACGACTGCGACGGCGCGACGGACGAGGCCGAGGCGAGCGATGCGCAAGGCTGGTTCGCGGATGCCGACGGCGACGGCTACGGGGATGCGGCGAGCACGCAGCGCGCCTGCGCCGCGCCCCAGGGATACGTCGCCGATGACCGCGACTGCGACGACACCGACGCCGAGATCAACCCCGAGGCCTCGGAGATGTGCAACGCGGTGGACGACAACTGCGACGGAGCCGTCGACGAGGACGGCGCCATCGGCTCGACCGCCTTCCACGCGGACGTCGACAGGGACGGTTACGGCGATCCGAGCGCCGTGCGCAACGCCTGCTCGAGACCCGAGGGCTTCGTAACCGACGGCACCGACTGCGATGACGCCAACAGCTCCATCCACCCGTTCGCGGCCGAGCTCTGCAACCGCGTCGACGACGATTGCGACACCGAGGTTGACGAGGACAGCGCCAGCGATGCCGGAAGCTGGTTCTTGGACAGCGATGGCGACGGTTTCGGAAACCCTGCCGATTCGGTCCGTTCCTGCGAGCAGCCCCCGGGACGCGTCGCGAACGACGATGACTGCAACGACGCGGATGCCGCCTTCTACCCGGGCGCCCCCGACCAACCGGACGCCCGGGGCGAGGACACGAACTGCGATGGCATCGACGGCGACGCGGCCTCCTCGGTCTTCGTCTCGGCCAATTCGGGCAACGACACCAACAGCGGCATTCTTCCCAGCGAGCCGGTGCGAACCCTGGAGCGGGCGATGGCGATCGCCCGAGGCTGCACGCCGTCCTACTGCTCCGTGCTCGTCGCCGAGGGCACTTATCGCCACAGCGACAGCCTTGAGCTGGTCGCCGGCGTGAGCCTCTATGGCGGCTATGCCGACGGTCTGCCGGCCGGCAGCGAGCAAGCCTGGGAGCGGAACAAGGCGGTGGCCAATACGGTGATTGAATCGAGCAACATCCCCACGATCGGGGCTGACCAAATCGACCGCGACACCGTGCTCGACCGTTTCACCATCCAGGGAGCAGATGCGACCGGGTACGGGCAGGCGGCGATCGCCGTGCTCGTGACCAACACGCCGTCCGCGGGGCGGTTGACCCTCTCGAGCTCCGAGATCATCGCAGGCGACGGCGGCACGGGCAGCCCCGGCGCTCAGGGACTCGCGGTGTCGTGCACCCCTGCCGCGGGCGGAGCCGGCGGCGACAATCCTGATTGCGCTTCGGCCTCGGGGCAAAATGGGTCGAAGAATAGCGGGAGCTTGGACGGCATCGGTGGCACGGGCGGGGCCGGGGGGGCCCACGAATGTTCGGGGTACTGCCCTACGAACTCCGGCCCGGGTGGCCAAGGAGGCAATGGCTCTGACGGCTCCACTCCCGGACCGGCGGGAGCGTGTGTCGCCAACGGCAGCCCTGGGCGTACGCTCGGGAGCTTCGACGGATACGCCACCTGGCACGCTTGCATCGGCGGCAACGGTAGCGACGGCGGCAACGGCGGCGGTGGTGGTGGCGGCGGCGAGGGCGGTGGCCAGTACTTCGACACGCGCTGCGCTGGCTGCACAAACTGCGCTGGCTGCAGCACCTTGTGCCACAACAACATGGCCAACGATGGCGGCGCGGGCGGCGTGGGCGGCGCGGGCGGGTGCGGCGGTGGTGGCGGTGGTGGTGGCGGTGGCGGCGGCGCTTCCCTGGGCGTCGTGCTCATCCAGTCGCATGCCACTTTTGACGGCACCTCGATCTTCCGTGGCAGCGGCGGCAACGGCGGCGACGGCGGCGCGAGCAGCCCGGGTATTCCGGGTAGCGCGGGCGCGCCCGGCCAGCCTGGCGCTGTGTGCGGGCTGTTCTCCGGAACCTGCCATACGGTCTCGGCAGGCCAAGGCGGCCAAGGCGGCACTGGCGGCCACGGCGCCACCGGCGGCGGAGGCTCGGCCGGGGACGGCGGCCCATCGATCGGCTTGGCCCTCGTGGGCCCCGGTGCCGGCGTCGACGGCAGAGATCCAGCCATCACTGGCGGATTCGGAGGCCCGGCGGGCACACCCGGGACCGGTGGTCCCGTCGGGGCGCCAGGGCAGCCGGGCAGTGTCGTGGCGAAGCAGGCCTTCAACTTCAACTGAGGAGGAAGACCATGTCCTGCTTGTTCAAACGCTGGCAGTGCCCAGCGCTCGGCGTCGTCCTCCTGGCGCTGCTCTTTGCCGGCTCCGGCTGCAGCTGCGGGGAGCCGGAATCTGAGGGAGAGAAGCCCTCGTCCTGCACCCGGGACTCGGCGCTCATCGCCGAGGCCCGGAGCTGCAGGCTCGACGAGCACTGCCCCTGCGGGGCGCACTGCGAGCTCGGCCGCTGCATGGCCAGTTGCGCGAGCGACTCGGACTGCGTCGAGGGACGCTGCGACCTCTTCGGCCGTTGCGTGGACACCGACCCGAGCACGGGCCGGATCGCCCCGCTCTCGCCGGCGGGCAAGGTGAAGGTCGTGCTGACCTCCCCGCCGCTGGTCAACCTGGGCGAAGCGAGCGCCGAGCGGGCCCTGCGCTTCCGCGTCGACGCCGCGGCCCGCACCACCGCGCGGACCGTCGCCGACCCGGGGCTCGAGGTCTCCTGCGGCGATGGGAGCTTCGGCTCCGAGTGCTCGATCGAGCAGGCAGCGCCAGACGCAGAGCTCTCCGTCGCGGTGCGCTCCACCGCGGCGCTGGCGGGCCCCGGCCTGGGGGTGCGTGTCTTCGCCGGCGATGACATGGCCAGCGTGACCCTGACCGGGCAGCCCATCGGCGGCCGCACCCCAGTGGCCGAGGACGCGCTCACCTCGGGCCTCTACGAAGGCTCGGCCATCTTGACGGCGGTGGGCATCGCCGACGACGCCAGCGCGCCCACCCGCGCGCCGCCGCTCGGGTTGGAGATTCCGCTGACCGGGCAGGTCCACTTCGAGGGCGGCAGCGGCGTCCTCGCGCTCGAGGAGCCGCTCTCTCCGATGCGGGTGCTGCTGCCCGCCTCGGCGGATCGCTGGGTCGGGGCGCTGAGCGGCACGAGCGCCGCCGGAACCGTGGACTTTCCGAGCTTCCGCTATCTCGAGGGCGACGCCGTCGGCTCGCCCGTCCAGGTCCTGCTCGAGGCGCCCGCGGCCGAATGGACGGCCGCGGGCGAATCGCTGCGGTTCTCGCTCGAAACCCGCTTCGCCGGAGTGCTGATCGGCAACCGCAAGCCGAAGCTCGTTTGGGCGGTCCACCTGGCGCGCACCGGGGATCTTCCCGAGGGCGCCCTCGCCCCTGCGGTAAGCGCCGACGAGCAGCTCGGCGCCGGCATGGCCGCCTCCCGCGGCCTCAACCGGCTGCTGTGGGAGGGGGCGGTCGCCCACGCGGTGGCCCCGAACCCCTCCGACGTCGCCCAGATGAGCCCCGAGGAGAAGCGCGAGCTGCTCTCGACCTTCGGGCGCAGCGGGCAGTCGGGGACGCTCTATGCGTGCGGCCTCTCCTCGGCCGCGGTCAACGTCCTGGCGCGCTTCGCCCTGGAGGACACCTGGAAGATCCGCGCGCCTTGGGGCGACGCGCGCCGCCCACCGTCCGAGCTCATCGCCTCGGGCGGGCCGCTGCTCGCCAGGCTCGCTGCGCCCTACGCGCTGGCGGACCTCCTCGCCACCTCGGCCGAGCTGGTGGTCGACTCGCGGCTCTCGCCAAGGGAGATGCCCTGCGCCGCGGGCTTCGCGCCCGCGCGGGCGGAGTTCGCCTCGCCAGCCTGCGGCGTGAACGAGGTGACGTACGTCCTCGGCGACTTCGACTACTGCGAGGCGATGGCCGAGTCCTACGGCTGCGAGGTGGCCGCGGCCGAGGGCTCGGAGATGATCGTCAACGTCTCGGTCACCTTCGAGGACGCCGGCGCGGGAGGCAGCAGCTGCGTCCAGACGAAGTCCGACATCGCCATCCCCGGCCAGGTGCGCCGCGTCTGCAGGTTGCCGCTCGCGCCCGCGCCCTGCGCCGAGATGGCCGCCTGCTGGGACGGCCCCGCGGGTTTCGGCCGCGACTCCGTGCGCGCACCGTTCCTGGTGGCCGACGCGCTGTCGGTCTCCGGCGACCTGCGCTGCGGGGCGGGCTCCTCGCGCAGCTTCGCCTGGGACAGCGACGCCAACGCCGAGCTGCCCGCGAGCAGCTCCGACCGCCTCAACCTGAAGCGTCTCCTCGAGGCCTGCAGGCTCGACTCCGCGCGCGTCCTCGAGCCGCCGCCCAGCGGCGGGTCGAGCTACGGCAACGGGCTTGCCGCGCTCTTCGACTCCTTCGGCTGCGTCGACCGGGCGCGGATGCTCTTCGCGATGGGCGTCGCCGGCGAGCCCGATCGCCAGCGCGCCTTGAGCCCTGCCTCGCCGGTGATCCCGCGGTCCAGCGTCCTCTTCGAGCGGCTGGTGCAGCGCTGGCTGTCGCACCACGGCATGTTGGCGCGCGAGGCGGCGGAAGCCGAGCGCATGGCGGACCTGCTGCGGCGCAGCGGCGAGGTGAACGTCCCGCCGGAGGTCGAAGAGGTCCTCGCCGAGTCGCTGTCGGGCTGGAACCTGCTGCTCCACCCGCGCTTCGCCACCCCGATCGTCGAGCTGCCGGCCGAGGCGCTGGTCGATCCCGACTACCGCCCGCGGGTGGTCAACGCCGACCTGCCGCGCGAGCAGGCGCAGGACCAGATGCTCGCCTTGCCGGTGACGATGGCGCGCACGCTGGACGCCCAGCTCGCGCTCATCGACAGCGACCTCGAGACCGCGGCGCTGCGCGGCGACCGCACCGCGCTGGCGCGCAGCGGGCAGGTGCTGCGCTACGCCGGGTTGCTGCTGCCTTTCGCCGCCGAGCTCGACGCCCGCGCCCGCGAGCGCGTCGCGGCCGAGGGTGGGCCCGATCCGATCTGGGCCGGCGCCCTGGACGCGGCGATCGACGCCGCGGACACGCGGGTCGCGCGCGTGCTGACCTCCGCCCGCGCCATCGCTCTGGGCGAGAACCCGCTGGGCATCTCGGAGAAAGACCTGCCTCTGTACTTCTTCGGCGACGAGGCGGGCGCCAACGGCCGGTTCGTGGCCATCTCCGACTTCCTCATCGGCAAGTCGCCCAGCGATCAGGTCGCCTGGGCGCCCTCGCTGGTGAAGCGGGCCTCGGATCTCTTCGAGGAGGCCCGTGGCCACTTCCTCGAGCGCCTGGAGCGGCAGACACAGGTGCTCAAGTCCCAAGCCGAGCTCGAGGCCGAGCTGGAGGCCATTCGCCAGGGCTACGGCGAGAAGATCTGCAACTTCTGCTCGCGCGACGATCTCTCCTGCCGCGACATCCTCGAGCAGTGGCCGGACTTCGACCCCAACAACTGCTTCATCCGCCGAACCGCCCCCATCTGCCAGGTGGACCGCATGGCCTTCAACGCCTTGCTGAGCAAGGAGCAGGTGCGCTTCCGCATGTGCCTGGTCGGGGAAATGAGGCGCCGCGCCGGACCCGCGGTCGGCTTCAGCGAAGGGGACCTCAACTCGATCGCCGATAACTTCGAGAGCTGTGAGATCACCTATCCAGCGGCCTGCCCCGGTGGAGGCGGCCGCTGCGTGCGCGGGGTGGTCGGCGGGCGCACGTACATCGGCGCGATAAGCGTGGATGGCCTGCGCTACGTGTCGGGCCTGACCGGGGCGCCCACGCGCGTCGTCGAGGACGCGACCAACGCCTGCCTCGACAAGCACGCCGGTCTCGATCCCAGCCTGCCGAGCCTGGACGACCTGCCCAACACCCCGGTTTCGCTCAGCGAGTGCTACACGGGCGCCATCGGCGAAGCGGTGCTCGCGCTGCGCGCCGCGGTCCGGGACGTCGAGATAGCCCGCTCCGAGCTGGCCGAATTCCAGGACCGCTACGACATCGCCATGGAGAGCTGCCTGCAGTTGCAGCTCGGCAACGACAAGCTCGCCGAGGCACGCGCGAAGCACTCCGTCACGATGAGCGACCTGCGGCAAGCCAAGCAGATCGCCGACACCTTTGCCTTGGCCTTCGCCGCCGTGAAGGACTGCGCCTCGGGAGGGGACACTGACGAGCCGTGGACCTTCGGCATCGTCTGCCCGGCGGCCGCGGGCGAAGCCATCGCGGCGGGCGTCGCCTTGGATTTCTCCAACAAGATGGAGGCCGCTCAGGAGGCTCACGAAGCCCTGCTCGAGAGCCTGGCAAGCGAGACCGCCGAGGCTCAGTGCTTCAAAGACGCCGAGATGGAGCTGGTGGGCCAGAAGACCGCGGCGTTGCGCATCGAGCGGGTGGCGCACGAGCTGGAGAGCACCACCTTCAGCATCAACGAGCTGAAGTCGAGCGCCGCAGGGTACTTCGAGGAGGGACAAGCCGCGCTCGAAGCTGCACGCGCCCGCTACGTCGCTCCGCTCACCCACGACCTGTGGCTCGACGAGACCCTCGATGCCTTCCTGCGCGAGATGCGCCTGGCGCGCCGGGCGGTCTATCTCGCCGTGCGCGCGGTGGAATACGAAACCCAGCAGTCGCTGGCAGCGCGCGACACCACGTTGCTCGCTCCGACGCCCGAGGACCTGCACAGGGTGCTCCAGGACCTCTGGACCACCGCCGCGACGCGCGGGGTCGACGGCAAGCGCCCCACCGACCTCAAGGTCGTGTTGAGCCTGCGCAGCCACCTGTTGCAGATCTCCGATGCCTCGCAGCAGCCTCCGGGCTGGCAGGCGCTCTCCGAGATCGAGCGGTTCAGGCTGCTGCTGCAATCCGAGCAGTATGCCGTCTACGACGACAGCGGCAGCTATCTCGGCCAGCGCATTCCGTTCGCGCTCGCGCCGTTGGGCGCCATCGGCCTCGGCCAGGTTCAGGGTATCCCGGTCCTCGCCGCAGCGGACTGCGCGGAGAGGCTCTGGTCGGTCAATGCCTCGATCCTCGGCAGCGACAAGCTCTTCCGCGGGGACTCGCCGTCGTTCACCCGCCTCGAGCTGCTCAAGAGCAACTCCTTCTACAGCCAGTGGTGCGACGGACGGGGGCGCGCCACCCCCTTCCAGACCGCTTCGGTCCGCCCCTCGCGCAACCTGTTCCGCGATCCCGAGTACGGCAGCAACGTCGGGGGCGACTCCTTCGGGGCGAAAGCGCCGCGCGACGTCGAGACCCGGGCCCGCATCGAGGCCTTCTTCAACGTCGCCCGCGCCGATCTCGAAAAGGACGACTACGCCAACGGCGAGACCAGCGAGCTGGCCGCGCGTGGCCTGTACGGCTCCTACGCCCTGTTCGTGCCCGCCGAGGTTCTGGCGCTCAAAGGCAAGGCCGGTCTGATGCTCAACGAGGTGGACGACATCTTGTTGCGCTTCGACTACGTCTCGGTCGCGCGCTGAAGCAGGGTCGGGGTTCCCGGCGGCCGAGCGCCGCCGGGAGCCCCCAGCTCTCGCGAGATGCCGCCCGCATCGCGAGGCGGGGTGCAGCGGCGAGCGACTCGCCGATCCGCAGCTTGTAGCGTGCCT
>DHSB01000118.1 GCA_002408385.1 Myxococcales bacterium UBA5297
CGAACGACTGTCAAACTCGGGTCACGGTAGGTCAGAAGGTTTGGGCTCGGCCCGCTCACCGTTGGCTCGCCCCCTTCCCTCCCGAACGGCCCGCAGAGACAGCGTGCTCGCCGCTGACTTGGTTGCGCGGGTCTGGGAGGGGCGATCGGATGTGTTGGTCTTCTGGCTCGGAACCCCTCGCTGTGGCTCAGCGTGCCAGCCGGTTGACCAGCTCGTCGAGCTCCTTCTTGAGCTGAAGGTCCGAGCCCATCTCCTTCTCGATTTTTTCGCAGGAAGAGATGGCGGTGGAGTGGTCGCGCTTGAACTTGGCGCCGATCTCCGGGAAGGAGTTCTCGGTCAGCCTTCGCGACAGATAGATCGCAACTTGGCGGGCGCGCACGAGCTGCTTCTGCCGGCGCGGTCCCCTCAGATCGTCGAGCGAGACGTTGTAGTACTTCGCGACCTCCTTCTGGACCTCGTCGATATCCAGAGGCCGGGAGGCGGGCAGCACGTTCTTGAGGATGTGGGCCGCCAGGTCCACGGTCAGCGGCTGGCCGGTGAGCGAGTGGTGCGCGAAGACGCGGTTGAGCGCCATCTGCAGCTCGCGGACGTTCTTCTGCACGACGCTGGCGATGTAGTGGGCGACCGGGTCGGGCAGCAAGAAGCCCAGCCCCTCGGCCTTCTTCTTGAGGATGGCGACCCGGGTCTCGTAGTCCGGCTCCTGGATGTCGGCCGTCAGGCCCGAGGCGAAGCGGGTGCGCAGGCGGTCGGCGATGCCCGGGATCTCGGCGGGGATGGCGTCGGAGGTGATGGCGACCGGCTTGCCCAGCGAGTAGAGCGCGTTGAAGGTGTGGAAGAACTCGTCCTGGGTGCTCTCCTTCGAGCCGAGAAACTGGATGTCGTCGATGAGCAGGCAGTCGCACTCGTCGCGATACTTGCGACGAAATTCGGGCATGCGGTTCTCGCGCACGAAGAGGATGTACTCGTTGAGAAACTGCTCGCTCGACAGGTAGATGATCCGCCGCGAGGGGTCGAGCTGTAGCAGTCGGTTGCCTATCGCGTGCAGCAGGTGCGTCTTGCCCAGCCCCGTTCCCCCGTAGATGAACAGCGGGTTGAAGGTCGAGCCCGGCTTTTCGGCGAGGGCGATGGCGCCCGCGCAGGCGAGCTGGTTGGAGGGCGCGGAGACGAAGGTGTCGAAGGTGTAGCGCTCGTCGAGTCGGTAGCCGGTGCTCTGGGCGGCGCCGTTCGCCGCGCCCGGCGCGGCCACCGGGGCGACCGGCGCCGCCGGGTGCGCGAAGCGGGGCGGGGGCTGATCGGGCAGCGGCGCCTCGGTCTTCAAGCTCTCGTCGATAACCCATCCGACGGCGAGCTCGACCGACAGCTCCTCGTACATCCCCGCCAGGATGTCTCGGAGAAAATGGTCGGTGATGAAGTCGCGGTAGAACTTGTCGCCGATCGCCAGCAGGAGCTGGCCCTCGGGGCCCAGCCCGTCGCAGCGGATCCGGCCGACCCAGCGCTGAACGTACTCGGCCGACAGGCGCGGCCCGCCTAGCACCCGGCGGAAGGCTTGCTTGACCTGTTGATCGTCGAGCGTGGGCATGAGCGAGCGCGCATTCGAGAACACGAAGACCACCCCGGGGATTGGCGAGAGGTCGGCTAGCTAGCAAGAAAGCTCTTGTCGCTTCAACGACAAACTCCCAGCCGCCCGAAGGGCTTGATGTTTCACGGTCCGGGGCCCGAGTGTTTCATGCTCGACTCTGGCGGCCGCAAAAGCGGACGAGCCGAAGGGGGCCAAGTTACTTGACAAATCACCGATGCGCTGTTCTATTGCGTCGCTTTTCCGACCTAAACTGTGGGTTGGAAACGCACACCCCCTGCCACTTGAGGCAAGTGAGCGGGAGTGGGATCACCTGCCGCCGCGAAGGAGCCAAGCCGTGGCCAAGCGCAAGCCGACCTATCAGCCAAGCAAAATCAAGAGGAACCGCAACCACGGTTTCCGCAAGCGCAACTCGACCGCCGCCGGCCGCGCCATCCTCAGGCGGCGCCGGGCCAAGGGCCGCAAGCGCCTGGTCGTTTCCGCGCCCAAGAAGTAGTCCGCCCGCCTGAGCGTGAACGCCACGCGAGGGGGGCCGACGGCCAGGGGCGAGGCGAGCGGGCAGACCCTACCGGCCTCGCACCGGCTGCGGCATCGCAGCCAGTTCCAAAAGGTCCAGGAGCGCGGGCAGCGTTATGCTGTCGGCGCCCTGGTTCTGCTGGTGTTGCCCAACAACCTGGGCCACCGGCGGCTCGGGGTCACGGTCAGCAGCAAGGTGGGCAACTCGGTCGTCCGCTCGAAGATCAAGCGCTGGTTTCGCGAGATCTTCCGCAAGCGGCGCGCGCTGCTGCCCCCGTCGGTCGACGCGGTGCTTATCGCTCGCTCCGGCGCGGCCGCTTCGAGCCTGCAAGGGCTTGGCCGCGACTTCGAGGCTGCCGCCGAACAGGCCAAACGCAGGGCTCAAGGAAGAAGCGGGCCTGGGCCGGCGGTTGAGAAGGGCGTCCGATGAAGCACCTACTCATCGCGCTCGTGCGCCTCTACCAGCGACTGATAAGTCCCCTGCTGCCGCCGGCTTGCCGCTTCTACCCGAGCTGCTCGGCTTATGCGGTCGAGGCGCTGCGCCGACACGGCGCGCTTCGCGGGAGCTGGTTGACCGTGCGGCGCCTGTCGCGCTGCCACCCGTTCTGTGAGGGCGGCGTCGACCGCGTTCCCTAAACGGCTTTTTTGCCGCGACCACCCTCAGCAGTCCTTTAGTCCCCCAGGAGGATCCTTCCGACCATGGACCAGCAGAAGCGGCTCTTGTTGACGATCGTGCTGTCCACGGCCGTGATGTTCCTCTGGATGCAGTTCTTCTCCCCGCCGCCGAAGAGGCCAGCGGCCGCCGAAGCAGGCCTCGCGCAGGTGGTCGACGCCGCGGTGAAGGCGACCGACGCCGCGGTCGCCTCGGAGAAGAGCGCGCAGCCGCCTGCCGAAGCCCCCGCGGCGCCGGTGAAGCGGCCCGAGCAGCGCATCCAGTGGTCCACCCCGGCCCAGGAGCTCGAGTTCACCAACCTGGGCGGCGGCCTGAGCAAGGCCATCGTCAGGGGCGCCGACTCGATGCCCGGCTACAAGTTCGAGCAGCGCCCCAAAGGCAAGGACAAGAAGGAAGAGCCGGTCGATCTCGCCCGAGTGCGCGACGGCCAGCCGGTCCCCGGCGCCAGCGAGATCAGCGGCGAGCTGTCGCTCGGGCTCGACGCCACCTACGACGCGGTCAAGACCGACAAGGGCGTCGTCTTCACCGGCGGCAACGGGCAGCTCGGCGTCGAGAAGAGCTTCGAGGTCAACCCCAAGGGCTATGACCTGCGGGCCCGCTACAGTGTGACCAACCGCAGCGGCGAGCCCAAGAAGCTCAAGCTCGCGGTCGTCTACCCGGCCTGGCTCGACCCGAAGCACGTCGAGAAGGGCAGCTTCTTCGCTCCTCCGCCCGAGCAGTCCGAGGTCGTCGCGCGGGTCGGCAAGTCGGTCGAGCGGCTGGGCCTTGGCGACAAGAAGAAGTCGGAGAGCTTCGACGAGGAGCCGGTCTCCTTCGTCGGCTTCGACCAGCGCTACTTCCTCGGAGCGCTCTTCCCGAGCTCGGGCGAGGGCACCAGCGCGGCGTTGGCGACCAACCCCGATGGCGAGTTCCTCGCGCGGCTCGAGCTCGACCTGGGCACCGTGGCCCCAGGCCAGACGGTCAGCCGCGATCTCGGCTTCTACCTCGGCCCGAAGTCGCTCGGTGTCCTGGAGAAGGTCTCCACGGCGGCGGCGACAGGAGCCGGCCTGGTGTCGCTCGACAAGGAGCTGAGCGCTGGGGCGTCGGTCTCAGCGCTCGACCCGCGGCTCGACGAGGCCATCAACTTCGGCTGGTGGGCGGCCATCTGCCGGCCGCTGCTCTGGGTGATGAAGAGCTTCCAGGGCCTGGTGAGCAACTGGGGCCTGGCCATCATCCTGCTGACGGTGGTCGTCAAGCTGCTGCTCTACCCGCTGAGCCACAAGCAGATGGAGAGCATGGAGGCGATGCGGCGCTTGCAGCCGCAGATGAACGAGCTGGCCAAGAAGTACGAGAACGACAAGGAGAAGCTCAACCTCGAGCGGATGCGCCTGTTCCAGGAGAACAAGGTCAACCCGTTCGGCGGATGCCTTCCGCTCCTCGTGCAGATGCCGGTCTGGTTTGCGCTCTACACGACCCTGCAGAACTCGTTCGAGCTCTATCGCGAGCCGCTGCTCTCGCCGTGGATCTTGGACCTGACCCGGCCCGACCCGTTCTTCATCCTTCCGCTGGCGATGGGGGTGACGATGTTCATCACCCAGAAGATGCAGCCGCAGATGGGCGACCCGACGCAGGCGAAGGTCATGCTTTACTTCATGCCCATCTTCTTCACCTTCATCATGCTCAACCTGCCGGCGGGCCTGACGCTCTACATCTTCACGAACAACCTGCTCTCCATCGCCCAGCAGAAGTGGTTGCAGAGGAAGTTCAAGGTCAAGCATGGTCCGGCGCCCAGCGGGTTGGCCGGAGCGGCGGGGAAGTGAATCGATGCCCGAACCGAAGAGGAAGAAGGATCCGCTGTTCGCCGCGGCCGTCTTGAAGCTCTCCTTCAAGCTGGCCAACGACGATGAGGCCCCGGCCTTCCAGTTCGTCTATCAGGGCGTGCTGCGAGACTTCGAGCTCGACGACGGCCAGGTCGACCTCTACATCGAGCAGAACAAGGAGCGCGTCCTCAAGGCCGTCCGCGGCAAGGAGCGCGGGGCGCCCTAGGCGCCCTGCCTGGAATCACGAGGCGTGGCTCCCGGAGCGAGACAGGAGACCATCGCCGCGCTGGCGACAGGGGCGGCTCCCGCGGGGGTCGCCATCGTGCGCATCTCGGGGCCGACCGCGCTTGCCTGCGCGCGCCGGCTCTGCCGTCTTCCGCAGCCGCTCGCGCCGCGCCAGGCGGTGCTCGCCGCCGTGCATCACCCGACAAGCGGCCTGAGGCTTGACGAGGCGATAGTCCTCTACTTCGCCGCGCCCGCTTCGTTCACCGGCGAGGAGGTGGTCGAGCTCCAGGCTCACGGCGGCTTGCTCCAGGTCGAGGCGTTGCTCGAGGCGGTCCAGGCCGCCGGGGCGCGGGCGGCCGAGCCGGGCGAGTTCTCGAGGCGGGCGGTGCTCAACGGGCGGTTGACGCTCGAGCGGGCCGAGGCGCTCGCCGACCTCGTAGTGGCCGAGACCGAAGCGAGCCTTGCGGCCGCGCGCGCGCAGCTCTTTGGCGCGGTCGGACGAGCGGTCGAGACGCTCGCACGCGAGGCGCTCAGCCTCCGGGCCGAGGTCGAGGCCCACCTCGACTTCCCCGAGGACGTCGGTGACGGACCGCCCGAGCTCTCGCAGCGCGCGACGGCGCTCGCCGAGGCTTGCCGCAAGCTGCGGGCGACGCACCGCTATGGGCGGGCGGTTCGCGAAGGGGTGCGCATCGTCCTTGCCGGTGCGCCGAACGCCGGCAAGAGCTCGCTCTTCAACGCGCTGCTCGGCGAGGAGCGGGCCATCGTGGACGAGCAGCCCGGGACCACCCGCGACGCCATCGAGGCGCGGATCGAGATCGAAGGCATCCCCTGCACTCTTGTCGACACCGCGGGGATTCGCGAAGGCGCAGGAAGGGTCGAGCGGATCGGTATCGAGCGGGCGCGAGCCGAGATCGCACGTGGTGCGCTCTGTCTGTGGATCGTCGACGCGAGCTCTCCGGTCGAAGCGCCCGAGTTGCCAGGCAGCGTGTTGCAGGTGGTGAACAAGTGCGACCTCGAGACCTCCGGAGCGGCGTGCGGACCGCGGGTCAGCGCTCGCAGTGGGGAGGGCCTCGCAGCGCTCCGGTCCGAGATTGCCGGGCGGATTCGCGGCGATTCCGGCGGAGCGAGCGCGGAGGTGGTGATTACCAACCGGCGCCACGCCGAGCTGCTCGAAGAGGCCGAGCTGCGCCTGGGAGACGCGGCCCGAAACGCGACGGAAGCGCCGCTCGAGCTGTGCGCGTACGACCTTCGCGATGCCCAGAGCGCGCTCGATCGCATCGTCGGCAAAGGCGTCGACGATGCCCTGCTCGACGAAATCTTTTCGCGCTTCTGCATCGGCAAGTAGCTCAGTGGGCTCGCTGAGTTCGCCGGGTTGCTTGCAGAAGGGGCAACGGCGCCCGAGACGGTGGAGCGGAGCGACCGCGGACGCGCATCTGGTCGGCAGCGAGCGGTCGCGACGAGGGGACGGCCCGCGTCTCGGCCGCGTTTCGCCGGCATCTCGAGGGAGCGAGCCATCCAATCCAGCGCCACAGCGAGCGCGACGAGCACCCGTCCTCGGTCGCAACCTCGTCGTAGGCCGAGCCAGGAGCGGACAGATAGCTGCGAACGGCCGCTTGGATAACGTCGGGCTGGAACGAGCGATGAGGCAGAAGAAAGCCCGGTCGCAGGTGCAAGCGGCGCGAGGATTTGGGCGTAGGCGATGAGCCCGGCGTCGCAGCGCGCGCTGCAACGCCCAGTACCTCGCGCACCGGCGTTGGAGCTACCAACTGCACGACGACAACCTGTGCGCAGCCGCCGAGGCCGACCGCGAGCTGGGCGAGGTGCCCCACTACGCGACCGTGCGCCGCTAGATGAAAGCGCGCGGGATGGTGCTTCAGCCGCGGCGCGGCGATCCCAACCGCCCCGGGGTGCAGCGCGCCGAGGAGCGGTTCGAGAGCCGTGAGGTGCGCAGTTGTGAGGTCGAACAGCCCAACGCGTTGTGGCACCTGGACTTCCACTCCTGTTCGCGGCCGGTGCTCACCGCGGGCGGCGAGTACATCACCCCGCGTCTGCTCGGGATCCTCGACGACCGCTCGCGCCTGTGCTGTCACCAGCAGCGGTACCTGTCCGAGACCGCCGAGAACCTCGTCCACGGGTTGTGCCAGGCCTTCGCCAAACGTGGCCTTCCGCGGGCGCTCATGACCGACAACGGCTCGGCGATGACCGCCGGCGAGACCGAGGCGGGGCTGCTCGACTCCAGCGTGATTCATGAGGCGACGCTGCCCTACTCGCCCTACCAGAACGGCAAGCAGGAGCGCTTCTGGGCCCTGGTCGAGGGGCGCCTGATGTCGATGCTCGAGCGGCAGAAGGACCTCTCCCTCGACCAGCTCAACGAGGCGACGCAGGCCTGGGTGGAGATGGAATTCAAGCGCACCTACCTACCTGCGACCGGTCGCTTAGGTTCCAGGCGAAGCCCGGGCTGTCGACTATGGCAACAGCCGCTCCCACAGATCCGGGCGCTGCGCGAGCCACCAACCCGCGCCTCCGCCCACCAGCGCAGCGGCGAGCGAGGCGGCCGCGCGCGCGAACGGGCTTGCTGGCGCTACGAGCTCGGCCGAGACGGTCTGAAGCAGCTCGGCCGCGTTGAGACAGGTGAGCGCCTCGGTCTCGGAGAGCCGCCCTCGCGAGCGAAGAAATCCCACGAGGCGCTGGCGGTGATTGGCGCGCGCCCCGCTGTCGGCGAGCAGTCGCTCGAAGTCGCGCCTCAGATCGGCCGCCGTGGCGTAACGCTTGCGCGCGTCGGCGCGCATGCAGCGCTCGACGATGGCCCGAAAGCGCCGGGGCAGGCCCCTCTTCACCTTGCCGAGCCGCGGGAACTTGCTGGCCAGGATGGCGCCGAAGATCTTGCTCGAGTCGTGCTCGGCGAAGGGATTGCGGCCGCTGGCGCACTCGTAGAGCGTGACCCCGAGCGAGTAGATGTCGCTGCGCGCATCGGCCCGCTCTCCGGTGAGCACCTCGGGTGGCATGTAGCTCGGCGTGCCGACCGCGTAGCCGGTCTTGGTCAGGTCGCCGAGGATTTGGTCGCGTGCGATGCCGAAGTCGGTGAGCTTCACCTCGCCCGCCTTCGACAGCATCACGTTGGCCGGCTTGACGTCTCGGTGAATCAGCTTGTGGTGGTGCGCGTGCTCGAGCGCTGCGGCGACCCGCGCGCCTATCGTCGCGACGACGTCCCACGGCAGGGGCGCCTCCTTGAGCAGCGAGGCCAAGGTGGGCCCGTCGACGTATTCGAGCACCATGTAGAGCCGGGTCGAGGACGGGAAGAGATCGTGGATGCCGACGACGCTCTCGTGGCGAAGTTGGGCCAGGGCCATCCCCTCGCGGCGGAAGCGCTCGAGCGATTCCTTGTCCTGGGCGCTGCTACCGACCAGCTCCTTGATGGCGACCTCGCGCTGCAGGACGGTGTGCACCGCGCGCCAGACGACGCCCATTCCGCCGGTACCGACCTCCTCGATCAGTTGATAGGGGCCGATCCGCTTGCGCTGACGGGCCATGCTGTCCTCCGGGGCGAGCTCGTGAGCACGCAACAGGCTTGGAATTGGATCATACCCGCGCGCGGGGCTCGCAGGCTCGCTCGGGCGGACGTCCGCGCAGCCACCGCTCGTCGTGGCGCATCACCGACCCCGCGCGCGGCCGGCCTGTCCCTCACGCGAAGAGCCCTCGAGCGGCTTCGGCTTCACGCCTCGACCCAAACGCCGACGAGAAGGGCCGAGACCGCCCCGGGGGCTCGATCACGGCCTGGGAGGCGCCCGTGCGATCGGATGACATGCGGCTGTTACAAGCTTGTCCTCGCCGGCCCGGGCGAGCCGAGCGCCGTGCGGATCCTGGTCGAGCCTTCAATCCAACGTGTCCCTTCGGTGGGCGTGCG
>DHSB01000123.1:0-434 GCA_002408385.1 Myxococcales bacterium UBA5297
GGGCCGGCCGCGCTCGCCCCGATCTCTTCTTCGGTCCTTTGGCCGAGCTGTCATTTAGGAGCGAAGTCGAAGGTGCCCGAGCATCGCACCAGGCCCTTGCCCGGCTCGACCTTGAACTGACAGACCTGTTCAGAGGCCCGGAGCGCCGGCCTTCGTGCCGGCGTCGTGCGGGCGTGCGGAGGCCGAAGTCGAGGGGCCGTCCGCGCTCGCCCCGATCTCTTCTTCGGTCCTTTGGCCGAGCTGTCATTTGGGAGCGCCAGCCTTCGTGCTGGCGTTTCCGGCGGCCCGTCCCCTCGATCACCTCGAGCGAAGTCGAGAGACCCGAGCATCGCACCAGGCCCTTGCCCGGCTGTGTCCCACGAACGAGCAGCCGGCTGCCGTAGAACCAAGCGCGCCCGAGCAAGAGAAAGACCCCTCTCCCGCGCTTGCGCGGG
>DHSB01000123.1:579-788 GCA_002408385.1 Myxococcales bacterium UBA5297
CGGGAAGAGGGGACTTAGGGGTGCAACCGGCCGAGGGCTGGCCGCCTATCGGCTCGACGCTCGTGCAAGACCTCGAGGAGCTCTGAGCGGAACCGCGCCTCTCCAGTCCTTACCGTTTGCTCGGGGGACGCGCGCGCGAGGTCCGAGGGGCGCGCCGCAGAAGGTGGGGGCAAGGTGAGGGTCCTCAGGGTCTTCTACCACTGGTGCTC
>DHSB01000123.1:947-1312 GCA_002408385.1 Myxococcales bacterium UBA5297
CCGCGCAAGATCCGGCTATTTCTCGTGGAGCAGGCCGCCATCCTGCTCGCCTTCGAGGCGAGCGCGGTGGCCAGCACCTTCGTCTGGCCGGCGGGCCGGGCGCAGGTGAGCGCCATCGGCGCGCTCGCGCTGGTCTGCGGAGTCTTCATCCAGACGAGCCTCTACTTTGCCGATCTCTACGACCTCCAGACCGCCGCGGCCGATAGGCGTTCGGGCGGCCGCTTGGTGCGGGCGCTCGCGGTGGCGCTGGCGCTCTACGCGGGCCTGCTGCTGCTCTGGCCGGCGACCGGGGCGGGCTTCATGCTCGTCGCCGGCGCGGCGGGGGCAGCCGCGGCGACGCTGCTCGTCCGGGCGGCGCTGCCGGG
>DHSB01000123.1:1500-5273 GCA_002408385.1 Myxococcales bacterium UBA5297
GCGGGCGCACGAGGTGGGGGGGCTCCTCAAGGCGGGCACCGAGTTCGAGCTGGCAGGCTACGCGGGCCTCGACGGGCCGGAGCCGGACCTGCTGCTCGAGAAGCTGCACGCGCAGATCGTCGTCACCGCTCTGGACGAGGGCGAAGGGGCGCTGCCTGCCGAGTCGCTGCTGCGCTGCCGGCTGCGCGGGGCGCCGGTGTTCGAGGCGAGCGCGTTTGCCGAGCGGGCCTTCCGGCGCATTCCGATAGGGCTGCTGCGGGCCGAGGACCTGGTCTTCTCCGACGGCTTCCGCGCTCGGCGCGCCGACGAGCTGCTCAAGCGCGGGCTCGATCTGTCGGTCTCGGCGGGGCTGACGCTGCTCGCCGCGCCGCTCATCGGCCTCTCGGCGCTGCTCATCCGGCTCGAGTCGCGCGGGCCGGTCTTCTATCACCAGGAGCGGCTCGGCAAGGGCGGGCGCAGCTTCAACCTGACCAAGCTGCGCACCATGCGGGCCGACGCCGAGGCGACGGGCGCGCCGATCTGGGCGAAGCAGAACGACGATCGGGTCACGCGGGTCGGGCGCCTGCTGCGCAAGACGCGCATGGACGAGCTGCCGCAGATCCTCGCGGTGCTGCGCGGCGACATGAGCTTCGTCGGCCCGCGGCCCGAGCGCCCCTTCTTCGTCGCGCAGATCAAGGAGAAGGTGCCGTTCTACGAGCTGCGCGAGGTCGCCCGGCCCGGGATCACCGGCTGGGCCCAGGTGCGCTATCCGTACGGCGCCTCGATAGAGGACGCGCGCAACAAGCTCGAGTACGACCTCTACTACCTGAAGAACCGCTCGTTCTTCCTCGACCTGACCATCCTCTTCCACACGGTGCGCCACGTGCTCACCGGCCGCGGGGCGAGGTGAGGCGGGGCGAGGCCGGTCGAGGGCGACCGTTGCGCGAGGGTGCCTCGCGCTTGGGTCACGCTGAGTGCGGTCCGAGGTTGCGAGGGCGGAGTCGAAGGGCGCCTCGGGTATCTCGCCGGTGACTCTGGTCGAGCCGTCAGCGGCTCTGGAGCGCCTCGCCGGTCGTTCTGACAACGCGTCAGACGGCTCTGGAGCACCTCGCCGGTCGTTCTGAGCGACTGGTCAGCAGCGCAGGAGTACCTCGCCGATCATGCTTGATCGGCTCTTCAGTGGCGCAGGCGCGCCTCGCCGATCATTCTGCTCGACTCGTCAGTGGCGCAGGAGCACCTCGCCGATCATTTCCGACCGACTCGTCAGCGGCGCAGGAGCGCCTCGCCGGTCACTCTGATCGACCCGTCGAGCCGCCCTGGAGCAACTCGTCGGACATTCTGATCGACGAGTCAGAGGTACTGGAGCGACTCGCCGGACATGCTGGTCGACGAGTCAGAGGCGCAGGAGCGACTCGCCGGACATGCTGATCGACGAGCCAGTGGCTCTGGAGCGACCCGCGGGACATTCTGATCGACGTGCCAGCAGCGCTGCAGCAACTCGCCGGACATGCTGATCGACGAGTCAGAGGCGCAGGAGCGATCCGCCGGACACTCTGATCGACGCGTCAGCGGCTCTTGTGCACCTGAACGTCATTCTCAAGACGGAGCGACGGTCTCTGACAGAGCCGGCCGACCTACACCTGGCAGGCAATCCCGCCCGCTTTCGACCACTGCGAGACTCGTCGCCCTCAATGGCGTCGGCGCGCACAACTCGCCTCTTTGCCGCGCGCAGAGAGACGTTCCCTTGGCAATCACTCCAGGCCGCTCGGCCCCTCGTTCGTCCGCTGCACCCGACGCGTCTCCCGTCTCGTTGGCGCAGCAAGCGTTAGGTGCCAGACAGAATTATCGGAGCTGTTGCATCCTCGAGCCAAAGGTGCTTCTAATCCCCCTGCCGGGACATCCAACGGCTCACACCAACCCTGCAAGGGGGAGAAATCATGTCGACTGCAGAAGAGCGAGAGCGCCTCATCAAGAAGGGAAAGAACGAGCCCGTCGCGGGTTTGGTCGATCAGGGCGAGTACACGACGGGAATCACCAACGAGCACAAGCTGGAGCTGACGGCGGGCGGTGTCTCCGAGGAGAAGTTCGGCAAGCTGTCGACCTCGATCGCCAAGGTGGCCGCGCTGATGGCGGCCCGCCGCGAGTTCCAGGTTGACTCGATGATGGCCACGAACATCGAGCGCGAGGCCATCTGCGACGCCAAGGAGCACATCTTCAAGATGCGCAATCTCGTGCCGATGGTGATCCGCGACACCAAAGCCAACGACCTGACCGCTGTCCACCTCGCGCCCGCGGGGACGCTGGGCCGCAGCTCGACCAAGATCCTCGGGTACCTCAAGACCTCGCGGAATCTGGTCGCGCGGCTGGAGGCCGGGCTGGCGCCCTACTTCGGCGGCGAGTCGCCCACCGCGGTGCACGACAAGGTGACACAGGCGCTCACCGACGCGCAGCGCGGGCAGGAGACCAAGCGCGAGGGCCTGACGCCGGAGGCGACGGATCTCTACGAGGCCAAGGGCGAGCTGCTCGAGATCATCGAGGACCTCAATCGCATCGGGCGCGTCGTCTTCCGCGGCCGGGCGGAGATCGCCGCGAAGTTCAACAAGGACATCCTCCTCAGGGCGCGTCGCCGGACGAAGACGGCGAAGGACGCGGGTGAGGTGACTGGCGCCGAGGCCGAGCAGAAGGTGGTCGGCGGGTAGGCGACGTCGAAGCTTCGAAGAGGAGTTGTGAGAACGCCGGCTGGCCTTCGGGCTGGCCGGCGTTTGTTGTTGGTGCGGAGTTGGTGGGGCGTGTGACTGGGCTTGGTCTGAGCCGAGAATCAGCCGCGAGCAACTCGACGAGGAAATCTGGGCTGAGCCAACCACTGCTTCAGCCAAGGCTTTTGTCCAAGGGATTCCCGAGGATCTGCTACTTGATTTCACTCTGCTGGAGAGGTCCGAATGGGAGCCTGACTGACCCGCGTCCATCTTTGAGAACCCAGCGACGAGCCACCACCCCGCCAACCGGGACGGCGCAAGCGACAGGGACTCGCCGAGGACCAGCCCGCTGTGGCGGGCTCACCCCCCCACCGTCGTAGCACGCACTCGACGGCCTGGGCGGCACCCTCGATGCCCTCGGCGCTCCGCTGACGCGCTGCGGCGGGGAGCTTCTCCACGGCCGTGTCCTTGGCCGTTTCTCGCTCCCGGAATCGGAAGAGGGCCCCAGCTCGACCCCAAGAGCACTGGCGACCTTCCGATTCCGGCGAGCGATGGAACAGAGGCACCGCGCTCCATCCGGCTGATCGTTTCGGTTGTCACCGCGACCGCGACCGCTTGGAACCCGCTCCCGCAATCTCACGACCGGACGAGCAGCTCGCCCGGCCTTCGCTCGACCGCCCCGGACGTCGAACACCGACAGCCCGAATGCCGAGTAGGTCTCCACGACGTCCGGCGCGCCACGAAGGTTCGCAAGCAGCACGTCGCGCTCCTGCAGACAGATCAAATAGGCGGTCTGGAAATCCTCTCGAACGACCGCCACCCAATCCCGCTCGCGCTCCTGCCCCGGATCGACAACCCGCTTTCTTCCTTCAATGACCCCCGACCAGAGTCGGAAGGTCTCGCCGGGCGCCCGGCCACGCGGCGTGTGGTGGAACATGTAATGGGGATCGAGAGCGACGAGGTACCGCTGCCGATCGTTGAAGTGCAGCAGTACCACCGTGTCATCCCATTCGGTCTCGAAGACCTTCGCGCCTTCGGGCGCCAGACTTCCTGCAAGTCTCTTCGAGCGATTTGCGGCCAGGCCGCCGCCCACCGGTC
>DHSB01000123.1:5577-5713 GCA_002408385.1 Myxococcales bacterium UBA5297
CCTTGCACGAACTCTGGGGCGCGTGGGAGCGCAGGTAGGGCGCCGCTTCGCGCTGCGGGGCCGGGGAGATGTGGCCGACCGCGTCCACGGGCACTAGGCCGCGGGGCGACGCGAGTTCAACAAGGACATCCTCCTC
>DHSB01000043.1:0-6476 GCA_002408385.1 Myxococcales bacterium UBA5297
CCTCCCGACAACCTGTGAGGTCCGATCGGAAGGTCTGTGGATTCGGGCGAAGAACCTGGAGGGACGACGACGCGGGGCAGGAGCGCTCTCCGGCGAATTGAGCCATAGTCGGCGCACCGCTCGAGGAGATGACCATGCAGACGCTCTTTCGCCTTGGCGCCGCCGCGGCGTTATCGATTCTCGCTGCCTGTCAGGGCCCGGCTGTCCCCCACTCGCTCGCATCGACTTCGGACGAGAATTGCCTGAAGTGCCATCGCGACACGGGCAGCGCGCCTGCGACAACTCATCCGAAGAAGAAGGGCTGCATCGACTGCCACAAGGCTCCGTGACGAGGCCGGGCCCGAAGGCGGGGCCGCAGGTGATGCTGCTAGGATGCTCGGGAAAACGACAAACCCAAGCCGGAGCACAGATGCGCGCCTCGAGACTCGCCCTGGTCGCCTCACTTCTCCTCGCCTCCGCCTCCTGGCAATGCGGCGAGGAGGAGCCGGAGCCAACTCCTGTCGTCGACGCCGGAGTCGAGGATGCCGGCGAGCCCGATGCGGGCAACCCGCCCGACGCGGGGCATCCGTTTCCGCCGGCCGAAACGTTCTTCGGCCTCTGGGGATCGGCGCCTGACGACTACTGGGCCGGCGCGGCGAACGGGCTGCTCTACCACTGGGACGGCGCAAGCTGGAGCTGGGTGGATTCCGGCACCGACGTGGCGCTCACCGGCCTGTGGGGCAGCAGCCGCGACGACGTCTGGGTTTCCGGCGCGAAGGGCACGCTGCTCCATTGGGACGGCTCGGCGCTCTCCTCGGTCGACAGCGGGGTCCAGTCCACTCTCTCTTGCGTGACCGGAACGGGCGCCTCCGACGCATGGGCCACCGGTGGCAACGGCACGATCCTCCACTGGGACGGCAGCTCCTGGAGCGCTTCGGCGAGCGGGACCTCGGTCGAGCTGACCGGCTGCTTCGCGCGCGCGCCCGAGGACGTCTGGGCCGTCGGCCTCGACGGACGGATCCTGCGCTTCGACGGTCAGGCTTGGCAGAGCGTCGCCTCGGGCACTCTCTCCTGGCTGAGTGACGTGTGGGCAGCCGGCCCCGACGACGTCTGGGTCGTCGGCAACGGCAGCCTGCTCCTGCACTGGGACGGCGCCAGCTTCTCCGAAGTGCCGAGCAACACCACGGTCCAGCTCAACGCCGTCTGGGGCTTCGCCTCCGACGACGTCCGCGCGGTCGGCCACGAGGGCGTCGTCATGAAGTGGAACGGCACCAAGTGGACGCGCGCCTACAGCCCGGCCCGCGTCACGCTCACCAACCTCTTCGGCACGAGCGCCGACGACTATTGGCTCGCGGGGGCGAAAGGCACTCTCCAGAAGATGCCGTAGCTCCGCAGGCCGGTTGAGCCTCGGCGCCGCCGGGTCCTATGCTCGCGCTCTTCGAGCGGGGGGACGACGACACTCTCGTCCGTCGGCCTCCTCGCCCTGGAAAGAGCGCCATGCGACGCCTCCCCTTCCTCCGGTCCCTGGTCCTGGTTGCGCTGGTCTTTGCCGCTTGCGGCGAGAAGCCGTCGCCGGACCCCGTCGATCCCTGCGCGGCGCTGAAGTGCGGGCCGGGCGAGAGCTGCGATGCCGACGGGCGCGTCTGCAAGTGCGGCGGTGAAGTCTGCGGCCCAGGCCGGGTCTGCGAGGCGAGCCTCGGCCGCTGCGTCGCCGACTGCGCCGCGGTCTCCTGCGAGCGGGGCATGAGCTGCGACCCGAGCGACGGGGCCTGCCGCTGCGGCGAGGAGAGCTGCGAGAGCGGCTGGCGCTGCAACGCGCAGCTCGCCCGCTGCGAGCAGGACCTCCCCGACCGCTGCGCCGCGGGGACGGGCTGGACGGCCGGCACGCGCGCTTTCCGGGAGGCGACCGAGGCGCTCGGACTGATCGGGGTGGCCGGGGTGCGCCTGTCGGTCGGAGACTTCGACGGCGACGGCTGGGCCGATCTCTCGGTACGCCGGGGCGGCCTCGCGGCGGACGACTTCACCGAGGGCGGCCCGCGGGCGACCTGGCTGCTGCGCAACGACCAGGGCGCCCGGTTCGTCGACGTCACCGAGAGCTCGGGCTTCGTCGCCACGCGCCGGGGAGAGGACCCGAAGCTCGGCCGCCCGGCCGAGGTCGTGGTCTGGGCCGACGTGGACAACGACGGCGACCTCGACGCCTTCACCGGCATGTCCTACGCCGACCCGGCCAACCCGCAGGTCGAGTCCTCGGAGATCATGCTCAACCGCGGCGACGGCACCTTTGAGCTCGGGCCCGAGGCGAGCGCGGTGCGCCGCGAAGGCGAGCGGGTGGAGCGCGCGGGCGCCGCCTTCGTCGACTTCGACCGGGACGGCACCGTCGACCTGTGGATCGGCAACTCCGCAGTCAAGGGCGCCAACCCTTCTCAAGACCAGCTCTACCGCGGCCTGGGCGGCGGCCTGTTCGAGGACGTCACGGTCGCCCGCGGCCTGCAGACGCGCGGCTGGAGCTCGGTGAGCGCGCTCAACGCCGCGCTCGCCCACAGCTACGCCTGGAGCGTGGCCGCCTGCGATCTGAACGGCGACGGAGGCCCCGAGCTGCTCGCCGCCTCCTACGGCCGCGCGCCGAACCACCTGTGGCAGGCGGGTTACGACGCCGAGAACCAGGTCGCCTTCGTCAACCGCTCGATCGATTCGGGCTACGCCTTCGACGAGCGGACCGACTGGACCGACAACGAGTCGGCCCGCTGCTGGTGCCAGTGGCACCGCGAAGACCCCGGCTGCGCGCAGGTGCCCGAGCCGCAGCTCATCCGCTGCACGAGCGACCAGGACGCGTTTCGCTGGAACCACGCGAACGACCGGCAGCCGTTCCGGCTCGGCGGCAACTCGGGGACGACGGTCTGCGCCGACGTGAACAACGACGGGGCGCTCGACCTGCTCACCACCGAGATCGTCCACTGGGACGTCGGCTCCTCGAGCGATCCGAGCGAGCTGCTGCTCAACACCGGCGAGCCGAACGTGCGCTTCACGCGGCCGGGCAACGAGAACACCGGCCTCGCGCGCGACCACGACCGCATCGACTGGAACGACGGGGACATCACCGCGGCGGTCTTCGACTTCGACAACGACGCGCGCCCCGACCTCTACATCGGCTCGACCGACTATCCGGGGACCCGTGGGCACCTCTACTGGCAGCGCGCCGACGGCACCTTCGAGCCGGTCGCTTTCGAGCTGGGCATCGACCACCTCGCCAGCCACGGAATCGCGGTCGCCGACTTCGACCGGGACGGCGACCTGGACCTGGTCGTCGGCCACTCGCGCGCACGCTGCGAGGACCAGTGCTATCCGACCGCGAACGTGCGCTACTTCGAGAACCTGCTTGGCCAGGACGGCAATTGGATCCAGCTCTCGCTGAGCGGAGGCGATGGGACCAACCGCGCGGCCATCGGCGCGCGGGTCACGGTGAGCGCCGGAGGGGTGACGCAGACCCAAGAGGTCGGCGGCGGCCACGGCCACTACGGAATCCAGCACGGCCTGACGCTGCACTTCGGCCTGGGCTCGGCGTGCGAGGCGCAGGTGAAGATCCGCTGGCCGGACAAGGCGCTCTCGACACAGGAGCTGACGCTGCGAAGCGGCTATCGCTATCGGGTCGTGCAGGGCGAGCCGGCCCTGGCGGTGCTCGACTAGCGCCCGGGCCTCCGAAGCTCGTTCCGCTCCCTGTCCCGAGCCCCTTCGGCCAAACCGGGGGCATCCCGACCGGCAATCGCCTCCTCCGCCGGGCGGTGGACGGCCGGCCGGGCGTGGGCACAAAGGTCAACAAGATCGCCTGGTTGGGAGCGCGTTTTTGGAGCCTCGGGAAGGCCCCTGAGAGAGCCCAGGATGGCCCAGGACGCGAAGAGCGAGCCCCTGCCCTATTAAAGCAAGGGCTAGGGGCCAAGATCGCTCCACGGGCCAGCCAGGGCCCTTGCTGGGCATCTTTGCCCCCTGAGACGCTCGGATCCGACCTCTCGCTCGGCTGACACCAAGAGCTGGGCGCGGCCGAAATCCACGCCGCGCGGCCACGGGCAGGGTTTGCGAGCCTTACGAGCGCTTCTCGAGGAAGCGACGCACGCCCCGGGCAAAGGCGCTCGCGAGGCTGACGGTTATCCGCCCGGCCTCGAGCAGCTCCTCCGGGTGCTCGGCGAGGAGGGCGAGCCCCTGCGGGTCCCCTTCGAGCGCGGCGATCCGCTCCTCGGTCAGCCCGAGCTTGATGGCGAGATAGCGGGCCTCCGGCAGATCGAAGCGGCGCACCAGGTCGAGCGACAGCTCTCTCGCCCCGCCAAGGTCGCCCTCGAGCAGGGCGGCCTCGACGTTGGCGAGTCGCGCGGTCTTCGAGACGAACAACCCGAGCTGAGCCGGCTCTGGTCGCGCAGGCTGGACAGGCGGGCGCTCCGCGAGCTCGGCGACGAGGGCCCGGAGACCGAGGTGAAGCGCGCGGTGCCAGAGACGGATGCGCGCCGCCTGCCGATCGCTCGGCCCCGCCGGAGCAAAGGCGTCGCGGTGCAGCTCGATCGCCTTGGCGAGCTGCTCGATGTCCGAGGGGTGCAACAGCGTCGTCCCGATGAGCTCCGAGCAACCGGCGCAGAGCTCGACGGTGGCCCCGGCGGTGCCGAGCGGGTCGATGGAGAAGAGGTTGGTGTCCAGATACTTCGGCGCGACGAGGGGGCGTCGCTGCAGCGGGCCTGCCTCTTCCGGACGCGCCTGGCAGATGGCACAGGCAGCTACAGACATCGATGGAGCTTCCTCTTAGGAGATGTGCTTGCGCACCGTGCCCAGCAGCAACTGCTGGTCGATAGGCTTTGGTACCACGGCCTGGCAGCCGCCGGCCCACCAGGATTTGACGATGGCGTCATCGGTTTCGCTGGAGACCATGATCACCGGAATGGAGCGCGTCCTACTATCGGCGCGCAAAGCCTGCAACACCTGCGCGCCGGTCAGGTGCGGCATGCTGTGATCGAGCAGGATGCCGTCGGGGGAATGGGCGCGCGCCGTGGCGAGCGCCTCCTTGCCGTCTCGGGCGAACATCAGCTCGTAGCGGTCGGACAACAGCATGCTCTCGACCTGCAGGATGGTCTCGGTGTCGTCGGCAAGCAGCAGGCGCCTGCGCCGAACCGCCGACCCGCCGCCCCCGCTCAGCCCGGGCTCGGCGAGCCGCTGCAGCGCGCCCGGGATCTCGTCGAGCTCGAGCTGCACCTCGGCGGCGCCGCTCTCGAACGCGACCCGCGGCATCCCGTAGACGACCGAGCTGGCCTGGCCCTGCGCGGCGGTGAACGCGCCTCGCTCGCGCATCAGCTTGAGCCCGGCGGCGCCGTCGTCGCCCATCCCGGTGAGCACCAACCCCGCCGCGCTCGCGCCCAGCTCGCGCGCGAGCGAGGCGAAGAGCACGGTCCCCGAAGGTCTGAGCCCCTTGACTGGAGGCCCGTCGTCGAGCCGGATGCGCCCCATCGACAGCAGCAGGTGACAACCGTCCGGGGCGAAGAGCACCGTGCCTGCCTGTGGCTCCTCGCCTCGCTCGGCGAGCCGGACCTCGAGCGAGCACTGATCACCCAGCCAGCGGACCAGCCCCTCGCTGAAGCCGGCGGCGATGTGCTGCACGACGAGCAGGGGGACCGGGAACTCGCGCGGCAGCGAGCTGAGGATTTTGTGCAGGGCTGGCGGGCCGCCGGTCGAGGCGCAGATGCCGATGCACGAGGGGATTTGCCGGCCGCGCACCGCCTGGCGCGTGGCATGAGCCGCCTGCTCGGTGCGGCGGCGGTGGCGGGTGACGAGCTTGAGCCCTGCGACCGCGCGAACCGCCTGCCGGATCGCCTCGGACTGCGAGGCGAAGCGGGCCGCATCGAGCGCGTGCGGCTTCTCGAGCACCTCGATGGCCCCGAGCCTGAGCGCCTGGAAGCTGACCCCCTCGGCGGCATCGCGGGCCGCCGCGCTCACCACGATGATGGGCGTCGGCTTGACGCGCATGATTTCGCGGATGGCGTCGAGCCCGTTTCGGCGCGGCATCCGCACGTCCATGGTGATGACGTCCGGGCTCAGCTCGATGGCGCGGGCGATGGCCTCCTCGCCGTCTCCCGCCTCGCCGACGACGCTCACGCCCGGGGCCGTCGAGAGGATGCCTCGCAGGACCCCGCGGAAGGTCGGCGAATCGTCGACGATGAGGCAACGGATCATAGGCTCTCCAACTACCAGGGCGGGCAGGCCAAGTTTTTCCGCGGCCGATAATAGCAAGGAGCTCACGCTCCTGTTCGCCTGCGCTCAAAACCGGTGGAGCAACGCTCGCCCGGCTTCGCACTTGCCGAGACGACACGTTTCCCATCGGCCGGCTGCCTGCCGCGGCCGCCCAGGCACCGCACCCGCTGCGCGCGCTCAAGAGGTGTCGGGAGATCTCCTTGAACTCGGCCCGCCCCCCGGGCGTAGGCCGAGCCTGCGAGGCCGGAGTCGAAGGGCCCTTCGACTCCGCTCCC
>DHSB01000043.1:6609-22864 GCA_002408385.1 Myxococcales bacterium UBA5297
CCGCCCCCGCCGCTCGCGCGTCGGGAGCGGCGCCCCGGGGGGAGCGGACGGAGCGAGGAAGGGTTTCTCGACGGGTCTTCAGCGCCTCGCGACCGACCCCGCCGGCCTCGGCCGGCCGACCCCGCACGCCGCAAGTCCCTGGCCCCCATCGCCGAGCGAGCTAAGATTCGCTGCCCAAGAGCTGCAGTCGTTCTCACCCCAAGCGGCCGCAGCCCCGGGCCCTCGACAAAGCTCGGGGCCTCCCGAGAGTCGAGAGTCCTCGGCGTCGCTCGGGCTGACCCCAAGGTTTCCCGCCTCGACGCTCGGAGGCGCAGCCCCGTTGGACGTTGGAGCACAGGCCATGGTCTTCGCGAGCCCGGCCAAGCGCGTACGGCTTTCAGGAGCCTGGCCGTTTGGTCGCGCACTACAGCTTCGAGACGGGCAGCGGGTCCTGCTTCGCCCCATCCTCGCCGAGGACAGGGAGCCGCTGCGCGATGGCTTCATGCGCCTGTCGGTCGGCTCGAGGCGGCTGCGGTTCATGTCTCCACTCGAGCGCCTGAGCGACGAGCAGCTCCGCTACTTGACCGAGGTCGACTACCGCAACCACATGGCCTGGGTTGCCGCCGACGCCTCGCGCCCGCGCTTCGGGCTCGGCGTGGCCCGCTATGTGCGCCTCGCCGAGCAACTCGAGGTCGCCGAGGTGGCGGTGGCGGTCGTCGATTCCCACCACGGGCTCGGGCTCGGCAGCCTGCTGCTGTGCGCCCTCGAGCGTTCGGCGGCGCGAAACGGCATCCGCCGCTTTCGCGCCTGGGTCCACGAGGAGAACGCCTCGGTCATGCGCATCGCGCGCGAGCTCGGCGCGAGCTTCCGCCGTGACAAGGACGGGCTGCTTCGCGTCGAGGCGGCCATCCCGCTGACGAGGCCGCCGGAGTGCTTCCGGGTCGCTGCGCGACAGCTTCCGGGGCCCGGCTTGCGTCTTGTCGAGTTCGGCTCGATAGCCGGCGAGATGCTCGCCCGGACCATGCGGGGGCCGCGCTAGCTCGCGCGCCCGCAAGAGGTGTCGCCAAGTCTCCCGCGGGAGCGCGAGGCGATGGAGCGCCGCCGACTCGGCTGCCTGCGTGCGCGAAGAGAAGAAAAGGCACTGCAGCGAGGCCGAGAAGGATTTCCCCGACCGCATCTGTCAGACCTCGACCCGCCGGGCGACGACGTCCTGCCCGTCGCGCTCGGCGCGCAGGACCCAGTCGACCGCGTCGCGTTGCAGGCAGAGGGCTACGTCCTCGCGCGGCAGGTAGGGCTTGTCGCCTCGCAGGAACTTCTGCGCCGTCTCGTGCTCGAGGATTTCCCGGACGGCGGCGAGATGGTTGTACGGCTTGCCGCCGAGCCGGCTCTCGAGGTCGTCGCCACAGCGCTCGTCCTCGGGCGCCGGCTGGCTCGAGCGGATTCCCATGGCGACGATGCTCACGAGCGCAGGGCGCCGGCGGGCGAGATAGCGCGCCACGGCCCCAGCATTGAGGAAGGAGGCGAGCAATACCTCGTCGCAGCGCTCCAGCGCCGTGAGCGCGCCGGTGACCCCGGAGGTGGTCCGGTGCACCACCGTGCGGCCCCCAAAGCGCGCCTCGCCCGCTTGCAGGATGAGCCAGGGCGAATTGGTGAGATCGAAGCCCTCGATGGGCACCTCGTTCTGCTCTCCGACCCGCAGCACACCCGTACGCGCCAGGCTGCGCTCGATATCGCCCTCGAGCACGATCCTCTCGGCGCCCAGCTCGAGCATCAGCGGCTCGCAGGTGAAGGCGCGAAAGACGTCGACGATGACCGCGGTTCCTCGCGCCCCCTCGGCGCCTTCACGCAGTGACAACCGCTCGATTCGCATCTGGTCCTCCAGCCGGCCGGCCGCTCGGATGACCCCACGGTGCGGCGCCCATCGAACGCGCGCAAGCAAGGGGCGCCCGGCCCCCCGCTCCCACGCGCGGCGCGGCAGCCGGCTCTCTGCCGCCGCGAGCCGACTAGCCCGCGGGCAGGAGCTGACGCACCAACTCGAGCAGCTTGCCGCGTTCGACCTCGCGCTTGACGAGGTAGCCGTCTGCGCCCGCTTCGAGCCCGGCGGCCCGGTCGGCCGGCGAATCGAGCGAGGTGACGAGGACGACGGGCAGCGCGCGAAGCCTCTCGTCGCCCTTGATCCGGCGGGTCAGCCCGAAGCCGTCGAGCCGGGGCATCTGGACGTCGCTGACGACGAGCTGGCAGGGCGACTCCTGCAGGCTGCGCCAGGCCTCCTCGCCGTCGCCGACCGGCAGGACCTGGTAGCCGGCGATCTCGAGCAGGGCCTTCATCGCCGAGCGGGTGGTCAGCGAGTCGTCGGCGACGAGCACGCGCCGCCTCGCGCCGGCATTGTCTTTCTGCACGCGGGCCATCGGCTGCGCGAGCCGCACGATTTCGTAGGAGTTGAGGACCACGACCACTTGGCCGTCGTCGAGCACCGCGGCGCCGCCGATGTGGGGCGCGCTCGCCGCTTGGCGCCCGAGCGCGTGGACGACGATCTCCTGCTGGCCGAGGACGTCCTCGACCGCGAGCGCGATGCGCTGGCCCGAGACGCTGACGAGCAGCGCGGGCTGGACCTCGCCGCGCTCCAGCGCGAGCCGGCCCTCGGGCACGCCGAGCACCCGCGCAAGTGACGAGAAGGGGACCTGCTCCCCGTCGATCAACACGCTGGCGCGCCCGGCGATGGTGCCGAGCTCCTTGGGGTCGAGCAGCAGCACCCGCTCGACCGACTCGTAGGGGATGGCCGCCCGCTCGCCGCCAGCGCGGATGACCACCGCCATGGTCGCCGCGAGCGTCAGGGGCAATTCGACCGTGAACTGCGTCCCCTGGCCGGTTGCCGACCACACGTCGACCGTGCCTCCGAGCCGGCTGATGGTCTCGTGGACCACGTCCAGGCCGACGCCTCGGCCGGAGAGCGAGGTGACAGCCTCGGCGGTGGAGAAGCCGCTGCGGAAGATGAACCGGATCACCTCCTCGTCGCTGAGCTTGGCAGCGGCCTCGGCGCTGATGACCCCGCGGTCGGCGGCCCTCGCGCGGATCTTGGCGATCGGCAGGCCCGCACCGTCGTCTCGCACGATGAGCGCGACCCGGTGGCCGCGCCGCTCGACGCGAAGCTCCAGGCTCCCGGTCTCGGGCTTGCCCAGCGCGCGGCGCATCTCCGGCGACTCGATGCCGTGGTCGACCGCGTTGCGCACCATGTGCAGCAGCGGGTTCTTCAGCTCGTCGAGGATGCGGCGATCGAGGCGCACCCCGCCCCCCTTGATCCGCAGCTCGACCCGCTTCTGGACGCGGCCGAGCACCTCGCGCACGGTCCGCCGCAGCGGCTCGAGCACGCTGGCGGCGGGCATCATCCGCAAGTCCTTGAGATCCTCGCGCACCACGGTGCTCAGCAAGCTCGCTTGCTCCGCGTCGCGCAGCGACTCCTGGGCGCCACGCAGCAGGTTGCGCTGCAGTCGCCGGAGCTGCCCGGTCGCCTCGTCGAGCGCTGCGACCGCCTCGTCGGCGCCCAGCAGGCGCACCGGAGCCAGCGCCTGTTCGCACAGCCCGAGGACCTCCCGGGCGCTGGCGGCCCACCCCTGCAGCTCGCGGGCGCGCCGCTCCTGACGGGTTCGAGCCAGCGCGATGTTCTCGATCTGGCGGGCGAGCGACTCGAGCGTCCCCACCGAGACGCGCACCGTCCGCTCCGTGGAGGCCTTGGCGCCGCTGGCGCTGAGCGTCTCGGGGGCGGCGGCCGGTTCAGGCGGCGTGGCTGCCGCCGGCCCCGCCTTGCCGGACGCTCGGGACGACTCGCCCCAGCGCCCGAGGGCGCCTTTGAGATCGACCAGCAGCCCGGCGATGCGAGCCACCGCGCGGCTCGCATCCACGCCCGCTTCAGCGAGCAGGGGCATCTGCTCGTGGATGAGGGAGGCGATCTCGGCGATCTCGCCGGCCCCGACCGCGCCTGCCGAGCCTTTGAGGTTGTGGGCCCGCAGCGCCCCCTCGTCGGCCTCGGCGCGGCGATCGCCGTCAAACGGCGAGCAGAGCCGCTCGACAATCCTCTCCATCCGAACGAGCGAATCCCGAGCTTCGCCCAGGAAGATCTCGGCCAGAGAGCCGGCCACCGGCTGGCGAGCGGACGCCGGCGCCGGCTCGCCGCTCGGGGTGCTGGCTGGAGAGAGCGCGCGGATCTCCTCGGCGAGCGCCGCGAGCGGCTCGCGCAGCCCCTCGAGCCCGCCGGACGACAGCTCGCCGCGCGCGGTGCCCGCGAACCGGGTCTGGACCTCGGCGGCCAGCTCGCCCATCCGCGACAGACCGAACACCGACGCCGAGGCCTGGAGGTTTCCCGCGACGCGCGCGAGCAGGTCGGCATCCTCAGCCCCGAGCGCTGGGGCGCCGCTCGCTTCGAGCCCGGCGCAGGCTCGCTCGAGCCGTTGCAGGTTTTCGAGCGCTTCGCCCTGAAAGACGGGCCAGAGCTGCTCGAGCGGGTCGGCCTCCGGAGCCGGGGCGGGCTGGGCTTGCGCGAGGCCCTTTGCTCCGTCGCTGCCCCCGGTCAAAGAAGCGAGGAGCTCTGCCAGGTTCTCTATCGTGGGCTCGGCACCCGAGTCGCCCCGCGTGAGCGCGGCCTCGGCCGCGTCGAGCGCCGCGAGCAGCGCCTCGACCAGCCTCGCCTCGAGCGGGCCGCTCTTCTCGCGGCCGACGAGCGCGTCCTCGAGCGCGTGCGCGAGCCGCTCGAGGTCGGTCAGCCCGAGGCTCGCCGCCGAGCCTTTCAGGCCGTGAGCGGTGCGCTTGAGCGCCTCGAGCAGACCCGGCGCGCCGGCCGCGTCTCGCTCGAGCGCGAGGACCCCCGCGCTGATCTGCTGGAGGTGCTCGCGCGCCTCCTCGACGAACACGGGCCAGATTCGCCTGCGCAGCTCCCTATCCATGGGCGAGCGCCCCCGGAGACTGGGCGGGCTCACCGGCGCCGAGCCGCGCCAGATCGAGCACCGCGAGCCTGTCGGCGGTCACGTGGACGAACGGACCGGCAAGCGGGCGCTGCCAGCCCTCGGCGCGCAGCTCGAGCTTGCCCTCGACCTCCTCGACCGCGAGGCCGAAGAGCTCGTCGCCGCGCCCGACGGCGACCACGCGCGTCAGGTCCGACATGCCCCCGCCCTCCAACCCGAGCAACTGGCGCAGGTCGAGGACCGGGATAAGCCGCGAGCGCGCGACGATGGCCCCGAGGAGCTGGCGAGGTGCGCCGAGGAGCGGAAAGAGCCCCTTGATCTCGAGCACCTCGTCGACCTCGGCGATCGGCACCGCGTAGCGCTCGCCGCCGACGCGAAAGGCGAGCACTGGCGCGACCTGGTGCTGTGCCTCCTGCGAGCGCGAGCCCGACAGCGCCC
Organism: Myxococcales bacterium UBA5297; assembly: GCA_002408385.1. GTDB lineage: Bacteria > Myxococcota > Myxococcia > Myxococcales > UBA5297 > UBA10939. The sequence continues at coordinate 11,982 of DHSB01000043.1, forward strand.
GGGTGCGCGCCGAGAGCACCCGCTGGCGCTCCTCAACGCTCTCCTCGCCGCCGCGCGTGAGCGCCCTCTCGGCCTCGTCGAGCCGTCGATAGAGCTCCTGAAAGTCGAGCTTGGAGCCGGCGTCCTCGGCCATGGGGCTACCTGCGGGCCGGGAGGTTGAGGATCTGGCCGACCTTCTCGCGCAACTCTTCGACCGCCACCGGCTTGCTCAAGAACGCGGTCGCGCCCACCAGCTTGCCCTTCTGGCGAGAGGCCTCGTCCTTCAGGGTCGTCAGCAGCAAGAGCGGGGTGGCGTGAAGCTGCTTGTCCGAGCGGATGGCCGCGCACAGCTCGAAGCCGTCCATCACCGGCATGCGGACATCCGAGATGATGAGATCGGGCTTCTCGACGCGCGCCTTTCGCAGGCCCTCCTCGCCGTCCTTGGCCTCGACGAACTCCAGGCCCCATCCCATCAGATAGACCTGAAGCAACGAGGTGATGGTCTTGGTGTCTTCGACGATGAGAATCTTCATCGGTGTCCTCTGGACGCAGCGCTCGCGTCCGCCACGCTAGACCTGATAGCGGCCGACCAGATCCGACAGCCGTTTCGAGAGGTGCGTCAGGTTCCCGGCGACGCTCTCGATGCGATTGGTGCCCTCGAGCGTGTCGGCCATCGCCGACGAGAGCTCGGAGATGGCCGAGACGATCTGCTCGACACCTATCGTCTGTTGGCGAGTGTTGTTGGCGATCTGGCGGGCGGCCAGCGAGGAGTCGCGGATAACCTCGGAGAGGCCGAGGATCGCCGACCCGGCCGATTGGGCGAGCGCGATCGCCGCGTGGGCCCGCTTGCTGCCCTCTTCGGTCGCGGCGACGGCGGTGCGGGTGCCCTTCTGCACCTCGCCGAGGATGGCCCGGACCTCGCCCGCGGCCACCTTCGACTGCTCGGCGAGGTTGCGCATCTCCATCGCCACCACAGCAAAGCCCCGGCCATGTTCGCCAGCCTTGGCCGCCTCGATAGAGGCGTTGAGCGCGAGCAGGTTCGACTGCTCGGCCAGGTCCTTGACCGTCGAAATGATGTCGCCGATCTGCAGGGTGCGCTCGGACAGCTCGGTGATCGACTGCGCGATCGCCCGAACCTGGGCGCCGAGCTTCTCCATGCCGGCCATCGCCTCGTCGACCACCTTCTGGCCGTCGCGCGAGAGCTCCTCGGAGCGCTGGGCGAGCTGGATGACCGAGTCGGCGTGGTCGGTCGCCTGCTTGGAGGTCTGGGCGATCTCGCTGACGGTGGTCGAGGTCTCGTTGATCGCCGAGGCCTGCTCGCTGGCCATCGCCGACTGCTGGCTCGAGGTCGCCAGGATGCTCGTCGCCTCGCCCTCGATCTCAGAGGCGGCGGTGCGCAGATCGCCGATCATCGCCTGCAGCCCGCTGCCCATGACCTGGAAGACCTGCGCGAGGTCGGCGATCTCGTCGCTGCCGACCGCCTCGACCTGCTGCTGGAGGTCGCCGCGGGCAATCCCGGCCGCGATGGTCGACAGCCGCTCGAGCGGCACGGCGATGAGCCGGGAGAACAGATAGGCGCCAAGCACGCAGAGGCCGAGGACGAGCAGGCCGACGATGATCGACGTGGTCGCCGCGGCGCGCGCCTCGCGGTCGAGCATCGCGAGGTCGAAGCCTATCTGCACCGAGCCGACGTGGTTCTTGACGCTGGGGACCTCGGCCTGGGGCTTGGGCTCCTCGGCGCCAAGCGCCAGCAGCTCGAGAGCCGTGCCCGCCGTGTCGGCTTGGGGCTGCTGCTCCAAGATCATTGGGGCGGCGACAGGAAGCACAGTCAGGCGCCCAAGGTCGAAGGGCTCGCCAATCAGCGGATCGCTCTGCAGCGTGGCGGGCAGCGGCAGCTTGCTCGTCTCGACCTTTCCCAAGCCGGACGAAAAGGCCTGGGCGAGCACCTCGCCCTTGGCCCCGCGCAACAGCACGTACGCGACGTCCGGGATGTCGCGGAGAGTCTTGTTGGCCGCCTCCTGCAGCCCCACGGTCTCCGCGGAGAAGGCGGCAAAGGCGAGGTTGTTCGCCATCTCCAGGCCGACCGACTGACCGCGCTTGCTCAGCTCGGATCTCAGCATCGAGTCGGCCTGCAGCACGAAGACGCCGGTCAGGATGAGCACGGGGAGCGCGGCCGAGACCGCGGTCATCGCCATGATCTTCACCCTGAGTGTCAGGCGCCGGCCAACGCGCGCTGCGGCGGGGGTATTCGTTGTTCTGGCTCTTGGTTCCACGGACAGTCAGTGCCTCTCTGTGTCGCTACTCGAAGGTCTTGGCGGCTTGGGCGCGCATCGCCGGGCTCAGGGTCAGGCCGAGCATCGCGGCGCTCTTCGCGTTCAGGTAGATGGTGCCCTCAGGGGCCTCCGGGCCCTCGGCGCCACCGACGAGCAGCCGTCGGGCGGCCTTGGCCGCCTTGACCCCCATCTCACCGTAGTCCGCCTCCACGGCAAGCACGGCGCCGGCCTTGCTCATGCCCTCGGAGAAGGCGATCACCGGCACCTTCGCCCCGAGAGAGGTGACCATCACGAACTTGAAGGTGTCGGCGGCGATGACGGTGGTGTCGGGGATGAGCCAGACCGCGTCGACCTCGCCGATAAGCTCGCGGGCCGCGCCGATGACGTCCTTGCGCGCGCCGACCTCCTTTCGCACCAGCGTCAGCTTGGCCGCGGTCGCGGCCGACTGGCACTCAGCGGCCAGCCCGGTGGAGAGCGCCGGGTCGTAGATGATCCCGAGCTTTTGGACCGAGGGCAGAATCGCGCGCACGACCTTGAGCTGGCGGGCCGGGGGCACGAACATCGGCACGAAGGGCGTATTCGCGGCAAGTCCCACCATTCGCGGGTCGGGCACCAGCGCGACGATCACCGGGCAGCCCGGCTTGAGCTCGGAGGCGACCCGCGCCGCATCCGAGCCGATGGCCAGCAGCAGCGCGGGCTGGGCAGACAAGGCCTTCTCGAGCTCGGCCCGGCCACCGGCGGCGGCGAGGCTGATCGAGGTGGTCGCCTGCCCGAGCGCCTCCGCGAAGGCCTTCTCGAGCGCCGTGTAGGGCCCCAGCTCGGAGCTGCGCGCGACGACCACGTTCCCGGCAAGCGCGAGGCCCGGGACAGCGCCCAGCGCGCACGCGGACAGAACGAGCACGGTCATTCTCGTCAAGCTGCGCTTTGACATTGCTTCCGACTCCATACCGGCGCGCACCGGGCTTCGCTACCGAAAAGTCCCATGATGGGTCGCCTGTTCGAGCGCTCGCTTGAGCGCCCCGGCCGTAATCTCCTCGATGCCGGGGAGGACGACCGACTCGTCGACGCCTTCGAGCGCCCTCAAAGCGTTGCGGCGAGCGCGCTCGGCGTCTTGGGGACGGCCCGCCCGCTCGAACAGCGGCACGAGCGCCGCGTGCCCGGTCGCAAGGTTGGGCTCAAGGTACAGGGCCCGGCGCACCGCATCGATGGCGCCCTCGAGATCCCCCCGGCTCTCAACCGTCAGCGACAGGAGCAGGTACGACTCGGGCAGCAGCTCGCGGGCGGCCGAGTCGCGCGCGAGCCGCTCGGCCTCCTCGATCTGCCCATTGCGCGCGGCGTCGCGGGCGCGCTCGAAGAGCCCGCTCGCGCTCTTGCTCGCCGGTGCCTCCTGCGGCCCGGCGGCGGGCAGGCCGACCGCGGTGGGGGCGATGGGAAGGGCCGGCTTGCGAAAGGCTGCGTGGGGTGGCCGCGCCGCCGCAGGGGCGGGGGGAGAGCGCCGCGCCACCGGTACGCTCTTGCGTTCGCCGGCCACCGGCTTGCGCAGCAGCGTGACACTCTCGCAGTCGAGCCATTCGAGCCCGAGGCCCGCGGCCATCGGGACCTCGACCGGACCGAGCACGAGCAGCCCGCCGGGCCGCAGCGCCTCGACGAACTTGTGGAGGACCCGCGCCACGGTCTGGGGAGAGAAGTAGATGAGGACGTTTCGGCAGAAGATCGCGTGGAAGCCGAGCGCGGGCGGCGGCTCCGAGACGAGGTTGTGCCGCTTGAACTGTACGCTCGAGCGAAGGGAGGCGACGACCTCGACCTCGCCAGAGTCCACGGGCAGGAAGAGCAGCCGGTGCAGGCGCGGGTCGAGCCTGCGGATGGACCAGCTTCCGTAGCGGCCGGCGCGGGCCCGCGCGAGCGCGCGCTCGGAGATGTCGGTGGCGACGACGCGGTCGGCCCCCGGCTCACGGCCCGCCTCCGCCAGGGCGCCGGCGATGGAATACGGCTCTTCGCCGCTGGCACAGCCGGCCGACCAGATCGAAAGCGGCCGCTCCCCACGCCATTCGGTGCGCAGCCTCTTCTTGAGACCGGCGAACTGCTCGGGGTGGCGAAAGAAATAGGTCTCGCCGATGACCGAATGCTCGACGAGCCGGGCGATGCTCTCGGGCTCACCGGCATGCAGGCGCGCCAGATAGCCCGCCGCCCCGACCCCCTCGGCCTGGGCCGCTCTGCCAAAGGACTCCTGGAGGGCTCGCCGAAGCGCCTTGGAAAGAACGATGCCGGCGGCCTGCTCGAGGATGGCCTCGACCTGCTCGAGAACCTCGGACCGAAGCGCCTGGGGCCCGAAGCTCATCCGGTCTCACCCTCTCGCACCAGCGCGCCCACGTCCAACAGGGGCAGCAGCTCGTCGCCGCTGCGACACAGACCTACGACGAGCCTCGAGCCCCAGCGGCCGACCTTCGCGTCCTCCTCCTCTGACGGATCGGCGACGACCGGCGCTTCGACGAGGGTGCGCACCCGGTCGACGACCAGACCTATCCGCCTCTCGGTGGCGAGCACGACGACATGGGCATCGAGCGAGGCGAGGCGCGGATGGCCGACGAGCGCCGCGAGATCAACGCCGACCGCGGGCTCGCCCCGATAAAGGAAGCTCCCCAGGACGTGGGCCGGCGCTTGGGGGAGGGGCGTGAACTCGACCAGCCGCACGATTTCGAACACGAGCGCCGCGGGCACGGCCGCCGACAAGGCGCCGACGTCGAAGACCACGTAGACACCGGGAAGGGGCTCCCCGACACCGAGCGCGGCCAGCTCGGCCTGCGCTTGCACCAGCTCGGTCTCGAGCTCGTGCAAGCGTCGCCTCAGCGCCTGCCTCTGCAGGTCCCCATCGCCCATAATCGCCATTTTCCCTAGTCGATTCGCAAGGCTGCGCCGCTGAGCGGGCCCGCGACTGGAGGCCACGATAGCCCAGGCCCGAGGCGAGGGTCAAAACAGACAAAGGCGCAGGGCGCGGACCGCTTGCCTCAGTGAAACGAGGCCAACACCGCGTGAGCACAGGTGGGAGCACCTGCGACCCGAGCGCCGCCCGCTGGACGACCCTTGGGGCGGGTGATCGGCGGAAGCATCGGCAGCGGTCAAGGCCCAGGCCCGTCGCTTCGACCTCGCTCGCGCCCTTTCGGCAGCAGACGCGCCGACATCGGAGCCGAAAGGCGCGCGCTCTTCCGCTTTGGTCGCGGCCTCTGGACGGGCAGGGCCTCAACGCTGCAGCCGATCAGCTCTTCGCCTTCTTGCGCGGGTGGCAGGAGCAGTGGCCTTCGCGGTGCAGATCGATGGTCTGGGGAAAGCGCTCGAGCACCGACCCGATGGGAACCGCGGCCCGGCGCCCTATCGGACAGCCCGCCGAGCTCAGCTCCGCCATCAAGGCCTCGATCCTGGCCGCCGGCTCGGGACCGGTGCCCAGCAGGCCGATCGCCTGTTCGAGCTCGAGCAGATGCGAGCAGCCGGGACAGGCCCCGCAGGCCTCGCGCGCGAAGAAGGCGGCCTCGCGCCGCGCAAGGTCGAGCAGGCAGCTCTTTTCGCTCACGGCGACGACGGCCCCGCTGCCGATGCACGCCCCGAGCGGGCCGAGCGCGGCATCGTCGAGCGGGGTGTCGATTTGGTCACCTGCGAGGTAGGCGCTTGCCGCCCCCCCGAGGTGCAACGCCAGGATGCTCTTGCCTTGGAGCGGCCCTTCGCCGAGCTCCTCGATGAGGTGCCGCAGGGGGGTTCCGCGAGGAACCTCGTAGTTGCCAGGTCTCTTCACGTCGCCGCCAAGCGACACGACCTTGGCCCCTCCTGCGCCGTTCTTTCCCAGGGCCCGGTACCACTCGGCCCCCTGGGCGACGATGGCGGGGAGGGAGGCGAGAGTCTCGACGTTCTGGACGAGGGTTGGCTGGCCGCCGAGCCCGCCTTCTTCGGGGTTGGGCAGGGCCGCCGGAGCGCCTGGCGGGTCGCCCTCGAGCGCCTCGATGAGCCGCGCCGGCTCGCGGGCAAAGTAGCTGCTCGGGGCCAGCCTTAGCCGCACCGGCAGGGAGAAGCCCGTGCCGAGGATCTTCTCGCCCAGCAGCCCGCAGCGGGTCGCGTCGTCGACCGCGGCGCGGCAACGCTCGAAGACCAGCTCGTACTCGCCGCGCACACACAGCAGCGCCTCGGTCGCGCCCACCGCGTAGGCGCAGAGGACCGCGCCGGCGAGCACCAGGTGCGGATCGCGCTCGAGCAGGATGCGGTCTTTGGAGGTGCCCGGCTCGGTCTCGAGGCCGTCGATGACGAGCCACTTCGGGCCGGTGCCCTCGCGCACCCGCGCCCAGCGCTCGGCAACCGGCCGCCCGTCGAGCTCGCCGCCGACCAGCCCGCTTGCGCAGACCGCCTCGAACACCGCCTCGGGCGGGGCCTGCAGCGCGCTCTCGACGGGAGCCCAGGCTCCGTGCCGGCGCGCCGTGGCAAGCTGGTGGGAGCCCTTGGCGAAGATGTTGGCGAACGCCACGCGGGTCTCTGTCTTGAACGCGTGGACGGGCTTCTCGACCGACAGGATGTCCTCCCAGTCGAGCGGGTCGGCTTTGGCCAACGAGCGGGCGCGCGCGGCGCTGATGGCGAGCGGAGGGCCGCGGTTGTAGCAAGCGATAGGGCCCAGATCGCACGCGCCCTGGCAGCGCAGCGGCTCGAACAACACGCCCTTCTCGCGCAGGACGCGCTCGACCTCGTTGCCCCCTCGCGCCGCGCAGGGACCGTTCGTACAGATACCGAGCCTGCTCAGCTCGTGCGAGGCAGCCGCCAGTCGATGGGCGCGAGCAAGCGCAGCGAGCCTGTCGGCGTCGGTGCCCAGCTTTGCGGCAGCGTAGGCGATGGCGCTCGCGGGCAAGGGACCGAGGAGGAGACCAAGCTCGACCAATAGAGAAAGCGCCGCCGCCGGCTCGTCACGGTAGCGCTCGATGGCCTCATCGACCGCTCGGGTCCTCGCGCCAAAGGCGCTGGGGCCACAAGGCTCGGTGGCCCTTGAGTATCCTGTCAGCGAAGTACGCACGGCCCGGAAATTGCGATGGGCCCCGCCATCCGACAACCTGCCCGTTAGGGTTTGACCTCTCGGACCGACGCCGCCGCGTTCGGGCAGGCGGCCCCTGGCGAAGAGCGCCTCCAGAATCCTCTTGATGGAGGCCCACCATGCCCATCTCCGGTAGGGAGCTGACGGGGGCATCCGAGGCCGCCCGGCTCCTGCTCGAGCGGCTCGGTCTCGACGACTGGTACTTCTCGCTCGAGCCGCGCGAGACCGGGCCCTGGGAGCTGCGGCTCGAGTGCTCGGGTTGGGAGGGCTGGCGCGCCTTCTCGTTCCCCGTCGAGCCCTCGGAGCTCATCGGCTCGCTGGACGATCCCGACCTCGCGCAGCGAATGCTCGCCGACTGGCGCGCGAAGCTCTCGCAATGCAGCAGCCATGCTGGCCCGCCCCCACGCTCATCGTCCCCGTAGGCCGCGCCGGAGCCGCGCCGCGCGCCGGGCGCGGCCGGCGCGCTCGATGAAACACCCCGCCCCTCGCCGGCCTTGTCGAAACACAGGAGGCGGCGCCGCTCGGGCTCGCCGTCCTCGAACGCACTCTCACCCCCGACACTCCTGCCGGCGCCGCGCCCCAACCAGGAGGCTCGCACCCCAGCGCGCACGTCAACAGCATCCGTCGCCGAGCGTTATCGCCCCATGCCCTGCCGGGCAACGAGAAGGAGTGGAAAATGCGATTGGTTGCGATTCTGGTGGCGCTGCTACTCGCGCCCGCGTGCGCGCAGAACTCACAGGCCGGAGCGCCAGGAACCGGCGGAGCAGGCACGGCCGGCGAGACCGAGCAGCTCCAAGGACGGGTGGTCGACCTCAACCCGGACGACGGGACGATGACCGTCGCCGCCAACGGCAGAAACGTCGAGCTGCGCGGTACTCCCACGCAGCTCGAGCGCTTCGACCAGGACCAACAGGTGACGCTGCAGTACCAGGCCTTCGGCAACAACAACTGGTTGCTCAGCGAAGGCATCGGCGGCGCGGGAATCGAGCAGGGAGCCACCGAGACCATCACCGGAACCATCTCCCGCGTCAGTCCCGAGCAGGGCACCGTTGAAATCAGCAACCGAACCTTCATGGCGCATCCGCTGCAGCTCCAGCGCCTCGAAGAGGGACAACAGGTCCGAGCCCGCTACCAGACGCGCGGCGACAATGCCTGGCTGCAGAGCATCGAGACCGGGATGGGCGGCGCCGGACAGGCGGGCGAAGAGCAGCGCGGAACCATGCAGGGGTCGGCCGGCGCCGGCATGCAACAGGGACAGCCGCAGACCCTGCAGGGACAGATCGCAAGCGTCAGCCCCGAGTCGGGCACGATGACCGTGACCACCGAGGGGCGCACCATGACGCTGCGCGGCACGCCCACGCAACTGCAGCGCTTCAGCAAGAACCAGCAGGCCACCCTCCAATACCGCACCTACGGCTCGACCGCCTGGCTGCTCCCCGAGGGCATGGGCGGAGCAGGCACCGGCGCTGGCCGCGCCCAGACGGTCTCCGGCACCGTCACCCGAATCAACGCGGAACAGGGCACCGTCACCATCTCGAACCGCACCTTCAACGCCCACCCCGCTCAGCTCCAGCAGCTTCGAGAAGGCCAGTCGGTCTCTGCGACCTACCAAACTCTCGGCAACAACAACTGGCTCCAGAACGTACAAGGCCCCCAAGGCGGCATGCAGCAAGGCCAGGGAGGCGCCGGCATGCAGCAGGGCGACATGCATCAGGGACAGCCAGGCACCGAGCAAGGTCAGGCGGGCATGCAGCAGGGAGGGATGCAACAGGCGCCCACGCAAACGCTGCGAGCTCAGGTGGTCAGCGTCACCCCGAGCTCGGGCACGATGACCGTGTCCACCGAAGGCCGAACCATGACGGTGCGCGGTACGCCCACGCAGCTTCAGCGCTTCAGGCGCAACCAGCAGGCCACCCTCCAGTACCGCACCTATGGAAGCACCACGTGGTTGGTCGGTGAGGGCATCGGCGGAGCGGGCAGCGCCGAGGGCCGAGCGCAGACGGTGACCGGCAGCGTTGCCCAAATCGATCGGGAGCAAGGCACGGTCGTGATCTCCAACCGCACCTTCAGCGCCCACCCCGAGCAGATCCAGCAGCTTCAGGAGGGCCAGTCGGTCACCGCGACCTACCAGGCCTTCGGCAACAACAACTGGCTCCAGAGCGTTCAGGGCAGCCAAGGAGACATGCCGCAGGGCCAAGGCGGCAGCGGGGTGCAGCCGGGGTGCCCGCAGCCGGGCGGCATGCAGCGGGGTCAAGCAGAGCCCCAGCAGCAAGGCACGCAGACGCTTCGGGGCCAGGTCGTCAACACGAATCCAAACGCGGGCACGATGACCCTGTCGGTCAACGGCCGAACCATGATGATCCGGGGGACACCGACTCAGCTCGAGCGCTACAGCAAGAACCAGCAGGCCACCCTCCAGTACCAGACCTACGGAGACAACGCTTGGCTTCTCGGCGAGGGCGTCGGCGGAGCAGGCACCGGACGTGCGCAGACCATCACCGGAACGGTCTCGCGGGTCGATCCGGCCCAGGGGACGGTCGTCATCTCGAACCGGACCTTCCACGCCCACCCGACGACCTTGCAGCAACTGCAGCAGGGCCAGCGCATCAGCGCGACCTATCAGGCCTACGGCAACAACAACTGGCTTCAGGGCATCCAGGGCAGCGACGGCAGCTTGCAGCCAGGGGGGATGCAGCCAGGCGGCGGAAGCCAGTGAGCTTTGCCCGCGTCGATCAGTAGGCCGACGGCGTGACCCTTAGGAGGCCTCGGGGCTTTTGCCTCGGGGCCTTCCTGCTTCGGGCTCGTAGTCGAGCGCCCGGTCTCATCCCGCTCAGAGAGCCGCCTTCGAGGAGTCGCCCTGCGAGCCGCTGGCGAATCGGGTCGGCCAGGGGCCTGCACGCTCTGACTCGGGTCAGCTCCGCGCGCACCCCGTCGGGCCTCGATTTCGAGCGCTTCCCGGTGTGAAGCAAGCCGGCGCAGGTACAGCTCGAGCGCGTCATGATCGAGATTGGGCTCGAGCAGCTCCTCGGTCTCGACCTCGACGACAAGCGCAGCAACCCCGGCCGATGGCTCGGTCGTCCCCCTCGTCGGGGCATTTCGACCAACCCGACCAGGCCGGCCCCGTCGGAGAGCTTTCGAAGCAGCGACGTGAGCGGCTGCTCGCGGAAGAGAGTCGCTGACGGCCAGCCAAACGCCACTGCGCATGAGCGGGACCCGGGAGACCGCAGCGGCGAGCGACACCGTCCCCTCGAACTCATCGAGCGGCGCCTCGCACCTTTCCGGTGCGCCACCGAGCCAGTAGAGCGCCGCCGGCAAGCCCTGGACGGCCGCGAGACGCAAGGAGGGGGCTGCAAGCTCGCGGGGACGCTCTCGCCTCTCCTCGCTCACGGCCATCGAGCGCGACGGGTCGACGAGCACCTCGACGCCGCGGCGCCAGCTCGTCTTGCGGCACCCGAAGAAAGACCTCTCCAGCGCGCGCGACCGCGTTCCGGTCGACCCGGCGAAGGTCGTCGCCCGGCTGGTATTCGCAGTGATTTCCCGACACCTCTTCAGCCCGAGTTTGACAGTCGTTC
>DHSB01000170.1:0-33618 GCA_002408385.1 Myxococcales bacterium UBA5297
GAGCCGCGTCCCCACCGTCGCGAAGACCTTGGCCCGCCTCGCGAGCCGCGTCCCCACCGTCGCGAGGGCCTTGGCCCCCCTCGCGAGCCGCGTCCCCACCGTCGCGAGGGCCTTGGCCCCCCCTCGCGAGCCGCCGCCCCCCAGCGTCCGGAGCCCTTCTCGCACCCCCGGTGCTCTCCTTCGACGTTCAGCAATTCCTCTGCGCCCTCCTGGACCTGCCCTCCCCGCCTTCCGTCCCCGAGAAGCCACGCCCTCCCTCCGTCGCGGAGGTTTCCAAGCAGGCGGCCGGATCGGCACGAAGGCCGGCGCTCTGGTCCGACTCGGCTCGGCCTCCTTTCACCTCGAACAAAGTCGAGAGGCGCGATCGTAGGCCGAGCGTGCGAGGCCGAAGTCGAAGGGTGAGCGGGAAGCAGGGTTTCTCGACGCCTCTTCAGCGTCCCGCCCAGAACCGGGCGATGAGCTCGGCCCGGCTGTCGGCGTCCGCCTTGCGCAGCAGCTTCGTGACGTGCGCCTCGCAAGTCTTGACGCTGGTGTTCAGGGCCACGGCGTTCTCCTTGTTCGCCAAGCCGCGCACGAGCGTGCCGAGCACCTCGCGCTCACGCGCCGTCAGCGACCAGGCTTGGGCCAACTTCTCGAGTCGCGCCTGATCGACTTCGGCGGGGCCATGGGCGCTCGCGCGTTCCAGTGTCGAGACCCCGGCGGCAGCTCTCCACGGCCATCGCCACCCATGGCAGCAGCGCCTCGAACAGCGGCGAGTCCTCGAGGCATTCAAAGTCCACCTCGAGCCGTCCGACCTCTTCTCCCGAACAGACCAGACTGCGCTGCACGCAGCGGGTCTGACGGCCCTCGGCCTTCGCCTCGCCGACCCGTTGCATCTTGCCGTCGTCTCCGCGCACCGAGAGGCGGATCGTGCGGCAGAGGAAGTACTCGGTCATCACCGCTTCCAGCTCCCCGGCGAGACCGGCCATCGTGCGCTGGGCGGCGAGCCGCTGGCCGATACGGTGTGCCGGGGCGCTGGGAATCGACGGATCGAGGCCGACCTCCATCGCCGATTGGAGTGTCTCGGGCGCGACGCCGGCGAGCTGTGCAGGATCCCAGAACAGGCGTCGGCCCCGCGCGATCAGCGAGCGCGCCGGTGGCAGGTGGATACGAACGACGCCCAGCCGCTCCTCGAGGTCCGCGTCCACCCATCCGCACTCGGCGCCGATCAGGCGCGGATAGACGCGCATCGAGCCGACCGTCGCGTACATGAAGGTCAGGCTCGGGCGGTTCGGCTCGCGGATGCGAGTCTGCGTCTCGAGGACGCCGTTGGCCCCGAGGTGGAGAGCGACGCCGAGCACGTCCGAGTAGAGCGCGCGGCTGATGCGCTCCAGGCCGAAATAGTAGAGATCCTGCGGGTCGAGGATGAGCTTGCCCAGCAGCTTCATCCAGGGGCTCGTCTCGACGGTCTCGGCACACACCTCCTCGACGCCCGACGGGCCGCCGGTCGCGTCCTGAAGCCGAGCGAGGAAGACGGTGAGCTCGTCCCACGAATGGCGACCGCGCGGATCCGAAAGCCCGTCGGTCAGGGCGAGGCCTTCGAGCAGCGGCCGCTCGTCGATGCCGCGCCGCCGGCAGACCTTGAGGACTCCGAGCATGACACGGTTCGAGACTTCGCGTCCCGCGGCCGACCTCTTCAGGCGCGCCCCCTCGCGTCCTCGTTCGGGGAGCAACGCTACCGCAGCGCGGCAGGTCTCGATAATGGCCAGCCCCCACGCCTGTCGCGAGACCGATTCGACGCTGCGGTCCGCTCCTTGTCGGCCGCCGGTACGAAGGCCGGCGCTCCGGCACTACTCCGCCCGCATCGCCTCGACCGGGTCGAGCCGGCTCGCGCGCACCGCCGGATAGATGCCGAAGACGAGCCCGCAACCGGAAGCCGAGAAGAGCGCGAGCAGCACCGCCCAGAGCGGCACGCTCGCCGGCACTTGATAGACCTCGCGCGCCCCCACCGCGACGAGCGCGCCGAGCAGCACGCCGATCACCCCGCCGAGCAGTGACAGGACGATCGCCTCGATGACGAACTGCGTGAGCACCCGTCGGCGCCGCGCCCCGAGCGCCTTGCGGATGCCTATCTCGCGGGTGCGCTCGACCACCGACACCAGCATGATGTTCATCACCCCGATGCCGCCCACCAGCAGCGCGAGCAGGCAGACCCCGAAGGTCGCCGCGGCCACGGTCGCCGCCAGGTTGTTGAAGGTCGTGGTGAGCGAGTCGTTGGAGAAGATCTCGAAGTCGTTCTCCTCGCCGTCGGGCACGCGCCGCAGCCGGCGAAGCTGGGCGACGACCTCGTCCTCGGCGTAGCGGACGTCCTCGGGCGTGGCCGCCTGCACGGCCAGGTTGACCGAGTGCTTCTTGCCGAAGACGAGCGCGAAGGCGCTCATCGGCAGGACCACCAGCGTGTCCTTGCTGGCCAGCCCGAGCACGCTGCCGGCCCGCTCGAGCGTGCCGATGACGGTGAAGCTCGCGTTGCGGATGCGAATCCGCTCGCCCACCGCGCCGCCCTGCGGAAAGAGCAGGTCGGCCACGTCGGCGCCGATGACGGCGACGCGGCGCGCCAGCTCGGTGTCTGCCTCGGACAGAAAGCGCCCGTCGGCCACCGCGTAGCCGTTCACCTGCTCGAACTCGGAGGTCGCCCCGGCGACCGAGATGTTCGGCTGGGTCGAGCGGCCGAGCGCGGTGACCTTCTCCGGCCCGGCCCAGGCCTCGATGGAGACCCGCGCGACGTGCGGGCAGTGCTCGCGCAGCGCCTCGCCCTGCTCCACGGTCAGGTCCTTGCGCTTGCGGTACTTCGCCCAGTCGAGGTTGATGCCGATGGCCGGGTACTTCTGCACCTGGAAGGCTCCCGCGCCCAGAAACGACAGGTCGTCGGTCACCTTCTTTCGCAGGCCCTCGGTCAGCGACATCATCGCCACCACCGTGGCCGCGCCGATGACGATGCCGAGCAGCGTCAGCAGCGAGCGCAGCGGGTTGGACCGCAGGGTCGAGAGCGCGAGCGCGATGTTGTCGAAGAGCGCGGTCATGGCGTGCTCGAGAGGTGTCGCGGAGTGTCCCTGACCGCGGGCGGTCCCCTCCGGTCACCTCCGGCGAAGCCGAGAGGCCCTCGGCCTCGGCCTCGCGAGCTCGGCCTGCGCTCGGGCCGAACGGTCATCGCTCGAAGGGTTCTTCGCACACTCTTCACTCCCACCGCAGCGCCTCCACGGGGTCGAGGTTGGCCGCGCGCCAGGCGGGCCAGGAGCCGAAGATGAGGCCGACGATGGCCGAGAAGCCGAAGCCCAGCGCGACCGCCGAGGGCGTCACCGCCGCCGCCAGCGGTGAGACGAGCGCGACGAGCTGCGCGACCGCCAGCCCGAGAAGCGTGCCGATGGCGCCGCCGGCAGCGGCGACCGCCGAGGACTCGATGAGGAACTGCACGAGGATGGTCCGCTTGCGCGCCCCGAGCGCTCGCCGCAGGCCTATCTCGCGGGTCCGCTCGTGCACCGAGACGAGCATGATGTTCATGATGCCGATGCCGCCGACGATCAGGGTGATCAGCCCGACGCCGACCGCCACGCCGTAGAGCGCGCCGGTGAGCTGCCGGTAAATCTTGAGGAACTGCTCCTGCCGGTTGATGGAGAAGTCGTCCGGCTTCTCCGGCGGCACGCGGCGCACGCGCCGCAACAGGCCGACGAGCTCGTCTTCGAGCTTGGAGAGCTCCTCGGGGCTGCCGACGACGGCGATCTGCATCGAGCGCTTGCTGCCGAGCAGCCGCTGAAACGTGGTGACGGGGACGAAGACGTTGTTGTCCTGCGTCTGGCCGAGGAAGCTGCCGCGCCGCTCCATCACGCCCTGCACGGTGAAGCCGCGCCCGTTGATGCGCACGCGACCGCCGAGGGTCTCCTCCGGCTCGAGCCCGGGGAAGAGCTGGTCGGCGACGTCGGCGCCGAGGACGACGACGTTGCGCGAGAAGTCGACGTCGGCCTCGACGAGGAAGCGCCCGGCGCGCAGGGTGCCCGCACCGGTCTCGAGGTACTTGGCGTTGGTGCCGGCGATGGAGACGCGGCTCAGCTCGTGGCCGTTGCCCGAGACGGTGACGCGCCCGCCAATCTGCGGCGCGACCGCGCGGGCGAGCAGCGCGCCCTCCTCGATGGCCTTGAGCTCCCTGCGGCCGATGGACTGGCGGTTGCGCCGCGTCCACCAGTCGTCGCCCAGGCTCAGCCACTGGTGCTTGGAGACGTAGAGCGTGCTCGCGCCCAGACCGGAGATCTGGTCGGCGAAGCTCTTGTTGAGCCCCTGGATGATCGCGACGATGGCGATCACCGTCATCACGCCGATGACGATGCCCAGGGTCGTCAGCAGGGTGCGCAGGCGATTGCCCGCAAGCGCGCCGAGCCCGATGCGCAACCCCTCGACCAGCTCGGAGATGGCGCGCCCGATCCTCACGTGCCCACCGCCCGCGGGAGCTGCAGCGACGCGACCTCGACGCCCGGCCCGTCGGCGACGACCTTGCCGTCGGAGAGCCGCACAGCGCGCGGACAGCGCGCGGCGAGCTTGGGCTCGTGGGTGACGAGGACGATGGTGTTGCCCGCCTCGTGCAGCTCGGTGAAGAGCCCGATGATCTCCTCCCCGGTGGCGG
This sequence comes from Myxococcales bacterium UBA5297, assembly GCA_002408385.1. Taxonomy (GTDB): domain Bacteria; phylum Myxococcota; class Myxococcia; order Myxococcales; family UBA5297; genus UBA10939. The sequence continues at coordinate 4,652 of DHSB01000170.1, forward strand.
TGTCGAGGTTGCCGGTCGGCTCGTCGGCGAGCAGCAGCGCGGGCCTGCCGACCAGGGCACGGGCGACCGCGACGCGCTGGCGCTGGCCGCCGGAGAGCTCGTTGGGCCGGTGGTGCATGCGCTGCTCGAGCCCCACGCGCACCAGCGCCTCCTCGGCCAATTCGCGCCGCTGGCGCCGGGGCACGCCGCGGTAGACGAGCGGCAGCTCGACGTTGGCGAGCGCGGTCGAGCGCGGCAGGAGCTGGAAGGTCTGGAAGACGAAGCCGATCTCCTTGTTGCGCAGGTCGGCGAGCTCGTCGTCGGAGAGCCCGCGCACGTCGGTGCCGTTGAGCCGGTAGCGGCCCGAGGTCGGCGTGTCGAGGCAGCCGACGATGTTCATCAAGGTCGACTTGCCCGAGCCCGACTGGCCGACGATGGCGACCCACTCGCCGCGGCCGACCGCGACGCTGACGCCGTCGAGCGCCCGTACCTCCTCGCCGCCGACGTGGTAGGTGCGCCGGATCTCTTCGAGGGCGATGAGCGCGGGCGCGGCGTCGGCGCCGACTTCGACCGAGCCCTCGAGGGGCCCTTCGACTCCGCTCCCGCCGCTCGCGCCTCGAGAGCTGCGCTCAGGGTGAGCGGAACCGGAGCGGGTCGAAGAAGGTTCTCTCGACGTCTTTTCAGGCTGGACGGGGGCCGCAGCTCGGCCGGAGTTCTTTGGCGACTCTTCCGAGCTCACGAGCGCTTCCCTTCGGCGGGCTTGTCCTTCTTCTCGTCCTTGATCGGCTTGCCGTCGGAGAGCTCGCGCGCCACGGCCTTGTACGGGCCCTCGACGATGGTCTCGCCCTCCTTCAGGCCGTCGAGGATCTCGATCTCGGTCTCGCTGGCGAGCCCGGTCTCGACCGGGCGGGCCTTGGCGATTCCGTTCTCGACGACGAAGACCACCTTCTGCATCCGGTTGCGCGGGGCGGGCTTGGCGCCAGCTATCTGGCCGACCTGGCCCTCGACGACGGCGCCCTCGCCGCTCTTCTCCTTCTTCAGCTCGCGCGCGGTGCGCGCGGCGACGGCCTGGATGGGGACGACGAGCGCGTCGTCGTGCGTCTCGGTGGCGATGGAGGCCTCGGCGCTCATGCCCGGCAGAGCGCCGGGCACCGGGGTCTCGAGCGTCATGCGCACCGGGAAGCTGGTCACCTCGGCCTCGGTGCCCGGGTTCTTGATGGTGGCGTTGTTGGCGATCTCCACGACGGTCGCCGGCCACTTGCGGTCGGGGAAGGCGTCGATCTCGATCTCGGCCTTGTTGCCCTCGCGCAGGTAGACCACCTCGTGCTCGCCGACCTCGACGTTGACCTCCATCGACGAGAGCGTGGAGATGACCAGCAGCACGTCCTCGCTGAAGTCCGAGCCGCGCAGCCGCTCGCCGACCTCCTTGAGCTTGGAGGTGACGACGCCGTCGATGGGGGCATAGAGCGTGCTCATCGACAGCAGGTGCGAGGCCTCGGTGAGCACCGCGTTCGCCTGCGCGACCCGCTGCTGGACCGCGGCGATGCGCGCGCGCTGGGCGAGGATCTCGGAGTCGGCGCGCTCGAGCTCGGCGGCGCTCGCGCTCTCGGTCTCGACGAGCTTGGCGACGCGGTCGCGCTCGGCCTGCAGCCGCACGAGCTCGACCTCCTGCAGCTTGAGCTCGGCCTCGGCGCCGGCCCGGGTCGCCTCCTGCTGCCGGACCTGGGCGCTGTAGCGGCGCGCGTCGATGCGGGCGAGGAACTGGCCCTTCTCGACCTTGTCGCCCTCTTCGACCGCGAGCTCGAGCAGGTCGCCGGAGAGGTTCGAGGAGATCTTCACCTGCTTGGCCGGCTGCAGCTTGCCGGCGGCGGAGACCCGCCGGGTGATCGATGCGCGGCGCGCCTCGGTGAGCTGGACCGGGGTCGGCTTCTCCTGCTTCGGCTTGAGCGAGAGGGCGACGAGCCCGGCGATGCCGAGCACGAAGAGGAGGGCGAGGATGCGCTTGGGCCAGGACATGAGAGTTCTCAGTTGTGAGTTTTGAGTTTTGAGTGGCCGAGGGAGTGGAGGGCGGAGCGGAAGGATGGACGGCGGAGCTCCAGCTCCGCCAAACGAAGCTCGAGCTTCATCCTCCATTCGGCTAGCGCCCTTCGGTCCGATTTGCATCTCGAAGCTCCCGAGACCACTAGAGCCCGCCGCCGACGGCGCGGTTGAGCTCGGCGCGGGCGATGATCAGGTCGATACGGGCGTTCACCAGGGTCAGGCGCGACGAGGTCAGCTTGAGGCTGGCGTCGCGCACCTCGAGCTGGGTGGCGGCCCCGGCGCCGAGCCTCTCGGTCGACAGGCGCACGCCCTCTTCGGCGCTGGCGAGGTTCTGGTCGGAGAGCTCGACCGAGCGGGTCAGGCTGACGACCGTCGCGTAGGCGCGGGCGACCTCGGCGGCGACCTGCTGCTCGGCCTGCGCGAGCCCGACCCGCGCCCTGCGCTCGGCGATGGCCGCGGTCTGCTCGGCGGCGCGGGTGCGCCCGCCGTTGAAGAGGTTCCACTGGCCGTAGAGCTGCGCGGAGGCGACGTACTGGCGCACGGGGTTGCCGTAGACGCCTTCGGAGCCGGTGAAGTTGGGGCCCGAGCGCTCGTAGCCGAGGCCCAGGCCGACGGTCGGGTAGCGATCGGCCGAGGCGATGCGCTTGTCGAGCGTCGCGGCCTCGAGCGCGGCGCGCGCCCGGGCGACGGCGGGCCGCGAGGCCTTGGCCCTCTCGACGAGCTCGGCGAGCGAGCCGAGCGGCGGCGGCGAACGGTGGGCGACGAGCTGGACCTGGTCGGGCTCGCTCACCTCGAGCGGCTGGCTCGCGTCGCGCCCGACCACGAGGGCGAGGTCGGTCCAGGCCTGGACGACCCGCGCGCGCTGGGTCTCGAGGCCCGCCCGGTCGGTGCCGAGGTTGACCTGGGCGGCGATCAGCTCGCTCTTGGCGCCGCGCCCGGCCTCGAAGAGCGCGCGGGCCCGCTGGACGTAGCCGTCGCTGAGCGCGACGGTCTCGGTGAGCACCTGGGCGCCCTGCTGGGCCTTGACCACCTCGTAGAAGCGGCGCGTCACCTCGAAGGCGACCGTGAGCTGCGTCTCGTCGACCGCGCGGCGCGCCTCCTTGAGGCCGACCTTGGCCTTCTCGATCTCGGTCCAGGAGCGAAAGCCGTCGAAGAGCGGCTGCTGGAGCTGCAGGCCGAGCGAATAGCTGGCGAACCCGCGCGCCGGCGTCTCGACCGCGTTCTGCTCGAAGGTGAAGGTGGGCGCGCCGGTCTGCGGATCGGTGCCGATGGCCGGCGCGGTGACCACCCGCTCCTGGGCGCCGTAGTGAATGCGGCCGAAGCCCGCGGTCAGGTCGAGCCGGGGCAGCACGCCGGCCCAGCTCGCGCTCGCCTGGGCATCGGCGCTCTCGCCCTGCAGCCGCGCGAGCTGCAGGTCCGGGTTGTTGCGAGCCGCCTCGGCGAGCGCGTCGTCGAGACAGAGGGGAACGCCCGGGGGCCCGAGAGGCGCGGCGGCCGCGGCGAGCGCGAGGAGGAGCGGAGCGAGCATGGGCATCAGGACGCGGCCCCGATGGACGGGAGGGCGACGTGGAAGAGAGCGACGTAGCCGCCCCAGAGGACCAGGGTGGTGACGGCCGAGCGCACCTTGGAAACCCGCGCGACGTGCGCCATGCCGAGGGCCACGAGCACGAGGGACCAGAGGCTGAACAGGTCGAAGGCCGACAGCAGCGCGAGGCGCGATGTGGCGGCGTCCGGGGCGAGCGCCGCGAGACTGGAGGGCAGCAGGCCTCCGAGCGCGTCGGCGGGGAGGGCCTGCCGTCGCAGCAGAGCGGGGATGCTCAGCAGGCTCTTGAGCGACAGCGGCAACATCCCGTGCCCGACGACCGCGAGCGAAGGGACGAAGCCAGGCTTGCCCCCGGCGACCTTGAAGCCGATCCACAGAAAGAGCGCGGCGGCGAGGATCATGGCCGCCGGGCCGGCGATGCCCCCGACGACGGCGGCTATCGCGCCGACCTTCGAGCCGGTCTCGATCGCTTTCTTGCGCTCGTGCGGAGTCATCTTCGCGGCCGCGGGCGAGGCGTCGAGGTTCTCGGCGATGGTCGTGGCGAAGTCGATGCGTGGGATCGCCACCACCGCGAACGCCCCGGAGAGCGCCGTAGCGACGAGGATGGGCAGGAGGCAGCGGCGCGATTCTGCCGCCTCGCGCAGCGCGCGCAGCGGCGAGGTGAAGGTCGCCAGCAACAATCCGCAGGCGGAGGTCTGCTTTTCCATGGTCTCTCACTACGCAGGAGGTCGCCGGCTATTTCACCGGCCGGGAGCACAGCGCAAGGATACTCTCTGCCGGGTCGAGCGTGCTTTGGTCCGACTCCGGAAGCGCAGCACCGGGCGGCCCGTCTCTCACCTGGTCGGGACGGCCGGACAGCTCCTGCAGCAGCTCCTCGAGCTCGGGCGGCTTGGCCAGGTGCCGGTCGAAACCTGCCTTCAGCGAGCGCTCCCGGTCCTCGGGCTGGGCCCAGCCGCTCAAGAGGTGTCGAAGAATCTCCCTAGTCTCGGCCCGCCCGCCCGTTCACCCCGAGCGCAGGCCGAGCTTGCGAGGCCGAAGTCGAAGGGGGCCTGCTCTCGCGGACAGGAGCATTCGCAGGTCTTGCGGCGCTGTGGATGCGCCGAAAGCACCTTCTCAGCCTCGCTTCGACGCCTTACTTCACTCGCGCACACTGGCCGCCGAGACGGCGGGGGCGCTTCCCAGCCTTTGCGCGACGGGCCGCCGGAGCTTTCGCGACACCTCTCGAAGCCGCCAGGCGAACCCGCGGCGCAGTAGACCGGGGCTCACCGCAGCGGGCCCGTGTCTCGACAGTCGCGAAGATGCCTGCTAGCTGAACGCCATGCGCGCCACAACGAACACCACGAAGCCCGTCCTGCTGGTCGCCCTCGCACTGACCTTCAGCGCGCCCGCGCGCGCCGCGGACAACTGGAGCAACCCCGAGCCCGGTCTGAGGTACCTGCACCGCACCACCAGCGCACCGCTCTCCATCCACGCGCTCCTCGTGGACATGTGCGACCCGTCCATCGACCTGCGCGCCACTCGCAGCGACGAGCGCCGGCAGACGCCGAGTCGCTGGGGCAGCAGCGTGGGCGCCCGCGCGGCGATCAACGGCGACTTCTTCGGCTACACGACCTACGGCACCGTGGGACTCGCCATGGGCTCAGGCCAGCGTTGGACCGACACCGCCGACAACGCGTCCTGGGCGCTCTTCGCCGCCGGAAGAGACGGCAAGATCAGCATTCGCCCGGAATCCGAAAACCTCGGAACGACGCCGGAAGCCTGGATGCGCGAGATCGTCGGCGGCGACCCCAACTGCCTGGTGGGCGGAGTGCCGCAGTACGACACCGACAGCCACTACGCCGAGCGCCACCCGCGCAGCGCCGTGGGGATAAGCCGTGACGGCAAGACCTTGATCCTCGCGGTCGTCGATGGGCGCTCGACCTCTTCGCGCGGGGTGACCACCCAGGAGCTCGGCCAGGTCCTGCTCGACCTGGGCGCCTGGGACGCGATGAACTTCGACGGCGGCGGCTCGAGCGCCCTGTGGCTGGCGGCCCGAGGCGTCGTCAACCGTCCGAGCGACGGCTCCGAGCGCGTCGTCGCCAACCACCTCGGCGTGACGCGCCTGCAGATTCCCGAGAACGAGCCCTCGCGCTGCTGCAGCCCCGCGCCGGTCGCCGGCGCCACGGGCACCTTCGACGACGTGGCCGACACCTACTGGGCCTTCCCGGTCATCGAGGCGGTCTACGCCGCCGGCGGAACCAACGGGTGCAGCGCCAACCCGCCCTACTACTGCCCGCTCTGCCGGACCACGCGCGCGGCCGCGATCGCCATGCTCGTGCGGGTCGCCGGGATGCCGCAGGTCAATCCGGCCACGCCCACCTTCAGCGATGTGCCGCGAAGCCATGCCCTCTACCGCGAGATCGAGACCGCAGTCGCCCAGGGCATCACCGCCGGCTGCGGAGGAGGCCGGTTCTGCCCCGACGACCCGGCGCCGCGGTGGGCGGTCGCGATCTTCAGCGCCCGGGCCTTCGGGTTGCCGACCACGCCGCCGGCGAGCTCGCAGTTCTCCGACGTCCCGGTGAGCGATCCGGCCGCCGGCGCCATCCACAGCCTGGTCGAGCACTGCGTGGTGTCGGGCTGCGCGCCGGGGCTCTTCTGCCCGGCCAAGACCACGACGCGCGCGGAGCTCGCGACGTTCGTCGCCCGCGCCGCCGGGCTCGTCTCCACGGGTTGCGAGACGCCGGATGCAGGGTTCCCTTTCGACGCAGGCCTGCCCTACGACGCCGGGCTGCCTTACGACGCCGGGCTGCCTTACGACGCGGGGCTGCCCTACGACGCGGGGCTGCCCTACGACGCCGGCCTGCCCTATGACGCCGGCCTGCCCTATGACGCCGGCCTGCCCTACGACGCCGGCCTGCCCTACGACGCCGGCCTGCCCTACGACGCGGGGCTGCCTTATGACGCCGGCTGGTCTTACGACGCGGGCGTTTCCTACGACGCGGGCATTCCCAGCGACTCGGGCATCCCTGACGACGCCGGTATCTCCGAGGACGCGGGGAACGGGCGTGACGCGGGCCGTCCCCGCGACGCAGGCCTCGTCAACGACGCAGGAAGCGAAGACGCCGGGCTCGGCACCGACAGCGGAACAGGGCGGGGGGTCGAATCGGTGGCGGTCCCGACCGGTTGCGGCTGCGAGAGCACTCCCTCCGGTGCGATGCCGCTCCTTGCCGCGGCGCTTGCGCTCGCCTTCGTGCCGCGACGCCGTCGCGCCCTTGCGCAGGGCTTTTCTGGCGAACGCCCGTAGGCGTTTTCGACCGTCCGAGGGCGGCTTGTCCGGCCGCACCGTGGCAGCGGTGCGCGGGGGCTATTTCGAGAGGATTCGGTGGTGGCAGAGCGCGGTGCGCTTTGTCTCGTCGTCCCAAAGGTGCAGAGAGTTGCCCTTGCAGTGGCGCCACTGCTTGCAGCCGACGCAATCGCCGGTGCGCATCCACTCGCGCTTGCGGAAGGGCTCGAAGCGCTCCTCCCAGACCTTCTCGAAGTCGTCCTCGCGGATGTTCCCCTGCACGAGCGAGCGCGAGATGTTGGGGCAGGCCGAGATGGCCCCGTCGGCGAGGACCGAGCCGATGTTGATGCCCGCGCGGCAGAAGTACGGCTCGTCGCGCACCTGCCTGTCGAGCGCAGGAGGCAGGTAGCCCTCGCAGCTAAACTGCATCTGAAAGCCGCTGCCCCGGAGCGAGGCGCGCGTCTCGTCGATCCAGGAGAAGAGCCGGCGCATCTGCTCCTCGGAGAGGTGCAGCTCGGAATTCTGCTTTGCGCGGCCCTTGGGGAAGATGTTGAAGAGCCGCCAAGCCGGCACTCCCAGGGCGTGAAGCTGCTCGAGCACGCGCGGCAGCTCGTCGAGGTTGCGCGGGTTGACGCAGGTGACCACGTCGAAGAACGGCAGCCGCGCGGCGACGAGGCGGCGAATGCCAGCGACCGCGCGCTCGTAGGAGCCGGCGCGACCGCGCAGCCAGTCGTGTGACTCGGCGAGCCCGTCGAGGCTGACGGTGATGCTGGCCAGGCCCGCATCGACGACCTTGGCGACGTTCGCCTCGCTCAGCGCCCAGCCGTTGGAGACCATGCCCCAGGTCAGGCCGTTCTCCTTCAGCCCGCCAAGGATCCGCTCGAAATCGGGACAGCAGAACGGCTCGCCCCCGGTGACGACGAGGACGAGCTGTCTGCGGTCGAAGTGCTGCGGCAGGTAGCGCAAGAAGGCGAGCCACTCCTCGGTGGTGAGCTCGTTCAGCCGCGTCTCGCGCCCGCAATCGCTGCCGCAGTGCAGGCAGTCGAGGTTGCAGCGCTGCGTGAGCTCCAGGAAGAGGTAGCGCAGCAGGTGCGCGGATGTTTCGAGGGAGCGATAGACCGGATGAAGCCATCCGCGCAGTTTTCCCTGCACCTTGCCTACTCCTTGTCCATCAGCACCGTGATGGTGGCCGAATCGGGGCTGAAGGGGATCTCGGTCTTCGCGTACAGACCGCCGTTCTCTTCGCCGTCGACGTCCTCGGCGGTGAGCGTCGCGCAGTCCTGGTTGTACTCGACCATGAAGGACCCGTCGGTGCTGCTGTAGGTCTCGGACTCGAGCGTGCCGTCGGCGAGCACGCAGCCGATCTTGATGCCGCCGATGCCGGCGTGCGTCGTGCGATCGACGACGTTGCCGCTCTTGCTGAAGCCGTATTCGTACGGCACTCCGTAGCAGGCGGCGATTACTACGGGGATTCCAGCGGTCATCAGCTTCAGAAGGGCGCGAGTGAGGTGCTTCATCGAGAGCTCCTTTGTCGTGTGACGGGCGCTCGACAGCAAACATCGCGCCGGCAAAAGCAGTCAAGCAACCCCTCGAAAACACGGCCTGAGAAAGGGTAGCGCTGCCAGCAGGCCTGATCCGCATGTCACGAGCGCGCGGTCGAGGCCCGGGCGGGCAGCCGGGCGCTGCCCGCCGTGGTCGCGGCCGAGCGGTCATTCGCCCGCCAAGGGCCCGAGGCGACTTGCCCGCGCCCGTCGCGGCTGCAGCCAGCGCCCGCTCCCGGGGTTCGCGGCTAGAATCCACGCCCTTTCACGAGCTCGGCAATCAAACGGATGCCTCGCGCGTAGTCGTGGAGGAGGTTGACCCTTGCCCATCCCAGACCTGCGCCGTGCGGGCCCGCTCGATTTGTTCCGGGGTTTCGCCATCCCCTTCCGCGGGCTGCGCCTCGTCTTCTCGACCTCGAAGCTGATGCTGCTGACCCTGAGCGTCGCGGCGGTGACCTTCCTTTCGCTGATCGGGGTGCTGGTGGCGCTCTGGCACCTCGCGCCCGACCTGGTCGCCACCTTCTGGAAGGAGCCTGAAGCCTGGTACGCGCTCGCGGCCCACAAGCTGCTGGTCGCCCTGGTCTACGGGCTGCTCTTCATCATCGGCGCCAACGTCGTGCCGCCCCTGCTCGTCGCGCCGCTGATGGACCCGCTCTCTGTCCAGGCCGAGAAGGCGCTCGGGGTTGCGGTGAGCGAGGACGGAAGCTTTGGCCGCCTTCTCAAAGAGACCGTGCGCGCCATCGCCAACGGGCTGGTCAGGCTCCTCGTGCTGCTCGTTGGTCAGGCGGCCCTCCTGCCGCTTTTGCTGATACCGGTCGCGGGCGGGCCTCTGTGGACGGGGCTGAGCTGGTGCTGGACCGCAGTCTGGGTGACCGTCTCGTACCTGGACATTCCGATGGCGCGCCACCTCTACGGCTTCGACCACGAGATCCACGTGCTCAAGAAGCGCCTGCCCCTGTGCCTGGGGTTCGGCGCGGCGATTGCGCTGATGCTCTGGATCCCGCTGCTCAATTCCTTCTTCGTCCCCGCGGCGGTCGTCTCCGCGACGGTGCTCTTCCGAGGCCTCGTCGCCGCCGGGACGCTGCCTCCTCCGGCCTCTTCGTCGGCCGAGCCTCAGGGGCCGGTAACGGGCTCGAGATGAGCGGGAGAGACTCGCGACGACTCTCGGATCCGCCAGCACGAAGGCTGGGGCTCCGGCCCTCTCAACCCCCTGTCAGCTCGAGGTCACGGCCGGGCGAGGCCCCGGTGCAGAGCTCGGGGAGAACGGGGCTCGGGGCGAGCCGAACTGAACCGGCGGGCCGAGAGGGGTTTCGCTGTCAGCGGCACTCGTAGCGCTGGTAGCTGACGCCGGACTCGCCGCGAAACGCGAAAAGGAGCCCGCCTTCGTCGAGGACGACGAGGTCGCGGAAGGTCTCCTCCGGCATGGAGCTGACCGGCAAGTCGGCGCTTCCCCACGGCTGGCCGTCGGCGGGTGACAGGCAGAGCACGCGGATGGAGGGCCTCGGCTCGTCTTCGGGGCCCGCGGCGCCAAGCTCGAGGAGGAGGCCAAGGTAGATGTTGCCGCGCAGGTCGGTGTCGAGCAGCACGATGCCGGGGGTCGGCGCGCCCATTCGCAGCTCGCGCGTGAAGCGATGCTCTAGCGAAGGCCGCTCCACCGAGTTGACGTAGACCCGGCCCGAGAGCACCTCGACGATGCCGGCATTGAGGAAGGACTGGCCGTCGCGCGAGGGTCGGCCGGGCACTTCGGGGCGCTCTTCGTCGACGTTGCCTTCGGTGTCGCCGATGCGGACGAGATCTCCGTGTTCGCGCTCGACGTAGACATCGGTGCCGTCGACGAACACGCCGGTGACGCCGCCGCCCTCTTCGATGCCCCGGCCTTCGACCGGCAGCTCGCCGAGGAGACGGCCGTCGGGTCCGATGACAGCGACGGTCTTGTCGACGAGCCGATCGAGGACCAAGGCGTTGCCCTCGGGTCCCAGCGCGAGATCCTGTGGCGCCTGCTGGGTGGTCAGGAACGAGTCGAGCGGTTTGCCGTCCTTGTCGTAGCGCGCGATGCGCCCGTTGACCTGATCGAGCACGAAGCTGCGGCCCAGCGCATCGGTCGCGAAGCTCATCGGCGCCTCGGGGTTGCCCTCCGAAGGGCGCGTGCGTCCAAGCTCGTTCGGGCCCGAGCCCCAAGCCGCGCGGACGGCGACTCGCGAGGCTTCAGACGCGTCACCGGCGTCGGCGCCCGGGGAGGAATGCGCAGAGCGCGACCGCGCCACACTGCTCCCACTTTGGTCTCCGGGGCGCGTTTCGCGCGAGGGCGTGACCTCTTCGGCGCTCGACCGAAAGAGCGTGTCCTCATCGTCCGACGTGAGATAGACGGCGAGCGAAGTCGCGATCCCCAAAGCGAGGAGCGTGAGGGCCACGGTCCTTTTCCGACGCGAGTTCGCTGACATCGCCGAAGCTCCTGTTGGGCGCCTGCTTTCGTTCCGCAAACGTGAGGAGCACTCTAACCGAAGGGCGCTGGGGGCTGCTGAAGGGCCCGCGGTAGCAATGGACGGCGGATAGCGATGGAGGGCGGAACTCCTGCTCCGCCGCGCCCAGAAAGCCGCCCACACCCGAAGGATGGAGGGCGGAGCTCCAGCTCCGCCTCGCCACCGCACGACGACGAAACTGGAGCTTCATCCTCCATTCCGATTGGAAGATTTGGCTGCCTCGCCTTATCGCAGCCGATGGATGGATGGAATGCGGAGTCGGGCCCTTCGGCCTCGCAAGCTCGTCCGACGCTCGGGCTGACCGGTTCCCGTTCGAAGGATTCCTCGACACCTCTTCAGCCGCGCTTGTGCTCCTTCGGGCAACTTTTGGAGGCCGGATCGGCCTGGGAAGGGCCTGGCTGTCCCGTAGAGCTTTTGGTTGCCGGCCTTGGGGACGGAGCCCCTGGGGCCGCTCCAGGCCCTGCAGGGGGCATTCCCTGGGCTTCTTTTCTTCCGGCCAACCTTGCGCTTTTACCGCGCTTTTCGCCCGGCCTCGGACCGCCGGGACGCGAAAGCCCTCGCGCCGGCGACCGGACACGAGGGCCTTCCTGCCGGGGCGCTGTGGTGCCTACCCCTCGGCGACGCCCTTGATCGCGAAAGGCACAGGCGCCTTGCCCGAAGTGGCCGCGGCCTCGATCTCTGCGCGTTCGGCGAGCTCGGCATCGCCCGCCTTCCTCGCGAGGGCCGCGGTGAGCACCCAGGCCTCGTGGTGGAGCGGATCGAGCGTGGTGACCGCGACGAGCAGCCGCATCGCCTCGTCGAGCTCTCCGGCGTGCAGGTGGTGGCGTGCCATCGCCACATGGCAGCCGGTGTCCGCCTCGCCCGAGCGCACGAGCAGCTCGTAGAGCCGCGGGGTCGACTCGTCGCCGGGGTCGCGCTCGGGCGCGACGAGCGAGGCGCGGATGCGGTTGGTCACGATGTCGAACGAGCGGTGGAAGGGCACCGCGAGCGGGTCGAGCTCGATTGCCTTCTCGATGTGCGAAAGCGCCATGGGCAGGTCTCCAAGGTTGTCGAGGGTGATGCCGAGCAGCCAGTGGACATGCGCCGAGCGAATGGATGCGCGCTGGATGTCGACCTCGACCTCCAGCAACAAGTCACGCGCCTTCTCGTAGTCCCTGGCGTCCATGAGGTCCTGCGCTTCGCTCAAGCCGCCCAGAATCCTCAGCATCGGTCGCGTCCTTCTCATTCGCTGCTTCTCCTCGGTTGGTTCCTGCCCGTCCAGACGCCGCGTTCGGCCCCTGTCTGACAGCGCCCGCTCTCGCCCGCGACCCCGGCGCCGCCGCCCCTCGACCCCTTCGCAACGTGGCGAGCATACCCCCGGACACGGACACAAAAGCTCGCTCAACCTGGCTGCAGCCAAAGCGCAAGCAACAGCAGGGATGCACCGCCGCGCCAGACGCGCCACGAGCCTCTTCGAGCAATTTGGACGGGCCACCGGCCGTGCCACGAGCAGAGCCCGAGTTTCGCCCGCAACCCAGGCCATCGGTCGCCGGTTGGTCGAGGCGCGTGGCAATGCACTTTTCGAGGGATTGGGCCGCTATGCGAGCGATCCCGGCGGCCGACAGAAAGGCCGGAACTCCACAATCGTGCTGCCGGGCAACGAGTTCCAAAGTCGGTAGTCCAGGGCAGGCTGAGGCGCCTCGCGTCAAAGTCGAGGAACGGTCGTGAGGCCCTCGCGGCGAGTCGCCGCGAACCCCAAACCGACCGCGAAATCGAGCCTGGCCTCAACTGCCCGGGCTTCGCGTGGTTGCCGGCTCATCACGTGGACCTGCACGAGCCCTGGCGCGCCCCGGCACCTTTTCGAGCGTCGCCTGTCAGAAGCGAGGCCGAAGCCGCGTCCGTGCTGGCAGGTAGCCTGAAGGCCCACGCAGCCTGAACGACCTCGAAGCATCGGACCAAGCTCCTGAACGTTGGTTCCATTCAGTCGGGAGGAAGCGATGAGCGCGACGACCCCCAAAGCCCTCGAGCCTGGATTCGCCGTCACCGTTCGCTATCGGGAGCCGACCTATGAGCTGCAAACCGGCCGAGTCCGCGAATACTCGTCGTGCTTCGTCATTCACGCCCCCGACGAGCGACAGGCCGCCGGCCGCGCTGTCGCTCGCTTCAAGCTCTTCGAATCGCTCTCGAGCGTGGGCTGGACCCGAGAGATCGTCCGAGTGGAGGTGAGTCGTGTCCACTGAAGACCTGTCGAGAAAACCCTCTTCGACTCCGCCCGGTTCTGCTCCGAGCTCACACCGCATCAACCGCAACTCGATACGCCCGGGAAACAAGGAGAAGCGCAGGCCACGCCGGGCATCGCCGCGCGCGGCGAGCGCCGTATGTCCGCTCGACCGATCCGGAGAGCCGTCATGACCGAGCCGATGCGCAGTCAGCGCCACCTCTGCCAGCACTGCCACAGTGCCCACGCCCGGTTCTGCTACGGCGGCCGGTGGAAGGCCCGGCTCGACCACGATCTGTGCGTGCGGTGCTTCCGGGCGCTGATGAACCGGTTGAGCGCCCAGGCGCTCGCTCTGGCGACCCGTTAGCGGGACGGCGGTTCATGGCGAGGTCGGCCGCGCCTCGAAGATGCCGCCAGTTCCGACGCGGGCCTGCGAGCGAAACCACGGTTGATAACTCTCGCAGCGCGTCGCCTCACGCGGCAGTCCGCTGCTCGGAAAGGTGAGACCCGACGCGCATCCGCTCCTCACCGCTCCCCTCCACGCGCGGCTGCGATCGGCTAGTCTTCCGAGTCGATGCGCTTCCGAAACGTTCTCCTCGTCGACGACGACAGCAGCATGCGGCACGTCCTCGCAGTCATCCTCACCGAGGGCGGCTACGAGGTCCGTGCCGTCTCCAATGGAGAGGAGGCGCTCGCGGAGCTCGAGGCGCGCGACTACGACCTGGTGCTCTCGGACGTGCGGATGCCGAAGATGGACGGCATCACGCTCCTCAAGGAGATCCGCCAGCGCCGCCCCGAGCTGACCGTCGTGGTGATGAGCGCCTACGGCACGCACGACTCGGCCATCGAGGCGATGAAGGCGGGCGCCTACGACTACGTGAACAAGCCGTTCAAGCCGGACGAGGTCGTGCTCGTCCTGCGCAAGGCCGAGGAGCGCGAGCGGCTCAAGCGAGAGAACGAGCGCCTGAGAAGCGAGCTGTCGCGCGACCTCACGATCAAGAACCTCATCGGGACCAGCGAGCAGATGCAGGAGGTCGTGCGGCAGGTCCGCAAGCTCGCGCCCGTCAAGTCGACCGCGCTGATCACCGGCGAGAGCGGAACCGGCAAGGAGCTCATCGCCCGCGCCCTGCACGATCTGTCGCCGCGGGCCTCGATGCCCTTTGTCGCGGTCAACTGCGGCGCGCTGCCCGAGCAGCTCATGGAGAGCGAGCTGTTCGGGCACGTCAAGGGCGCCTTTACCGACGCGGTGCGCAGCAAGAAGGGGCTCTTCGGCGAAGCCGACGGCGGCACGCTACTGCTCGACGAGGTCGGCGAGCTGCCGGCGGCCCTGCAGGTGAAGCTGTTGCGAGTGCTGCAGGAGGAGGAGCTGCGGCGCGTCGGCGACACTCGGAGCGAGAGGATCGACGTGCGCGTCGTCGCCGCGACCCGGCGCGACCTCGCGCAGGAGGTCGCCGAGGGGCGGTTTCGCGAGGACCTCTTCTACCGGCTCAACGTGGTCAACGTGCGGCTGCCACCGCTGCGCGAGCGCCCTTCGGACATCCCCAACCTCGCCTGGCACTTCGTCGCCAAGTACAACGAGCGGCTCGGGCGCAAGCCGCCCATCAGCTCGATCTCGGCGGCGGCGATGGAGCGGCTGCTCGCCTATTCCTGGCCGGGCAACGTGCGCGAGCTGGAGAACGCCATCGAGCGCGCGATGGTGCTCAGCGAGGGCGAGGTGATCATGCCCGAGGGCCTGCGGCAAATGTCCGCAAGGCCTCCGCTAGCCTCAGGCGCAGCCGACGCCTTGGTCATCGGCCCCGAAGAGCTCTCGATAAAGCGGGCCACCGTCATCGTCGAGGCCGAGCTTATCCGCCGGGCGCTGCGCAAGACCGGCGGCAACCGCACGCGAGCCGCCGAGCTACTCGAGCTGAGCCAGCGCGCGCTCATCTACAAGATCAAGGACTACGGGATCGACGCCGACAAGCCGTAGCCCGGGACGCAGCGCCGGTGTCTCGAGAGTCGTCGCGAAATCTCCGGTTGCCGCTCACCCCGAGCTCGTTACCGGTCTCTTGCCCCGCTCTGTCCCGCCAACGAACAGCCGACCGCCGCAGAGCCACCGCGCGCGAGCAAGCGAAAGTCCCCTCACCCGCGCTTGCGCGGGAAGAGGGGATTTAGGGGTGCAACCGTCCGAAGTACTCTTCGACAGCGCTTCAGTCGGCCCAGAACATCGGCTCGCGCTTCTGCAGGAACGACTGCACCGCGGCGGCGTCCTGAGGACTGAGCTGCCCAAACTCGATGCCCATGCCCGGAAAGACGCCCGGCGCACGATCAGCCGAGTCGCGCACCCATCGCACGACCCCGCTCACGTTGAGCGGCGGCCTGCCCGGGAGCTTCAGCGAGAGGTCGACCTGGCTGCCGGGCGGCAGCAGCTTCTCGTAGGTCGCGACGAAGATGCCGGTCTCGGAGAGGTCGCCCGAGAAGCCGGTGAAGAAGTTGGACTCGCTCGACAGCGAGACCTCGGCCTGCAGTCGGTGACGCGGGCTCTGGCGCCTGTTCGCATCGGCGAGCGCAGCTTGGCTGGCCACCGGCGGGCCGGCTTGTGGCGCCGGCTGCAACGCTGCGGCCGGCCTGCTCGGCGCGACAGGTGCCGCGGGCTCGGCCGAACGCGCTCCGGCGGCGGGCTGCTTCTGCGGCGCCGAAGCGGCCGCCGCCTGCGGCACGGGCGCCGGGTGGGGCGCAGCAGCGGGGCGCGTCTTGGGCCTCGTCAAATCGATGATCTGCGCGGCGACCCGGCGCTGCTCCTCGGCTCGGGCCCGCGCGAGCGCCTGTTCGGCCTGCGCCGCGAGCTCTCCGGCGAGCCCCTTGATCTCGGCGACCTGCCGGTCGATCTCGGCGAGTTGGGAAGCGCGGGTCTCGACGGCGGCTCGCTCGGCGGCCGCGGCCCGCTCGCGAGCCGCGAACGCCTGACGGCGGGCTTCGAGCGCGGCCGCGGTCTCCGCGCTCGCGATGTGCGGCGGCACGACCAGACCGAGGCTGCGCATGAACGCCGCTTCGGCGCTCGAGTGGACAGGCGAGCTCGCCAGCCGCTGGAGCGCTGCCCGCGCCTCGTCGAGCCGCACCTGCACGTCACGCGCGAAAACCTCGATCTCGGCGCCCTTCTCGAGCAGCGCAACCTCGTCGCGTGAGAGCGCGGCCTCGCGGTCGGAAAGCTGCAGCAGCTCCGCGGCGGGCGTCCCGGGTGCGGGAACGATCTTGAACACCATCGGCGCCTTCTCTCTCGATCAGATCCCGGTCGGCAAGCCCACCGCCCCGCGCACCTCGTCCATCACCGGAGCGGCGATCTCGGTGGCACGGCGCGCCCCGTCTCTGAGGATCTGCTCGACGGCGCCGAGGTCCTTGACGAGCTCGGCGCGCTTCTGCCGCGCCGGGTCGAAGTGCGCGTGAAACGCCTCGAGCAGCCGCTTCTTGTACTCGCCGTACCCGGTGCCGCCGCGCCGGTAGCTCTCGGCGACCTCCTCTATCTCCGAGGGGCTCAGGAAGAGGCTGAGCAGGAGAAAGACCGAGTTGTTCTCGGGGGCCTTGGGCGCCTCGACCGGGGTCGAGTCGGTCACGATTCCCATGATCTGCTTCTTGAGCGTCTTGTCGTCGGCGAAGAGGTCGATGGTGTTGCCGTAGCTCTTCGACATCTTCTGGCCATCGGTCCCGGGGACGACCGCGGTGCTCTCGAGGATCATCGGATCGGGCAGCTTGAGGATGCCCTTTGCCTTCTTCTTGCCCTGCGTCGCCTCCGGGTCCTGCGGGTCGTAGCCCTTGACGAAGGTGACGTTGAACTTGGTGGCGATGTCCCGCGCGAACTCGAGGTGCTGCTTCTGGTCCTTGCCGACCGGCACCGTGTCGGCGCGGTAGAGCAGGATGTCGGCGGCCATCAGCACCGGATAGGAGAACAGCCCGAGATCGGGCGAGAAGCCGCGCGCGGTCTTGTCCTTGTAGCTGTGGCCCCGCTCGAGCAGCCCCATCGGCGTCACCGCGCCGAGAATCCAGTAGAGCTCGGTGTGGAAGGGGATGTCGGACTGGCGAAACAGCACGGCGCGCGCCGGATCGAGCCCGAGGGCCAGGTAGTCGAGCGCAATGCCCAGCGTGTTCTGGCGCAGGGTCTCCGCGTCGCGCACGGTGGTCAGCGCGTGGAGGTTGGCGATGAAGTAGAGCGACTCGCCCTTCTCCTGCAGCTCCACGAACTGGCGGATGGCGCCGAAGTAGTTGCCGAGATGGAGAGCGCCCGAAGGCTGTACGCCGGAGAGAAATCGCATGGCTTTCCGTGCTCTTGGGGTTAGAAGGCGCGCACCATACCTCATGGGCGCCGAGGGATGGAGGGCGGACGCGCGAACGGATGGAGGAAGCTTCCGCGGGAACGAGCGGACGAGGTTGAATCGAGGGGAGCTTCGCCGTCGCTGCCAGGAAGCGGAGCGGGCGCTCGCGGCCGGCCCATTGCGACTGGCGGAGCTGGATCTCCGCCGTCCATCCTTCCCCTCCGCGCGTCGCCGACCTTTTATCCTTCGCGCGGCCGGCCCATTGCGACTGGCGGAGCTGGAGCTCCGCCGTCCATCCTTCCCCTCCGCGCGTCCCGACCTTTCATCGTTCGCGCGGCCGGCCCATTGCGACTGGCGGAGCTGGAGCTCTGCCGTCCATCCCTACCGGTGCGTCAGCGGCGTCGGCGGCTTGGGCTCGGCGTAGGGGCCGGCGAGGAAGTCGTCCCAGGTGTTGTCCTGTTCCAGGTAGGTGCTCGCGAAGACGATGTGGCCGGTGGTGTTCCGGCTCCGGGCGAACTCGATGCGCGCGGCGATGCGCGAGAAGTTGGCCGTCGAGCCCTCGCGCGCGTGCATCCCGGCGACGACTCGCCGCCCGTTGGCGCCGGCGAGGAAGACATCGGTGTGCGCGCCCCAGTCGGTGCAGCTCCCCGGGTTGAGGTCCCAGTAGGTCATCGGGTTGAGCTCGTCGATGATCCCCTTGGCCATCCAGCCGATCGAGTCCTGGTAGTAGTCGCCGTAACCCTCGCTGGTGCTGCAGTTGGGCAGCCTCTTGTAGATTCCCCCGACCGCCGCCGAGACGATGACGCTCGGCTTGGTGTCGAGCACCCGCTGGTAGACCGCCTCGACGAGCTTGTCGATCTGCGCGCGCTGGAAGTCGGCGAACGAGAGCGACTGCTGGGCGAACATCGCGTCGAGCGTCGGCGTGTGGCAGAAGCTGCGCCCCGGGGTACGCAGCCGGTCCATGTGGACGCCGTCGACGTCGTAGTTGGTGATCAGCTCCTCGACGACGTCGGCGAAGTGCTCGATGTAGCCGGGGTCGGCCGCGATGTAGGTGTACTCGCTGGGGCTGTCGACCCCTTGATCGTCCTTGCAGACGTATTCCGGGTGCTGCTTGAGGATGTGCTGCGCGGCGCCAGCGACCGAATCCGGGATGACCCCCGGGGTCGTCCCGCTCTTGGTCCAGCCGCTGAGCGCGTTGATGTAGGCATGCAGCTCGATGCCGCGCGCGTGCGCCGCGTCGATGGCCGTCTGCAGCGGGTCCCAGCCCGGGTCCTCGCCGAGGTCACGGCCCCAGCCCTTCCACCAGGGCACCAGGTTCGAGCGGTAGTAGGCGTCGGCCACCCCGCGCACCTGGAAATAGACGGCGTTGAAGTTGTTGTCGGCGGCCTTGTTGATGATGCTCCTGACCTCGGCGGCCGAGCCGTAGGCGAAGCGGGTCACCCAAATCGCGCGGGTCTCGGTCGCCCCGGGGATGACCTCGCCCTGCTCGACGGTGATGGAGGTGGGCGCCGAGGCGATGCCAGCGCCGCCTTCCTGCGTGCTGGCAACCAGCGTCGTCTGCCCCTCGGCGAGCCCCTCGACGGCCTTTCCGAGCAGCGCGCTGTCAGGGTCCGGCGGCGCGTCGACGACCCGGGCGATGGCCCCGTCGGCCACCGTGTAGCGCACGCTGCCGGTCACGTTGGCGACGCAGCCGTCGTCGAAGGTGCCGCGCACGCCGATTCGCACCTGCTCGCCGGCCTCGACCGTAATCGTCGCCGGCTCGAGGCTGAGCGAGACGAGCGCGCGCGGCCGGCTCTGCTCGCAGCGATCTCCCGCGTCGGCCTCCTCTGAGCCACTGTCGGCCGCCGAGGCATCCGGTCCGTCCGTGCCTGCGTCCAGCACCGCCTGAGCGTCGGGAAAATCGCCTGCGTCCTGCCCTCCAGGGGCATCCACGTCACCGCAGGCCGCGAACAGACCAAGAAGAATCCCCGCCCACAGCGCTCGACCCATGACACCTCCACCGGAAAAAATGCGGCGCCATCTTGCCATCGCGCCGCAGGCGCGACAAACGCCGCGTGCGCTGAGGATGTGTCGAAGAATCCTTCGAGCGATAACCGATCGGCCCGAGCCCCTCGGCAGGCTCGGGGCGAGCGGCATCCCGACAGACCTTGAGCGTCGTGGCTGGCAGCGGCTGGAGGCAGGCGGCCGACCGAAATATTCCGTGCCAAGCTCTCGGGAATGCGCGGCGCGCGCCCGCGGGCCTACCTATCGCGGCCGGCGGCCTCGGTTTCCTCTGCCGAGGCCGCATAGCGCTCGACCTGATACTGCTTGAGCAGCCTGCGGAAGTTCGACCTGTCGACGCCAGCGGCCTTGGCCGCCATCGAGATGTTCCCGTTGGCGTTGGCGAGCACGGCCGTCAAGTAGCGGCGTTCGAAAGCCGCGACGGCCAGCCGCTTCGCCGTCGTGTACGGCAGGTGCGCCAGGCTGGTCGCGCCGCGCTCGTGTTCGAGCTCCCTCTTGCCTTGCATCGACGCCGGGAGGTCCGCGGCCGTCACGCTCTGGCCCTGGGCGAGCACGACTGCCCGCTCGATCACGTTCTGCAGCTCGCGCACGTTGCCCGGCCACGAGTGAGCGCCCAGCGCCTCCAGCGCTTCGGGCTCCATCCCGAGCAGCTTCTTGCCCATGCGCGCCGAGTACTCGCCGAGGAAATGGTGGGCGAGCAGCGGGATGTCCTCGCGCCGGTCGCGCAGCGGCGGAAGCTGGATGGAGATGACGTTGAGCCGGTAGTAGAGATCCTCGCGGAAGCGGCCCTCGATCATCTCCTTGGCAAGGTCCTTGTTCGTCGCGGTGATCACCCGGACGTCGACCCGGACGACCTCGTCGGAGCCGACCCGCTTGATCTCGCCGGACTGCAGCGCGCGCAGCAGCCGCACCTGCGTGACGGGCGAAATGTCGCCGATCTCGTCGAGAAACAGCGTCCCCCCGTCGGCCGCCTCGAAGAGGCCCCGCTTGTTGCTGTGCGCGTCGGTGAAGGCCCCGCGCACGTGTCCGAACAGCTCGCTCTCCAGCAGAGTCTCGGAGAGCGCCGAGCAGTTGACCGCGACGAGCGGCTTGTCGCGCCTCGGGCTCTTGTAGTGCAGGGCCTGCGCCGCCAGCTCCTTGCCGGTGCCGCTCTCGCCCTGCAGCAGCACGGTGGCCGAGGAGTAGCCGACTCCGGCGATCATCTTGAAGACCGCCTGCATCCGCGGGCTCTGGCCGATGAGCCCCTCGAACCGGTCGCGCACCTCGAGCATGCCCTCGAGGCGCCGGTTGCGGTCGAGCAGGGCCTTGCGCTCATAGGCCTTCTGGACGGTGAGCACCACCTCGTCGATGTTCTCGAAGGGCTTGGTCAGGTAGTCGTAGGCGCCCGCCTTGACGGCGGCGACCGCGGTCTCCACGGTCGCAAAGGCGGTCATCATCACCACCTCGACCTCCGGGCGCTTCGCCTTGATCTCCCGCAGCACGTCCATCCCGCCGACGTTGGGCATCTTGATGTCCAGGACGGCGACGTCCAGGCCGGGCTCGCTGGCGGCCGCCAACGCCTCGACCGAGTCCTCGACGGCCGTCACCTCGTAGCCGGCGCGGCGCAGAATCTCGGCGACCGCCTTGAGGACCACCCGGTCGTCGTCCGCGACGAGGACCCGGGGGCGCACGGCTGCGGCGGCCTGCGGGTTGGGGCACGGGGCGACTGACATGCTCAGCCTCCTGGGGTTCCGCGGTCGAAGTCGCCTCCGGCCGCCTCGGCGGCGGCCGAAAGCCTCAGCGTGAAGGTGCTGCCCGTGCCCGGCTCGCTCTTCACCTCGAGGGACCCGCCGTGTCTTTCGGCGATGCCCCAGGCGACCGCGAGCCCGAGTCCGGTGCCCAATCCGGGCGGCTTGGTGGTGAAGGTCGGCTCGAAGATGCGCGACAACAGCTCGGGCGCGATTCCCGGGCCGTCGTCGCTGGTTGTCAGCTCGACGTGCTCGCCCTGCCGGCGGGTGCGCAGGGTTATCGTCCCCGGGCGGCCGTCGAAGGCCTGCAGCGCGTTGACGAGCAGGTTGAGCGCGACCTGCTCGATCTCCGTCGCGTCGCCGCGCACCATCAGCGGCACGGGCCACAGCTCCTCGTGGAGGACGACGGTCGCCGGGCCCTTGAGCTGGGGACGAAAGAGCAGCGCCACGTCCTCGGCGAGCTGGTTGAGGTCGAAGGAGGAGCACCCCGCGTGCCGCCGGCGGCTGAAGTTGAGTAGGCCGCCGACGATGCGTTTGCAGCGCAGGGCCGCCCTCTCGACCTCACCCAGCATCTCCAAGTCCTGCTCCGAGCGCCCCTCGTCGCGCAGCATCAACTGCGTGAAGGCGAGTATGCCGCCGAG
The DNA here is from genome assembly GCA_002408385.1 of Myxococcales bacterium UBA5297. Lineage (GTDB taxonomy): Bacteria > Myxococcota > Myxococcia > Myxococcales > UBA5297 > UBA10939. Next base: position 26,349 of record DHSB01000170.1, read on the forward strand.
CGGGTTGTTGATCTCGTGGGCGATGCCCGCGGCGAGCTGGCCTATCGCGGCGAGCTTCTCGGTCTGCATCGCGCGGCGGGTGACGACCCGCTCCTCGGTCGTCTCGCGATAGAGGCAGATGTGCCGCTCGCCCCCGTCGAAACAGTGCATCGAGTAGCTGCGCCCGCCGGCGACCAGCTCGACCGGCGCCGTGGGCCTCTCGCCCCACCCCAACGCACAGGCCTCGCAGGGGCGTTCGGTCCCGAAGAGAGCCCGGTGGCAGGCCATGCCGACCGGCTCCGATACTCGAGCCCCGGCAAGGCGCAGGAAGGCGCGGTTGGCGTGCGTCACCTTTAGATCACGCGAGAGGATGGCAAGCGGCTCGTCGATGGCGTCGAAGGTGCGCGCCCAGTCGTCGCGAGCGCCCAAGAGCTCCTCGATGCGCTCCTCGCTCGCGCGCCTCAGCGCACGCAGGCGCCGGTTCTCATCGAGCAGGTGCCGTTCGAAGGCCGAGCGCAGCGGATTGCTGGCCGGCGACCCGCTTCGCGAGACGAAGACGCTCTCGACGGCCTGCTCGCCTGTGGCGTTGCCGTCCTCTTCGGCGTCGCAGACCACCAGCAAGTGCGCGCCGACGCGCGCGGCGGCGCTGGCCAGCGCTTCCGTGTCGCTGGCGCCGAGAAGGCGCGGCTCGATGAGCACGAGCGCCGGGCACTCCCGCGCGACAACCTCGGCACCTGCGCTCGCCTCGCCGGCTGTCAGCAGACGGAAGTCCGCCGCCGGCAGCAGGTACCGGACGCGCCCGATGAGCGCCTCGTCCCCTGCGACGAGAAGAACCGCTGGCTGTAGCCCTGGCTCGAGCTTCGCTGAACTGACCAAGAGGGCGTCCTTTCGCCCCCCCCAGATGCATTCGGGGTGCCTACTGACCCGGGCAGCGCAAGCTCCCCGAATTGCGACCAAGGCTCGCGCTCCCCCGCGGCCGCAAATGGGTCAGTTACGACCCAACCGCGGGACCGCCCTAGAGATTACCTGGGGTTAGCCAGGGGTGCCAGCGGACCCACTGGGCGCTTTTGGGAGGCCGGAAGCTGCCATTGCGTACCCTGTCAGAGGAGACTTCGAGACTCGTCGGCACTTGTCATGGCAGTCACCGCTGACCCACGCGCGGTGGTCGCGACAGTCGACGAGTCGGGGTCGAGAGGCGCGAGTCGACGGTCCCGCTCCGCCTGGTGGGCAGGGGTGCACAGCAGTGCGCCCGACCCCGCGGGTTTGACGGCCCCGCCTTCCCCGAACGGTGCGGCTGGGGCGCATCGCCGACGGCTCGTAACGAATGCCGCGCTCGTGGTCGATTTCTGGCCGGGCGCACTGCTGTGCGCCCCTACCGAGCCGCGCGCCTTCATTCCCAACTCAGCCCACTACCCGAAGACCCCGCGCGCGCCACCGGCGACCGGCGCGGCCTGCTGCCGCGGCAGCGGGCGCGACCAGTCCGGCAGACCGATGCGGTCGCGGCCAGAGCGCTTGGCCTGGTAGAGCGCGCGGTCGGCGGCATCGACGAGGTCCGAGGGGATGCGCACCTCCTTCGCCGGCACGCTCGCTGCGCCGAGCGAGGCACTCACGCGCAGCCGGCAGTCGGCCGCGCCGAAGCGCGCCTCGCCGAACGCGCGCCAGATGCGCTCGGCGACCGCCAGGCATCCCGGCAGGCAGGTGCGCGGCAGGATCACCGCGAACTCCTCGCCGCCATAGCGGGTCACGATGTCGATCTCGCGCACGCAGTTGCGCAGGATGGCCGCCGCGCCGCGCAGGACCTCGTCGCCGGCGAGGTGGCCGTGCCGATCGTTGACCCGCTTGAAGTGGTCGAGGTCGACCATGATCAGCGACAGCGGATCGCCGAAGCGCTGCGAGCGCACGAACTCCTCGCGCAGCCGCTCCTCGAACAAGCGCCGGTTGTAGAGCCCCGTGAGCGGATCGGTGACCGAGAGGCGCTCGAGCTCTCGCTCGCGGGCCAGCAGTCGATCATGAGAGCGCTTGATGCGCAGCAGGGACTCTAGCCGCGCGATCAACAGCTCGTCGTCCACCCCTCGCTCGAGGCACTCGTCGGCCCCGCGCCGCAGCGCGCCGAGCCGCTCGTCGCTCCCGCGACTCAGGCAGACCAGAGGCAGGAACTCGTCGGCGTCGCGCGAGGCCTTGAGCACGCGGACCAGATCGCCCCCGGCGTCGAGCCCAAGGTCGAGCAGCACGAGGTCAGGCGCCTCCTCACGGGCGCGCCGCAAGACCTCGGAGGCCTCACCAGCCTGAAGCGGCAGCAACCCCGCCCCGCAAAGCGCGTCGCACAGCCGCGAACGAGTCGACGGACAGCCTTCGGCCACAAGGACCTTCGCGCGCGTCTTCATCCCTAGCCCCCGGTCAACCTTGGAAAGGCGCGGACCATAGCAAGAACCCGCGGTTCGGAGGGAAGACGTTTCCACCCGGCGATCCTCATTTTTTCGGCTCGGGGGCGACGCCGTACTGCTCGGTCTCGCTGCGAACGAAGAAGCGCACGGCGACCTGGTCGATCTTCAGGATCTTCTCGGCCGCCGCGCGCGGGACGACCGCCCAGGGAAAGTCCGGCTGGTTCGGAAACTCGACGACCGCGAAGTCACCACGCTCGAGCCCGCGGCGCACTGGCTCCTCGATGACGAGCCGGCGCATCTTCTTCGACCGGGTCGTGAAGAAGAAGGTGTGCTCGCCCAGCGGGGTGGCGATGCGGGCCGCCTTGACGATCTGCTCGATCTGGTTGCGCTTCTCGGCCTGCTCACGGTTCAGGCGCGCGGCCCGCTGCTCGGCCTTCTCGCCGGGCCGATAGTCGGCCGAGACGACGCCAGCCTGCACGAGCTTGTCCTTGAGACTCTGCATGATGTCCTCGGGAAAAGGGGGCCTACACTAGATCCGACCGCCGTGCCGAGGAAGAGGGCCGAAGGCCCGCGCTCGAGCAAGCCGCCGGCTGTGCCGCTGGCCACTCGCCGGGCTGCCGCGCCGGGCTCGGGAGCGCGGCACGCGCTGCGGCTCAAGAGGTGTCGGGAAATCTGCGGGGTATCGCGCGAGGCGGGGATGGCCGCCGTCTCGGCAGCCTGCGTGAGCGCGTGAAGAAGAGGCACTGAAGCGAGACTGAGGAGGGTTTCTCGACGGATCTCTTCACGCGAAGGCGCCGAAGATCCAGGTCAGCTCGTACATCAGCCGCTCGAGCAACCCGCGCCTGCGCCAGGAGTCCCAGCGGATCTCTATCGAGCGCTCGAGATCGACCTTCCAGTGCCGCTCAAGCTCGGCGGCGACCGCGGGATCCTCGATGACCAGCGCCCCCTCCTCGCTTTTGCGCATCGACATCGGGTCGATGTTGATCGACCCGACCACCGCGAGCCGGTCGTCGATGAGCATCGTCTTCGAATGCATCATCGCCGGCTGGTACTCCCAGATTCGCACCCCCTGCCTCAGAAGCTGCTCGTAGGTCGAGCGCTGGGCCGAGCGGATGGGGTGAAGGTCGTGGTTGCGGCCGGGCGCGAGGATGCGGACGTCGACGCCCGCTTGCGCCCTGCGAACGAGCGCGTCGGCGATGGCTTTCGAGGGGATGAAGTACGAGTTGGCGATCCACAGCCGGTGCTGGGCTGAGGCGATGGCGACCTGCGTGAGCCTCTCGGCGCTCGTCTCGCCGGCGGCGGACGTGCTCGCGACGAACGCGGCCCGCGCTTTCCCGGCCTGCTCGAGCTTGGGAAAGGCCTCGGGGCCGAGTAGCGCGCCGCCGGCCTCCTGCCAATTCTCGGCGAAGGCGAGCTGCATCTCGGCGACGGCCGGTCCCTGGACCCGAACGTTGCTCTCGCGCCACTCGTCGGGCGCCAGCCCGTCGCCGAGCCAGGACCACCAGATACCAAAGCCGCCGGTGACCCCGCGGCGGCCGTCAACGATGAGGATTTTGCGGTGATTGCGATAGAAGAGCCGCCCTGGGGTTCCGTTGGAGTAGTTGCGAAAGCGGCGCACGTCACAGCCGCCCTCGGCGAGCGTGCGGCGGATCTTGTCGTCGAAGCCCGGGCTGCCGAACGGCTCGTAGATGACCCGGCATGCGACCCCTTCCTGCGTGCGCTTGAGGATCGCGCGAATCAGCCGCGTCGAGGGATACGAGGGCCTCCAGATGAAGCTGACGATGTGGATGCTCGACTCGGCCCGGAGGATCTCCTCCTCGAGCACGTCGAAGATGCGGCCGTTTTCGACCAGCTCCACCTCGTGCCCCGGGCGCATCGCGACACCGACCGACTGGTAGAGCGCCAGCGAAAAACCGTCGCCGCCGCTGGGCACCGGATCGCGCACCTGGAGATCGTCCGGATGGTTGGGATACGGGCAGCCGGCGGCCAGGAGCGCGAGGGCGAAGAATGCCGCGAGCTTCCACACGGTGGAAAGGTAGACACGTCAGTTGGGAGTCGTGAGTTGGGAGTTGTGAGTCGACGGCCCCGCGTCGCCCGGCGGTGCGGTAGGGGCGCACAGCAGTGCGCCCGTCGCCGCAGGTCCCGGAGCCACTTGCCCGCGCCAGTTCCCGTCGCCGCCTGCCCTACTGCTGTGCCGTACGGAACCGCTCTTCAGGATGAGCAGGCGCTCGGTCGACGGTTCGCGGGAATGCCGCGCCCGTGCTCGATATCTGGCCGGGCGCACTGCTGTGCGCCCTACCGAGCCGCGCGGCTTTGCTCCCAACTCAAAACTCACAACTCCCAACTTGCCCTAAAACATCTGCCCAAACATGAAATAGACCGCCTGCCGGTCGCGCGAGATGCCGAAGTCGAACCGCGCGACCGCGGCGCCGTGCGCGAGCCGCACGCCGACGCCGCCCGCGGTGTGCAGCCGGTACCAGGGCCCGTCGTAGCTCTCCTCGGACCAGGCGCGGCCCGCGTCGGCGAAGAGCACCCCGCCCACCTTGATCCGGCGGCCGAGCAGGCGCGGCTCGGCGAGGGTCGCCCGCAGCTCGGCATTGCCGAGCAGCTTGAGGGTCCCGGTGTAGCGGTGGCGCGCGATGCCGCGCACGCTGCTGATCCCGCCGATGCCCTCGGAGCCGAGCAGCCCACCGAGGTTGGGCCACTCGTAGAACGGCACGTCCCCGAACAGCCAGTCGCCGGCGATGCGCCCGCCGAGCACCAACCGGCGACCGAGCGGCACGAACCCGCGCAGGGTCACGGTCGCCTGCCCATAGTCGTAGTCGCTGCCGGTCGCCCGGCCGCCTATCCGCAAGGCGAGCTCCTGGCTGCCGCCTCGGCTCGGGTCCGACTCGTCGTCGCGCGTGTCGCGCACTATCCCCACGAGCACCTGGCCGGTCAGGCCTCCCTCGACGCCGAGCGGTCGGCGCTGCGCGAGCAACGACCCTTCGCCCGGCCGCACCGAGGTGAGGCGATACGAGTAGCCCACGTAGGGCTGCGGCAGCGCGCTCGGACGGCCTATCCGCACCCGCAGCCAGCCGCCGGCGTTGAGCCGCTCGTAGGTGTAGAGCCCCGAGCGCTCCTCGCCCCCGTAGTCCGGGGCCGAGTTGTTGCCCGGCCCGAAGTAGGGCGCAAACCTCTCGCGCCGATAGTCGAGCCTGGCCTCGAGCCGCACGCCCGTGCCGAGGAACTGCGGCCCGTCGTAGCGCAGAAAGTGCGACTGCACCCCGCCGGTGGTCATGAAGACCTGCCCGGCAAGCGCGTGCGCGTACGGCCGCTTGCCGTCGCGATAGAGGTAGGCGCCGCCGGCCAGGCCGAAGCCGAGCTTCTCGTCCGAGTTGTAGCTCGCCAGGGGAACGACCAACGCGTCCATCGAGCTGCCGGCTTCCCGATCGAGCGTCGCGTCCGGCGCCTCACGGGCCGAAACCCCTCCGGCCACAGCCAAGGTGAGGGCGAGCAGCGCTGGAACCATCTCCTTCGATCGTCCTCTGCGCCGCCTCCACGAAGCGGCCCGTCCTCGCGCCCCTCCAGGGAAGGCGCGGGGCTCCTCCGACGTTTTTTTCAGACAAGCGCCCACGGAGGGAACCAGCACGGATGACGACTTCGGCGAAGGCTCCAGCACCGAGGGACACGAACCCATACACCAGGCCGCGCCGGTCACGATGGCTCGGCCGGGCAGCGCTCGGGCTGCTCGGGGCGTGCCTGAGCGTGGTGCTGATAGGCAGCGCCTTCTTCAAGCCCTCGCTCGCCGCGGGCCAGCTCTCGCTCACCCCGCGCTTCACCCTCGGCGCCTGGACTGCCGACCTGCCCACGCACCTGCCTTGGGTCGCGGCCTTCGCCCTGCTCACCGCGGCGATCATCCCGCTGCGCGCGGTCCAGTGGCGCCACACGCTCGGCGAGCGCGCCCCCGGGTTTCGCCACCGCTACCACTCGGTCGCCATCGGCGCCTTCTTCCACAACGCGGTCCCCGGCAAGCTCGGCGAGTTCGTGCGCGCCTTCGTCCTCTCGCGCCGCCAAGGCCTGCCCTTCTTCGAGAGCTTGGGCTCGGTGCTCGTCTGCAAGCTGCTCGAGCTGGCGGCCCTCATCGCCGTCGTCGGAGTCGCGCTCGCCGGGCCGCTCGGCTCGGGCGCCTCGAGCCTCGGGCCCGCCGTCCTGGCCGCCTTCGGCCTGTTCGCCGTGCTGCTCGGCCTCGCCCTCGCCGGCGCTCGCTACGCCGGGCGGCTCTGCGCGTGGCTCGACTCGCGGGGCCGGCTGCCGAAGCTGAGCATGGCGCTCGGTCACTTGGGCAAGGGGCTTGGCGCCACGAAGTCGCCGCGCCGGGCGGTGCTCGCCTTTGCCGCCTCCTTTGGCCCGGTGCTCGCCTCGGCCATCGCCTACGGGGTCGCGCTGCAGGCGCTCGGGGTCGAGCACGGCCTCTTCGCCGGCGGCATCGTCCTCGGCGCCATCTCGCTCGGCCAGCTCAGCCCCGGGCTGCCCATCGGCATGGGCATGTACTACCTGACCTCGAGCTGGGCCGCCCGCGCCCTCGGCGCTGCGCCCGAGCAGGCTGCCTCTTTCGCCGCGCTGACCCACCTGGCGACCTTCTCGACCCAGCTCTTGGTCGGCTTGGTGTCGGTGCTCGTCTACCGGATCCGCCTGCGGCAGCTCCTGCGCGCCAAGGCCGAGATGGTCGCTGCCGACGCGCCGACAGGGCCCGACCCCGCGCTCGAGCCCACGCGTTGAAGAGGTGCTGAGGGACCCTCGCCGATGTGACCTTCGATCGGCGCCGCGACGCGATTTCGTGAGGGCCGCCCTTCGTGGCGGCCGCCGAGAACCTCGTATCGCCCGCGCATCTGTGCGATTCCTCGACGGGCGCACTGCTGTGCGCC
>DHSB01000170.1:33808-34149 GCA_002408385.1 Myxococcales bacterium UBA5297
GCGGGGACGGGCGCACTGCTGTGGGCCCCTACCGCAGCGCCCACCGCCAGGCGGCGCGGGGCTGGCGACTTACCACCCTTGGCATCGACTCTCGACTGTCGCTCCGCGCTTGCTGTGCCCCGCCCTCTCGGCTATCACCCCGCCGCGCGACCGGAGTTGGTCGCGCTCGTCGCCTCGATCGAACGGAACCGGGTGGATGGGCCTGGAACACGCCAGCGCAATGACCTGCATCGCCTGCGGCCGCACGCAGCGGGTCGGCCCGCGGGCCGACTGCCCCGACTGCGGGGCCGAGAACGCGCTCGAGGTCACCTACGACCTCGAAGAGGTCGCGCGGACCCTCG
>DHSB01000132.1:0-519 GCA_002408385.1 Myxococcales bacterium UBA5297
GGCCGCCCCCTCGAGCTTCGCGGGCTCGGCGCCGTCGCGGCCGCTCATCGAGCGCGGCCCCTCGTCCGACGCGGAGCACCGCGGCTTCCCCCGCGCGCAGGTCTCGGTCGGCTTCGAGCGGAGCATCCCCGGGGCCGACGGCGCCCCGCGCTTCTCGGCGCGGCTGCGCTCGCTCAACCTGAGCGTCAGCGGCGTCTTCCTCGAGAGCTCCTTCTTCCTGCCCCTCAGGACGCGGCTGCGGACGCTCTTCCGCATCGACGAGTCCGGGCCCCTCGTCGAGGCCGAGGCCGAGATCGTGCGCCAGCAGCGGCCCGGCCCTCGCGACGGCTCGGAGCACAGCGGCTTCGCCGTGCGCTTCCTCGAGTTCTCCGGGCGCACCGAGGTGACGCTGGCCAAGCTCTTCGTGGGCGAGCAGCTTCGCGCCTTCGCCCAGGACTACCTCGAGTCGGCCCGCGCCAGGAGCCTGCGCAGCGAGCTCGACCGGGTCGTCGACGCCCTCGCCGCCTGGGAGCTGCAGAA
>DHSB01000132.1:649-905 GCA_002408385.1 Myxococcales bacterium UBA5297
GCCGCCTGGGAGCTGCAGAAGGTGATCAGCAACCGGGATCTCTGGTTCGAGCAGTGAGGCCGGCGCCGCGGGGACGAGAAAGCCCCCTCCCGCCGCGCGCCGGCGCGGCAAGAGGGAGGGGCCGCGGGCGCTACTCCTTGGCGCCCGCCTGCTTGAGCATCTTCACCACCTCGTCGTGCTCGTTCGCCTCCGCCGCCTTGAGCGCGGTGTTCCCCTCGAAGTCGCGCGCGGTCACGTCGGCGCCGTTGGCGAGCAT
>DHSB01000132.1:1049-1419 GCA_002408385.1 Myxococcales bacterium UBA5297
GCGAGCATCAGCTTGACGATCTCCACGTAGCCCATCGCCGAGGCGACCATCAGCGCGGTCCGCTTGCCGCGCAGCGTCCCCGAGGTGTCGGCCTTCTTCTCGAGCAGCATCTTGGCGAGGTCGAGCTGCTCGTTGGCGATCGCCGAGAGCAGCGGGGTGAAGCCCTCGCCGTTCCTGGCGCTGGGGTTGGCGCCCTTGTCGAGCAGCTGCTTGACGAGCGCCTTCATCTCCTTGGGGCAGCGCCTGGTGTGGCCGGGGCGCAGCGACTTTTCGCCGATCGCCTCCTGCGGGTCGAGCTCGCAGCCGGCCGAGGCGCGGATCAGGGCGCTGTTCCCCTTGGCGTCCTGGGCGTTGACGTCGGCGCCCTTGG
>DHSB01000132.1:1571-1781 GCA_002408385.1 Myxococcales bacterium UBA5297
CGGCGCCCTTGGCGAGCAGCAGCCTGGCCACCTCGAAATTCTCCCGGTTGACCGCGTGGAGCAGCGCGTTCATCCCGTCGGCGCTCTTGGCGTTGACCTCGGCGCCCTTGTCGAGCAGCAGCTTCGCCAGGGTGGCGTTGCCACGGTAGGAGGCGAGCATCAGCGCGGTGCGTCCGTCCTTGGTCTTGGCGTTGACGTCGGCGCCCTTGG
>DHSB01000132.1:1905-2284 GCA_002408385.1 Myxococcales bacterium UBA5297
CGTTGACGTCGGCGCCCTTGGCGGCGAGCGCCCTGGCCATCACGGTGTTGTCCCGGTCGACGGCGACGATGAAGGCGGTCGCCCCGTCGGAGTCGCGCTCGTCGACCTTGGCCCCCTTGCCGAGCAGCAGCTGGACGAGCGGGGTGTTGTTGGCGGCCGCGGCGAGCATCAGCGCCGTCGTCCCGTCGCTGCCCTTGTGGTCGACGCTGGCGCCCGCCTTGAGCGCCGCCTTGACCTTGTTGAGATCGCCGCTGCCGGCGGCGTCGAGCAGATCGCCGCCGGGCGAGGCCCAGGCGTTGGCGGCGAGGCAGAGGGCGAGCGGCAGGACGGCCATGGCGAAGCGGCGCATGTTCTCACCCGCGGACCCCCGCAGCAGGAG
>DHSB01000132.1:2454-19425 GCA_002408385.1 Myxococcales bacterium UBA5297
CCGGTGGACGCCGCGGACCCCATCTACCCGGACGACTAAACCCCAGGCCTCGTGCGCGGTGAACGGCGGCCACGGGTCGCCCGCCGGATCGGGGCAGGTGTAGCCTCCGCGGGACTTCGCGGCCGATTCGAGGAGCGCCGGTCTACAGCGGCGGGCGCCTCCGCAGAGCAGTCGCGGGGTCCGCTACCCGGGCGTTCCGCGGGACGGCAGTTCAAACGGCTTAGCCGTTGCGCCCGAGCTGGTCGTTGCCGGTGATCCCCGCGAGCACCCAGTCATAGGCGCCCGAGTTGAGGATCGCCCCGCAGGCGCCGCAGGCGGCGCCCGACGCGCGCTCGAGGGGCTCGGCGCAGCCTGGGCACCTGCCCTCGCCGAGCGCGGCCTTGCGTGTCGAGTTGCATCGGCGGACGAACGACCAGCGCTCGGTGTCGAGGCGCGCGGCGCTCGACAGGCGGGCATGCGCGGCCACCTGCTCGTCGGGTAGCCCGGCGGGGACGTAGCCGTGGCGCGTCCCGTAGCGGAAGGTGACGCGGATCGTGTCGAGCTCCCCGTCCTGCTCGAGCGCGTAGAGCTTCTTGTTGAGCACCCAGATCGCGACGAGCACCTGTCGCCTGCCGCGGCAGTCGTCGATGGCGCTCTCCGCCGCAAAGCGGGCGAGCATCCCGTCGGAGACGAGCGGGCCGACGGCGTCGAGGTCGCGAGCGGCCACCGCGGTGCGGATCTCGACGAAGCGCTTCTCCATCGCCGCGAGGAAGCGCTCGGGGTCGAACTCGGGCTCGTGGGCCTGCAGCCGCGCGACGTCGAGGGCGACCCGCTCCTCGTTGGCTTGCTGGAGCGCGTAGGCGCGCTCGAAAGTGCTCGCGAGCCCCTCGACGAGCCGGTCCCGGGCCTCCTCGTCGACGCGCGAGGCCCGCCCGCGAAACCATTGCGCAAGGCTCCTCCTCTCCCTTCGCCGGCGCTTCACCAGCAGGAGCGCGAGCCCCACCAGGAGCAGCGGTGGGGCGAGGAAGTAGGCGAGGATTTCCGCGAGGAAGAACCACTCGCGCAGAGCCAGGAGACCCAGGCCGACGAGAAGGAAGACGGCGCCAAGGATGTTCTTGAGCGAATCCATGCGGCCCTCCTCGTGCTTCCCGGGACGGACCCGATCTGGCACGGCTCCGGGGGAGCGAGCGCCCCTCGAGGAGTATTCGGAGTGGCGGGCCGCGCGGGTCGCCTGCCCGAGGCCGCCGGCAGCTCGGCGCGGCGGTCGCAATCGGGCTGCGGCTTTTCGCAGATTCACCTCCTCGCCCGCCGGGCGGCGCGAAGCGCCCCCGGAGATCCCGGCCACCGCGAGGATCCTCGCCGGGAGCCCTTCGCCGCCCCAAGACCTCAGGAGCCGCAAGGCCGGGGCGGGCTCGACCATCACCGGCGCGCTCGGAGGAGCCGCGCTCGCGCTCTCGACCTGGCGCGGCGTTCCCGCCGCCGTCCGCGCCACACCCTGCCCGCGGTGGCCGCCGGCGAGAGGGGCAGAGCCCGGCAAGAGCCGGGGCGGAAGCAGGGAGGCGCGCCTGGCTCCCTCCGAACGAGCTCCGGCGGCCCGACCGGCGTTCCGGTCGGGGCGCCGCTCTGCGGACGGGCCTCAGTGTTGGATGCCGAGCCCGAAGGCCCCGGTGTCGATCCACTCGCCCTTGAGCATCGTCCACCAATCGACCGCGAGCCCGTGCTCTACGAAGGCGTACGGGAGCCAGCCATATCCGCGTTCGCCCCACCCATTGCCCCAGGAGTTGCGGATCAACAGCGCCCCCCGGGTCGGCTGCTCGTTGGGGCCGGTGTTCCGGATCTCCTTGGAGTCGTCGTAGCCGACGGCGAGCACCGCGTGACCGCCGACGACGCGCTCTCCAGCCGCCGGGAAGGGGACGGCGCCGCTGCTCGCCGCCTGGCGGATCGAGTCGTAGACGGTGAAGCCGAACATCGCCGGCAGCCCGGCGGCGAGGTTGGCCTTCACGTAGGCGAGAAGCGCGGCGGGGGCGGTTCCGACCGGGTCGAGCCGGTGGTAGACGAGCGCCTGGAACCGCTCGGCGAAGGCATAGCAGAAGGGCGAGGGCTCGACGTCGACCCGCTCGACGTCATACGGCCAGTAGTCTTCGGGCGGCAGGCCGAAGAGCGCCATCGCGCCCATCGTCGAGCGCAGGTAGGCGCCCGTGTCCCCCGACCACTTGAGGAGGTTTCGCGTCGTCTTGTAGAGGAAGAGGCGCGAGACGTCGACGTAGCGGCCGAAGGCGCGGCGCTCGAAGTACTCGTACAGGCTGGCACCGGCGTGGGCCGTACAGGAGCCGAGTGAGCCCTGGTTTTCGATGGGGCTGCACCAGGCGCTCAGGTCCACCCGGCCCGGCAGCGACTCCGGCCGGTCGACGACGCCGGCGCGGGACATCATCGCCTTCACCTTCTCGTTGGAGGCGCCGTAGTCGCGGAAGTCGGGGTACTCGCGCAGCCACCCCATCGCGCCGACCACGACCCGCGTCGGGGTGAGCTCGATCTCCAGCGGGGCGCCCCGCCTCGCCTCACCGGGGCGCAACCCGGCAGCATGCGTCTCGACCGCGACTCCTTCGATCTCGGGCATCTCACGCTCCTCCCTGGTGGCGGGCGCCTGCCCGCCGTGAAGAGGCGAGGTGTGCATTCGCCGGCGGCGGGCAAGCCGCCCGCAAGCGGCTGCTCGCGCCAAGGGTGGCCGGCGGGCCTCGAGGCTTTCCCGACAGGGTCCTGGCCCGGGCCTCCCTCGGTGCGTACAGCCAGTCAGGTGCGGGAGCGCACCAGGGGAGGAGCCGATGCGCGCGAGGGGAACGCAGGGGGCCGGCAGGAGCCCGGTCCCAGAGGCCAAGGCCCTCGAGTGGCCGGAGCTGCTTCCCTCGACCCGGAGCGCGCTGCTCGAGCTCTTCGAATGGCTCGACCTCGCCGTCGACCTCAGCTCCCCGTCCCCCCAGCCCGAGCAGCCCGAGCAGCCGTCGACGAGCCTGCTGATCGCCGGGAACCGGGGATTCGGCAAGACGACCCTGCTGCTGACGGCCGCCTACGCCCACGGCCGCGGCGAGCACTACTGCGAGAGCAGCGGCGAGAACCGGGCCTCGCCGTCGCCCGACTCCCAGCGGCAGCGGCTGGCGGCGATCCTCCCCAAGCTCAGGCGCCGGGTCTGCTGGCTGGAGACGCTCGATCTCGAGCCACTCTCGGAGCGGGCCAACCTCCTCGCCATCCTGCTGGTGAGCATCCGCAAGGCCTTCGACGAGCGCTACCCGGCTTCCGAGTCGAGAGGCCGGCGCGGGGTGCCTTCCATCCTGGAGCCGGCCGCGGAGAAGCCCTGGGGGCAGATCGACAGGCTCGTCCGCAACGCCACCTTCATGTGGGAGGACGCCCCCGGCGGAGCCGACCCGCGGCGCGAGCGGGCCGAGCAGCAGCTCAAGGCCGCGGAGATCTTCGTCAGCTTCCAGCAGGACTTCCGCGAGACGCTCCGCGGGGTCTCCGAGGCCCTGGGCGCCGACGAGCAGCAGCCCTCGGTGCTCGTCCTGCCCATCGACAACGTCGATCGCAGCATCGAGCACCTCTACGGCATCGTGAAGCTGGTCCGCATGGCGAGCAGCCCCCGGCTCTGGTTCCTGCTCGCCTCGGGGCGGCCCGAGTTCCAGCTCTTCCTCGAGCGCTCCTTCCAGAAGGAGCTGGCGGCCTCCGGGGCGCTGATCGGCACCAGCGCGCAGGACCAGACGAGGGCGATCGCCCGGCGCCAGGCGGCCACCACCATGCGCCGCTCGCTGCCGTCCTGCTTCCAGATCCGCATCGACCCCGTCCCGCCGCACGAGGCCTGGAGCTTCCCCCACCTCAGTCCCTCCGAGAAGCCCGAGGCCGCCCGCTCGCTCGGCGGCCTGCTCGAGCGCGTCGGTCTGCCCTGCGACGAGAGGGAGAGGCTCGCGACCCTGCGCGATCTCTTCGACCTCGGGCCGCGCCTGAGAGCGGAGGTGCGCGCCGCGGCTCATCCCGGGGAGCCCGAGCCCCGCTTCGCGGACGGGCAGGGCCCGGAGCTGGGCTACGCGGCGAAGATGGCGCTCGCCCTCTCTGCCCGGACCCTGCGGGACCTGCTGCGCGATCTGTCGAGCCTCGACAAGGGGGCCCAGGACGGGGTGGCCGAGATCGTCGTGCGGATGCTCAAGAGCGCCATCGACGAGAGCAACCTGCCGTCCTGGGCGAGCGAGCAGCTCCACAACCGCATCATCCGCCGCGATGCCCAGGAGCGCTGGATCCTCGACCTGAGCGGCAAGCCGGTCCGGCGGCTCAAGAGGACCACCCTCTTCCAGGCCGTCGCCTGGCCCCACTGGCAGAGCCCCGGGCATTGGGGCCCGGCCGTCGTCCACAGCGAGCTGCACCTGCGCAAGCTGCAGGACATGCTGCTCGAGCTGCACGACCTCGCCGGCCCGCACGGCTGCGTCCAGCTGCCGGCCAACGTCGCCGGCTGGTTCATGCTCGCCCACGACCTGCTGACGCTCTATTCCGACAAGCGGGTACTCAGCCTGGGAATGACGGCCTGGGAGATGGCCCCGGAGCTGATCGTGACCCTGCACGAGCTCTCGGGCGAGGGCGGGCTGGTCCCCCTCGAGCTCTGCTGGAGCCTGCCGACCTGGGAAACCTTCCTCGACTTCAACGTCTTCACCCGCCAGTGGAGGGGGCTGCTCGGGAGGCTCGAGCGCTACGCCGGCTCCTTCGTGAAGTGGCCCGAGGAGAAGACGCGCTGCGAGCGGTACTACCGGCTGCTGCTGGCAGCCTGGGTGGACAACGTCTGCTCGGTCGCCCGCCCGGAGCGCGGCCTGTGGAGCTGGGAGAGCTCGGGGCTCGTCGCGGTCCTGCCCGAGAGCGGAGAGCCGCTCTCCGAGCCGAGCCTGGAGCGCTACGAGCAGCGCGTCCGCGAGAGCGTCGCCCGGCTGGTGCAGGCGATCGCCGCCGGGAGCCCGGCCTTCGAGCGGCTCTGGATGGCGCGGGTCTGGCTCGAACAGTCGCTGCCGCTGCTGGTGCTGCCCGAGCACGCCCCGCATCCGGAGCTGACCGGGCTGCTCGCCTGGAAGGAGCCGCTCGAGTCGCCGGAGAGCCGGGAGCTGAAGCTCAAAGACGCCTGGGAGCAGCTGGAGCGCTCCTGGCGCAACCACGAGCGCCGGCTGATCGAGCGGCGCCGCGCCCTCGTCTCCGAGGCGATCCGCAGGGGCTGGGAGCAGGAGGCGAGCCGCGCGGGCGAGCGGCGCGACGGGCTCGAGAAGGAGTGGTTCGAGGCGGCCGACAAGGACGCGACGGAGCGCAAGACCGAGCTGCTGGGGAGGCTGCTCGGCCGCTTCGGGCCGCCGGGCGGGCCATGAGGGAGCCGCCCTCCGGGAGCCGCGCGGGGATCGCCCCGCGGCAGGTCCCCGAGTCCTTCGTGCGGGCCGAGGTGGCCTGCTTCCCGCTGATCGGCCGCACGGCCTTCTTCTCCGGGCTGCTCGAGCTGTCGCCCTCGCTCGAGGCCGCCGACGAGCCCGGCCGCCTCACCCGGGAGCTGTGGCGCGAGTGCGAAAAGAAGCTCTCCGGGCATGCGAGCGGGCGGTCGCTCGATCGGCTGGTGGCGCTGCGCGACTTCTTCTGGTTCCGCGGCGCCGGGCGGGTCGGCCCGGCGATCAGCATGCGCCGCTACCTGCAGGAGCTGGCCAGGCTGCACCTCGAGAGCAGCCCGGGGACGACCGCGGTCAAGCAGCCCGCCGAGGCCAACGCCTTCGACGCCCTGACCCACTACCGCTGGCTCAGCTTCGCGCTGCCCGAGGACCTGCTGATGGCCGCCGCCGGCGCCGAGTCGCCGCCCGCGCGCGTGGACCTCGAGGCCCCGATGCTCATCCGGCGGCTGCTCGACCAGGGGGTCGCGGAGATCCACCAGCACATCGGCGCGGGGATGGACTTCCCCGCCCTCTGGGCCTCGCTGCTCGCGGCCATCGGCGATCCCGGCAACTCCCCGGGGGCGTTCCAGAGCCCGGACCTGCCGTTCGGCGACGGGGAGACCTACCTGCGCTGGCTGCTGGCCGCGGCCATCGCGCGCTGCGTGCTCGCGGAGCTGATGCTCAGGAGCCCGGGGGGCGGCAGCCTGCGCGGCTTTCTCGACGAGCTCTGGGCGCGCTGGCCGGGGAAGCGGCTGAGGGCCCTGGCGCGCGCGCTCGAGGCCTTCGGGATGGGCTGGGAGGAGGAGCTCCCGGTGCTCGAGGAGCTGCGCTCGCTCTACCTCGAGATGCACCCCCTGGCCCTGGAGATCGCCAGCGAGCCGCCGCGGACGCTGCGCGAATTCTGGGCGAGCTGCGACCCGGTCGCGGTGCGGGCCGGGCTCGAGGAGCCCAACGCGGGCGAGCAGTGGCTGGTCTACCGCGGGCTGCAGAGGCTCGAAGGGCAGGAGGAGCTCCAGGGGGAGCGCGACCCGCTCTTCGCCCGTCTCTTCTGGCAGGCGATCCGGGTCCGCTGCGTCTGCTACCGCACCGTGGTGCAGCGGCCGATGACCGCGGGGCTGCAGTGGTTCATCCGCTTCTTCGGCCGGCTCAAGCCCCTGCGCCAGCCGCTGCGGCGCGTGCGCTCGGAGGTGGCCTACGGGCTGGCGGGCGGCGGCGAGGCCATCGCCGCGCTCGAGGTGCGCGTCGGGCCGTCCGACAGCCCCTTCGAGGCCGCCGCGGAGCTGCGCGAGCTGACCGAGTCCTGGAGCAGGGTGCTGGGGGACTGGCCGCGCACGGCGAGCGGGCAGGAGCCGGAATTCGGGGTGGTCGTCAACCTGTGCAAGAGCCGCGACCCGAGCTTCCGCTGGGCGGGCGGCTATCCGCCCGCCTTCGGCCGCCTCACCCACGCCGAGCCCGACCCGCGGGACCTGCTGCGGCCCGGGGGGCGCTACTCGGACTACTTCGTAGAGCAGTCGACCCTGGTCGGGGCCACCGCCGACCTGCTGCGAGGGGTCCCGCTGGCGCTCCTGCTGGTCCGCGGGCTCGACGTCGCCACCGACGAGCTGGGCGTGCCGACCTGGGTCTTCGTCCCCCTCTACCGCTTCGTCGAGCAGCAGGCGCGGCTGGCCGCGGTCTCGCCGGCGGCGCTCGGGGCCCCGCCGCTGCGGCTGACCGCCCACGTCGGCGAGGACTTCCGGCACCTGATGGAGGGGCTGCGGCACGTCTTCGAGGTGGTCCGCTACCTGTTGCCGCGCGCCGGCGGGCGGCTCGGGCACGCCACGGCCCTGGGGATCGCCCCGCGGATCTGGGCGGAGTCGGTCGGCTCGGTGATGATGCCGGCCGAGGAGCGGCTCTGGGACCTGGTCTTCGAGTGGCGCCTCTACAGCGACTACCGCATCCCCGACGAGATGACCGCCTCGGTCCCGGCCGGCAGGGCTGAGAGCGTGGAGACCCAGATCCGGCAGCTGGCCGACCAGGTCTTCGGGCGCAGCCTCGAGCCGTGCGTGCTCGCCGAGGCCCACCACCTGCTCCACCAGCTCTGGAGCACCGAGCTCTCGCCCTCTGGCGGCGCCGAAGCCCCCGGGCTCGACGCCTTCGCCCGCGCCCTGGACCGGGTCGATCGCTCGCAGGTGCGCTCCTTCGCGCAGGTGCGCCGGGTGGTGCGCGAGCACCGCGAGGACGGGGAGGTCTTCCGCAGGGGCCAGCAGTTGGTCGACATCTGCCTGACCGAGTCGGAGATCGCCGC
This sequence comes from Myxococcales bacterium UBA5297, assembly GCA_002408385.1. Taxonomy (GTDB): domain Bacteria; phylum Myxococcota; class Myxococcia; order Myxococcales; family UBA5297; genus UBA10939. Next base: position 10,150 of record DHSB01000132.1, read on the forward strand.
CCTGCAGGCAGTCCAGGACGCGATGCGCCGCTGCGTCGCCGCCCGGGGCATCGTGGTCGAGGTCAACCCCTCGAGCAACCTGCTCATCGGCAACCTGCTCGACCTGCGCAACCATCCGACCCTGAGGCTCTTCCCGCCCGAGCCGCTCGACGGCGAGCCGCCCGCGGTGCCGATCGCCGTCGGCTCGGACGACCCGCTCATCTTCAGCACCCACCTGCTGCGCGAGTACACGCTGCTCTACGAGGCGGCCCTCGGCGCCGGCTTTCCCGAGCGCTGCGTGCACGACTGGCTGGCCCGGATCCAGAAGACGAGCATGGACGCCCGCTTCACCGTTCCCTGGAGGCCCTCGGCTTCCTGGATGGCTGGCAAGCTTTGCCGGGCGCTCGACGACTACCTGCAGCGGCCGCTGCTAAGAGAGCCGCGGGCGGCGCGCGGGGGCCGCAGGAGGCGAGGCTGCAGCAAGAGCTGAGGAGAGCGAAGGGCCGGGCGCCGGGCGAGCGGGGCGGCGGCGGCAACGCCGCTCCTCGAGCCGCTCTGGCGGGCAGCCGAGGCTCGCCGGGGTCCGGCGCGCCAGCAGGGGGGCGGGATGAGCGCTGAGCCGCAAGCCAATCGGAAACACAGGCCGTTTCCCTTAAACGCCGAGCTGGGGCGGAGGCTCCCGATGCTCGGCGCGAGCCAGATGGTCTGGGTCGAGCTCGAGAGGACCGCCGCGCGGGTCGCCCTGCTGCGCGGCCGGACGGGCTGGACGGCCGAGCAGTTGGCGGTCCTCGAGCAGTGCGATCAGAAGCTCGACCTCGCCCGCGCTCAGCTCGACCGCACGCCACGCTGCTCCTTCTCTTTCTGGGAGCTGATCCACCAGATCGACGCGCTGCTGGTGAAGGTCGAGCCGCTGGAGGCGCTGGTTCCGATCGCCCTGAAGGCGCGGGCGGACATGGAGCGGCTGGTGCGCGATGCGGGGTTGCGCCAGGCCTGGCTCGGCACGGGCGAGAAGCCCGGCCCCCTGCCGCTGCTCATCGAGAGGATTGCCCCTCGCAGGGAGAGCGGCCAGGTGGTGAGCGCCGCCCCGCTGACCGAGCAGGAGGAGGCGGAGCTGAGGGCCCATCTGCAAGGGGCCCTCAAGCTCGTCAACAGGCAGCGCGACACCGGCTTCTGGCAGCTCGGCACCAACGTCTCGATCTACCTGCTGAGCGCGGTGCTGCTGCTCCTGCTCGGCGCCGGAACCCAGCTCTGGGTGATGCTCGAGCCGCAGGCCTCGGCGGAGAGAATCGGCATCGTCGCCATGCTCGGAGCGGCGGGGGCTGTCATCGCCAACATGCTGGTCAAGGAGCCGTTCGTCGCCTCGGTGGGGCCGACCACCCGCTACTTCGTCTACAACCTCTTCGCCAAGCCGGTCCTCGGCGCCTTCTCCGCCATCGCCTTCATCCTCCTGGAGCGCTCGGGGATGATCTTCCAGATCGTGGCGGGCGGAGGGCCGGGGTCGGCTCCGGTGCGGATCGAGGTCGGGGAGCTGGCGGGCGCGAGGCGGGCCGCGCTCGCGCTGATCGCCATCACCGCGGGCTTCTTCGCCGAGAAGGCCTTCCGCCCGCTGATGGACCAGGTGATGCGCAAGCTCTTCGCCGGCTCGGAGCGCTACATGACCGCGGAGGATCCCGCCAAGGGCGCCGAGAGCGGCCCGCGCTCTTGAGCCTTTGCCCCCTGCCGGGCTCCGCGCTCCTGCCCCCGCGCCGGCGGCCTCGCTCGCCTTGCGGGCTTTCCACTGGACGGATTCCTGCCGTGCGCCTCGCCTCGCCACGCCGCTGCCGCCCGCGCCGGCGCGCCACAACTTGGGCGCGAGAGGAGGTCCCGATGTCCGATCGAGCCCGACTGCCGACCGGGCCGCTGCGCGAGGAGCACCGCATGCTCCTGCCGATGATCAAGGGGCTCGAGACGCTGGCTGCCGAGCTGCCGGGCCTCGAGGCAGGGGAGGGGCGATCGCGGCTGGCGGCGGCGGTCGGCTTCCTGCGCGAAGAGCTGCTCCCGCACGCGAGCGCGGAGGAGGCCGTCCTCTACCCGGCGGTCGAGCAGGTGAGCCACGCACCGGGCTCCCTGGTGACCATGAGGGCCGACCACCGGGAGGTCGTCCGTAGGATTGACGCCCTGGCGGCGGCCTCCTCGGGCGATTCGCTCGCCGCGGTTCCCTTCCAGCTCGTGGGGCTGGCGGCCATCCTGGAGCTCCACTTCCGGAAGGAAGAGGAGCTGCTGCTGCCGCTGCTCGATCGCGCCCTCGAACCGGCCGAGGCCGACCAGCTCTTCGCGCAGATGACCCGCCACGTCGAGGAGGCCGGCGGCGAGGAGGGCGCTCCGCTGCACTGAGCGGGCTGCCGGGCCGGAGCCTCCGATGCCGTCGGGTGGGCGCTCGGTCGGTCAGCCGGCGGGCGTAGCCGCGCGCGGCAGGCCGGCGGCCCGGAGCAGCAGGCGCGAGCCTCCTCAGGAGTCGGCCGTGGCTCGCTGGAGGCTCCTGGCAGCCTTGCGCACGCCGCTTTTCGGATGCTCCGAGAAGCCCGCCGCCAGCTCGCGCGCATCGGCGGCGAGCCTGGGCATCACCGCCAGCAGCCGGGGCATCGCCGCGAGGATGCGCGCCGCGTGTTTGCCCTCGAAGAGGCCCGCGGCCTCGCGCAGCAGCGGGAAGGCGCGCGGGGCGGCCGCGGCGCTCGTCGAGCCGTAGCCGGCGACCGCGTCGATCACGTAGTCGCGCACGCCCTGGCCGTCCGCGTCGGTGTCGAGCTGATCTTCGTTGGTGAGGAGCGGGCAGTTGTCTAGGCGGTCCTCGACCCCCTCCCCGTCGTCGTCCTCGTCGCAGATGTCGCCCCGGCCGTCCTCATCGCTGTCGAGTTGGTCGTTGGCGAGGAGCGGGCAGTTGTCGAGGCTGTCCTCGACCCCGTCGCCGTCGTCGTCCTCGTCGCAGAGGTCGCCCTGGCCGTCCCCGTCGCTGTCGAGCTGGTCTTCGTTGGCGAGGAGCGGGCAGTTGTCGAGGCCGTCCTCGATCCCGTCGCCGTCTCGGCAACGACGCCCCCGGGATGGCGGGGGGCACCTTCTTCGAGCGACACGAGGGCGCGGCGTCGAAGCCGCTCGGGCCGAGGTATTCGCCGGGGCGGCCGGAGAAGACCCTCCTGCACCAGATCGTGTGCGCGAACCTGGAGACGCTGCTGGCGCAGGCGCGTGAAACGGGCGACGGGGCCGGCCTGCCGGCGTTCGTGGAGAACGAGTTCCGGCGTTACGTCGACTGCGGCTGCCTGGCGCGAGGGTTCATCCGCGTCCAGTGCGCCCGCTGCGGCCACGAGGAGGTCGCCGGGTTCTCCTGCAAGTGCCGCGGGTTCTGCCCCTCCTGCATCGCGCGGCGGATGGACGACACCGCGGCCCACCTGGTCGACCGGGTGCTGCCTCTTGCCCCGTACCGGCAATGGGTCCTGTCGTTGCCGTTCCGCTTGCGGCTGCGGCTGGCGAGAAACGACGAGCTGCTGGCCGCGATGCGCCGGGTCTTCGTGGCCGCGGTGGGCCGGTGGCAGCGGCGGAAGGCACGCGAGCTCGGGCTCCGCGGCGCTCGGACCGCGGTCGTGTGCGTGACCCAGCGCTTCGACTCGCTGCTGCGGGTCAACCCGCATTTTCACGCGCTGGTCCCGGACGCCGACTTCGAGGCGATGGTCGCGGTGGTCCACCGCCACGGCGGAGTGGTGAACAAGTTCTTGGGCGACGGGCTGATGGCCCTCTTCGGCGCCCCCGACCACGCCCGGCGGGCGGCGCGCGCCGCCCTCGAGATGCAGGAGGTGGTGCGCAGGACCCGCGCGCAGTGGCGCTTCCCCGACCTGCAGGTCGGCATCGGCATCTGCAGCGGCGAGGCGGTGGTGGGGGTCATCGGCGCGCGGGCGCGCTGCGAGTACACGGCGATCGGCGACACCGTCAACCTCGCCTCGCGCCTTGAGGCGCTCAACAAGGAGCGGGGGACGCGCATCCTCCTCAGCGTTGAGACGCGCGCGCTGCTCGATCCGCGGATGGCGGTGCGCGCCCTCGGCGAGGCGCGGGTCAAGGGAAGAGAGCAGCCGGTGGCGCTCTATGAGCTGCTCGAGGCCGCCCCGGCGGCCTCCTGCGGCGACCCTCGGCGCTAGCCCGGGTCGCGGCCCTCCTCCCGTTGCCGGATGAGCGGGTCGCTTTCCGCCGGTTAGCGCCCCCCGGCCCGCGCCTCAGCGCTTCTTCGGCTCCCGGAGGCTCGGCTCCTCCTGGCGCTGGCGGCGGGCGGCGGCGCGGTGGCCGATCGCCGTCTGCGACCACGGCCCGTGCCGGCGCAGGTCGGCGAGCTGCTGGGCGGCGCCGATGATCGCCACGTGGGTGAAGGCCTGCGGGAAGTTGCCGAGCAGGCCCACGCCGGGCCGGTGCTCCTCGGCGAAGAGCCGCAGGTCGTTGCCGAGCTGGAGCAGGCGCCCGAAGCGCTCCTCCGCCTCCTCGAGCCTTCCCTGCATCGCGAGCACCTCGACGAGCCAGAAGGAGGCCATCAAGAAGTAGCCCTCCTCGCCGCTCAGGCCGTCGTCGACCTGCGCCCGGTAGCGGCGCACGAGCAGCCCGTCGGCGCAGAGCTCCTTCTCGATCTGCTCGACGGTCGCCACCATGCGCGGCTCGTTGGCGTGCACGAAGCCGACGAGCGGCAGCAGCAGCAGGCTCGCGTCGAGCTCGGGCGAGCCGAAGGCCTGCACGAAGCAGCCGCGCCCGGGGTCGACGCCATGCCGCTCGACCTCGCTCCGGATCTCCTCGCGCGCCCTGCGCCAGCCCTCGAGGTCGCCAGGCAGGCCGAGCCGCTCGGCCAGCTCGAGGCCGCGGTCGAGCGCCACCCAGCACATCACCTTGGAGTGGACGAAGTGGCGCGGCGGCCCGCGCATCTCCCACAGCCCCTGGTCCGGCTCCCGCCAGAGCGCGCGGGCGGCCTCGACGAGGCCGCGCAGGAAGCGCCACTCGTCCTCGGAGATGGCGGCCCCCATCTGCTCGGAGAGGTGCCAGAAGTCGAGCAGCTCCCCGAAGACGTCGAGCTGGCGCTGGGCCGCGGCGGCGTTGCCCACCCGAACCGGGCGGGAGCCGCGGTAGCCCTCGAGGTGCTCAAGCTCGAGCTCGGGCAGCCGCCGCTCGCCGTAGCAGCCGTAGAGGATCTGCAGGTCCGCGGCCCGCCCCGCGGTGGTCCGCTCGATGAAGAGCTTGAAGCCGCGCGCGACGTCGGGGTACCCCGCCGCGAAGAGCGCCGAGAGGGTGAGCGTCGAGTCGCGCACCCAGCAGTAGCGGTAGTCCCAGTTGCGCGCCCCGCCCAGCACCTCGGGCAGCGAGCTGGTGGGGGCGGCGACGATCGCGCCGGTCGGCGCGCAGGTGAGCGCCTTGAGCACCAGCGCCGAGCGGACCACCTGCTCGCGGTGCTCCGGCCCGTAGCTGCCCCGCGCCACCCAGCGGCGCCACCAGGCGATCGTCTGCTCGAGCCTGCGGTCGAGGGAGCGGCCTGAGACCTTCTTCGGGGCGATCTCGTGGGCCATCGAGGCGACCAGAGAGAAGCGGCAGCGCCTGCCCGCCCGGAGCTTGAACCTTCCGTGCAGCCGGACCGCGGCCGAGTCTACGGTCAAGGGGCAGTCGGCGCCGATCACCACCGCGTCGTCGCCGCCCACGGCGCTGTAGACGCCCTCGGCCGGGTGGCTGCGCAGCCAGGGCGGCAGCGCCCCGTAGTCGAAGCGCGGCTCGATCACCACCTCGAACGAGACCTCTCCCTCCAGCCCCTCGACCACCCGCAGCAGCTGCTGGTAGGGCCTGGTCCGCCCGCCCTTGCGCATCGTGAAGCAGTCGAGCACCCGGGCACGCCCCTCAGCGGTCTCGAAGACGGTCTCGAGGACGTTGGTCTCCTCGAGGTAGGAGCGGCGGCTGCCCTGCAGCCCTTCGGCCCGCAGCTCGAAGGCGCCGCCCTTCTCTGCGTCGAGCAGCCGGCAGAAGACCGCGCCCCGGTCGAAGCGTCGCAGGCAGGCCCAGTCGATCGAGCCCCGGGCGCTGACGAGGGCCGCGCTGTGGCAGTCGCCGATCAGCGCGTAGCTCGAGATCGGCTCGTAGCGCCGGCTCACCCCGCCGCCCCTCCCGCGCCCGAGGCCTCGGCCGGCTCGCCGAGGCCGAGTGCCCGGTAGACCCACACCTTCACCTCGTCGTTGACGAGCAGCCAGCCGAGCGCGTAGCCCCAGACCACCAGGGCCCAGCCGAGGGGGATCGGCTTCATCAGGAAGCCGGAGACGACGATCAGCGTGGCGACCAGCTGCGTGCCGAGCACCGCGCCGAGCAGCAGCCAGGAGGGCCGGACCGACCAGAAGTGGCCCCGGGTGCGCGCGGCGAAGATCGTCAGGTGCCCGGCCCCCGAGAGCTTCAGGTACATCAGGCTGCGCAGGCTCTCGCGGTCGATGTGGAAGTGGCGATCGGCCAGGAAGAAGAGCAGGAACGAGGAGACCACCCCCGCCAGCCCGAGCGCGGTGGCAACGGTCAGCACCGTGCGCATCTCCCAGGCCTCCGGGCGCGCGGAGGGGCGGGCCCGGTCGTAGGCGATGGCGAGGATCGCCCCGTCGTTGAGCAGGGCGAGCAGCACGATCATCACCGCCGTCACCGGGTAGAAGCGGAAGACGAGGATCGAGAGGGTCATGAAGAGCAGCACCCGCACCGTCTCCGAGATGCGGTAGATGGCGTAGCTGTTCATGCGCTGGAAGATGCGGCGGCTCTCGCGGATGGCGTCGATGATCACCGCGAGCCCCTCGCCGAGCAGCACGATCGCCGCGGCGGCGCGGGCGGTGTCGGTCGCCCCCGAGACCGCGATCCCCACGTCCGCCTTCTTGAGCGCGGGGGCGTCGTTCACCCCGTCGCCGGTCATGCCGACGATGTGGCCGCGCCCCTGCAGCAGCTCGACGAGCCGGTACTTGTGCTCGGGGAAGACCTGGGCGAAGCCGTCGGCGGCCTCGACCTTCTCGGCGAGCTGCGGCTCGGGCAGCGGCCCGGCCCCGTCGAGGACCCGCGCGTCGAGGATCGCGGCGCCGAGCCCGACCTGGCGGGCGATCTCGCGGGCGATCGCCACCTGGTCCCCGGTGACCATCTTCACCCCGATGCCGAGCCGCCCGGCCGCGGCCACGGTCTGCGCGGCGTCGGGGCGCGCCGGGTCGAAGAGCGGCAGCACCCCGAGCACCCGCCAGCGCCCCTCGGCGTCCGAGCGCGCCACGCCCAGGGAGCGGAAGCCGCGGCGCGCGAAGGCCTCGGCCGCCTCCTCGAGCCGCCTGGCGGCCCCCGGCTCCTCGCCCGCGAGCGCGTCGATCACCTGCGGGGCTCCCTTGGCGACGCGGAAGCGGCCCCCGTCGGCCGCCTCGACGCTCGCCTCGGTCCGCTTGCGCACCGGATCGAAGGGCACGAAGCCGACCACCCGGTAGCCGGAGGCGAGCTGCGGGGCCCCGGGCGCCCCGAGCACCGCCAGGTCGATCGGGTCCTGGTCGGCCTCGCGCGAGGCGAGCGCCGCCGCCGCCAGCAGCTCCTCGCGGCTGCCCGCGAAGACGACCGGCTCACCCAGCGTGAGCCGGTTGCGGGTGAGCGTGCCCGTCTTGTCGGCGCAGAGCAGGTCCATCCCTGCCAGCTCGTCGATCGAGGAGAGGCGGGTGACCACGGCCTCCCTCCGGGCGAGCAGCCGCGCCCCGACCGCCATCGTCACCGAGAGGACCGCGGGGAGCGCCACCGGCACCGCGGCCACGGTGAGCACCAGCGCGAACTCGAGGACCGAAACCTGGGCCTCGTGGCGCAGGAGCGAGACGAGGACGATGAGCGCCACCAGCGCCAGCGCGAGCACGATCAGGTAGCGGCCCATCCGCAGCACCGCCTGCTGCAGGTGGCCGACCGAGCGGGCCTCCTCGACCAGGCTCGCGGTCCGCCCGAAGTAGGTCCTGGCGCCGGTCGCCGTCACCAGCGCCTCGCTCTCGCCGCGCCGGACGATCGACCCGGAGAAGACCCCCTCGCCCTCCTTGCGCTCGACCGGCAGCGACTCTCCGGTGAGCGCCGACTGATCGACCTCGAGCAGCGCCTCGCCCGCCAGCCGCGCGTCGGCGGGGACGATGTCGCCGCCGCGCAGTTGGATCCGGTCTCCGGGCACCAGCTCGCGGGCCGCGAGGGTGCGCCAGCGCCCCGAGCGGCGCACCCGCGCCGACGGCGCCAGCCGCTTCTTGAGGGCAGCCACCGCGTTGCCGGCCTGGTACTCCTCCCAGAAACCGACCACCGCGTTCATCAGCAGCAGCACGGCGATGATCGCGAAGTCGGTCCAGTGCCCGATCAAGGCCGAGAGCGCCGCCGCGGCCTCGATCATCCAGGGAATCGGCCCCCAGAAATAGGAGAGGAACTTGAGCACCGGGTGTGCTCGCCGTTCGGGGATCTCGTTGGGACCGACCTGCGCGAGCCGCCGCCCGGCCTCCTCCTCGCTCAGCCCCCGAACGGCCTCGGCCTCGGGACCGCCCCGGTCGGCGCTCACCGGAGAAGCCCCTCGCGCGCGCGCCGCCCGTGCCGGCGCTCCTGGAGCGAGCTGACGGCTTGAGCCCCTCGCAGACGCACCACTTCCCGCCCTCCTCTCCTCCATCTTCCGGCCCGCGGCCGCCGGCGGCACCGTCCCAGCTGGAGCGCGCGACGGCAGGCAGGCCGCTGCACGGCCGACCTGAGGAGGCGCCTCGGGCGGGCCCGGTCACGCCTCGCCGCCGAGCCGTTGCCAATCTTCTCCAGCAGAAGGGCTCGGCGAGAGCCGGGAGGGCTCCCTTGGGCAGCGACCTGCGACTGCCGCTGATCGCGCTGCTGGCGGCCCTGGCGCTGGCGCCCGCCAGGGCCCGGGCCCAGCAGCAAGACCTCGGACACAAGACCCTCGGCACCCTTGGGCTGCTCGCCGGGGCCCAGCCGCCGCGGGGCCTCTACCTCTCGCTGCTGCGGGTCAACCCGCATTTTCACGCGCTGGTCCCGGACGCCGTCTTCGTCGAGTGCGAGCAGGGCCGCGTCGAGCTGCGAGCGGTGCCCAAGCCCACTCGGAGGGACGTGGAGAGCATCGTCGAGCGCATCGCGCGGCGGGCGAGGGCGCTGCTGAGCCGGCTCGACGAGGACGCGGAGCCGGTGGGCGCCTTGGACCGGCTGCGCGGCCGGCAATTGGAGCTTCTCTCCCAGCCGCCCGAGCTGAACCCGGGGAGGCTGTCGGCGCGCGCCGAAGGGTTCTCGCTGCACGCCGCCCGGCAC
>DHSB01000125.1 GCA_002408385.1 Myxococcales bacterium UBA5297
GTCGAAGCTGCGATCGAGCAGCCTGCCGAGGCTCAGGCCGAAGAGGTCCCGGTCGAGATGGCCGAAGAGGCCGCTCCCGCCGAAGTCGCGCCGGTCGAAGCTGCCGTCGAGCAGCCGGCGATGGTGTTGATGGAGCAGGTGCCCGACGGAATGGCTGAACAACCGACGGCCGAGGCAGCGGATGTCGAAGAGATCGAGGTCAATTCTCTCGAGCCAGCCGACGTCGTCGAACTGGCGCCGCAGACCGTTGAACAAGCCCAGCCGGCCGAGTGGTCCGTCGACACGGCGATGCCCGCCGCTCCGGCCGTCGCGGTGAACGCCTACCCGGAGACGCCAGCGCTGCCCGACCCGACGTTCGAGCAGTCTTCTGCTTGGCAAGCTGCTCCGGTCGAAACCGCAGCCCCGGAGTTCGGGGCAGCTCCGACGGCTGGCTGGTCGGATGAGCAACCGGACATCGAGCCTGATCGCTCGCTGTTCGGCCAGGCACCGGCGGCTCTTGCCGAAGAAGAAGCTCCTCCTTCCGTCGCCCAACAGCCGGTTGCCGCGCCTGCTACAGCTATCGAGCTCGAATCCTCGCCAGACTGGCTCCAGTCAGACGGAGAGGTTCCGCTCGCCAGCGCAGCCGATTTCATAACCTGGCAGGGCGAGACCAAGCCCGAGATCGAGCTCCAGAGCGGAGCCGACGCCGTTCCCAACGGCTTCGTGCCGCTCCAGGGCGGCGAGCAGTGGGACGCCAACCAGTGGCAGAACGGCGAATCGCTCGCGCTCGCGCTCGACGCTCCGGCCGACGACGGCATCGAGCTCGCCAGCGCAGCCGACTTCATCACCTATGCACCTGTCGCCGAACCTGCGCCTGAGCCTGAGCCGGTTGTCGCGGCGACGGCAGTCACCGAGCCGGATCAAGCGGCCTGGGCGCAACCGATGCTCGCGCCAGAGCCCGAACCACAGCCAGAGCCCGTGGCCATTCCGGCGCCTGTGCCTGCGTCGCAGGTGGTGACTGAATCGGCCATCGCAGCTCCCGCGCCTGACCCTGCCTGGGGCGTGCCGGACGAAGAGCCGGAGGCCATCGAAGAGATCGACGTCGAGGAGATCGAGACCGAGCCCATCGAGTTGAGCTCCGAAGACGTTCAGGAGGCCGCTGTGCCTTCTGCTCAGCAGCCGGCGCCTCAGCAGGCCTGGCCCCAGGCTCAGCAACCGGCGCCGCAGCAAGCCTGGCCCCAGGTTCAGCAGTCGGCGCCTCAGCAGGCCTGGCCCCAGGTTCAGCAGTCGGCGCCGCAGCAGGCCTCGCCCCAGGCTCAGCAGCACGTTTCGAGCATCCCGCTGCACGCGGCGCCGGCTCCGGCTGCGGCCCAGTCCCGATCGGCGGTCATGTCGGGCGAGCACCGCGTCATCGTCCACACGATGGAAGGTCAGGTAAAGCGCGGGATCCTGCGCAACGCGAACCTGGACGCGGAGAGCCTCGACCTCGAGATCCTGGCTGGCCAGCCGCCTCTGCGCATGCCGACTGCGCGGCTGAAGGCCGTCTTCTTCCAGCTCGTGCCCGGTGCCCGCCCGGCTCCGCCGCAGGGTCAGAAGCTGCGCGTCACCTTTGTCGACGGCCGCCAGGTTGCCGGGTTTGCGCCCGCCTACGATCCCAACGAGCCGGGGTTCTTCCTGCTGCCCGCCGATACGCGAACCAACCCGGCCGAGCGCATTTACATCTACCGCGCAGCCATCAAGAGCATCGCCCGCGGGTAGCCGCAACCAGGGGCGAGGATCATCTGGGGCCGCGTGCCGCTGCGACACGCGGCCCTCTTCTTGGGTCGAGCCGCCGCGCGGAGCCGAGGTGCTTGAGAGCTCAGCAAGTCGAGGGTCATGCTCTTCGCAAGAAGAAGGCGTCGAGCGCTGACGAAGGAGCGTATCGGGGCGCTCACCGGCGCGTTTCCATGTCCGAGAACTCGCACCCAGGGCCGTCAACCGCGGGAGGTTTCCGAAGCTTGTCTTTCGAGCGGGCTTCGGGCAGGAATGTCTGCGCGGGATTGTGAGGAGGAATGGGGATGAGCAGCTTCACGGGCATCAAAGTCTTCTCCACCACCCTGGCGCGCGATCGTGAGGCGATGGGCGAGACGATCACGAAGTGGCTGCGCGAGCATCCGCAGAACGAAATCGTCGACAAAGTGGTCACCCAGTCGAGCGACAAGGAGTTTCACTGCCTGACGATCACGCTCTTCTACAGGGAGCGAGAAAACAGGCGGTAGCCCTCGGTCCCCAATCGAACCCGGGGCCGCGATTGGCTCGGGCAGCGCGGCGCATGCTTGGCTGAGGTGGACGGAAGATTCGCTACCGGCCCGCAGTTCTGGAGCTAGGCGCCCATGCATCCCCGTCACTACCAGATGAACACAGGAGGCATGTTCTCGCGGCCCCCGCAGGGCGTGCTGGCCATCATGATCGCCACCGCGGTGGCGAGCGTGGTCGCGATGGCCTCGGCCGGCGCCTTCGGCACCGGCGGCCTGACGCGCTTGCTGATGTTCTCGCCCTCGGCGGTCCTCGACGAGTGGCGCATCTGGACGCCCTTCACCTACCTCTTCGTCACCCTCAGCCCCATCCAACTGCTCTTCTGGGAAGGATTCGGCCTTTGGATGTTTGCCTCCACGCTCGAGAGGCAATGGGGGACCCGGCGCTTCCTCTTCTTCTTCTTCGCCACCGGCACCGGCGCCGCGTTGCTCACGACGCTGCTGGGCGCTTTCGCTGCTCCCTTGCGAGTCGCCCCGCCTTTCGCCTTTGACGGTACCTACGTCGCCTTCGAGGCCGCGATTCTCGGCTGGGTGCTGATGAACTGGCAGGCGACCGCGATGTTCTTCTTCCTGCCGATGCGCGCCCCCTGGCTGCTCGTCATCGCGCTGGTCTTTCCATTTCTCGGAATCGTCGCCGGCAACTGGATCCCCTACGTCCCAGTGCTCTCGGGAATGGGTATCGGGTACCTGCTGCTCAAGCGCAATCTGTCGGTGCGCGGGCTCTGGTTGCGCTTTCGCGCCTGGAGTATCCGGCGCCACCTCGACCGGACCAGATCCAAGTCACACCTGCACGTCGTCCCTCGCGACGACGACAGCGAGGAGGGCGAGCAGCAGCGCCCGCCAAAGTATCTGAACTAGCGACAGCGCCCTGGGCGACCGCTGTAGACTCGAGCGCTTCGCCGAGCATGTCTCGCGCCGCGATGAGGGAGGCCGAGGCGAGGTGCCCGATCTCCGCCTCGCGAGCTCGACCTGCGCGCGGGCGGACCGGCTATCGCTCGACGGAGCCTTCGGCGCCCCTTCAGGCCCGCCTGCCGCGCGCCCCTTACAGCGAGCGCGCGACTCCGATCAGGACGGCAGCGATGAGCGCCAGCCCGATCCCGGAGATCAGGAACGCGTTCACGTGACGAAGGCGTATCTCCCGAACCCCTGCGCCCGCGAACCAGCGATTGGCCGCCTCGACCCTCGCGTCGAGCGACAGCTCGCCGTCGACTCCGAGTCCTTGCTCCTTGAGTCGCTCGACCCGGCGTCGGTGGGCCGCGAGGAGCTGCTCCGGGGTCGCGCCTGGGACACCACCGGCGAGGTAGCCGTCGCGCTCGTTGCCATAGCGCTTGTGGTCGGCCGTGAGCACGAATCCGCCTTTGTGAAAAGGCGTGAGCAGATAGAGCCGCACGTGCTTTCCGTAGCGAAACGCGGAGCCGAAAGTCTGCTCGGCTAGATGGACGTAGTCATAGCTGAGCACCGCCGGGCGCAGCGGCGCCTTCTCGTGATGGACACCGAGCCTCTGAAAGCCGAGCGGAGCAAGCTCAGCGTCCATCTGTTCGAAGAGGGGGTGATCGACGCCCTTGTCGTCCTCGCTGCCCTTGCGGGCGCGGGTCATTCCCGGCTTGAGGCACAGGAGCGCGCCCGGCAGGTTGCGCCAGAGGACAAACCCGAGGAGCAGCAGGCTGATCAATGGACGGACGTAGCTCACGAGGACCCTATCTGCCCGGATGCCGAACTGGCGAGCAAGACGAACGGCTGCGACGAAGACCGGGAGTCTATGGGGGCGTTCCCGGCGGGTCAAACGCGGGTGCCGACGGGGACCGGCGCGAGACAGCGGCCACTTGGGAGCTCATTCACCTGCGCCGCACCGCGTTTCACCGCGCCCAAGCCGACGGGCAAGTGCCCCTTCGCAACCTGGCCGAGCTGAAGCCAACGCGGGCTCTCCATGGCTCCAGTCCGGGCCCGACGTCACCCCGATCGCAAATGCGCGCGGATGAGGCTCGCACCTTGTCTGAGCTGCTGCGTGGGCCGCTTCCTTTGGCCAAGCCGGCAAGGACTCGCCCGCGAAGGGACGACTCGATCTCGCCGGCAGCTCCAGAGCGCTTGCCAAGGCCCGGGCTGCCTGACGCTTCCCCATGGGGACGTGGCCACCCGCGAGAGGCGGCCATGTCGCTTTCTGGCCTGCTCCTTTAGAGGCCCGAGAGCCTCGCCCTGGACTTCGAGCCTCCGCCCTGCGCGCTCGCGGCGCGCGCCGACCGAACCTTGACCGGCTTGGACTTCTCCGTCTTGATGGGCTCCCACTTCGTGTAGACGAGCGAGTCAGCGCTGCGCGGCACGTTGGGTACGGGGACCCCTTGCGCCGCCGCCTCCTCGAGAGGCTCTTCTCCACGGGCGATGATTCGGTCGATGCGCGCATCCTCCTCATAGCCCCAGCTCCGATAGCCCATGCACCCTTCGGCGGTCACGATTGCGAGCGCGGCGAGCACCGCGCGAGTCTTCAAGCCAGCCATCCTCTCCCCTCCTCCGTCTCGCCCTGCGTCTGTTCGACCTGCTCTACTTGCTCTGGTGCCCACTGCGTGGCCTCTTCCAAGGCGAAGCGCGCGAACCGCGCGAGCGCCGGTCCGACCGCTGCCGACGCCGCCCGAAGCGCCTCGCGGGCCTCGGGGCTGCGGTGGTGCGCCAAGAAGACGAGCGCGCGCTTCTTCTCGACCACCGATGACCCGGGATGGCTGAGCACCTCGACCGCCGGAGCGATCTGGCAGGCGGGCACCCGCTCCAGCGGCATCGACAGCAGGTCATGGGACTCGAGGTAGTCCCTCAGCGCCAAATGGTCGGCAAGCTCCCACCCGGTCGCCTCGTGGACGATCATCGGCATCGCCATCGGCCCGCCCTGCTCGAATCTCTGCCTGCGCCTGCTCTTGCGTCCCATCTCTCTCCCCCCCCCCCCCCCC
>DHSB01000159.1:0-11115 GCA_002408385.1 Myxococcales bacterium UBA5297
TCTGCCCCACCTTCCCGGCACTCAACGAGTCGAAGGTCGGCGCTTGCTCCGCCGCTTCGTCACTTTACGAGTCCTCGCGGTCGACGGGCCTCGCGGACTGCGCCCGTCGCCCGCGCTGCTTCGACTACTCGGCAGGCACCTCGCCGACGACGCCCTCAACGAACTCCATCAAGCTCAGCATCTGCGCGTCGGTCATCTTCGCGCCGTCGTCGACCCAGAGCGTGCCGTCCTGCTTCTTGAGCGGGCCGTCGAAGACGTCGAAGGTGCCGGCGACCAGGCCGCTGCGCTTTTCGGCGACCTCGTCCTTGACCGCCTGTGGGACTTTGGTGCCCCAGGTGCCGAGATCGACGACGCCGTCGGCGAGCGAGCCCCAGTAGGCCTGGCTCTTCCAGGTGCCGTCCTGGGCCGCCTTGATGCGCTGCGTGTAGTAGGGGCCCCACTTCCAGATCGGGGTCGTCAGCACGGTGTCGGGAGCGAAGGCCGCCATGTCCGAGTTGTAGCCGATGGCGTAGGCGCCACGCTCCTTGGCCGCCATGACGGTCGCGGTGCTGTCCTGGTGCTGGGTGACGACGTCGACCCCCTCGTCGAGCAGCGCCTTGGCCATCGCGCCCTCGACGCCCGGGTCGTACCAGGTGTTGCTCCACTTCACGTGGACGGTGGCCTCGGGATTGACGCTGCGGACCCCGACGGTAAAGGCGTTGATGCCGCGGATGACCTCGGGGATGGGGAAGGCGCCGACATAGCCGATCTTGTTCGCGGTGGTCATGCGCCCGGCGACGATGCCCGAGAGGTAGCGGGCCTGGTACATGCGGCCGAAGTAGGAGGACATGTTCGTCGCCGTCTTGTCTCCCGAGCAGTTCTCGAAGAGGAACTCAGGGTGCTTGGCGGCGACGTTGAAGGTCGGATCGCGGTAGCCCCAGCTCGTGGTGAAGATGAGCCGGTTGCCCTCGCTCACGAGCTGCTCGATGACCGCCTCCGAGCTGGCGTCGTCGACGATGTTCTCTTTGTAGGTGATCTCGACGTCCTCGAGCGCGGCTTCTGCCTCCTTGCGGCCGAGCTCGTGCGCATAGGTCCAGCCCACGTCGCCCGGGGTCGTCAGGTAGACGAAAGCCACCTTGAGCTTTTCTGTCGGCGGGTCCTTCTTCTCCGGGTCATCCGAGCATCCGAGGGTGAGCGCGGCCGCGGTGAGCAGCGCGAGCAGAAAGACCGAGCAACGGGTTGACGAGATGGCAGCCTTCATGCGGATTGAGCCCCCTTTCCAAGGGTAAGTCAGCGTGTCTCGCGGACGATCGACCGGCCGCGTACGGTCCAGAAATCCACCCTCTCGAGCGCGACGTCGCCGCGCTCGTCGAGGTTCACCTCGCCCGAAGCGCCCTGGTAGTCGATCTCCTCGCCGGCGCGCACCAGGTCCAGACCGCGTTCGAGCTCGTTCCAACGCACCGGCTCGCCTGGAGGTCCGGAGACCGAGGGCAGGGCCGCGCGGATCTGCGCGCCGGTCGGCAGCGCGCCGGCCTCGCGGTGTGCCTTCTCGATGGCGAGGCCGAGCAGGGCCATCGCGTCGTAGTAGAAGTAGGCCGCCTGCGCCGGGAGCTCTCCCGACCAGTCGGCGTAGGCCTGGGCGAACGCGTCGGCGCTCGACCCGCTCAGGGCGCTCACCCCGACCATCCCCTCTATCGAGCCGGCCGGCACTTCGCGCACGAAGACCTCGGTCATCAGCGTCGGGGCGAAGTAGAGCCGCCCGCGGCCGCCGAGCAGGCCCCAGTCGCGCACCAGCCGCGCGCCGGTGACCGGATCGGTCGCGAGCATCAGGGCGTCGGGCTCGAGCCCGAGCAGCGGCGAGAGCAGCTCGCGGAAGTCGTGTTCGTCCGGCTGCACCGAGACCGGCGCGGCCGTGCCCTGGGCGACGAGCGCGCCGCCGGCGGACTGGAAGGCCACCGCGGCCGAGGCGACGAAGGCGCTCCCAAAGTCGTTGGGGACGTAGAGGAAGCTGACGCGCCGCATGCCGTCCTGGTACATGCGCTGCGAGAGCGCGGTGGCGGTCACCAGCGACGAGGGGCAGGTGCGGAAGAAGTAGCCCCCGTCGTCGAGCGTGGTGAAGCGGGGCGAGGTGACCCCGCCCGAGATCTGCACGAGCTGCTTGTCGCGGGCGAGCAGCGCCAGGGTCTCGGCGACGTCCTCTTCCTCGGGCCCCAGCACGCCGAGCAACGAGGAGTCGACGAGCGAGCGGGCGGCCCCTTTGCCGAACTTCGCGTCCGAACGCGTGTCCTTGACCATCAGCGAGAGCGGCTGGCCCGCGAGCCCGCCGGCGAGGTTGATCCTCTCGGCGGCCATGATGGCGGCCGACTCGCCGTGGCCTCCCGAGTCGGCGAGCTGGCCGGTGCGCGGCAGCAGCACCCCGACGCTGAGCGCGGGCTCAGGGGTCGACGGGCAGCCGAGGAGCACCGCGAGCGCCAAGAAGAGGCCGCGGCGCAGGAAACGGGCGTGGTCGTTGCGCTTCATCACCGGCCTCAGATCCCCTGAGTGAGCGTCAAGAGCACCGTGCGTCCGGGCGCCGGCAAGTCGATGCCGTTGAAGCCCGGGTCCGCATAGGCGGTGCCCAGCACGTTGGCGACCCGCAGGGTGAGCCGGGTCGGCCTCTCTCCGAAGAGCCTGCGCTCGGGCATCGAGAGGGCGAGCGCGGTCAGCACGTAGGCAGGCAGCGAGTAGGCCTCGTCGCGCAGCAGCGCATTGGACTGGGAGGCCTCGCGGGCGCTGACGAAGGAGACCTCGGGCGAGAGGCGAAGCTGCCAGAATGGCAACACGTAGTCGGCGGCCAGGTGCGCCTGCAGCAGCGGGAAGAGCGGCTGGCGCACCTCCGGGCCGCCGGTGATGACCACCGTCGTCGTCTTCTCGCTCGAGACGACGCGGGCGACGCCGACCCCCAGCCGCACCGACAGCGCGGAGAGCGGCTTGAGGCGCACGTCCAGCTCCCCGCCGGTGTACCACTCGTCGAGCAGGTTCTGCGCCGACAGGTAGAGGCCGCGCTGCACGTAGTCGACTCGGCCCGTCACCTTGGTCAGGAAGAGGCTCGCGGACAGCTCGCCCCGGTCCCCGAGCCGCAGGCCCCCGGCGAGCTCCCCGGTCTGCGCCTTCTGGACGCCGAGCTTCTCGTTGCCCCGGACGTCGAAGGGCTGCATCGGCTCGGTGTAGAGCTGCTCGGCGCTGGGCGCCTTGAAGCTCGCCCCGTAGAGCAGCTTCAGGTTGAAGTCGCCCTCCGGCGGCGCGAAGACACCGGCCAGGCGCGGGCTCAAATGCGTGCCGTAGACGCTGTTGCGGTCGGCGCGCAGGCCGGCGGTCAGGCCGAGCGAGTCGGTGACCTGGTAGAGCGCCTGGAGGAAGGCTCCGAGGTTGTCGAACCTCTTGCGGCTGCCCTTGTTCTCCGAGGGGATGATCGTGCCGCGGGGCCGCAGGATGGCGCCGCCGTGCAACACGTCCTCGGTCAGCAGAGTGTCGAAGGACTGCAGCAGGTGGTCTTCGTGCTGGAAGTCGGCGCCCGCGGTCAGGGTGAGCGACTCGGCGGCCTTCACCCTCGCCTCGGCCGACACCTCGAACCCGTCGGTCCCCACGTCGCGCAGCGCCACCGCTCCCGGAGAGCCCAGGTCGAGCCGGTCGGCGCTCGAGGGGCTCGAGCGGAAGTAGCTTCCGGCCAGCCGCACGGCCACCGACTCGAGCTCTCGGTCGAGCGCGAGCCGATAGGTCTGGTTGACCAGGCCGATGCGCGTGCCGTGCGTCAGCGGCGCGAAGTCCTGGAACTCGCCGGCGGCATCCAGGCTCTGGACCGAGGCGAGCAGCGAGGCCCGGCCGGAGCGGGCGGTGCCGTAGGAGGCCTTGGCGAAGAGGCTCTTGGGCCGCGCCAGATCGGTCGAGGAGGTGCGGTCGCCCTCCCAGCCGCGCGCGAGCAGCGGGCTGGTCTCGGGCATCGTCAGGCCCGAACGATCGAGGTGCATCAGGCTGCCGGCGACGAGCACCTCGCCCTTGTCGCTGGAGGCAGCGAGCATCAGCCCGCCGCCGCCCGACAGGTGGCCGCGCACGAGGCCCCCGCGCCCGGTCATCCGGAAGCCGGAGGCCGACTCGCCCGAGCGCGTGATCACGTTGATGACCCCGAGAAAGGCGTTGGCGCCATAGAGCGCGGAGACCGGCCCGCGGATGACCTCGACCCGCTCGACGGCCTCGAGCGGGACGAGCTCCTCGCCGAAGAGGTTGCCGGTGCTCGGGCGGTAGGCGACCGCCTGCCCGTCGATCATCAGCTTGAGCAGGGAACCGCTCGCGCGCGCGCCGCCGTTGATCCCGCGGATGCCGAAGTTGTGCGTCGTCAAATCGTAGACGTCGTAGAAGCCGGGGACCGTGCGCAGCACCTCGGCGAGGCTGGTAAAGCCGCGCGCCTGGATCTCCTCGTGCGAGATCACGGTGACCACCGCCGGCACCTGCGTCACCCGCTGCGCGGTCTTCGTCCCGGAGACGACGAGTTGGTCGAGCTGGGCCTCGAACTCGTACATCGCCTCGACGAGGGCGAGGCTGTCGAACCCGGGAGCAAGCGGCGCTGCCGCGGCCTCGTCCGGGGGCGAAGGGGCCTTGTCGCTCGAGGCCGGCTCTTCCCGGTCAGCCATCGCCTCGCCGGCGACCGCAGGCTCGGTTTGCTGCTGGGCGTCGCCCGGGAGGGTCGCTGTCTTGCCGGTGGTCGAATCCTCGGGGGCCAGCGCGTCGGGAGAGGCAGGCCCCGCAGCGGGGGCAATGCCCGGGACCGCCAGCAGGGCGATGGCGGTCAGAAAAGGCCAAAACTTCCTCTGCATCTGCAAGAAGCCCCCCGAGCGTGGCAAACCAGGCAAAAGGTGATGGCCGTCACTGTGCCCGACCGTGCCCATCCTTGTCCAGCGCGGTCTCGTTCGAGTCGGCGGGCCTGAGGCCATCTGCCCGTGCATCGAGAGAGCTCCGGAAGCCAGGAGGCCGGCCCGTCCTCGGCGTGGGCTGTAGGCCCGCCGTCAGACCGACGCCCCGACCGCGGCCGTCCGCAGGTCGACTTGCGGCGTCGGACGAAACGGTGCCAGCCGGCGCTCTGGGCGCCAAGGCGCGCAGCCAGTACCCGCCTTGCGCCGGCAGGGAATCGGGCACCAACGGTGGCCTGGCCCGCCGACGCGAAAAGGGCGCGAGACTGCCTCGTCGCGGGGAGGAGGCTTTGAGCTCGCCTCGAGAGGTGTCGGAAAACCACCCTCGCCCCCCCGAGTCGGCCACGTGGCGGGACGCGACCGCGGGTTGTCTTCGGGGCCTTTCTCGCGACGCCGAGCCCGGGAGAGGTGCTGAAAGGCCCTTCGAGCGACGGCCGGTCGGCACGATAGAAGGCCGGGCTTGCGAGGCCGCAGTCGAGCACCCGACCCCACCTCCCTCGTTCCTCGGGAGGCGGGGCGCACGGGGTGAGCGGAGTGCGGGCCGAGGTCAAAGGGGACTGAAGCGACACCTCCCCACATCGAGCCCGAACCGCTTCGGTGGCGGGCCGCCCGAGCCCGGCGCGGGCGGCATCGAGGGGTGGCTCAGCCTGCCCAGGGCGCGAAGTCCTCGAGCAGCAGCTCCATCCTGTGCCAAGCCTCGTCGAGGTTGCAGCACATGATGATGAGGTTGTGCTTGTTGCCGTCGAGGTCTTTGACGTGGTGCTTCAGCTCGGCCTCGACCGTGAACCCGGCGCGCTCGCACATCTTTCGAGCGACGACCTGCGTATCCATCATGTGCGTCGAGAGCTTGTCGTAGTTGCGTACGCTCGCCTGGTCGACCAGCTCGCGCAGGAGCAGGGTCCCCAGCGACTGGCGCTTGAGGTCTTGGGCGACGACCACGCGCGCCTCGGCGACGTGGGGCGACCAGTTGTGCCGCTCCGGCTCGAGCAGGGCGTGGCCCACCACCCGAGCGCCGCTGAAAGCGAGCAGCCGGAGCTGTCTGGGGTTGTCGAGCTGCGGCAGCCAGCTCTCGAAGGCCGTGGCATCGGTCACGTCGTAACGCAAGAAGAGCCGGTCGGCGCGCGGGAGGGCTGCAAAGAAGGCGCGCACCGCGTCGAGATCGCCTGCCTGCATCGGGCGCAGTCGCACCCTGAGCCCCCCCTTGCATTGGAGGGTCTTGGGGTAAGTGGCGTGAACTTGTGGAGTCTTCATGGGCGGAAATTAGCAGGACTCCCGAGGCTCGTCACCGGCCCACGGCTCAACCGCGGGATGGCGCTGGCGGGCCGAAGAGCCCCTGTCCTCGCGAGTCGCCACCTGTTAGCGCGCGGGTCTTCGGGCGCAAGGAGATCGAGCGGCTGCCTTGAAGAGGTGTCGAAAAATCCTTCGGAGCGATGACCGGTCAGCCTGGGCCGGTCGAGCGGCTTGACCTCGCTCGGGTCGAAGCGGCCCACGCCGTTTGCCCGGCTCGGCGCTCCTCGACTCCAGGCGAAGCCGAAAAGCAAACCGGTGCCTCAAGGGCCTGGGGCTCGCGCTGTCGGAAGTGGGCCGCCGGGGCCCCGCGCCGCTTCGAGGGGCAGCCCCTTGATGCCGCCCGGCTCCGTGCCGCGCCGTTGATTGTGAAAACAATGGAAGGTTGCGCTGATGCTTTCAGTGTGGTCTGGATCGGGTGGGGAGTGCGAACGAGAGGGGGGAATCATGTCGCGCGTACTTCTGGTGATCGAGGACGAGCCGTCCGTCGGCGCGCTCTTCGGGCTGCACTTGAAGGGGCACTTCGATGCCGTCTTCGCCGTCGGCTGCGAAGCCGAAGCCGAAGCGGTGCTGGCGAGTCAGGCGGTAACCCACCTCGTGAGCGACTATCACCTCGGTCGCGAGCACCCGCTGGGCACGACGCTCGTCGCCCGCTGGCGCGGCAGGTGGCCTGCCATCCGCTACGCCGCCATCTTGTCCGGAGAGGACCTGTCCGCGCACAGCAGGCCCGGGGTTGATGAGATGTTCCTCAAGCCCGCGGGGTTCGAGGTGCTCGTCGAACGGTTGAAGGCGATGGACTGAGCCGCTCGAGCGGAGCGGGCCGTCGGCCTCGCTCGGGCTCTCGACTGCGCTCGGGCCGGGGTGAGCGGGGCTTTGACTCTTGCCCTCCGAGACAGAGTTGCTTGACCTCGCGGTGAGCGGACCCGCCGAGCGACCGTGGAGAGGCTAGAGCAGCAAGGTCACCAGCTCGCGCCATTCGGCCGAATCGTCCGCGGCCTCGACGACCCCGGTCACCTCGGGCGCCAGCTCCTCTTCGCCGGTGATGACGAGCGTCGGCGCGCCGAGCAACGCGTCGGCCGCCGGCTGGCCGTAGCTGTCGAGGGCGATCTTGAGCACGAGCGGATCGGTCGGCGTCAGGTGCAGCGGCGCGGAGACGACGATGGCTTCGCTGCCGTCGGACAGGCGCACCCGGGCGCCGGCGGGGATGATGGCCGCGCCGTTCGCGAAGGCTTGCACCAGGCGCGGCTCGAGCTCGGGATCGAGCAGCATGCGCGCCAGCGCTTCGTCGGCGCCCAGCGCGGGTCGGCGCGGGAAGCTCGTCGTCAAAAAGACGTAGCGCTCGGCTATCGCCAGGATGCGCGAGCACATCAGCGCGGGCTGGACCCGCAGATAGCGCTGGCCGCGGGCGCCGGTGGCGTGGACCGGCGCGAGGCTCTCGAAGGCGCTCACCGCCGGCAGCAGCAGCTCCTGGCCCGAGGTCTCGGCCGCGGCGACCCGCGCGGCGCTGTAGAGCGGCGCGCGCAGCACCTCCGAGGCCTCGCTCGCGTTCTCGGCGCCCAGGTCCTCGAGCAGCGGCCGGGGCAGCGACAGCAGCCCGAGCTGGCGGTGCATCGCGCAGCGCACCAGGGAGGCTATCTGGTCGCGCCGGCACCCGAGCCAGCGCGCGAACGCCGAGGCGAGCAGCACGCAGTGCGCCGCGTAGAGCGCCGCGTCGGCGCCGCTCGCCTTGGGGCCGAGCAGCCCTTCGAGCAGCGCGTCGTGCTCGTCGGGCGCGTCGGTCAGCTCGCGCACCAGGCGCTCGGAGCGCACCGGCAGCAGGTCGTGGCCGTCGGGCAGGTGGGCGGCGTCGTCGAGCCACAGATAGAGCATGCCGAGCAGGCGCGCCGCGTTCGCCCGGACGTCCACGGCCACCTCCGACTGGCGCCCCCAGCTCTCGGTGATGAGCGACAGCTCGCGCAGGCGCACCCGCGCAAAGACCCGCTCGAGTGACTTCCAGGCCTCGCGCTCGGCTTTCATCGCGGTCACCAGCGCGTAGAGCGCTTCGATGAGGTCGCTCTTGGAGGCGGCCTCGGCGAAGAGCACCTCGCCCACCCGCAGCTTGGCGAGCGTCTCGCGCAGGGGCGCCAGCTCGCGGAAGGCCTCGTACGGCAGGCGCAGCCGCTGGCCGCTGACGAAGAAGTGGTCGCCGAAGGTCTGCAGCGAGACCGGCGCGTCGCCCAGGCTCTTCGCGAGCGCGGCGATGAGGTTGGCCGCGCGGCTGACGGCGACGGTGAAGGCCTCGGTCGAGCTGCGGCCGGCGCGGGCCAGCTCGAGGGCCTGCGAGAACGCGCGGGCGAGCGCGGCCCCCAAGGTCTGCACCGGGTCGCCGGGCGCGGCGAGCAGATCGTCGATGCGCATCGCCTTCACCGCGTGCGGCGACAGCTCGCGCACCGCCGTCTCGGCGCCTTCGGGCGCCTCGTCGTCGCCGGAGTCGAAGCGCGCGAAGCTCCGCTCGACGCGCTTGGCGAGCGCGGCGGGATCGGAGGCCGGCCCCTTGATCTCCTGGAGCAGCACCTTGGCCGCGTCGGCCACCACGCGCCGGTCGCTGTCCTTGGCGAGCGCCAGGGCGAGCTTCTCGTCGGCCGGGTCGCGCAGCCCGGCCAGAGCGAGCGCGGCGGCGGCCCGCAGCTCGGACAGCGAGCGGCGCCGGTAGGGGTTGGTGCGTTCGGCGAGCTGGCGCAGGGTCGGCTTGGCCTGCTCGCCGAGGATCTCGGCATAGGCGCGGGTCGTGGCCCGCTTCTCCTCGAAGGGCCACTCGAAGCAGCGCACTCCGGTGAGCGCCTGCTCGAGCAGCGGCCCCAACCCGGCCGCCTCGGGGTGGGTGCGGATCGCCCGCACCGCGGCCTGGCGCACGCAAGCCTCTTCGTCCGCGAGCAGCCGCTTGAGCAGGGTCTGCGCGCCCTCGCCCTTGAGAATGGCGCAGGCGCGCGCCACCGCTTCGCGGGCCGAGGGCGACTCGTGCTCGACGAGCAGCGGTCCGAGCTGGACGACCGCCTGCGAGCGCGCGGCGACCGCCGCGTCGAGCAGCCCCGCGGCCTGCTGCGGCTCGAGCTTGCCGAGGCGCTCCTTGAGCTCGGCGAGGTCTTCGGCGAGCCGCTCGCGGAAGTACTCGAGCAGCCGCGGCACCGGGCGGTCCTTGCGGGCGACGGCGATCCCCAGCGTCGCGGTCGCCTCGGCGGGCAGGAGGTTGAGCAGCGCGATGAGCTGCTCGGCCTGCGAGCGCCCGCCGCAGCCCTCGAGCGGCGCGAGGCAGCACGGCCGGGGCGCTCGTGCGCTCGAGGACCGCCGCGACGATCTCGGCCTTCTCGTCGGCGCCGGGCTCAAGGGTCGCCCAGGCCTTGAGGCCGCTCAGG
This sequence comes from Myxococcales bacterium UBA5297, assembly GCA_002408385.1. Lineage (GTDB taxonomy): Bacteria > Myxococcota > Myxococcia > Myxococcales > UBA5297 > UBA10939. Next base: position 9,602 of record DHSB01000159.1, read on the forward strand.
AAGCGGGTTCCCTTCTCGATCTCGCCGGCGGCGAAGAAGGCGCCGGGCCTGGCCGCGATGCGCTCGACGACCGCGGCGGTGCGCTGCGGGTCGAGCAGGGTGAGCGCGGTCTGGAGCAGGCCCTCGATGTGCCGCGCCTCGAGCCCGTTCTGGTCGGCTTCGAGAGCCTGCCGCACCTCCGCCTCGAGCGCGGGCAGGCCGGGGTAAGGGAGCACCGCGCGGGTGCGCGCCGGCGACCCCAGCAGCGGCGAGGCGAGGCTGAACAGGTCTCGCTCGAGCGCGCGCAGATCGTCGACGCCGACGACCAGGTTGGGCACGGTCGTCGCTCGGGTGCGGCCGGCGCTCATCCCCGCGGCCGCGGCCAGCAGCCGGCTGCGCAGCCGGGTCATCTGCTCGACCGCCTGGTCGGGCACCATCAGCGTCTGCAGCCCGGTCTCGGGTAGCGCCTCGACCTCCTCAAAGGTCTCGAGCACCGACAGGCGCACGTGCGTCAGCCCCAGCTCGAAGAACCAGCGGGCGACATCGCCCTCGAGCTCGGCGCGGCTCGTGCCTTCCATCGCCGGTTGGGTCAGGACTCGGGCGAGCTCGCGCGCCTGGACGCGGTCGATCCCCGCGACGACCGTCAGGGTCTGCACCCCCGCGGCGTGCAGCCGGTAGAGCCCCGAGCCGGTCTGCTCCGCCTCGCGCAGCACCGGGCGCCCCTCGCAGTGCAGCGCGTTGGCCTTGACCATCAGCGGGATGGCGGGGTGCTCGCGCGTCAGCCCGACGAGGCCGCCGGCGAACCTGTCGCAGATCTCGTCGATTCCGCGGGTGCGCACCGAGACCCCGTCGTCGCCGCCGGCCCGGTCGTGCAGCAGGTCTTCGAGCGGCGTGAAGAGGTTGCGGGCGGCCAGCGCGAGCCCTTCGTACGGTGCCTCCTGGGTCGTCGCGAACCCCGCCCCCGCGTCGAAGCCGTCGAGAAAGCCGGTCAGCTCCATCGCCGGCGGCGGCTCGTCGGAAGCTGGCGCAGGCAGGGGCGCCGGAGGCGGCGCGGCGACCTCCTTCGAGAGCGCCTCGGGGTCGAAGCTCTCGCCCCCGAAGACTGGGTCGGCCGCACCCTGCAGGCCGAAGTCGACCTCGACGGCTCCGGTCCTCCCGGCGACCTCGAGCAGCGTCGGGCGCGGCCCCGGCGACGGACGGGGCAGCAGCTCATCGATGGAGGAGGCCGGGGTGGGCTCCTGTGGACCGCGCTGCGGCGGGGACGGCTCGCCGAACAGCTCGTCGAGAGTGGAGGCGGGAGTGGGCTCCTGTGGACCGCGCCGCGGCGGGGACGGCTCGCCGAGCAGCTCGTCGAGAGTGGAGGCGGGAGTGGGCTCCTGTGGACCGCGCCGCGGCGGGGACGGCTCGCCGAACAGCTCGTCGAGAGTGGAGGCGGGAGTGGGCTCCTGTGGTCCGCGCCGCGGCGGGGACGGCTCGCCGAGCAGCTCGTCGAGAGTGGAGGCGGGAGTGGGATCCTGTGGACCGCGCCGCGGCGG
>DHSB01000159.1:11314-18334 GCA_002408385.1 Myxococcales bacterium UBA5297
TCCTGTGGACCGCGCCGCGGCGGGGACGGCTCGCCGGGCAGCTCGTCGAGAGTGGAGACCGGCGTAGGCTCTTTCGGACTGAGCTGCGTGGGGACTGCCGTCCTCTCGAGCTGCATCGGGCTCGGGCCAGAGGGCTGCTCGAGCAAGAGATGGTCGAGGGCGGAGGCCGGCGTCGGCCTCTTCGGCTGGAGCTGCGGCGGGCTTGCCGACGACGGGCGCAGAGTCGGTGGCTGCCCGGGGGCCGGGGTGGGCCGCCTCGGCTGGAGCTGCGGCGGGCTGGGCGGCGTGGGGCGCGGCGCCGGGGGCTGCTTGCCGAGGGGCGGGCCGAGGGTGGGAATCGGGGCGGGCTTCTTCCGCTCGGAGGCCATCGGCTATCCCCGCAGCCCTTGCGCCGTGCGGCGGGCGGTCAGCTTCTGGCGAAGCTGGTCGAGCAGGGCGAGCCCTTCGCGGTGAGCGATCTCGGTGAAGATGCGCTCGGCCTGCTGCAGCGCTTCGGTCGCGCGCGGCAGGTTCCCGCGGGCGGTCTCCATCAGCGCGATGTTGTGCATGCAGCGGCCCTCGGCGACCCGATCGCCGACCGCGCGGAAGCAGCGCAGGCCCTCGGCGCTCAGCTCGGCGGCGCGCCCGAAGTCGGAGTTGGCCATCGCCATCTTGGCCATCGCGGCCACCGCGTGCCCGCGGGCCGACAGGTCGTTGAGCTGGGCGGCGAGCTTGTGGGCGTCGAAGAAGGCCGAGTTGGCCTCGGGCGTGCGGCCGAGCTGGTGCAGGGCGTGGCCCTTCTCGATGAGGATGAGCGCGCGCGACAGCGGCTGGGGCAGCGTCGCGCGCAGCTCCGGGTCGGCGCGCTGCTCGGCCTCGAGCCCCTTTTCGCAGGCCTCGAGCGCCGAGTCGGGCTTGCCCTCGCGGTTGAAGAGGCGGGCCCGCTCGAGCAGCGAGACCGCGAGCAGGGCCGCGTCGCGCATGCCCTCGGAGTCGACCGCGGCCAGCTCGAGGAACTTGCGCGCCTCGTCGGCCCGCCCGCGCGAGAGGTTCAGCTCGGCCAGCCCGAGCAACGACCAGACGCGCAGGTCGCCGTTGAAGAAGTGGCGGGCGCGCCCGTAGGCCCACTGCAGCTTGTCCTCGGCCTCGGCGAACAGCCCCTTGCGCTGCAGGAGCATCCCGAGCCGGTAGAGCGCCTCGTCGAGCTCGGTCTCGCAGCGCGACAGCTCGTAGCCCGCGTAGCCGCGAGGGGCGGCGATCGTGATCAGCTTCTCGAGCAGATCGACGGCGTTGTCGACCTGGTGGACCTCGACGAGCCGGCGGGCGGCCTTGAGCAGCAGCGCCGCGCCCTTGTCGGGGTCGGCGCCCTCGGCGAGGTGGAAGGCGACCCGCTGCAGGGAGCGCGGGTTTTTCAGGTCGGTCGTCTCTTGAAGGTACCCGCCGAGCCGCACGTGCAGGAGGCGCCGCTCGCGCGAGACCATCATCTCCGAGGCGACCCGCTGCCAGCCCTCGTGCGCAAAGCGCAGCAGCGAGCCGCGCTCCTCGTCGGGGACGACGATGCGCCGGTCGAGCAGGTTCGACAGGACCCACTCGACGTCGAGCTGCAGGCCGGCGACCCGGCGCACGAGCTCGGCGTCGAAGGGCGAGCCGACGACCGCGGCGGCCTTGAGGAAGCGCCGGGTGTCGGCGTCGAGCTCGTCGATGCGCGCGGCGATGAGCGCGTCGAGGCCCGGGGGCGAGTCGGCCTCGGCGACCTTGGGGCTGACGAGCCAGCGGTTGCGCGAGCGGAAGATGAGGCCCTGGTCGATGAAGGCGTGGACCAGCTCGTCGACCATGCGCGGGTTGCCGTGGGTCGTCGCGTGGATGCGGGCGGCGATGCGCTCGTCGAGCACCGCGAGACGAAGCCGGTCGGTCACGAGCGCCCGGGTGTTCTCGGCGCCCAGGGGCTCGAGCTTCAGGTGCGCGACCTCGGGGCGGCCCGCCCAGAGGGTGGCCCCCTCGCTGCGGGCGGTCCAGACCATCGTCACCCCGGCCGGCACCCCGAGCTCGAGCAGGGTCGAGAGCTGGGCCTGCACGGTGGGGTTGGCCCAGTGCAGGTCCTCGAAGACGACGAGCAGGGGCTGGCGCGCCGCGCAGGCGGCGAGCACGCGCAGGAACGCCGCGCAGGTGGCGCGCAGCGTCGCCTGATAGTCGAGCGAGGCGGTGTCGGGCTTTTCGCGCGAGGCGCTCGCGAGCAGCAGCGAGGCCTCCTGCTCGGAGAGCCCGAGCTCGACCAGCTTGTTCTTGCCGTCCTTGAGGGCGCCGACGCCCTGGGAGATGCGCACGCGCAGGAGCTGGCCGACCGTCTCGGCGAGCAGCCCCGCGTCGGTCTGCGCGCCGTACGAGGGGCAGGCGGCGTAGGTTGCCTGCATCCCGGAGCGCACCGCCTGCTGCAGCCGCTCGACGAGCGCGGTGCGGCCGACCCCCGCCTCGCCGCTCAGGGCGACGAGCTGGGCGCCTCTGGGGATGACCAGCTTGCGGAGCTGGTCGAACTCGGCGCGCCGGCCGATCAGGCGGCCTTCGCGCACCTCGGTCTCCCCGCGCGGGCGCCGCTCGCGCGCCTCCCAGACGTCGATGGGGTTGCGCTTGCCCTTGACCTTGATGGGCGCGAGCGTCTTGAAGCGCACCACGTCCTTGGCGCGCTGCCAGACCTCGCGGGTGACGAGGATGCGCCCGGCGCCTGCGGCCGCCTCGAGCCGCTGGGCGACGTTGACCGTGTCTCCGAGCACCGAGTAGTTGAGCCGGCCGTGTCCGCCGATACTGCCGGCGACCAGCGGGCCGGCGTTGATGCCGATGGCCAGCGAGAGCCGGCGGCCAATGCGGTCGGAGTGCTCGCGCACGAACGACATCATCTCTAGCGCCGCGCAGACCGCGCGCTCGGGGTCGTTGTCGTGGCCGACCGGGGCGCCGAAGACGGCCATCACCGCGTCGCCGATGAACTTGTCGACCGTGCCGTCGTAGCGGTGGACCACGGCGACCATGCCCTCGAACACGCCGTTCATCGTCTCGGCGACCTGCTCGGCGGGCATGTCCTCGCTCATCGAGGTGAAGCCGGAGACGTCGGCGAACATCACCGACGCATAGCGCCGCTCGCTGATGATCCCGGTGTCGCTCGCGAGCAGCCGCTCGAGCGAGCGCTCGGGCAGGTAGCGCTCGAGCATGCGCACGTACTTCGTCCGAGAGAGGATGGTGAAGCCCTTGAAACAGTTGCCGCAGAACGGACAGAACCGCTCGTGGCCGAAGAGGCCGGCGCTGCAGTCGGGGCACTCCTTGCGGCCGAGCGGCAATGTGCAACGCGGGCAGGCAGTGAGCGGCGGGCTACCGGGTGCTTGCTGGGGAATTCGGGTTCCGCACTGGGCGCAGATCAACGGCACACCTTCGCGCGGCGTCGCCGGCCGCGCCCTTGTGCGCCAGTCCTCCCTGCCGGCGCTGCTCCTTGTCTTGTGGAGGAGCCTAACAGAACGGCTCGGCATCGAACCATCCGAAGCTGGCGGCCGCTCTCGGCCGCCTGAGCCGGCCGGAGAGCGGCGCCGGCCGTCGAGAGCCTGACCAGGCCCAACCGGTCCTCGCAGCCCCCTGGGCCGGCAAGGTCGCGGCGGTGGGTCCGGGCCTCGGAAACCGCCTCCACGGGAGCCCGGCCGCAGGGCGGCCAGTCGGCCGTCACCCGCCGAGCAAAGCGAGGGGGTTTCGTGTATCTTGCCGGCCTTTCAGCCAGGGTATTGGCCGCCTGGAACACAGCCGAGGAGCCGCGCCCGCAGGGCGCCGATGCCCTCGCGCCTCACGGGTAGACGAGAAGAAGGAGTCGCCATGAACCGCCCGGTCAGTCACATCGCGTCTGGTCGACAGCTCGGGGGATTGGACGTCTGGATCATGGCGGCTGCCCTGATGCTCCTGGCGCCGTCGGCTTTCGCGCAGGGCCAGCTCATCTGCATCGATCCCGGCCACGGCGGCAGTGACCCGGGCGCGGTCGGCTGCGGCCTCAACGAGGACGAGATCAACCTCGACACCTCGCTCAAGCTGCGCACCCTGCTGCAGTCGGTCGGGTTCCGCGTGGAGATGACCCGGACGACCGACACCGCGGTCACCCTCGCGCAGCGCTCCTCCTACGCGAACTCGATCGGCGCCGATCGCTTCGTGAGCATCCACGCGAACGCATTCGACGGCATCGCCACCGGCATCGAGACCTACTGCTACATCACCTCGACGGCCAGCTCGCCGGGCTGGGGGCTGGCGAGCCTCATCCAGGAGGAGATGCTGGATGCCTGGCCACTGAACGACCGCGGAGTAAGGAAGGAGGATTTCCATGTCCTGCGCGAGACGAACATGCCGGCGACCCTGACCGAGCTCGCCTTCATCGATAACTGCGCGGACGCGGCCTATCTCGGCAGCGGGACGCATCGCCAGGAGGCGGCGGTCGCGCACCAGCGGGCGGTCCAGCGCCACTACGGCCTGACGCCTGGAGGCGGCACGACGACGCAGGGCACCGCCCGCGGCGTCATCTTCCAGGACACGGGCGCGGGCACCTCCGACATGTCGGCCCGTATCGAGGGCGCGACGGTGACCGTGCTCGAGACCAACGCGACGGTGACCACCGACGCCAACGGCAACTGGCTCTTCTCGCTCGACCCGGGCACCTACACCGTCAAGGCCACGAAGGCGGGCTTCCAGGACAATCAGCGCACCTGCGAGGTGACCTCCGGCGGGACCGCGTGGTGCTCCTTCGGGATGTTCCCCGCGTCTTCTGGCAGCACGGGAACTGCCCGGGGCGTCATCTTCGAGGACACCGGGGCGGGCACCGGCGACATGTCGATCAAGCTCGCAGGCGCCACCGTGCGAGTGAGCCAGACGGGCGCGACGGTGGCGACCGACGCGGACGGCGCCTGGCGTTTCGAGCTCGACGCCGGCACCTACACCATCACCGCCTCGAAGGCTGGCTATCAGAACGGCCAGAAGACGTGCGAGGTGACCGTGGGCGGCACGGCGTGGTGCTCTTTCGGCCTGCTGCCCGCGGCGGCGCAAGGCGGCACGGCCCAGGGCCTTGTCTTCATCGATCTCGGCGACGGCTCGAAGACGCCGCTGCCGGGCGCACAGGTCACCGTCCTCGAAACCTCGGCCACCGCGACCGCGGGCGCTGGCGGCGCCTACAACTTCGAGCTGCCGGCGGGCACCTACACCATCAAGGCGACCATGAGCGGATACAGCGAAAAGCAGGTCTCTTGCGCCGTGGCCTCCGGCCAGGCGGCAACTTGTGACATCGGGCTCGTTCCCCAGACCGGCGTCGCGCAGGGCTTCGTCTATGCGGACAAGGGCAACGCCGACACCGACACCCGCCTCTCCGGCGCAAGCCTGACCGTCGTCGAGACCTCGGACACGACGACCGCGGGATTGAGCGGCGACTGGAGCTTCGAGCTCGCCCCGGGCACCTACACCATCCGCGCCTCGGCGCCGGGCGTCGAGAACGCCGAGCGTAGCTGCAGCGTGGTCGCCGGCAGCACGACCGACTGTCCCCTCGGCATGCTCGTAGCCGAGGAGCCGGACGCGGGCACCGTCGACGACGCGGGCACGCGCCCGGATGCCGGCCAGGTGGCCGTGGACGCGGGAACCACTCCGGACGCGGGCACGCCCGACGAGCCCCGGGTCACGCCCGAGGCCCCCGGCGCCGGCTGTGGCTGCGGCACGACGGGCTCGGAACCTGCCGGGCTGCTGCTCCTCTCCTTCGCCGGTGCGGCGCTGATGCGACGCCGGGGACGAGCCGCCTCGAGCGCGAGCGTCGCCGCGCTGGGGCTGTGCCTGATGGTCGGCCTCACGGCCTGCACCGAGCAGGAGCAGGGCTCGGCGCAGCAGGCGCCGTCGTCCATGGTCCAGGCGCTCGAAACCCAGCCGTTCGTCATGGTCGGCGAAGCCCGCGAGCTCGCCGCGGGGATGGCGCCCGTCCTCTCGCCGCAGGGCGACGTCGTCGCCTTCACCCGGACCGGCTTCGAGGGGCTCTACCTCGTCGCGGCCGAAGGCGGCGCCGTCACGACGCTGACCGAGGAGCCGGGCGCGGGCTACGCGCCGGTCTGGGATCGCGACGGGGCCCGCATCGCCTATCGGCATCCGGGCCAGCCGTTCGTCGAGTCGCCTGTCTTCAGCGTCGACCGTTACGGCAAGTCCGCCCGGCCGTTCGCGCTGCACCAGGGTGTCTGGGTGCTGCAGCGCGCCAATGCCATCGTGCTTCGCGAGGGCAAATCCGAGCGGATCATCGCCGAGGGTGGCGACCGCTACTTTGCGCCGTTTCTCACCCGCGACGGCCAGTTCGTCATCTACCGCGGGCTCGAGAGCGGCGTCTGGGCCTACCGCCGGCAGGACGGGTTGAGAGTCCACTTCGGTGAGGGCAGCCATCCGTCGGTCAGCGAGGACGGCCGCTACCTCGTCTTTACCCGGACCGCCGACGACGGCGAGCAGATGACGGCGGGCGATCTGTTCATCGCCGACCTGGCCGATCCGTCCTTCCGCACCGCGGCGATCCCGCTCGAGGGCCACGTGATCGAGCTCTACCCGAGCTTCTCGAGCCGCAGCGGGCTGCTCGTCTACTCGACCGCCTGCAGCAGCGTTCGCGCGGTGAAGCTGGAGATTCGGTAACGCGAGGCCGGGCGTGCGCGCCCGAGCCGAGCTCGCACTATCCGGGCACAGGGAAGGCATCGCGAGGAAGCGCCGTGCAGGAGCCCAGGCTGTCGGATGGGAACGGCGTCGCCCGCGGTGCCCCATGACCAGCCGTCACGCCTATCGGGCTCACGCTGAGCCGAGCTCAGGACAACGGAGGCGCCGCCGAGACCGCAGGCCCGCCCCCTCCCCTCCCAAACGGCGCGCAGTCGACCGTGCTCGACTCGATCACCGAGGGCGCGCCGCTCGGGCACAGGGAAGGCATGTCGAGGAAGCGCCGTGCAGGAGCCCAGGCTGTCGGATGGGAACGGCGTCGCCCGCGGTGCCCCAGGACCAACCGTCACGCCTATCGGGCTCACG
>DHSB01000140.1:0-6033 GCA_002408385.1 Myxococcales bacterium UBA5297
GGCAGGTGAGCTGCTCGAGCTGCGCGAGGGGGCGCTCGAGCCTGTCCGGCCGGTCGCGACGCTGCCGCTGTGCAATGGCGCTCAAGGCACCCTCGTCGGCTCGCTGGTCCCCGGGCGCAGCGAGCTCGACCCCGTGATCGCCGCCATCACGGGCGAGGGGAGGAAGATGGAGCTCGCCTTCGCGCCCGTCGCGGTGGTGGCGAGCGCGCGCGCCGAGGGGCCCGCCTTCCTCGCGATCAGCGCCGACGGCACTGGAGCGCTGCTCGACGCGAGCCTCGCTCCCATCGAGCCCGGGCTGACGCAGCTCGGAGCGGCAGCGGCGATGGGCGACCTCGACGGCGACGGGGCGACCGAGCTTGTCGTGACCAGCCTCGTGCTCGCCGGGGACCAGGTGCGGGTCGTCCGCGAAGACGAGCCCGCGACGCCGCTCTTTGCCAGCGAAGCTCTTGCCGGCGCGATCGTCGCCGCTGCGGCCGCCGACCTCGATGGCGACGGTCGCGACGAGGTCGTCCTCGCACACCTCGAGCCGGACGGCACGACCACCTTCCACCTCCTTGGAGGCGAGCCATGAGGCGCGGGGCTCTCGTCGTCGGTCTGGCCGTCTCGCTGCTCGGCGGCGGCGCCGCCTTGGCGGGGATGCGCGGGCAGTACGGTGGGGCGCTGCGCCTCGCGGTGCCGGTCGCACCCCAGACGCTCGATCCCGCGCTCGTGGCGACCCCGGCAGAGCTGGTCGCGGCCGGGCTGATGTTCGACACGCTCGTGCGCCTCGGCGGCGATGGCGAGCTGCGCGCCGGCCTCGCGGCGGTGCCCGAATCTGAGGCGAACGGCCGGCTCTTCCGCTTTCGCTTGCGGCCGAACCTGCGCTTTCACGACGGCTCGCCCGCGACCGCGCGCGAGGTCGTCGCCAGCCTCACGCGGCTCGACGATTCGAAGCTTGGCTCGCCCTTCGCGGCGATAGCGCTGCCGTTGGCCGGGGCGGGCGAGGGCGGGCGGGTCGGGCTTGCCGCCGTGAACGACTCCGAGGTGCAGGCCTCGCTCGCGTTCCCCTATCCCGACTGGCCCCGTGCGCTCGCGCATCCGGGCGCAGCGCTCGTGCGGCCGGCGGGCGAGCGGCTCGTCGGCACCGGCGCCTTCCGTCCGGCGGCCGGGAAGAGCGCCGAGGCGTTGCAGCTCGTCGCCAACGACGACTGTCCGCTCGGCCGGCCGTTCGTCGACGCGCTGCGGCTGCTCGCGCGCAATCCGCGGACGGTCTCCCGCGCGGTCGCGCTCGGCGAGGCGGACCTCGCGCTCGTCACCGGCTCGAGCCGCGAAGGGCAGGAGGGGCCCGCGCTCTTCGCCACCTATCTCGCGCTCGGAGAGCGGCGGCTCGGCGCGCAGGCGCGCCCGCTGCGCGAGGCCATCGTCTCGAGCATCGACGTCGCGGGCCTGACGCGGTTCTTCGTGCGCGCCCCGGCCTCGCCGCTCTACGGCCTGCTGCCGCCCGCGCTCGATCCCACGGCGCCGGCGGGGCAGCGCCCCGCGACGCGGCCCGCCTCGCTGCCTCCGGGGGGGGCGCTCACGCTGATCTGCGACGCGAGCAACGACGACCATCGGACCGTCGGCGAGCGGCTGCAGGTCAAGCTGCACGACTTCGGGGTGGCGCTCGCGGTCAAGCGCCTCCCGAGGGCCGAGCTGCGCGAGGCGCTGCGCGGCGGGGACTACGACCTCGCTCTCGTCTCGACGGCGGCGATTCCCGAGGCAGGGATGGCGCTCGCGCAGCTCGTCGAGCTGGGCGCCGGCCGCGAGGCGGCGCGCGAGCTGCTGCGCGAGATAGGCGCGGGGCCGGACCGGGAGACGCGCAGCGCCATCGCGAGCGCCAAGGCGCGCGAGTGGCTCGAGAGGCTGCCGCTCGTCCCGCTCTACGTCGAGGTCCCGCGGCTGGTCGCGAGAGAGGGAATCAGCGCCATCGGGTTCGACAGCGCGGGCGTACCGTCGATAGCCGATGCCTGGCTCACCGGCGCGCCGGCGGGTGAAGCGAAGGGGAAGGCGCCGCCTCAGCGTTGAGCGGCGCCCCGGCCGCCCCGAGAGGCTGTCGAAGGGGGGCGCGGCGGAGGCGCCTGGCGAGCTCGGACGATCTGCGAATCACCAGCGGGGTAGATATCGTCTTTCTAGCCTTCGATATCGGGGAGTCCGTCGGATGGTCCGGACGCTGGTTTCGCTGGACGAAGAAGACAAGGCCTGGCTCGACAGCAGGGCTGCCGCGAGGGCGTGCCGATGACGGAGCTTATCCGCCGAGCGATACGCCTTCTTCGGGCGCGCGAAGAGCCTCCGGCTGCCTCCCTGGACGAGTTGCTCGACAAGACCATGGGCCTGTGGCGGCGCGGTGACGGGCTCGAGTATCAGAGGGCGTCCCGAGATGAGTGGTGAGGGAGTGCTGCTGGATTCGGTGATACTTATCGACCACTTCAATGGGGTCGCGGACCGCGACCGCCTATCTCCGATCGGTCAGGTCGGCACGCATTTCCGCGATCACCCGCGCGGAGGTGCTCGCTGGTTTTGACTCGGCGGACCTTGCCATGGCTCAGGCGCTTCTCGACAGCTACCCGCTGCTCGTAATCGACGCGGCCGTCGCGGACCTGGGTGCCGAATTGAGGCGGACGCACGAGTGGAGGCTCCCGGACGCACTCCAGGCTGCCGTGGCGCGATGCCACGGGCTCTTACTGGCCACTCGAAACACGAAGGACTTCCCGCCAGAGCGATTCGAATTCATAAGAGTTCCGTACCGGCTCTAGCGGTGCTTCGCCCAGAGTTGTCCAAAGGGCCAAAGGGTGTCTGCACCGGACTCGTGCAACCCTCAAGATCGCGCCGTGGCGACGGCGCTTTGGCGGAACCTTTTTCGGGTCCTCTTCCCGCGAAAAGCGCAGCCGAGGCGGCTTTCACAGACCTCTCTTGCGCGGGCCCAAGGCCCGAGCTTTCAGCGCTCGTACTCCGAGGGGATCACGCGAGCCTCTCGACACGCTCAAGCCCTCTCGACGCGCTCGAGGTGATCGGGGGGGAAGGGCAAAGACAAGAGAAGGGGCACGGGAAGGACTCCCGTACCCCTTCGTGCTTGGCTACCGCGTTCGCCTCAGTTGACGATGGTGTAATCGTAGCGCGCGGTGCGGTCGTACATCTCGATGCGGCGCTTGTCGATCGAGTAGGCGCCGGCCCAGAGCGGGATGGCCGCGTCGTCCCAGGTCTGGTCGGACAGATAGCGCTCGTTGTCGGCCAGCGTCACCTCGGTCCAGATGTGGAAGCCGCGGAAGGCGTTGCTGCTGGTGTTGGCCGCGCCGGAGGCGAGGCGCGAGTCGATGCCCGCGTACTGCAGCAGCAGGTGGGCGACGATGCACTGGTGGCGGCAGACCCCGCGGTTGATCTTGACCAGCTCGCCGAGCGGGAAGCGGCTCCAGTAGTCGGCCGTCAGCTCGTGGTAGCGCTCGGACTTCTGGTCGGAGCTGCCCTTGTCGTTCGGGTACTGGACCGCTTCGGCCGCGTAGCGCTGCAGCTCCTCGATGCAGGCCTTCTGGCGGCGCGCGAGCTGGTCGGGGCTGAGCGCGAGCAGCGAGCCGTCGGTCGGCAGGTGCCGCTCGATGATCGGCTTGGCGCCGTCGATGAGCCCCTTGAGCGCCTCGTCGCTGTTGATGTTGATGGTCACGTCGCTGAAGGTGTCGCCGGTCGGCTTGAAGTAGTGCGGGTTGTTCGCCTTGCGCAGCGTGCTCAGCGGGACCGTCGTGGTCTCCTCCACGCCGGCGGGGGTGGTGTATTTGACCGTGTAGTTGCCCGTGGCGTCGAAGGCGACGATCTCCGCCTCGAGCAACTTGTAGCGGGTCGAGAAGCTCTTGCCCTCTTCCTGCAGCTCGACCGCCTGGCTGTCCATGTACGAGTAGTCGACGCGGTCGCCGACCCCGTAGGTGTTCTGCAGCGGGTAGCGGCGGGTGCTGATCCGGTCGGCGACGTTGACGTTGAGGTCGCCGCCGGCGCCGATGTTCGCGGTGAAGAGCAGCGGGTCGGCCGTCTTGTGGTAGCGCGAGAGGGTGCCGTCCGAGCCCTGGGTGAACTTGAGCTCCTCGGCGCCGTTCTTCACCACGTAGATGAACTGCTCGTGGCAGCCGTCGGCGCCGGTCGCCTGGATGGTGATCTGGGCGTTCGGATGGCTCTGGCGCAGCAGCGCGACCGGGCCCTCGCCGCGGGCGGACTGCTCGGCGACGACGTCGAGGATCTCGACGAGCTGCTTGGAGCGCATCCCCCAGCGCTCGGTCTGCCAGGCGTGGAGCATCTGGCTGCCGTCGACCGCGGCGGCCACCGTCTGGCCCACCTTCAGGTAGAACTCGCCGAGCCCGACCTTCTCGCCGTTGAGGGTGCACAGCGGCAGCTCTTTGCCTTCGACCGCGGCGCTGGCGATGCGCTCGAGCTTGTTGAAGTCGAGGAAGCGCGTCTCGGGGAAGCCGGCCTTGTAGTCGTCGATGATCCCCTGGAGCTGCTTCAGGCCCGCACCTTCGACGCGCCCGCCGTTGGCCCCGGCGACGACTTTCAGGGCGCGGCCGATGTTCTCGACGCTCATCGGGGAGCGCAGGTGCTCCTGCAGCAGGCCCTTGACGTAGGCGGCCGCATCGCGGGAGAGCGCGACGCCCTCCCAGCGCGGGCTCGAGGCGTCGAGCTCGGTGAGCCGCGAGCGCAAGGCCGACTGAATCTCCTGGACCTCGGCGCGCACCGTCGAGGTGAAGTCGCGGTAGTCGAGCTTGCCGTCGGGCGAAGCGGCGGCCGCGTCCTGGTAGCCGGAGGCCAAGCGGCGGAACAGCTCGAAGCTCGCCGGGCACATCGGCGCGCTGGGCCGGTTCCAGCTATCCGTCTTCTCGAAGAGCGAGCGGGCCGAGTCCATCGCCTCGCTCATCCTGTCGACCGCGCCCGCGTCCTTGAGGTTGGGCAGCAGGGTGAGGACGAAGTCGGCCTGCTCGCGGGTGAGCGGCTGGTCCTTGAGCTTGGGCGAGGCGGCCTTGAGCTGCGGCTCGAGCTGGGCGACGAGCCGGGCGTTGACGACGTTGGCGACCTCCTTGGGCGCGTCGGCGGCGAGGATGCCGTAGACGAAGCTCATCCCCTCGCTGGTCTGCAGGTAGCCGTCGAGCACCCGGTGCATCTGCCCGACCTCGTCGGCGTCGAGACCGCCGGGGTTGAGCTTGTCCCAGGCCTCGAGCGTGCCGAGCAGGTTGGTGACCCCGTCGGCGTTCTTGGTGAAGGCGAAGGCGCCGAGGACGAGCTGCGCGGCCGGGCCCTCGAGCGCGCGCCAGCCCATCTTCGCCTGGGCGCTGCGCACCTCGTCGAGCTTGGCGACCACGTCGGAGGCGCCCTCGGGCAGGCCGGGCAGGGCGGCGAGCGCGGACCGCTGCTCGCTGCTCAGGGAGGCGCCCTCCAGGCCGCGGCGGGCGAGCGCCTGCATCACCCCGGTCGGCAGCTTCCCGTAGATCTCGAGCATCGCGTCGGCGGTCGAGGCGTCCCAGCGCGGGGCGAGCTCGCCGAGCACGGTGAGGGCGGCGGTGACGGCCGAGTTGCGGGCGAGCTTCTGCGGAGCCTGCGCCGGGAGCTTGAGCTCCTCGTCGACGGCGGCGACGAGCTGATCCATCAGCGCGAGGGCGGCCTTGTCGGAGAGGTTCGCGAGCTGGCCCGAGCGCGCGAGGCCCCACAGGCCCTCGACGACCTCGGCGCTCGGCGGGCAGAGCGCGATCTCGTGCGCCGTTCCCTCGATGACGAGCTGGCCGTCGCTGCTGATGCCGAGCTCGCGGCCGGCGAAGGTCTGCCCGGGCAGCGTCTCGGACGAGACGGCGGCCTGGCGGTTGAGCAGCGAGGCGTAGTTGAGCTTGCCGTTGGTCTGAAGCTCTACGTTCGAGCGGTCGCCGAGCGGCACGGGGGTGTGCTTGTCGAGGTCGCCGAGCAGCTTGTTGAGCGACTTCTCGTTGCGCTTGACGTCGAAGCCGCTCTGCTGCTTCGCGACCAGCTCGTCGACGATGGCCTGGGCCTCGG
>DHSB01000140.1:6199-6659 GCA_002408385.1 Myxococcales bacterium UBA5297
CCGCTTCCTTGACGAGCTCGCGAGCCTCTTTCTGGCTCAGGATGTTGTTGCCGAGCTTCTGGGCCAGCAGTGCCCGGAGCCGGGCGGGGTCGTTCGTGACGGGCATCGAATCACCTCTCGTGCGAGGGGGCCTGAGGGGCCCGGGGTTCGTGTAGGACTTTCCCTTTATCGGGGCGTGTGGGCAGAAGTTGCGTAGGGAGAGGTGGGACAGTGTGCTCTTTTTCTCGCAGGGGATCCAGCGGGTCGCGAGAGGCGGGGGCCGCCGTACGGATTGGGGACAAATGGCCTGTCGGGTGTCCGGGTTGCGGGCAGATCGCGGGCGGATGACCGAAATCCGGTCGGTCCGCCGGGGCGCCGTCGCGGGCCCACGCGGCGGCCTGCGGACGGGCGAGGCGGCGAGCGGCGGTGCCGCGCATCCGCTCGAGCCCTCGCGAGGGCGCCGGAGCCGGGGCCGGAGCCG
>DHSB01000210.1:0-11060 GCA_002408385.1 Myxococcales bacterium UBA5297
GCGATCACCTGGGCGCAGCCGGTGTCGGCGCAGTCGGCCTTGCCGTCCTGGTCGTTGTCGAGCCCGTCGGTGCAGCTCGCCGCGTCGTTCTCCTGGCAGACCGCGAAACAGCCGGTGTCGAGGCAGTCGACCGCACCGTCCTGATCGTTGTCGAGCCCGTCGTGGCACTCCTCGTAGCTCGCCTCGCCGCAGATCGCCGCGCAGCCGGGGTCGGCGCAGTCGGTCGCCCCGTCCTGATCGTTGTCGCGCCCGTCGTGGCAGGCCGCGTAGCTCGTCTCGCCGCAGAACGAGGCGCATCCCGGGTCCTGGCAGTCGGCCTGGCCGTCCTGGTCGTTGTCGCGCCCGTCGTGGCAGCGCGGGTCGGTGTTCTCGAGGCAGAAGGTGGCGCAGTCGAGATCGGCGCAGTCGAGGTCGCCGTCGCCGTCGTTGTCGCGCCCGTCGTGGCAGAGCGGGTCGCTGTTCTCGACGCAGAAAGCAAAGGCCTGGCAGCCCGGATCGAAGCAGTCGGCGAGCAGGTCGCCGTCGTCGTCGACGCCGTTCTGGCACAGCGCCGGCGTGCTCTCCGGGGGCAGGCAGGCGATCACCTGGGCGCAGCCCGGATCGTCGCAGTCGGTCAGGCCGTCCTGGTCGTTGTCCCTGCCGTCGCTGCAGCTCGCCTCATCGGCCTCGACGCAGACCGCTCCGCAGTCCGGGTCGAGGCAGTCGGCCTTGCCGTCCTGGTCGTTGTCGCGCCCGTCGTGACAGGCCCCGTAGCTCGTCTCCTCGCAGGCAGCGGCGCAGTCGGAGTCGAGGCAGTCGGCCTGACCGTCCTGATCGTTGTCACGCCCGTCGTGGCAAGGCGCGTAGCTGTCCTCGAGGCAGAAGGCGGCGCAGCCCGGATCGAGGCAGTCGGTCAGGCCGTCCTGGTCGTTGTCGCGCCCGTCGTGACAGAGCGCGTCCGAGCTCTCGGCGCAGAAGCCGAGGCAGTCGGAGTCGGCGCAGTCGAGCGCGCCGTCGCCGTCGTTGTCCTCGCCGTCGTGGCAGAGCGGGTCGGTGTTCTCGACGCAGAAGGCGAAGGCCTGGCAGCCGGCGTCGAAGCAGTCGACGAGGTTGTCGCCGTCGTCGTCGAGCCCGTTCTGGCAGAGCGCCATCGTGTTCTCGGGTGGCAGGCAGGAGAGGATGAGCGCGCAGTCCGGGTCGGCGCAGTCGATGAGGCCGTCCTGGTCGTTGTCCAGCCCGTCGGCGCAGGTCGGGTCCGAGTCCTCGGCGCAGACCCGGGCGCAGCCCGGGTCGAGGCAGTCGACCTGGCCGTCCTGGTCGTTGTCGGACGAGTCGTGGCAACGCGCGTAGCTCGTCTCGTCGCAGGCCGCCGCGCAGCCCTGGTCGGCGCAGTCGGTCAGCCCGTCCTGATCGTTGTCCGAGCCGTCGTGGCAGGCTGCGACCGAGTCCTCGTGGCAGAACCCCTCGCAGCCCGGGTCGAGGCAGTCGACCGCGCCGTCCTGGTCGTTGTCGCGCCCGTCGTGGCAGAGCGCGTCGGTGTTCTCGAGGCAGAAGGGGGCGCAGCTTCCGAGATCGGCGCAGTCGGCAAGCCCGTCGCCGTCGTTGTCCTGGCCGTCGTGGCAGAGCTCGTCCGAGTTCTCGGCGCAGAACGAGAATGCCTGGCAGCCCGGGTCGAAGCAGTCGATGAGGAAGTTGGCGTCGTCGTCGAGACCGTTCTGGCAGAGCGCCGGGGTGTTCTCCGGCGGCAGGCAGGGGATGGCCGCGGCGCAACCCGGATCGGCGCAGTCGGCCGCGCCGTCCTGATCGTTGTCCTGGCCGTCGGAGCAGGTCGCGTCTTCGCCCTCGAAGCAGACCGCGGCGCAGTCCGCGTCGGCGCAGTCGGTGGCGCCGTCCAGATCGTTGTCGCGCAGGTCGTGGCAGCCGACGTAGCTCGTCTCGTCGCAGACCGCGGCGCAGCCGCTGTCGGCGCAGTCGGTGTCGCCGTCCATGTCGTTGTCGAGCGTGTCGGTGCAGGAGGAGAGGGTGGTCTCGTCGCAAACGCTCGCGCAGGCCTCGTCGGCACAGTCGGTGTCGCCGTCCTGGTCGTTGTCGCGCCCGTCGTGGCAGGTGTCGTAGGTCTCCTCCGCGCAATAGGCGGCGCAATCGGAGTCGGCGCAGTCGACGAAGCCGTCGCCGTCGTTGTCGAGCCCGTCGTGACAGGAGGGGTCGTTGTCCTCGACGCAGAAGGTGAAGCTGGCGCAGCCCGGGTCGGCGCAGTCGACGAAGCCGTCGCCGTCGTCGTCAAAGTCGTTGTCGCAGAGCGCCGGCGTACTCTCGTCGGGCAGACAGGGCAGCGCGGCCGCGCAGTCCGGGTCGGCGCAGTCGACCAGGCCGTCTTGGTCGTTGTCGCGCCGGTCGGAGCAGGTCTCGTCGTCGCTCTCGACGCAGGCGGCCGCGCAGCCGATGTCGTCGCAGTCGACGGCGCCATCCTGGTCGTTGTCGCGTCCGTCGTGGCAGAGCGCGTAGTCGTCCTCGAGGCAGTGCTCGGCGCAGCCGGAGTCCAAGCAGTCGATGCTGCCGTCCCAGTCGTTGTCTTCGCGGTCATGGCACAGCAGGTAGTCGTTCTCCTGGCAGTGCTCGACGCAGCCCTCGTCGTAGCAGTCGACCGCGCCGTCGAAGTCGTTGTCCTTGCCATCGGAGCAGAGCTCCTCGGTCGTCTCGGGCACCGGAATGCAGACGGGGGTCGAGCCGCAACTCGGATCCTCGCAGTCGACGAGGTTGTCCCCGTCGTTGTCGATCCGGTCGCCACAGAGCAGGCCTTCCTCGACGGCAGGGCCGGCGTCCGTCAATCCCGAGTCGGCCGGGGGAACGGCGATGAGCCGCTCGTCGCCGCAGCCGGCTGCCAACCCGGAAAGGAGCAGGGCACCCGCGATTGAAGAGACCAGCCGGAAAGATGGGGAAGGAGCGTCCACGTGCGCCTCCGTTCGTCGGCCATCGAGCGGGTTCCGCGCCCTGGTCGACGGGTCAGCGCGGAGGTCGGATGTCGTTTCGGCAGTCTAGCGGACGCTCGCATCGCCTAGCGAAGCTGCGACCTTGCTACCGGGCCGCCGCGCGGCCGCGCATCGAGAGTTGCCCGGCTCGCGGCGACGGACGGCCGCCGTCGCCCGGCCGGACAGGAGCGAGCCTTCGCCCCCGTCCATCGGGCCCTAGCTTTGTGACATGTCGGGGCCGACCGCATCCGCCGGCAAGCCGGCCAACCTGGACGAGCTCCTGCGGCTTCGGGCTGCGCAGATCGCCAGCGAGGCCGAGCGCCTCGTCCGTCAACACCCGGCGCTCGCGGGCCTGAGCCGCCGCGAGCAAGTCGAGCTCACGCGGATGCTGGTCGACTGGCTCTCCTCGATCGTCGGCGCCGAGCTGCGGCAAGCGCAGGGCCCGCTCGTCCATCCGCCTTTCGAACCGAGCGCCCGGAGGCTCGACGGTAGCCTCAACGTCGGCCGGGCGTTGGCCCTCCTCTCCGCCGTCCGAGGAGCGGTGCTGCTCGTCTGGAGTCGCGAGCTACAGCCGGCCATCCCGATCCCCGAGGCCCAGGCGCTCGGCCGAGCGATCGATCAGATCGCCACCGACTGGCTCCGGGCCTTGGTCGAGCGCGAGGCAGGCAGGCAATGCGAGCAGTTCTACGAGCGTCTCGCCGGCATCGTCGGACGCGACCTCCGCAACCCGCTGGGCGCCATCGCGCTCTCGTCCAACCTGATGCTCCAGCGCGGCGAGACCCTGCCAGCCTTCGCGCTGGCCGCTGCGCGGCGCATCTCGACGAGCGCGGATCGGATGGCACGCATGGTCGGGCAGCTCCTCGACTTCACGCGCGCGCGCATGGCAGGAGGCCTGCCCGTCTCGCTCCGACCGACGAATCTCTGCGAGATAGCGCGCGCGGTCGTCGACGAGCTCGCCGTGCTCCGCCCCGGCCAGCTCGAGCTCTCCTGCCCGACGGTAGGCGTGCGCGGCGAATGGGATCCCGAGCGGCTCTTCCAAGTGCTGTCGAATCTCGTGAGCAATGCTCTCGAGCACGGCGCCGAGGGGATGCCGGTCGAGCTGGTGCTGCACAACCAGGCGAACCAAGCGCTAATCGAAGTGAAGAACCAGGGGCCACCCATCCCCGCCGACGTGCTGCAGCGGCTCTTCGATCCCTTCCACCGGGTCGGCGCGGACCATCCGGGCAGCGGGTTGGGACTGGGCCTGTACGTCGTCCAGCAGGTCCTCCTCGCCCACGGCGGGACCATCGAAGTGCGCTCGACAGCGTCCGAAGGAACGACCTTCCGGGTCCGGCTGCCGCGAGTGCCGGTGGACGAATTCCGAAGATGAGAGGGTCGGGCTGCCGAGGGCGGACGACCCCAGCCGTGCCCCAACCGGCGACGTGCGGTCGATCGACGCTTCGGTCAACGGCCTTTCCGGACGATTTCGAGAAGCGCCAACCGCTCGACCAACCGATCGCGACCACTCGACCAGCCGATCGCGACCGCTCGACCAGCCGATCGCGACCGCTCGACCAGCCGATCGCGACCGCTCGACCAGCCGATCGCGACCACTCGCACCGGATCGTCGAGCCGCTTCGCGGAACGGTCGCGCAGCCCGGCATGCGCCTGGACCGCCCGCAAGCCAACCGCTCGGCCCGCCCCGCCGACCGCCATCGATCTGGTAGCTTTTGGCAGTTCGCACCGCAGTCCACCGCGGCTCATCCGCCGGAGCTCGGAGGCGCCCCTGCCCGCAACCAAGTCGCGAAGAGCTCTTCCCAAGGCTCCTCTGGCGGCACCTCTCGCCGAACCGGCTGCCGGCGACCGGCGCGCGGTCCTCGCGCGACTCATCACCTACGTGCCGTTCGACGCGGTGCTCGCCGCGGTCGACGGCGCCACTCTCGGCCCCGGGCGCCGGGCCATCGGCGGCACGGTCCTCTTCGCCGACCTCTCGGGCTTCACCGCGCTCTCGGAGGCCTACGCGGCCCGCGGGCGCGACGGCACCGACGAGCTGACCCGGCTGCTCAACCGCATCTTCTCGGTCCTGCTCGAGGACGCGGTCTTTCCGTTCGAGGGCTTCCTCGTGAAGTTCGCGGGCGACTCGCTGCTCGTCTACTTCGAGGGCCCCGGCCACCTCGCCCGCGCCTGCGCCGCGGCGCTCGCGACTCAGGAGGCGATGGCCGAGCTGCCGAAGACCGAGCCGCGGCTGCGCCACCTCGCCATCCGCGTCGGCGTCGCCAGCGGGCCGTTCGACCTGATGACCGTGGGCGCGCCCTCGGGTCGGCTCGACTGCTTTCTCGCCGGCGACGCCGCGCAGCGCGCCGTGCTCGCCGCCGACTACGTCGGGCCCCGCGACATCCTCGTCGACGCCCCCGGCAAGCCGCGCGGCCCCTTCCGCGCCGGCTCGAACCTGCTCGAGCTGGTCTGCGCCGGCCAGGTCCCCAAGCGCCAGCCCATCGCCTACGTCCTCGGCGGCCTGAGCGAAGAGCGCGTCGAGCACGCCATCGGACAGCTCGAGCGGTTCATCGCCCCCGCGCTCTGGGAGCGCATCGTCGGCAGCCTCTCCTCCGAGACGGTCCCCGCCGAGCGCCGCCACGCCTGCGCGGTCTTCGCCGAGATCGACGAGTGGGGGGTCGCGCTCGAGCGGCTGAGCGAGCACTACGCGCTCGCCTGCCAGTGCGCGGGGCGCCACGGCGGGCTGCTCAACAAGATCGACGGAACGCGCCGCGGCCCACGCATCCTCGCCACCTTCGGCATCCCCTCGACCCGCGGCGACGACGAGCGGCGCGCGATCGCCTTCGCGCTCGAGCTGCGCGACAAGCTCGCCGGCACCCCGGTGCGCATCGGCATCGAGGCCGGGCCCATCTTCTCGGGCGAGCTCGGCTCGGTGCTCAAGCGCGAATTGACCGTGCTCGGCGACACCGTCAACGTCGCCGCGCGCCTGGCGCACGCCGCCGAACCGGGCGAGGTGCTCTGCGGCCCGTCGTGCTGGGCGCGGGTCGACTCCTTCCTCGGCCGGCCCAAGCCGCCGCTGCCGCTCAAGGGCAAGAGCCTGCCCATCACGCCCATCTGCGTGAGCGCGCCGCGCCGCTTCGCGGCGAGCCGCCTGGTGCGCCGCATCGGCCGGCCGCCCTTGCTCGGGCGCGACCGCGAGCTCGCGCTGCTTGCCGAGGCCTCGCGCCGCCCGCTCGCCGGCCGCCTGAGCGCGCTGACCGTCGCGGGACCGGCGGGGATAGGCAAGAGCGCGCTGGTCGGGGTCGCGGTCGACCGCTGGATTGACGAGGGCGGCGGCGCCTTTGGCATCCGCTGCGACTACGAGCGACGGGGCCAGCCCTACGCGCCGATGCGCGCGCTCGCCGCCGCTTGGCTCGGACTGCCGCTCGAGCCGAGCCCTTCGCTCGCCGAGGTGCGCGAGGCGCTCGAGCGCCTCTCTATTCACGACGAGAGCCTGGCGCGCCTGACCGCGCACGTGCTCGATGCCAACTCGGCCGACCGGGGCGCGGCCCGGCTCTTCGCCGTGCGCCTGATCCGGGAGATGACCCGCGAGGCGCCGCTGATGGTGGTCGTCGAAGACGCCCACAACGCCGACGACGCCTCGGTCGAGCTTTTTCGTTCGCTGTCGGAGCTCATCGAGCGCGCGGGCCTGTTCATCGTCGCGACGACACGCACGACGCTCGCCTCCGGGCGCTCGCGCCTGCCGCGCGACGGGACGCTCGAGCTGCGCCCGCTGCCCTCGGACGCGAGCCGCGCCCTGCTCGCGCGCGGCCTGGGGGTGCGCGAGGTGAGCGTGCTGCTCGCCGACGCGGTCGAGGCGCGCGCGGGCGGCAATCCTCTCTTCGTCCAGCGACTGGCGAGTTGGCTGTCGGCGCGCGGGCTCGTCGAGCTGGTCGGCGGCGCGGCCTCGCTCTCCTTCGAGGCCGCCTCCGATCCGGCCGGCAGCCTGCCGCCTGACCTCGAGGCGCTCGTCCTCGCCGAAATAGACCAGCTCCCGGCCCCGGTGCGCGAGGTGCTGCGGGCGCTCAGCGTGCTCGGCCACGAGTGGAGCGCCGAGCACGCCCTCCAGCTCTGCGAGCTGGGCGGAATCAACCGCGAGACGACCGCCGACGCGCTCGAGCTGCTGGCGCGGGTCGGGCTGTTGATGGGCGCGGGCGGCGACCAGCCCGACTACCTCTTCACCCGCGTCTCCGACCGCGAAGTGATCTACTCGGGCCTTCCGGTCGAGCAGCGGCGCGCCCTGCACGCGCGGGTCGCGCAGGTCCTCTCGCGGCGCGCCGGCACCGCGGTCGCCGAGCTCGCGCTGCACTACGACGCGGCCGACGACCATCCCCAGGCGTCGAGCACCTGCCTGGCGGCGGCGCGCATGGCCCAGCGGCGCGGGGCCTTCTCGGACGCGCTGCAGCTTCACCGCGCGGCCGCCCGGCACCTCGAGGCAATGGGTGAAGACGCGACCGAGTGCCGAGTCGCCGAGGTCGAGTGCCTGAGCGCGCTCGCGGCCTGGGCCGAGGCGCGGGAGCTCGCGGTCGAGCTCGGCAAGACGGTGCGCGATCCGGTGGCGCGGCTGCGGGCGCAAATCGCCGCGGCCCGCTGCGCTGGCTGCGAGGGCGACCCCAAGCGCGCCGCCGAGCTGACCGAGCGGGCGCGCGCCGAGATCCCCGAGGACGCGCCCCCGGCGCTGCGCGCGAGCCTGATGCTCACCTGCGCCCAGCACCGCTTCTCGCTCGGGCAGCTTCGCGAGGCGCTCGACGAGCTGTCGGCGGCGCGGAGAATGGCGACCGAGGAGCTCGCGCCGCTGGTCGAGGGGCTGCGCTCGAGCGTGCTCGCCGAGCTGGGGCGCACCAAGGAGGCCGTGGAGTTGGCCGAGTCGGCCTTCGACCTCGCGGAGAAACAGCGCCACCGCGGCCAGCAGGCGCGCGCCCTCTCCTACCTCGGACGCGCGCTCTACGCCGCGGGCGATCTCGACGGGGCGCGGGAGAAGTACCTGCAGGCACAGCGCCTCTACACCGGCCTGCACCAGCCGATGGACGCGGCCTCGGCCGCGCTGCACGTCGCCGAAATCGCGCTCGCGCAGGCGATGCCCGCCAAGGCGCTCGAGGGGCTCGAGGCGGTGCTCGAGACGAGCCGGCACTTCTCGGCCGGACCGGTCGAGGCCGCGGCGCTGTGCGGAATCGGCCGCGCGCGCTGGCTGCTGCGCGATTCGCGTCGGGCGATCCGCGCGCTCGAGCAGGCGGTCGAGCTCGCCGAGACGACGCTGACGCACCACGCGGCCGTCTGCGGCCGGGCCTACCTCGCCGAGGCGCTCTGGGAGAGCGAGCCGAAGCGGGCCCGAGCGCTGCTCGACGAGGCGAAGAGGCTCGCGAGCGCGCGCGGCCTGGGCATCGAGCTCGAAGAGGTGCGGGGCGTCGCGGGGCGGCTGACTGGCGCGTAGGGCGCTCGCGCCCAGCCAAGGGCCGCGGGCTCGGCAGGGGTTGCGGCAGTCGGCTCGAATCGCCTCTCCTCGCAGGCGCGCACGGATGCTGACGGCCGCGCCGGGCGTCAACGCGGCAGAGCGGCCCAGAGCAATTCGAGCTTCAGCTCTAGCGCCTCGAAAGGCGGCGCGCAGACCCGGTCGTGCCCGGACCAGACGCCAAGCGGACGCCACTCGGCGCCCTCGCGCACGAAGACCTCGAGCGAGCGGCGCTGCGGATCGACCAGCCAGACGTGGCCGACGCCCTCGCGTCCGTAGACCCGCATCTTCTTCACGCGGTCGAGCGTGGCGGTGGAGGGCGAGAGCGTCTCGCAGATCCAGTCGGGGGCAACGGTCGCCGCCGGGCCGCTCAGTCGCTCGAGCCGCGTGGAGCGCCAGCCCGCGAGATCGGGAACCAGGACGTCCTCGCCGAAGTGCAGCTCCGGTTCGAAGAGGATCCACCAGCCGCCGGGGCCTCCCTGGCCGAGCTGGAAGGCGGTCAGCAGCAGCGCACCCAGGGTCGAGGTGCCGACCGCGTGCTCGAGCGAAGGCCGAGGCATCGCGAAGAGCTCGCCGTCGATGAGCTCGCCGACGACGTTCTCGGGAAGCGCCTCGAGGTCTGCGTAGGTCGCCCTCTTGCCGCGGGTGGTCACCTCTTGAAGCTCTGCATCGTGATCCATCGAAGCCCCCCCGGACAGTCGGTGTGAAGGCAACACAATAGCCGCTACCCCTGACACTCGTGCGCGGTGACCGTGGGCTCGTCAGCCTGGCAGCTTGCGCGGAGGCGACCAAGAACGGGAACCGCCCTGTCGGCCGGACTCGCGGCCTCAGCTAGCGGGCGCGTCAGTTTGCGTCCGCCCCAGCATCGAGCGTCGCACTCCGCCTCGCCGAGCGCGCGCTCGGACACTCCTTGGAGCCACCTCGCCGCTGAGCGGTCAGCCATGCGCCTGCGCGGCCGACGGCGATCGACCCACGACCGGAGGCCACGAATACCGAGCTCCTGGCGACTTGCCTCGCATTGAGGCGCTCGAGGCTTCCGCACTAAGCTGCCTCTCGCTTTGAAACCACGATTCAAACGGACGGGCCTGTTTTTCGTCGCCGCAGTCGTCGTCCTCCTCGCCGGCTCGCTCGGGGCGTTTCGGGGTAGCGCCGCCGCCGCGCTCTATACGGGCTTCGGTCTGCAGCCGGAGGCCAAGAAGATCTCGATCGATCTCGGGTTCTGGCTCGGCGTCGGGGTAAGCGTTGGAGTCGCGCTGCTCTGGTCGGCCGCGATGGTCAAGTGCTCTGCGGAGTGGGTCGAGCGCACGGTGCACCGAGCCAGAGGCGTCGTCGGCACCGGCGTCTTCTTCGGCATCCTCGCCGGCATCGCCTCGACCCTCGTGCTGCACCTCGGGCTCCAGATCGCGGCGGACATCTTCCGGCCGGAAGGATTATTGCTGGGGTTTGGAGTCGGTATCTCCGCGCATCTGCTCCTCGGCCTTCTCGGCGGGCTGCTTTGGCTCGCCGCCTTGCCCAAAGTGCCGCCATCCGAGGCATGAGGCCCGTCTGCCTGCCGCGCGCCTGTCCCTGCGCGCCGCCAGCGAGTGATGCCACCGCTTCCGGCGCTCTCGGGCGAGCAGTGCATCCGTGTCGTTTCCAAGCTCGGCCACGCGGCTGCCCGACGACGAAGAAGCCACCTTCGGCCTGTCGGCCCGCCGGGGGAAAAGCGTGTCGAGGTCCCTCTTCGACAAGAGCTCGACCGAGGCACCTTTCGCTCGATCATCCAAAGCTGCCGGGAGCTCCAGTCTGAGAGCTCCTCGCGCTTCGGGACTGAGCCTCTCCCGAAAGCCGGCGAGCGCTCCGGCAATTGACGCCAAGGCCTCGTAGATCGCATCCTGCGCCGCTTCTCGAAATCATTAGCGCGCACCAGCTCGGACACCATGATGAACACCCCAGCGCCCGCCGGGCGGCCACGGCTTCCCTGGACCCCTGGCCGCCCTCCCCTGATGCTCGCCCCGATGCAGAGCGTGACCAACCGCGCCCTGCGCTCGCTCTTCGCGAAGTGGGCCCGGCCCGACGTGCTCTTCACCGAGTTCATGCGAGTCAAACCCTCGAGGATCGGCGGCCCGCTCAATCCCAAGGACCTGCGCGAGGCGCGGGGCGAAGAGCACGGTATCCCGCTGGTCTTCCAACTCATCGGCGGGGACCCGGCCGCGGTCGTCGAGGCCGCCCGCGCGGCGCAGAGAGCCGGCGCGGCGCACCTGAACCTGAACGTCGGCTGTCCCTTCGGGCGGATGGGCGCCGGCAGCGGAGGCAACCTGCTGCGGCGCACGCCGGTGCTCGAGGCGATGCTCGCGGCGCTGCGCGCGGAGGTGACCGGGAGCCTCTCGGTCAAGGTGCGCGCGGGCTACGACGACCCGGAGCAGCTCTTCTCGCTGCTGCCCCTGTTCGAAGCGGCCGGCGTCGATTTCCTGGTGCTGCATCCGCGCACCGTCGCGCAGGCCTACGATGGCGAGGCCGACCACCGAATCACCGCCCGGGTCGTCGGCCGCACGTCGCTGCCGGTGATCGCCAACGGCGACGTGCGCACGGCGGCCGACGGCCGGAGGGTCCTCGAGGAGACCGGCGCCGCAGGCCTGATGCTCGGGCGCGGCGCCATCGCCGACCCGGAT
>DHSB01000210.1:11176-26189 GCA_002408385.1 Myxococcales bacterium UBA5297
GGGCGCGGCGCCATCGCCGCCCCGGATCTCTTCGCCCGCCTGCGCGGCGAGGCGCCGTTCACGGCGGAAGGCGACGCCCGGGCCTCCTCCCTGCGCCGCTATTTCAGCGAAGTGCTCGAGCAGTACGAGCGCGTCTTCTGTGGCGAGGCCCACGTGCTCGCCAACGCGAAGTCCATCGTCGGCTTCGTCGGCGGCGCCGAGTACCCGAAGACCTTCAAGCGGCTGATGAGGGCCAAGTCGCTCGGCCTCTTCCGGGAGGCGCTCGAAGAGTGGGCGTAAGGCAAGCGATTCCGCGCTCGAGACGGCCTTTGCGGCGAGCTTGGGCTGCGCCGTAGACCGCTCGGGCTTCGCGCGCTCGCGTCAGCCCCACGCCGCGCAGAGCAGCGCCTGCAGCCTCTCCGGCGCCGTCGCCGAGGTCTTGCAGAGAAACCCGCTCTTGTGGGCGAAGCGGACGTCCGGCTCGGCAGCCACCCGGCAGAAGTCGAGCTTGGGGTGGTCGTCGAACCGGGCGATGCCGAAGCCCGTCGAGCGGCTGTCCGGGTAGACGATGGCCGCGACGCGCTCGCTCAGGCCGGCGACCCGGACGTACTGCTCGGTGTCGCCCGAGGGATCGGCAGGAAGAGGCTCGGTCCGAGGCACGAAGAGCGCCTCGAACACCTCGCCGCGCGCCTCCAGCCTCCAGAGCGTGGCGCGCTCGCCGATGAGGTCGATCCGCCCGCGCGCCGTCGTCAGGTAGTCGATGAGGTCCTCGCCGACATAGCGCATCACCTCGTAGAGAGGCTCGCCCGGCGACAGCTCCGAACAGCGCCCGAAGCGGCGCAGCAGCGAGAGGTCGACCGGAGAGGAGAGCCGGTCGAGGACCGCGGTGGCGACGCCGAGCCACTCGGCCGTCTTCTGCGGTCCGCGCACGTCGAGCCACTCGGCGCATTCGAGCCAGCCGCACAGCAGCCGGGCATCCTCGTCGAGGCCGAGGTGGCGCAGCACCAGGCTTATCGAACAGGTGGGGACGTGGTCGCGCGGAAGCTGGTGGTGGTCGAAGTTCATCCGCTCGGCGCAGTGCTCGTCACCGACATCAACCACGCAGACGCTCGGGTCGAGGAGCTCGGCGGACGTCGGCGCACGCCTCGAGACCGGGACCCGATACTTCGCGATCAGCAGGCAGACCGCGAGGAAGTCGTCTTTGTGAGCGCTGCCGGGGTGCGTGACGATCTGGGAAACCATGGCCCGAACCCTAACCGAAACGGCGCGCGGCTCGTGAAGAAGTACCGAGGGAGAGCGCCGGCTAGGCGGGCGGGCGCTCGGCAAGAACCGCATGATGGCGTCCGGCCCGGCTCGCGCCGCGCTGTCGCGCAATCTCTCTGACCTCGGCCCTCCGCTCACCCCGTCCGGAGCCTCCCGAGAAACGAAGAGGGCGAAGTCGAGCGGCCCTCGACTTCGCCCTCGCAAGCTCGGCCTACGCTCGGGCCGACCGGTTATCGCTCGAGGGATTGCTTCGAGGCATCTTCAGGTTCCCCGGTACGCTCGGGCGCAGACCCCGCCGCGCCAACCCTCGACACAGCTTGGGGGTTCGCAAGATGGCGCCCTCGACTCCCCTCGAGCTCATCGGCACCGGCCTTGTCGGTTTGAGACGGAGCTTTGCCAGGCACACCTCTGGACCCGCGACGCCGAGTGAGCCGCGCCGGCCCGACTTGCTCAAGAAGCGGCGCGCCGAGCTCGACGGCGCCAGCGCGCGCCCATCGAAAGCCGCGGCTGGGCGCCTCGTTCGATGGGAAGAGAAGCTCATTCGCATTCGTGCGCAAAAACCAAGCAAGCAAAGGCCAGCGCGCTTGTTGACGTTCCATCCACTCTCTGAAAACACGAGACAACCCACTATGGGCAGGCAGGAGGATGGAGGAAGACATGAAAAGAGCTGTGAGGAGTATTGGAGCGTGGCTGCCCGTCTCGGTGCTGATTTCGTCCCTCGCGTTGTTCGCCGTGGCGTGTGGTCCGATGGACGAGAGCGAGCTCGCCGCTGACGAAGAGATGGCAGCCATCGACGAAGAGTACGCTTCCGCCGAGGGGGAATTGCGATTCTGCGTCTGGAAGTGGTGCAGGGACTTCGACAAGTGGAGCTGGCGCCCTCGCGACCCGGGGACCAGCGATCCGGGCACGGACGAACCCGGGACCGATGATCCGGGCTCCGACGACCCGGGTACCACCGACCCGGGAACGGACGATCCTTCCGCGCCGAGTCCGACGCTCCTTCCGCGGCCCACCGGAATTTGCCCGAGCTTCGCGACTGGCGACGTGACCTTCTCGCCCGCCGGAACCAAAGCTCGCAAGGTGCGCATTTGGATGAACCCCGCGGCCGCGGCGAGCCTCGACGGCCCGGTCGTCTTCTACTGGCACGGCACCGGCAGCTCGCCCTCCGAGGCGCTCAGTGGCCTGGGCCAGACCATCATCGACCAGGTCACCGCGCTTGGCGGCATCGTCGCCGCGCCCTATTCGGACCCTGACGCGGGCTTCTTCCCGTGGTTTCTGACCTCCTCGCGGACGCGGCTCGATGACCTGATGGTCGCCGACGAGGTCGTCGCCTGCGCAAAGGAGCAGATAGGGATCGACGTCCGCCGGATCCACAGCCTCGGCATGAGCGCCGGCGGCCTGCAGACCACGCAGATGAGCTACCGGCGCTCCGGTTACATCGCGAGCGTGGCGACCTACTCTGGCGGACTGAACCTCAGCGCACCCGCATCGCAGGACCCGAGCAACCACTTTGCGGCGCTCATCTTCCACGGCGGCGCAAATGACCGCGTCTTCATCAACTTCCAGTCGGCAAGCGAGCGCTACTGGCAAGACCTCGATTCGCGCGGCAGCTTCGCGGCGATCTGCGACCACGGACGGTCGCACTCGATCCCCACCGATGCCCGAGCCAGCGTCTGGGAATTCTTCAAGGCCCATCCGTTCGGCGTCGAGCCGTCTCCCTACGTCAACGGCCTGCCCGCAGGCTTTCCAAGCTACTGCGACCTGAGCCCGTAGCCGACCCGAGAGCCTCCGCGCTCTCATTTCGACCGACCGAGATCCGTCCGAGAAAATCCTTCTTCGATTCCGTCCGGTTCCGCTCGCGTAGCTCCCGAGGTGCGAGGCGAAGTCGAAGGCCCCTTCGACTTCGCTCGAGGTGACCGGGGCGGTCCGGGCCGAGTTCAAGGAGGTTTCCCGACAACTCTTGAGGTCATCGCGCCCGGCCAGCCTTCTCGTGCTGGCCGGGCGGCTGTGTGCCTGGGGCATCGAGAGGCGCCCGTTCCTCTGAGCGCCTCATTTCAACCGCCTGTGCCGCCAGCCGAACGCAGAAGGCCGCGACCGATGCGCGCCCGAGACCGCGCAGACTCTCAAGAGGGGGCGCACAGTCTCCGTAAGCTCGGTGCGCTCACCCTGAGCCTCAGCCTCCCGAGGGATGCGGAAGACTCAGTCGAGGTTGCTTCGACTCCGGCCTCGCTTCCCCTCGCGGCGCTCCGCGGCGTGATGGGCGTGCTACCGCTCGCCAGCAAAGCTCCGAAAGCGCCGCAATTCCTCGGAGCGGGCGGCTGAAGCGCTCCCGAAGCGTCGCTTCTTCGCGACGCGCCCACAATCAAGGAGAAGGCCGCCGAGGGAGCCGGAATTCCGACCCCGCGGCGGCCTTCGCCGACTGGCTTGAAAGACTGCCTGCTACTGATCACACCGCCCGCGGTGGCGGCATTCGTGGACGTTGCGCGGCACCTCGACGGTGCCGAACTGGCGCATCATGTCGAAGGTCTCGATGCTCGCCGGAGGAGCCTCCATTCCCGGCGCCGGCGCTATCGAGGTCTTGTACTGACCGTAGGTGTTGACCTGGATGATCTCCTGCGGCGGAGGCGGGGGCACCAGCACTCGAGTCTGGCTGCGCTGGGTGGAATTGCCCGTCAGGCCGCAGTCAGGACCGCCGGTCGTCGCGTTGGCCTGGTACAGGAACGAGGCCGTCAGCGACTGGGCAATCATGCAGGCATCGCGCGACTCCTCGTAGCAGCCGCCGCCGACGCAGGACTCGCTGCATTCCTCCTTGGCGGTGCACGGCTCGGTCGGCTGCAGGGTGCTCCAGAGGACGCAGCCGTTGTAGATGGTGGTGTTGGTGGCCGTCGCCTCGTCGATGGCCGGATAGGCGAAGTACCAGCCCATGTCGGTCTCCGAGGCGAGCTCGGGAGGATTGGCCGCGAAGGGCTCGAGCTTGCGCAGATCGGTCTCGGTCAGCCGCGCCTTTTCGTATTCTATCGCCTCGTTCTCGGTGACGAAGGGCGCTGTGCGGAAGACCCTGAAGCCGAGGAAGCGGTTGAACCACCCGCTGTTGGCGTCGATCTCCTCCTGGGTCGTCGTCGCGGTCAGGCTACTCGCGATCGTCTCCCGGTCGGAGACCGCCGCCACGCAGCCCATCGCCTCCCCCTCCCCGCCGGTGCACTGCAGCCCGCTCGCGAAGTAACTGGTCCCGGTGGAGGTGCCGATCGAGGCGACCGCGCCGACGCTGACCGGCTCGGCGTGGCTGGTGCAGGCATTGGCCGTCCCCATGTAGGTCAAGGCCTCCGAGCGCGTCATTGCGCCATCCGAGTCCAGGTTCCAGGTGACGCTGAAGGTGTCGGAGTCGTGAGAGTAGGGGGCCGATTTGACGGACGGGGTCAGGTTTCCTTGGTTGTCCGAGGTGAACTCGAGCACTCCGGTCTCGGCCTTGACGTTGAACCCCTGACGAGCACAGGCCAAGGGGTTGTCGATGGTACAGAGGCCGAGGGTCGGGTTCTTCAGGTTGAAGCGGTCGCCCGAGCCCAGGTAAGCCTGCAGCCCGCCGCTCTGCGGCATGCGGATGGCGGCGGCCATCGAGAAGAACGGCGGCCTGCTCAGGGCATTGCCCGCCTTGGCCTCCTCGAAACCCCGGGCGACGAACCAATTGGTCACGATTGGGACGTCTTTGGCATTGTAGGGGTTGGCCCCCAGCTCGCCCGGCACGTGGAAGCGGGCGACCCAGACTTGGCCGCCGAGGTCGCCGACGATGGCGGTGTCGAAGAAGCCTCCGTTGAAGTCCAGGTTCTGCGTCGTCTCGCTCGCGCCCCAGGCCACCAGGGCGGGCGTCGCGACGATCGGGTACTTCATCTCGGCGGTCGTGCCGGACTTCATCCTCGCCTCCCAGATCTTGTCTCCGGTGTAGGCGTCGATCATGTAGAGCTGGTTGCCACGGACGCGCGCCGGGTCGAAGCCGCCGGGCAGCATGACTATCCACCGCTCCTCGAAGCTCTTCTCGTCTTTCTTGAGCTTCACCGGGCCGATCGGCGGCGCGCCGGGGAGGTAGTCGGCCCACGTCTCGCCCATCGTCAACTCTTCGGGGGTTCCGAGCTTGGGGAACATCCACAGGAAGGTTGGCTTGGTCGGGTCGGTCACGTCGAGGGCGCTGTAGCGGGTGCCGCCGCGCCGTTCGCCGAAGATGGCGACGGTGCGGTACTCGTCGCAGGCCTTCTTGCCGTCCTTGACCTGGCTCTCGTCCACCATTCGCGCCGAGTCGGTCCAGATGTCGCGGATCATCGCGGTCGAGTCGATCATGTACGGGTGGACGTTGCCGACGATGAGCTGCGAGAGCCGGTGCAGCAGGTCGGGCGGCACGAAGGCCCAGAGCTCTTCGCCGTTCTTGCGGCCGGTCTGCGCGCAGATGTTCTCGGGGTCCTCGTCGTAGATGGCCAGGCCACTGACCGGGTCGACGTCCTTGAAGCACGAGTACTGGAAGGCGTGGACCATCCCGTCGTTGGCACCGATGAGGATGGCCGAGGGGCGCTTCTTCTGGAAGGTCTGGTAGTTGACGTACCTCTCGTAGGGATGCCCGGTCTTGTAGTTGCCGCAGGCGGTCTCCTCGTCGGCCTCGGTGGAGGTCGAGTAGAGAGCGCGCAGGCACTGGTTATGGAAGCCGCGCTCGCACAGCGGCATCCGGGCGACCGGCGGATCGACACGTACTGCGCTCGCGTGGAAGATGTCGCCGAGCACGAATTGGCGGTGGGGCATGATCAGCGGCGTGGCGGCGAGGTTGTAATTGGTCGGGTCGAGCGCTCCGGAGGAGTTCAAGACGTCGAGCCCGTGAATGAAGCCGAGGATGATCCGCGCGCACGTCCGCTCGTCGACGTCGACCCCGATGCCTCCGCCGCGCAGCTTCTCCTGAATCTTCTGGCAGACCGCCGGCTGCCCGGCCTGGTTCTGATAGCCGAGCCCCAGATACGGGATGAGCTTGTCGAGATCGGCTTGGGCCATGTTCGGGGCGATCTCCAGCAGCCCTCCAGTCCCGTCGTTGGCGTCGATGGTGTCGTTGCTGTCGGTATCGATGGCGGTGTAGATGGTGCGGGTCATCGGCGTGCGCTGGGTGAGCACCTCCCCGGCCGCCCAGACCGGCCTCGCCGGAATCGACGCGCCGCCCTCGGTCGTCTTGATGGCGAAGTAGTCGGTGTCCTCGTCCCAGAGGTTCAGGTTGGCCTTGACCATCGCCCCGTCGTTGGGATCGGTGGCGATGATGTCGCCGTCGGCGTCGACGATCCACAGGCCGTCGCAGAGCCCTTCGCGACAGACGCACAGCGGCTCTTCGATCAGTTGGCCCAGCTTGTCGCGCTTCTTGCCCGTCTCGGCGCAGTCGACCGCGAACTCGCTGAACATGTTGAACTTGTACAGCTCGCCCTGCCACATCGGGTCGCGCGAGGGGATGAACCGCGGCACGACGACGGCCGAGCCGGACTTGGTCTGCACGGTGCTCAGCGAGGGCGCAGAGACGCTCATCGCCCTGCGGCCCACCGTCTCGAGGACGTCGCGCAGCGCCTTTTCGAGCTGTTCGCCGTTGTAGGCGGTGAAGTAGGCGCCGCCTCCCTGCTGTGCGATCGACTTGAGCAACAGGTTGTCGGTGCCCAAGGCGATGACGAAAGTCTGCGCGGTCTGCGTGCCCGGCAATCCGGCCTCGGTGCGCAGGTCGTTGGAGTTGAGCATCGCCGCCACCGAGGCCGCCCAGCTATCCGAGCCGTCGGCGGTCTCCTTGCAGCCCTGGAAACCGGGCTTGCAGGCGCCGGTCGCCTCATCGATCGGGCTCAGCTCCTTGAGCGGGCTGAGCAGCTTTGGCACCTGGCCGTCGTCCTTGGGCATGCCGTCGGTGAGCAGGACGATCGCGCTCTTCTGGCAGGTGCTACAGACCGAGACCTTGTTGTTGTTGGAGCCTTCGACGTAGGTGTCGGTATTCAGCTTGTTGTCGGAGACGACCCAGGTGGACTCGAACTTCGTCATGTAGAACGAGCTCTCGTTCTGCAGCAGTTGCCCGGCGTTGTAGAGCGCTTCGGCAACCGGTTTGCTGGCGATGTCGAATTTGAATTTGCTCGTGTTGTTGATGTTGTTGACGTACTGGGGCGGCTCGTGGCCGGGGATCCTATTGCACTGGTTGGGCCAGAAGCCCGAGAGCAGCGGCTCGACCCGCTGGCGCGCTCCGCTGCTGCTCGGAGCGTCCGCGGTCCTGAGGACGCTGTAGCGCACCTTGGTCTGGGAGATGAGGGTCTTGCTCTTGGCAAAGATCCGGGCGAGCACGCACTTCGGCGGAAAGACGTTGAGGAAGCCGCCACTCCAGACGCGCTTGCCGTCGGGACTCAGGAAGTAGCCCTCGGTATCGAGGCAGGTCGTGCACTTGCCGTAGTCGGGGTGTCCGTCGCTGCCCAACGAGCTCTTGCAGGCCGCCGCGGAGCCGTCGATCGGGGTACTCGCCTCTTCACAGCCCTCCTTGACCCCGACGTCTGCGCCCGTCCCCAGGTAGAACCTGTCCTTCTTGAATAGTTTAGGGAACGTTGCATCTGGAGGCTCGCGCGTCTGCAAGGCTTGAAGGCCGCCCGGGCCCACCAGCGCCTCGATGACCTCGCTGTTGCACCCGGGCTCGACCACCGCACAGCCAGGGTCCATCGGCAATTGACGCATCGACGCGCTGTTGTCGATGACGATGACCATCGACGGCTGGCTCGCTTCGAGGAAGAAGAAGGACTGGTCCTCGCCCCTCTGGTTGTCGATGGTGCTCTGCGCGAGCGAGGCCGAGGAGAGGCGGCAGGCCACGTCGTTGCTTCGCGACAGCGCCACCTCCGGCAACGCCCCGCCAGGCAAGCTCGAAAGGCAGGCCGAGGGCGTGCAGGTGCCGTGGTAGCACGAGTAGCCGGCTGCACAGACGTTGCCGCAGACCCCGCAGTTGGTGTGGTCGGTTTGCAGGTCCACACAGAGGTTCGAGCAGAGCGCCAGGTCCGAGGAGGTCTCGGTCGCCTGGACCGTAAGCGAGGCGAGCCCCAGGTCGAGGTCGTTGCCGTGACTGCAGTGCTGGTCGTTGGTGAACCAGATGCCGACGTAGTACGTGCCCGCTTCCGGAACGGCGTAGGTGAGCGAGTAGTTGCCCAGCGTCTTACTGGCGACCAAGACCGTCCCCATCTCCTTCCTCTCCCCGGTCTGAGCGTCCGCTATCCAGAGGCCCGCGGTCGGACCCATGCAACTGCGCGAGGAGCGGGCACGGATCGTAAATTTGTAGCTCCCGGGGCTCGGGAAATGGACCATGGTGACGAGAGAGCCGTCGGTGCGGCGAAACCACGCCACCTCGTTGCCTGTGCCATAGATGCTGAGGTTGTAGTCGATACGCACGCACTCCGAGGGGATGTTTATGCAGTCGGCCTTCGTCAGGTCCTTCTTGCGCGCGAAGTCGCCATAGGGGCGATAGGTGTTGCTGACCCTCTTCGCCGAGAAGGTGCACCCCTGGCTTCCGCAAGCCGGCACCGAGCAAGTCGGGCAGAGCACCGCGCTGTCCTGCAGCTCCGCATTCCAGCCGATGTCCGAGTAGCACCGGTCGGAGTTGGGCGTCGAGGTGATGCTCTTCCCGCAGCACCCGGTTCCGCACGAGGTGGCCGTACAGACGCACCCGTAACCGGCTCCCACGGTTTGGCACACGGTGCCCTCCGGGCAGGCCGCCCCGCAGCCGCCGCAGTTCTTGCTGTCGTCCAGGGGCACGCAGACGTTCGAGCACTCCTGCTCGCCCGCAGCGCAGGGCACCTTGCACTCGGTGCCGCCGATGCAGCGGGCCGCATCCCCGCCCTCGCAGACCTGCGAGCTGTCGCAGGTCGTTCCGCAGGCCAAGGCCGTCCCCAGGCAGGCCTGCGTAGCATCCTCCAACGCGCAGCAGCGCGCCCCGGTACAACAGGACGAGCCGCACTGCTGCTCGCCGACCCCGCAGCAGACGCTCGGCGTGCCGGCCGTGTTGCAGACATTCGAGGCGCAATCGGTGTCGACTGCGCACGGCGCTTCGGCCGGCTTCCCACAGATACCCGAGGCAAGATCGCAGTACCCGTAAACGCAGCAACGGTCCAAGAAGTTGATGCAATCCAGGCCGTTCGCCCTCTTGTCCTTATCCTTGGGGCACGGATCCGCTGGTGGCTTGCCCGCCCAGCTCGCCGCGGGAAGCCCCCCCCAGGATCAGCGCCGCCCAAGCGGCCAGCGCCAGTGGCATGGGCATCCGTCTCATGCGACCTCCTCGTGCGGCTAGAAGCCAAACTGCAGGGTGAATTCGAGCTCGTAGCGCCGACCGCTCGGGTCCTGGCAGACGATCACGTATTGGGTCGGCTGCGTCGCGCCCCCGCCGGACATCTTGTTGGCGATGTCCTCGGGCCCGCGCGAGGCGCCGGCCTGCTCGATGGGCTTAAACTCCATCGTCACCTCGGGCAGCGCGGCCGAGTCGTAGTGGCCGGTGGCGACGAGAAGGTCGCCGTCGGTGCCCGCGAGCTGCGCGTGGATGGTGTTGGGCATCTGGCTGCCGTAGCGAAACTGCGACAGCAGCAGGTTCTTGCCGCCGCGCGCGCAGGCGACGAGCACGTCGGCGTTCTTCTTCGACTGCGCCGAGCCGAGCTCGAGCCCCGAGAGCGTCATCGCCCCGCCGGCGAGCAGGGCGAGCAGCAAGAGCACGATCATCACCACCAGCAGGGTGCTGCCGCGCGGCGCCCGGCCGGCCTGGTGCCCATCCATCGAAACCTCTCCCATCGGTTGCCTCCGGGCCGCTTCCGGCTAGAACATGAAGTGCCCGCTCGTCTGCAGGTTCGGAATGTTGACGGTGGTCTGGACCACCTCGTAGCCGTAGCGCTCGCGCAGATCGGTCGTCGTCGGCAGGAACGGCTTGTAGCCCTCCGGCACGGCCGACAGCCCGAAGCCCTCGCGGTTCTCGAACCAGGCGTCGGGACCGGGCGGGAACAGCCTGGTTCTCGGTCCGTCGGGCATCGGCGTCGAGGTACGGGCGATGAGGGTGATGCGCACCGCGCGGGTGTTTCCCGGATGGGTCAATTGGCGAAGCCTGTGCTGCCGCCCCCCGAAGAGCCGGGGCATGTCGAAGCGCCCGAACGGCTGCGCCGTCTGCAGCTCCTGGGGGAAAGGCGACTCTATCGTCACCATGCCGATCGCCTCCAATGAGGCCTTGAGCGGCTCGCGAGCGACCTCCGCGGTCAGCTCGACCCCGCCCTCGGTCTCGCCGTGCACCGTGCCGTTGTTCAGCATGTAGGCGACCTGCAGGTCGATGATGTCCGGGGCGATCGGAATCAGGTCGGCCTCGTCGATAGTGCCGTCGAGGTTGCGGTCGGTCCCGGTATCGAGGACCAGGTAGGTTCGCGGCAGGCCGGTGGTGTTCCTCGCCTCGTCGGGGAGCCTGGAATCGCTGTCGGAGAAGATGAAGAAGTGCGACCGGTTCACCTTGTAGGCGATCGCCGTCCCGGCGCTCAGGCAGGTCGCAGCGGTCGCGCCGTTCTGCCGATAGGGCGTCCCGTCCGCGGCGGCCAACGCCACCTGCTGCGGCCCCTCAGCCTCGGCCTGGACGCTCGCGCCGACGGTCACGTAGGTGTAGATGGCGCCCTGGGGACACAACAGATGAAGCACTTGGCCCATCGGCAAAGAGTCGCCGGCGCGCATCTGCAGCTCCAGCGCGCCGGCCGCGGCGGTTTTTATCACCCAGGCGTCGCCGAGCACGTTCGCCAGAGCGACCGTGGTGCCGACCTGGTAGTTCGTGCTGCGGCTCATCACCACCAACTCGTCGGGCGCGTCCTTGGAGTCGCGCACCGGGTTTGCTTCATTACAGCCGGCGCTCCCATAGACGAGGTTCGTTCCCGTGGGCGTCTGGCAGCGGTAGAAGTCGAAGTCGAAGGCGAACTGGGGGTCGACGCCGAAGCCCGCCTGGCGGACCGTGCGCTCGAGGTAGTCGAGCGCAAACCGCGCGCTGCTCTGCCGCTCGCGCAGCCGACGCCCGTTGCTGAAGCTCTTGCTCTGCGAGACCGAGATCCCCGCCACAGCCACGAGCACGATCGAGCCGACGGCCAGGCCGACCATCAGCTCCATCAAAGTCATGCCCTTGGCGGGCATCGCGCCCAAGCCTCGCCTCATGCGTCAACCTCCCATGTTGGACGGGTCGAAGACCGCGGTCTGGGCGCCGACCCGATACCATCGGCCCCCCTGGTGGAAGCGCACGATCACGCCGATCCGCTTCACCGTCGGGGTCGCCGCCCCGCAGTCGAACTGCCAGGTGGCGCTCAGGGCGCAGTCGGCGACGTTCCAATAGACCGCGAAATCCGGGTCGCCGTCGCCGTTGTAGTCGAGGGTGTCGCTCGCCGCGAAGCCGGCCAGGGGTTGCAGCGCGTTCGCGTTGACGGCCGTGGTCACCCCGGGGACCTGAAGCTGATGGTCGGCGACGGCGGTCACGGTCTCCTTCCCGAACAGCCCCTCGGTGTCGGCGATGTCGGCGTCGTTCGGGTCGAGCGTGTCGGCGAGCCGCGGGTCGTTCCAGTCGAGCAGCTCGAGGCTGTGCAGGACGCGCTGCGCGAGCGCGCTCGCCTGCGAGACCCTTAGCCCCTGACCGTCGGCGCGCCTGGCGGCGATCTCGGCGCCCATCAGACCGAGCAGCCCGACCGTAATCAGCGCCATCGAGACCAGGGCCTCGATGAGGGTCGATCCATTCTGCCGGTGCGCAACTGCTGTCATGGGCGAGCCTCCGCTCAGTACAAGAAAACCCGGACGAGGCCCGAGGGCGCGAGCACGCCCACGGCGCCCGTCCGCGTCTCCGCGGAATCGATGAGCGACCTGGCATAGACGAAGCCTCCGCCCAGGTTGTTGGCGGCTGGTATCTGGACTTCGCCGTCAGGCTGGATGCGGAGCCCCCCGCGCATCGCGGTGCCGACTTTCGTACAGAAGGTGCAGCCGAGGGCGTCGGTCGGCAGCGAGCCGTAGACGCCCTGGAACGGGAAGGGCATCGGGATCGCGATGTTCGGCAGCCCGGCGGTCACCAGCGTCGAGTTAAACCGGCGCCGCTCCAGGTGGACGATCTCCGCGTTTTCCTCGGGCGGATAGACCGCGACGGGGTTCAGAGCTATCCGCGCGTTTCCAGTCTCTACAAAGAGCCGATACTCGACCTCGCCCGGCGTCGCATTCAAGACGAGGACGACCGGAGCGCCTCGGCGGGCCGCGACCCAGCGGGCGTTCTCGATGTCGGCGCCGAGAGTACCGAGGAAGTTGTTTACGTCCGCTCTTCGCGTCGAGTCGCTGAGGTTGACTGCCGCCAAGCCGGCGATGATTCCGAGGATCGCCACCACGACCATAAGCTCGAGCAGGGTCATGCCACGGTCGGATTTCTGATACACGGACATCGGGACACTCCTCAGCATGAGCACAACTATATCGGAAAAGGGAGGGGAACGCCGCTTTCCGGGCCACTTCGGCGGGAATACCGACCCCAACTCGATCTAATAAGCGGGATCCCGAGCCATCCGGCGCCCTCGGGCTCGCTCGCCCGGAGTCGCCTAGGAGCCGCTCGTTCGAGGGGCGCTCGAATATCTATTTCGGCACTCTTTCCGCGCACTTGCGCGGCCACTGCGCGACTCCTCGAATATCAGGAGCCTTCGACCCTGGACGCCGCCGCCCGGCAGCCTCCCGAGGGGCTAACGCCAAGTCGCCGGCGGTCACTAGAAGAGCCCCTTTGGCGGCGGCCTTGAGCTGATCCACTTTCGTCGGCGACGAGAGATCCAGTTGCAGCGCGGCAACGCAGTCCTTCGTCCCCCGTAAGTCCGCCTAATCGCTGGCGAAGGCGTCCTTCCGGGGGCCGAAGGACTGATGGGGAAGTGGATCTGGCTGGCCGCCGAAAGTGGATCACTCCGAAACCGCCGCCGAGGGAAAGCCCGCCCTCGCGTGGTCTGGGCGCAGATATGCCGGCGCTCGCCTGCCGACCGGGCATGCGGGACTTGCCTTCGGGACCGGCAAGCTCACTCTGCCCGGAGTGCGCAGGCGCGCCTGCCCCCCACCGCCTGCTTCTTTCGAGGCGCGCCCCGGACCGGTCAGAAGGTCACAGCTTGCGCTCGAGACAGGGGTTGCCGCTTGTCAGGGCGACCCGTTGGGCAACGGCCTGACCGCACCTCGGCCGGCCAAGCCATCGCCAGGGAACAAGCCTCTTCGGGAGCCCCACGAGCTCACCCCGCGTCTCAGTGCCGGCTCTCAGCGCTGCCCGTCGGCATGGCCTGCAAGGCCCGCGTGCACGCCTGCTCACAGCGCTCGCAGACCTCCCTGCAGACCCGGCAGTGCTCGTGCCGGTCCTGATGCTTTGCGCACTCGGCAGCGCAGCTCCGGCAGGCCTGGGCGCACGCCTCCAGCGTCGTTCGCCACAGCGAAGGATCGGGCCGAGCCTGCCGCGCGATGAGCCGGCCGGTGGCCGCACACAGATCGGCGCAGTCGAGGTTGTAGCGGATGCACTCGCGCAGCTCGGCCACCCGCTGCTCGGCGAGGCAGGCGTCCGCGCAGCCGACGCAAACCTGCTCGCATTCGAAGCAGGCCTCAATGCAGGCAGTGATTTCATCGAAGTGGTGCGTGGGCTTCTGCGGGTGGGTCTTCAACAGCTCGCTCATTGCGGTCATCGACATCCCTCCGCCGGGAAACGTGGGTGCCGACCGACGATGCGCCAAGCATTCGAGAAGGAGAGGTGCCCGTCACAACGCTCTCGCCCCTGCCCGCGCGGCGCGTGCGGTGAGGTTTGAGCTCGCTCGTACGAACGGAGGCCGGACGCGCGAGACCTCGGCCCTTTGTGGCGCCCCTCGCCCGGCGCTCCCGACCCCCCTGCCGGCAGCGCCGCCGGGCTGCGACTGTGCCCACTGCATCGAGCGCCAGCAGGGACCGGCACCGGGCGGGGCCGCCGTCCGGCCGCCGTCGAGCCCCAAAGCCCGTTCTGCGGCCTGTGCTAGCGTGAGGATCGCAAAGGAGACAAACATTCAACTTCCCCACGCCTCAACCCCTGCCGCCACGCAGAAGAAGACCAACGGCTGCCTTACGCCCTCGGCATCGTCGGCTGGGTCTTCCTTCTCGGACTGCTCGCCATCGGCATCCTCCTCTGGCGGGTCGCGGGGAGCGAACAGGGGCAAAAGGCAATGAAGCCCATCGGCGGCTCGGTCTCGATAATCAAGAAGGCCACGACCGCGCCCCAGAGTTCATTCCGCGCAATGAGCGGGAACCCGCAAGTGCTCGAATTCACTGGCGAGGCGTCAGGGGGCTTCGTCCGAATCAGATTTGGGAGGCGAATCCGCGAATCCCTCGACTCCGCGGCTCCCTTCGGTCGCCTCTACGCTCGGGATGCCCGGGTTCGGCCCAAGTTGTTTGGACAGGGCCGGAATGAACTCTGGCGCCCGGCGCGGCCGAGCTTAGAAAGCTAGTTTCGAGGAGGCGATGGTCCTCGACCTCAAGGAGCTCCAGGGGCTGATGGATCAAGCCAGGATAGTGCCCAGCGAGCCGCTCCCCGAGTTGCTGACGGTCACCTGCTCCATCGGCAGCTTCTCCGACTCGAAGCCGACGTGCGCGGAGGTCTCGCGCACCTACCCCGAGGCCGCCGGTCCGCGGGAGATGTTCCTCGTCATGGTCCAGCGCCCGAACCGCGACGACCCGGAGTGCACCGCGCTCTTCGACGCCTCGGGCAAGGAGCTCGTGTCCCTGCGGTGGGCGT
>DHSB01000008.1 GCA_002408385.1 Myxococcales bacterium UBA5297
CGGCGCCCCCCTGCCTCTGGGCGAGCGCGCTGCCCGCCGCCGACGCGGCCGAGCCGGACCCGGCGCGCCCCCGGCGGACTCTGCCGCTGCGCGAGGTGCGCGCGCCCTCGGAGACCTGGGACAGCAGCGAGCGCCGCTCGGCCATCCTGGGCGGCGTGGCGACCTGGACGGTCGACGCCGGCGGCAACGCGCTCATCGACCGCGAGGTGACGACCTACCGCGTCAACGCTGACGGCCGGGCCGACACGAGCTTCCGCGAGGTGACCACCCTGCGCGTGCTCGCCTTCCTGCGGCGCGACTGGGAGGCCTACATCAACGGCCGCTACCCGCGCCACAAGCTGGCCGACGACGGGACGGACTTCCCGCCGGGCCAGGCCATCGTGCAGCCGAGCACCATCCGCGCGGACAGCATCGTCCGCTACCGCACCTGGATAGACCAGGGCTTGGTGCAGGACCTCGAAGGCTTCAAGCAGGGGCTCATCGTCGAGAGGCGCGCAGGGGACGCGAACCGCCTCGACTGCCGGATGAAGGTGGTCATCCTCGGCAAGTTCCTCACCCTGGCGACTCGGATGGACTTCGAGCAGTAAGAGGAGCGTCAAATGGCGAAGGTACTTGGGATCGTAAAAATCAAGGTCGAAGGCCGGCTGATGCGCTCGAAACAGGGCGCGACCCTGCAGGTCGGAGGCCTGAAGGCCACCTCGTCGGTCGGGTTCAAGCGGTACGGCTACTTCAACACCTTCGAGCCGTCGCAGATCACCGCGACCTTCGCCAAGACCAGCGATCTGGACGTGATCGGCCTGAAGGCGCTGCGCTCGGGGACCCTGCAGTTCGAAGGGGACGACGGCATCACCTACCTCGTCCCGAACGTCGACTGCACCGAGGGAGGCCAGATCTCGGACAACGACGGCGGGGTGAGCTTCACGTTCGAAGGCGACCCGGCGGAGGTGCTGTGATGCAAAGCGAGGCCGTGAAGGAAGCGCTGGAAAAGCACAACCAACTCGCGAAGGAGCTGGTGACGGAGAGCCACGACGGCGCCATCACCATCAAGCTCGCCAACCCCATCGAGCGGAAGAACAGCCGCGTCGAGGCGATCACCATCAGCCGGCCGACCCTGGCCGACCTCAAGAAGATCAACCTGGTGGCCGCCTCCGAGGGACAGCTTGTGGAGCTGGCGCCGCTCATCGCGGCCCGCTCCAACGTCTCAGAGCAGGAGCTCGATGGGATGGATAGCGGCGACTACCTCTTTGTCGCCGCGGTCGTGGCGCAGCGCTGCTTTCGCCGCAGTGCCAAGCAACTGGCGGGAGATCGCGGCTGATGTCTCGTGGTTCTTCCGCTGGTCGCCCTCGGAGGTCTGGTCACTGACCTTCGCCGAGCTGGCCTGGTGGGCCGAGCAAGCCGATCGGATTGCAGAGGCCCAAGCAGCGGCAATGAAATAGCGGGGCGTTCTCGGATCGAAGACTCGACAAGCGGCCTGGTCGCGAGTCGTGATGCTTCCGACAGGGGCGCCTCGCTCGTTTTGAGGCGGTATGTCGACTCGCTCCGAATTGGTGCTGGCAATCAAGATCCTCGACGAGGCCACGGCACCACTGCGGGCCATCGTCGAGGGCGCCAGTGACTCGCTCTCGGACGTCACCGATGCCGGCGCGCAAGCGGGCGAGGGGCTCGATACCGCGCTCGCCTCGGCACGCGAGGCTGCGGAGGAGCTGCAGCAGCAGCTCGGCGGAGTCGCCAAAGAGCAGGAGAAGCAGCGGGAAGAGACCGAGAAGCAGACCGAGGAGACCGAGCAGCTTGATACTGCGCTCGCCTCGGCACGCGAGGCTGCGGAGGAGCTGCAGCAGCAGCTCGGCGGGGTCGCCAAAGAGCAGGAGAAGCAGCGGGAAGAGACCAAGAAGCAGACCGAGGAGACCGAGAAGTCGAGCCGGTCGGCCAAGCGCGCTGCGAACCACTGGGATGAGCTGAAGGCGAGAATCACCGCCCTGCGGGGCGCGATGCGTCAGGCCCGGGAGGGGACGCTCTCGCTGAACAAGGCCTTCGAGGTGGCGAGGAAGTTCGGCGAGAAGGACTTCGAGGCCGCCGCGAACCTGCAGCACGCGGCCCAGCCCATCAAAGAGGCGAGCGGTGTCATCCTCGGAGCGCTGAAGGGAACGGTCGCGGTCGCCGGCGGCTTCGACGCACAACTCAACGCGGCTGGCGCCGCAGCACGGGCAACGACGAAGCAGCTCTCCGCGCTGCGCTCCGCGGCGTTTGACCTCGGAGGGGCCACGACGAAGGGCGCAGGCGGCGCGGCCCAGGCGCTCGCCGCGCTTGGCGGCGCGGGATTCGGTGTGCAGGAACAGATCGACTCGCTGGCCGCGGCGCTCGGTCTTGCGGAGGTCGCCGGCCTGGGCGCGGCCGACGCGGCCGGCGCCTT
Organism: Myxococcales bacterium UBA5297; assembly: GCA_002408385.1. GTDB lineage: Bacteria > Myxococcota > Myxococcia > Myxococcales > UBA5297 > UBA10939. The sequence continues at coordinate 2,411 of DHSB01000008.1, forward strand.
CGCGCGTGTCTCTCGCGGCTTCAATGTCGGCGCGGGCGAATCGGGGTGGCTGGGCGACGTGCTGGCGAGCGCGTCCAACTCCCAGGCCGCGCTCGATGCGCTCGGCGCCTCCGGGGCCGCCGCGCGGCTCGGCGGCTTCGGGGTGCAGGATGCTGCCTCGCTCTTCGAGGGGTTGCAGGCCGCGGGCCTCGGCAAGGAGGCTGGCGCAGGGATGCAGCAGCTCTTCGAGGCGCTCTCGAAGAAGCAGACCCAGGCGCTGCTCGAGGGCGCGGGCATCGAGCTCGTCGATGGCGACGGCAAGCGGCGATCCATCTCGGAGCTGCTCGCCGACGTGGGCGAGAAGATGCAGGGGCTCGACCCCGCGCGCCAGGCCGCCGCGCTCGACCAGGCCTTCGGAGGCGGCTCGAAAGTGGCCTCGGCAGCTATCGCGCAGCTCGACGCCATCCGAAAGAGGGAGCGTGAGCTCTCCGACCCCTCCGCGCTCGAGGCCGCGGCGGAGCGCAAGCGCGAAACGATGAAGGGGTATGCCCAAGCCGCCGAAGGCCTGAAGGCGTCCTTCGATGACCTGAAGTCCTCCGTCGGCCTGGCGCTGCTACCAGCGTTGACTGCTTCGGCCGAGGGTCTCTCGTCGATAATGCAGGGCGTCGCCTCGCTGGTGCGGGAGCACCCGACTCTGACGAAGGTCGTGGTCGGATCGGCCGCCGCCTTCGGCGGCCTGCTGGCGAGCCTGGGGCTCACCATCCAGGCGTTCTCGATGGTCGCCTCGGCCTCGGGCATCGCGAAAGTGGTCGGCGTGATCACCAAGCTCGGCGGGGCGACGAAGGTCACTGCGGTGGCCTCGGCAGCGCTTGCGAAGGGGCTCGCCGGGGTGAAGGCGGTCGCCGCGGTCGTCTTCTCGGCGACCGGAGCCGCGGTGGCGGCTCTGGCCGGCCTCGGTGTGGCCATCGCCTTCGTGGTGAAGAACTGGGGCCACTATTCCGAGGTCTGGAAGGGCTACCTGGACGGCATGGTCGGCTACGTCCAAACCATGGTCGTCCAGATCATGGACAGCTTCGCCCCGCTCGCCTTTCTCTGGGAGAAGGTGACGGGGATGGACTTCGCGGCGACCCGCGAGAGCATCAAGAACAGCGCGCTCTCCAACCTCGCTGCTGGCATGGCGGCCGCCGACAAGGACGCGGCCGACGGGGGCGGCCTCGCGCGCTGGGGCCGCTTCTTCGGAGGCGCTCCGGCACCGCTACCATCCAAGCGCGCTGCCCCGCGGACCGAATCGTCTGGCGCGCGCGACACCGCGGCTCCAGGGCGTCTGAACGTGTCGGTCGACGTGACCGACCGCCGGCCCAAAGTCCGGGTGACAGGCGAAGGCCTCGACATCGCGCCGATCAAGATCCACGAGCGCGCCGGTCCCATCGGCATTGGGGCGTCATGACCACCCCCGCCGCCCCTTGGATGGATCGTCTGCTGCCCGGCTCCTGGCGCGCGGTGCCGTTCTGGGTCGAGGCCGCGCACTCGCTGCAGGGCGGCCGGCGGCTGGCCGTCCATGAGCTGCCCGAGCGCGACGACGCGCTCGTCGAGGACCTCGGGCGCAAGACGCGGCGCTTCCAGGTCGAGTTCGTCGGGCTCGCGCGCGACTACTTCTCCTGGCGTGACGAGATGCGGGAGGCCCTCGAGGAGCCCGGGCCTGGCGACCTGAGTCATCCGTATCTCGGAGAGCTGCGCGTCCACGTCGAGGACTTCACCCTGACCGAGGACCCGCGCGAGCTCGGGCTCTTCCGGGTCGACGCCACCTTCGTCGAGGCCACCAGTGCTCTCCGGGTCGTCACCGAGTTCGACCTCGGCTGGAAGACCAAGGAGGCCGCCGAGGCCATCGTCGAGCCGGCCAAAGAGGCGCTCGTCGCTGTCGCCGCCGGCGAGGAAGCGCTTCCCGGCCTCGTCGACGAGCTCGTCGTCGAGCTGCGCGGCATGGCGCTGCCCGACGCGGCCGCGCCGACCATCGCGCCGATTGCCGCGCTCGAGGAGCTGCTGTCGGCAGCCGCATCCGCGCTCGACCTGACGGCGCTCGCCCAGTCGCTTGTCGACTTGGTGATGGCAATGGTCTCGGCGTCCGCAGAGGCTGCCACCGGCTCGCCTGTCGTGCCCGAGCGCCAGCTCGTGTCGGTAGCTCAATCGATGGCCGAGCTCGGCGAGGCGTGGTCCGATCCGACCGCCGGCGCCGGCTCGGCTCCGACGTCATGGCAGCCGATGGTCGCCACTGCGCGCGAGCTGGGCGCGGCCGCCGACCAACGCGCGGTGTTGATAGCGACCCGCGCCGCGGCGTTCTCGGCGGCCTCGCTGACGTCGGTTGAGGTCGCCTTCGAATCTGGCGATGGCGCGCTCGAGCTGGCGACCGCGCTCGATGGGCTCGCCGAGTCCATCCTCGCCCTCAGACCGCCGCTCGAGCTCGGCGAGCGCATCGCGTCGCTGCGTGCTGCCAACCATCTCTTCCTGCGCCGTTTGGTCGCCGACCTGCCACGCCGGGCGACATACACGCCCGAGACCACTGTGCCGGCGCTCGTAGTCGCCCAACGCCTCTACGGCGATGCCAGGCGCTACTCCGAGATCGTCCGCCTCAACAACCTGGCAAACCCCCTCTTCTGTCAGGGCGGTGTGCCGCTCACGGTGCTCGTCGATGCGTGAGACCGTCCAGCTCAAGGCGTGGGGCAAAGTCCTCTCCGGATGGACGCAGGTCGAGATCGTCGAATCGCTCGAGGCCCTCGCGTCGACGTTCAGCCTGTCGTACAGCGACCGCTGTCTGGAGGCCGACGGCCTGCCCCGCCTCACCCCGGGCGGCGCCTGCGAGGTGCTCATCGGCGACGAGCTCGTGCTCGCCGGATACATCGACGATTCGCAGGCGAGCGAGTCGGCCGACGCACGCACTCTCGAGGTGTCGGGCCTCAGCCGCGTCGGCGATCTCGTCGATTGCAGCGCCCGGCGCAAGCCGCCGCAGTGGAGCGACGCCACCGTCGTCGACATCGCGCGCGACCTCGTCGAGCCCTTCGGCCTCGACGTCGTGTGCACCTCGGGCCTCGACGGGCCGCTCAAGACCTTCGCGCTGGAGCCCGGGGAGACCGTGCATGAAGCCATCGCGCGTGCCGCCAGGCTCCGAGGCATGATCCTCCAGGCACGCCCCTCTGGCGCCCTCGAGCTCGCAGCCCTCGGCTCTCGGTCTGCCCCGGCCGCGCTCGAGCGCGGCCGCAACATCGTCTCGGCCAGCCGCGGCCAGTCGATGCGCGACAGGTTCTCTGAGGTGCGGGTGCTCGCTCAGGCCGGCGGCGAAGACCTCTTCGGCGCTGAGGCCGCCCAAGCGTCGGCCGCGGCAAACGACCCCAGCGTGAAGCGCTATCGGCCGCTCGACGTGCTCTCCGACGCCGGCGAGTCGAGCGCCGGGCTCGCCGCGCGCGCCAAGTGGGAGGTCGCGACTCGGGCCGGCAAAGCGAGTCGAATGACGGTCACCGTCCAGGACTGGACGACGCCTGCGGGACGGTGGCGGCCCAACGCCCTCGTGCGCGTCAAACACGACTGGCTCGGCGTCACGGGCACTCTGCTCATCGTCACCGTGCGCCACACGCTCGACGATGGTGGTCGGATGACGACGCTCGAGCTGTGCCCTCCTGGAGCGTTCGAACCCGAGCCGGTCAAGCCGGCAAAGAAGGAGGCAAGCTGGCCATGAGCCTCATCGACCGTCTGTCGCGCAGAATCCGTCTGCTCGTCTCGCGCGCCGTGCTCCGAGCCGACGCGGACGACGACCATGCCCTGCAGCGCGTCGACCTCGCCGTGCTCGCCGACGAGGAACGGACTGCTGTGCCGCGGGTCCAGCAATACGGCCTCACCTCTCGGCCGCCCGAAGGCTCAGAGGCCGTCGTCGTCGCGGTCGGTGGCGTGCGCGAGCAGCTCGTGGCCATCGCCGTCGATAAGACCTCCGATCGGCCGACCGGGCTGAATTCCGGCGAGGTCGCGCTGTGGATGAAGGAGCACGGCATCCGCGTGCTGCTCGCCGCCGACGGGCACCTCGACCTCGGCACCGAGCCGATCGACTACGTCGCGCTGGCGTCGCTCGTGAAGGCCGAGTTCGACGCGCTCAAGGGCGAGCTTGAGGCGATCAAAGAGGCGTTCACCATGCACACGCACGCGGTGGTCCTGAACACGCTGACCGCGAGCCCGACGACCACTGCGCTCGCTCTCTCCTGGTCGCCGTCGGACGTGGCGGCCGAGGAGGTGCGCGCGAAATGATCGGTCTCGGCATGGCCACCGACGCAGACACCGTGCTGCACTTCAAGATGGACGAGCTGTCGGGCCCGTACATCGATGCGGTCAGCGGGTTCAACTGCGCTGCCTACGGGCTCTCCAACGAGACGTGGGGGGAGGGCAAGGCCCGGCCGTTCGTTGGCAGCAACTACGGGCTTTCACCCGTCATCCCTGAGGTCGTCCGCGCAGCATTTTGCGGCACGTTTACGACCGAGGTCGTGGCGCTCGTTTCGCGACCGGCGACGAACGTCGGGCTGTTCGAGGCGGCCGGTGGGTCGGGAGATGGGGATCCGGCCAAGAACTTCATCGGCCGCGGACAGTTCGCGACAGATGGGCGCGTCTATACGTTCTGGGAATGGGACAATGGCATTCCGCAAACGGAGACCTACCACGCCGTCAGTACGCCCTGGTACCAATGGATCCACTTGGGCATCGTCCATGAGGACGCTGGCACCGGGCTGATTCGGGAGCGCGTCTTCCTCAATGGCGAGCAGGTCGCCGAGGGAGCACCCGTTCACCCGCCATCTGGAGGTCAGTCCGCTCGGCTGTGGATCGGCAGGCTGCAGGACGGCTACGGGGTCACCGGCCTCATCGCCGAGATGCGGTTCTCGCGCGTGGCGCGGTCGGCCGCGGAGATCCTGGAGTCCTACGAACGCACGGTCTTGGAGTTCATCAAGGACCCGGATCCTCCCGAGGACCCGGATCCTCCCGAGGACCCGGATCCTCCTCCTCGCGAGCCCCTCGCCGACCCGCGCGTGTCTCACGAGCTTGGGCTCACCGGCGGACGGCTGGATACGGACGAAGGGCTCGGCGTCGCAGTGATGTGCTCGTTGTTCAGCGACGCGCGCATCGACGAGGCAGAGGCCCGCGTGCGCGGCATCGACGACCGGGGCGGCTACTGGGCAGACGCATTCTCCGCGAGCGGCCCTTGGGGCTCGACCATCTGGGCTCTCGCGCGCGCGGGCGTATCAGCAGAGACTGCGCGACGAGTTGAGCAGCGCGCACGGGCCGCACTGAAATGGCTGCTCGATGCTCGCTACGCTGTCTCGGTCGAGAGCGAGGGAGTGGCCGTCCACGCCGGCCTCGACTCGCGCATCGAGCTCCACATCGCCATCCGGCGACGCGCCGCAGCTCCTGCAGAAGTCTGGAAGACGGTCTATGTCATTTGAACGGCCTTCGCTCGACCAACTCATCTCCAGGGCCGCGGCGACGCTCGGCGGCAAGCTCGGCGAGCGAGTCCTGATCGACGAGCACACGCCCGAGGCGGCGCTCGCCAACATGGTCGCGGCCCTGAACGATGGCGCGCTCGGGCACCTCGCGTATCTCGGCCGGCAGATCTTCCCGCTCTCGTGCGACGAGCCATACCTCGCGCGCCACGCGGCCGCGCTCGCTGTCCCGCGGTCGGCCGACGAATCGGTCGGGTCCTGGCGTCGCCGCATCGACGCTGCTCGCAGGGATCTCCCTGGCGGCGGCAATTCCGCCGATCTGCTGCGGTGGACGCGCGGCGTCCCCGGCGTCGGCCGCGCATGGGTCGTGCCGGTCGAAGCCGGGCTGGGCACCGTCGGCATCCTCTTCGCGCCTCTCGGCGACTACGACCGCGACCAGGCCCTCGGGCTGCGTCCCCTTGTCCAGGCCGCGCTCGACGCTCGGCCTCCTCTCGGAGTACGCAAAATCGCGATAGCCCCCGGCGCGCATGTCGTCGACCTGGAGCTGCAGCTCAGGCCGAGCGATGCCGCGACCTGTGGGCGGGTCGTCGAGTCGCTTCGCGAGTTCTTCCGCTCATTCGAGCCGGGCCAGCGCGTCATCTGGTCGCAGTTGCGGCGCGCTATCGCAGCGACCGCTGGGCTGCGCGACCACCGAGTGCGGCTGCCCTGGTCGGATATCGATATCGCCCAGCGCTATCTGCCCGTGCTCGGCAACGTAACCTTCTCGTCGTTCTAGGTGACCACGATGTCGCAAGGCTTTTTCCCCGCGGGTATCGACACCGCCTTGAATGCCATTGCCGCGCTCGACGAGCTCAAGCTCGCGCTGTTGAAGGCATGGCCGCCGGCAGCGGCGAGCAGCACTGAGCAACTCTCGACGGTGTCTCCGACGGTGTTCGGCCTGGACGACCACCCTGCACTCGGGCCCGTCGAGCTGGCTGAGGTCGACGGCGTGAGGTGTCTTCGCAACGTCGACGCCGTCGTGTTTGGGTCCGCCGTGGTTTCGACGGGCGCTCGCGGCTGGGCCTTGCTGCTGGGCGCGGCTCCCATAGCCTGGGGCCCGTTCGTCGATGTGAACGGCGTGGAGCAGGGGCTGTTCCTCATCCGAGCGGGAGATACCGTCACTATCGCCGCTGAGTCGCTGCGGATTGGGCTCTCCTGATGGCGCTGCTGCTGCTCATGGGGCGGGTTACCGTCCGCGCGCGTACTGCGGTCGTGATGACCGTCGCCGTCTCGCTGCAGGCCGGCACGGCGACAGCCTCAGTCCGCACCGCGGCCGAGCTCGAAGTGGTCGACGCCCGCCTGCTGGGTGCTGCGGTGGCGTTGTTGCCGCCAGGCAGAGCACTCGCGGCCGAGCAAGGGACGCAGCAACGACGAGTGGTCGAGGGTCTCGCGCTCGAGGCCGGGCGCGTCCAGCGACGCGTCGACTCGCTCGCGCAGCAGGTAGTCGCGCCGGTGGTCGGCGAGCTGCTGCCAGAGTGGGAGTCACTGGCCGGTCTGGACGGAACCGAACACGTAGAGGACGCGCTCGAGGATGCCGCGGTGCGCGACGCGGTGGTCGTGGCCGGCGGCGCTTGGTACGAGGTGCCGAGCCTCGAAGAGCGTCGCGCCGCGGCCGCCACCGAGCTGCTCTTTTCGCGGGGCCCGTGGTCTTGGGAGGACTTCCGCCGTCGTGCATCCAGCGTCGTCCTCGGCCGCGAGCTCGACGCGTCGGGGCCGACTCCTGTCCCGGTGATCTACCCGCTGCTCGAGGATATCGACATCGAGCAAGTTCAGCCGTTCGAAGTCGGTAGGAGTGCCGCAGGTGATCCGCTGTATGGCTCCGGGATCTGGGCCTACTACGTCGTCACGTTGTTCAGCGAATTTGAGGCCTCGGACCCCGCGCTGCTCGCTGCGCGCATCGCTGAGCGGAGCCGCGTCCTCTTCACCTGGCTCAAGCGGCGGTGGCCCCCGTGGTGTGGGCTGAAGGTCGTCGTCACGAGCCGTCCAGCTTCTATCTCGGTCGTCGCCCTCCGCGTCAATGTCGCGGCCGAATAGGAGGCCCTATGCAACGCATCACTCCCACGCCATTTCGAAACCCCGCCGGAAAGAACGTCTTCGGGGAGGGAGATCCTGTCGAAGGCACTCCGCCGACCATCATGACCGCGAAGTGGGCCAATGACGTTCAGGAGGAGCTCTGCAGAGTTCTCGAGAGCAACGGCATCCCGCTCGATGCGGACAATCAGGGCCAGCTCGCCGAGTTGCTGCGCACGTTCGATAACCCGCCAGTCGCGGTAGCCAATCTGAGGCAGGTGACGCTTCCCGTCGAGACTGGGGCTGACAGTGTGTTCTTTGGCGACCCCGACGGGAACATCATTGCAGTCGCCGAGACATCTATCGGGCTGGCGGTCTTTCGCTCCGACGGCAGACTGGGACTGATTTCGGGGGGCCACATGATGTGGCTGGCCGACGACGGCGGGAACGTGGGCTGGGCCGTCCTGCGGACCATCAAGGTCTATCAAGGAGATGGGACCTTCGAGGAGCGGCTTTACCGCGCAATACCGTCGGACGGTTGCATCACGGTCGAGTATTGGGTCGTTGGTTGGGCGGGTGAAGGTGGGTGGACCCTGTATGGGCGCACCACAGTCGCGCAGCTCGACCTTGCCGAAGGCATCCCCGACGAGGCCGGCCAGACCAGGTCGGTCGTTGCGGCCGATTTCGTCGACGACCGCCACATGGTCATTATTCGCCGCGTGGCCGTCGGAACCGAGTCTGCGTATGTGCAGGCGATTGCATGGTGGCTCGGCTTCCCGGCGGGCTTGTGCATCGCGGAGCTCGGTGTATTGCAGTTGACGGCTCCGTTTGAGGCTGCGCCGGGCGTCGATTGCTTCAATCGAGCGCAAATCGCGTGCTCGTCGGCCGAAGGGTTTGTGGCGGCGTTGCTGCCGGATATTGACGGCGGTCTCCTCCTTGCGCGGGGTCTCCTCGTTGAGCCGTCGATCATCCAGCAGCTCCCTCCGGCCGTCAGCAATCGCTCCACCACCCCGGTCGCCGCCCAGATGCCGGTCACCACGTTCTTCGGCCAGCAGATCGACCAAGGTGCACGGCTCGGGTGGTCCGAGTCCCTGGCCCAGTACTATTGGTATGAGCCCGGTGGGACTCGGATCCAACTGTTTCAACCGATACTCGCTGAGGGCACCAACGTGGTGGCGCTCGACGGGCGCACTGTCGTCGATCTGCTGGAGACCGCCGAAGGGCTCGGCATCGTCGGCGCGTTGGGCGACGCGCTGCACCTCGGGCTGCTGGGGCCGGTGTCGCCAAGGGTGGCCTGGGCCCAGCAGGCCGAGGTGCCGGAACTCGCTACAGTGCTCGCCTGCAGGGCTTACTTCGCGGCCGGGTGGGGTGGCGCCTTCAGCCCAATGCCGCGGTACGGCCACGCGGTGACTCGCGTCGGCGGCGCTCACGTACTCTTTGCGGGCGGCGAGGCGATGGCTAGCCAAGGGCTGTTGCGCCGACGTTGGTCATCGCCTGTGCAGGTCGGATCGGCCGTGTTCGCGCTCGGGGCTGATGGCAGCGGCCGGGTCGTCGCAGTTGGCGGATCCAACCAAGGGCCGCTTTTTGTCAGTGACGTGGCCTCGTAGCCCGTTCAGTGCGGCAAGGTAGGTGGGCCGGTTACGGCGTGCCACCGTTGACCACCAACAAATGGCCGCGAGACTCAACTTTCTGACTCAACTTTTTGACGGTCTACAGTCTTCGGCAGCCACGGCGGCAAGACGCTGCTCGGTGCGCATCCGCCCGTTGCCCCCGACACCTCGCCCGAGGGGTTGCCCCAAGACCTCTACGAGCTCTCGCCCGAGGGCGCGCTGCGGCCTCTCGCCCGCGGCGTCTCCTTCGCCGCCTACGCGCCCGACGGCGCGGTGCTCTACGTACGCGACGGCGCCCTCTTCGAGCTCTCGCGAGGTGAGTCACGGCTTCTCGCGCAACCGGTCCTCGGTGATTTCGCCGTCGATCCGCTCGGCCAGCGCATCGCCATCGCGCGGCCGGACTCCGAGCCCGACTCATGGCTCGAGCTGATCGATCGCTCGGGACGCCACCTGGCGGTCCTCATCGAGCCGCGCGGCCCGAACGCCTGGCCGCTCTTCTCGGCCGGCGGCGACACCGTCTACTTCATCTCCGGAAGCACCGGGGTCTACTCCTGGTTCAGCGTCGGCGTCGACGGCGAAGGGCTGCGCCAGCTCACCAACCACGGGCTGAAGCCTGGCCCCGACGTGCTCGGCGCGGCCTTCGTCCCGCCACCTGCCTTCAAGTCGAGTATCCACTTCATCGGCCCGGCCCTCGTCGAGTACGACGCGGGCGACGGCCTCTGGCGGCTCGACCTGGCGACCGGAAAGGCCGAGCGAATCGGGGAGGTGCGGCCATGAGGAGCCTGTTGCTCACAGCGCTCGCCCTGCTGCTGCCCGCGACCGCGGGCGCCACCTCGTTCCGTCTGCCGCTGACCGAGTGCAACCTCTCGGGAGGCTGCTACATCACCGCCTACTACGACCTCAACCGCAGCTCCGGCGCCACGCGCGACTGGAACTGCCGCACCAAGACCTACGACCAGCACTCGGGCACCGACTTCGGCATCGGCGGCTTCGCTGGGATGGACGCCAACGGCAGCCGCCCCATCGTCGCCGGGGCCGCGGGGACCGTCGTGGCGACCAAGGACGGCCTCTACGACCGGAACACCTCGGCCAGCGGCACCAACTGCGAGGCCTCGGTCTCGTGCGGCAACTACGTCAAGCTCCAGCACGCCGACGGCAAGGTGACTCTGCACTGCCACATGAAGCGGGGCTCGGTCGCCGTCAGCAACGGTCAGCACGTGAGCTGCGGCACCGTGCTCGGCCGCGTCGGCAGCTCCGGGTGCTCGACCGGCCCCCACCTGCACTTCGGCGTCTACGCCGGCGGCGCCCACGACTGTCCCTACAAGGCCACGACCGGCTGCGGCGGCTCGGTCAGCTACTGGGTCAGCCAAGGCGCCTATCTCGACCTGCCCGCGGCGACCTGTGAATGCACCCCGAGCTGCAGCGGCAAGCAGTGCGGCTCGGACGGCTGCGGCGGCTCCTGCGGAAGCTGTCCTTCGGGCACCACCTGCAGCGGCAACCAGTGCGTCTGCGTGCCGCAGTGTTCGGGCAAGCAGTGCGGCTCCGACGGCTGCGGCGGCTCGTGCGGAAGCTGTCCTTCGGGCACCACCTGCAGCGGCAACCAGTGCGTCTGCGCGCCGCAGTGTGGCGGCAAGCAGTGCGGCTCCGACGGCTGTGGCGGCTCCTGCGGAAGCTGCCCTTCGGGCACCACCTGCAGCGGCAACCAGTGCGTCTGCGCGCCGCAGTGTGAGGGCAAGCAGTGTGGCACCGACGGCTGCGGCGGCTCGTGTGGAAGCTGCCCGTCGGGCACCACCTGCAGCGGCGACCAATGCGTCTGCGCGCCGCAGTGCGAGGGCAAGGGGTGCGGTCCGGACGGCTGCGGGGGCTCCTGCGGCGACTGTCCTGCCGACACCGAGTGCGCCGAGGGTCAGTGCGTCTGCGCGCCCCAATGCGCGGGCAAACAGTGCGGCCCCGACGGCTGCGGCAGCTTCTGCGGCGACTGCGGAGAGCACGACCTCTGCACTCCCGAAGGCCTCTGTGCCGCGCCAGACGCGGGAACGCCCGCGACCGACGGCGGAGCTTGGGACGCCGGCAGCTCCGATGCCGCAACCGCGGTCCTCGAGGTGAGCGCGAGCGGCTGCGGCTGCCAGAGCGCAGCGAGCCCCGCGCTTGTCGCCCTCGGCTTGGCGCTTCTGCTTCCACTGCGCAGCCACCGGCGCGCCCGCTGATCGGCCGGCACCGCAACCCGTCGCGTCGGCCTCTCGCCACCGACCCGCGTCTCTTCCGATCTCGACCCGAGGCGACCGACCTGCGCACTCGGATGCCCAACGGCAGCCAGCGGCCAGGACAGGCGCAAGGGCGTCGACATTCCGGCCGGCGGCTCCCGATCCGAAGACCGCCTCCCAAGCTCGATTTCCGAGACGGGCGCACGACAGCGCCCGGACCAGCGCCTGTCGCGCAGGAATTCGGTGGCCCCCGGCGCCGGTTTACCTCTTGGCACCGCTAGGCGTCCGGGCGAAGCCCGCGCTGCCAACCCTCGACTCTCGACTCTCGCCTGACGGGCCGACTCTCGGCCGTTGCCCCGCGTCTTATTCCCGGCGCGGGAGCGCCAAACCTGCTAGGCACTTACCCGCCTCTTTCAAAGGAGCACGTACATGAGCAGCCAGACTCCCGCCATTGTCCAGCACGCCGATCATCCAGAATGGGGGCGCGGGCTCATCCTTCCGCAGCAGTATGGTCGCGCCGACCGGTTCGACATCGCCTTCGAGTCGGGCGGCACGCGCACCATCCTGAAGAGCTTCGCCGAGAAGCTCACGCCCGTCGCCATGCCGGCCGACGAGGCGGCGCTGCTCGGCGAGCGGCTGGCGAGTCGGCGCACCACAGGCACGGCGCGCTCGAAAGCCAGGCCCAAGGCCGGGTTGGCAGCCGCCTTCACCAGCTTCGACGCCCAGCTCGCGAGCTTCCTCGCCGCATTCCCGGACGGCTTTGCTGGGGAGAAGTTCGAGCGCGAGGTCCGAGGGGTGGCCGGAGCCAAGCGCCGCAAGACCGACACCGGCGCGGCGATCGTCGAGGCGGGCGAGACGCTCAGCGCCAAGGCCTTCGCCGAGCACGACGAGGCGACGCTCTTCGAGGCCGCGGCCCGGCTGGTGAAGAGCACCGCGTTCGTGCATCCGCTCGAGGGCGCGAACCTGCTCGGCGCGATGCCCGAGGCGGACCGGTCGGCCTTCGTCGCCGCGCTGCGCGACCTGCTGCACGGCTCCGGCGACGCCGGCGATCGGTTCGATCGCTTCGTCTCCACCATCAAGCTCGAGGACGGCAAGGGCGCGGCGAAGCGGCCGACCTGGCCGATGACGACGGTCTTCGCCGCGCTCGTGCACCCGACCGAGCACGTCTGCGTCAAGCCCACCGTCTTCCAGAAGCAGGCGGCGCTCCTGAAGGTCGTGCTCGACTATCAGCCGCTGCCGACCGCGGCGGTCTACTCCCGCTTCCTGACGATGGTGCGCAAGACCGAGGCGGCGCTCGTGGGGGCCGGCCAGCAGCCGCGCGACCTCGTCGACGTGGCCTCCTTCATCGCGCTCGGTCAGGGCGCAAAGTCGACCAAGGCGACCAAGTCGTAAAGCGCTCCAGACGCTCGTGGCCGCCACTGGCGGCCGCGAGCGCCGCTTACTGGTCGCTGCAGCTCGCGGCCGCTCCGGCGGGCAGCTCCACGTTGTCGAAGCCCTCGCTGAAGCCCGCCTGATTCAACCGGCCGCCGTCGAGGACGAGCTTGCCGTCCTCGAGGATCCTGCCCTCGAGCTGGACGGCCTTGCCTTCGTAGCCCTCCGGCGTGGCGAGCCACAGGCCCCAGTCACCGGCGTACGGGTCCTCCTCGTACGCCGAGCCGAGGCGCACCGTCCCTCGCATCACCGCGGAAGTTCCGTCGGGCATATGCACGGTGGCGACGACTTCGGTCAGCGCCGACATCGAACACCCGCCGCAGCCGATGCTGCCGACCTGCTCGGCGGTCCGCGTCGTCCCGCGGCCGCCGCCCTTGACGACGTGGTCGACCTCGCAGCCGCCCTCCTCGAGCTGGTCGTTGGCGGCCCTGTCCTCACACACCGAGATCGATATCGGCCCCTTGCCGACGGTGCCGCTCCAGACGTGCGCGATGCGCTCGATCGCCTGGTCGTCGCGCTGAGCCGAGTATTCGATGGCGGCCGGCCCGCATCGAACGGCGCCAGCGACGAGCAGCGCGGGAAGAACGAAGCGACGAGCTGAAGCGGTCATGGGATGGCCCTCCGTTGGATGGAGCGCCGAGTCTAGCGCGGATTGTTCGGTCAAGAACCCATCCGCCCCTCGCGCGGCCAGGCGATGAAGGCGCAAGGGGTCGGCGATGAGCTGCCGAACGCCCACGGGTCGCCCCGGCGGTCGCCGGCCCACGATGCCCGCCGCCCAATGCCCTCGGATCCTCGCCCGACGATGGGAAAGATGCAGGCAGAAGTAAGGTTCGCAGCGCACTGACCCTGCGGATCCGTCGGCCTTGGGCGCTGTCGTGACGCCCGCTTGCGGGTCTACCGCCGGGAAATCCCCCCCGTCGGTGTCCGCTTGCCCTCCTTTC
>DHSB01000015.1:0-5521 GCA_002408385.1 Myxococcales bacterium UBA5297
GTTTGCCTCGGGCGAGGGCACCGGGACGAAGGCGCCGCGCAGGCACGAGGCGAGCTTGGGCGTCGCGCGACCGAGGAGCGCCTCGGCGGCCCCAGGCTCGGCGAGCAGCGCGAAGCGAAGCCCGCGGTGGGCCTGGATGAGGGCGACCGCGCCCTCGGCCGCGGGCACGAGCCAGTCGGGATCGGACCGGTCGGACCCGGGCCGGTCGGAGAAGAAGGCGACGGGCCGTGCGGGCAGGTTGAGATCGGCGACGGCGGCGAGCGCGACCTCGACAGGGAAGGGCAGCGACAGTCCGGGTTGGCGCTCGAAATCGAGGGCCCAGCGCAGGACCGCCTCGCGGGTCGGGGCACGGGTTGCCGGGAGCCAGGGATCGATGCAGGCGAGGTAGTCGGCGTCGGTGGCCCGGCGCAGGCGCGCGCGCAGCCGGGGCGGGTCCTCCTGCCTCTCGACGGCGAGACGCTCGAGCGCGACCGCGAGCAGTGCGTCCCTGCCGGCGCGGTCGAGCCAGAGCGCGGCCATGAATCGAGGCGACGGGCAGGCGAGCGGGGAGAGGAGGAATCCGGCGCGGCGCGCGGCTGCCGAGGTCGCCTCGCTTCGACCTACGAAGACGAGCAGCGGCGAGGAGGCCGGCGTGCGCGCAAGGAGTGGATCCTGAAAGTCGATCACCGCTGCTCCCGAAGTACCCGACCCCTAGTCCTCCCCGCGCGCCGGGGAAACCGCGGACGATGCCGGTTGCTGGGAGTTGTGGACTAGGTGGCAGAAGCCGCGCGCGCAGAAATCTTGCGCGGCCTCGCGGGGACGAGCCGGGAAGAGCTCTGGTGGCAGCATCCAGCGGGCAAGCAACCCCCGGCGCAGCTCAAGGCAGCGCCTCTTCGCACGCCGGACGAGACAGAGACCCTCGTGGCGGGGGCAGCGCCGGCCGACGGCGGGGATCGCTCGAGCTCCAGGAGGTGCTCATCGCGCGCGGGCGCGGGTCGCAGCTCTCCCTTGAGAGAGCCGCGAGGAGGGACAGGCGGCGCCTCGGCGGCAGCGGGCGGTCGTGAGCAGGGACCGCCGGCCCGCCGCTGCGCGTCGGAGGTCGGAGTGCCGAAGGGGCTCAAGAGGTGTCGGGAAATCCCCTCGATCTCGGCCCGCCCCCTCCGGTCACCTCGAGCGAAGTCGGGCCCTTCGACTCCACTCTCGCCGCTCGCGCCTCGGGAGGCACACTCAGGGTGAGCGGAAGCGGACCGAGTCGAAGAAGGATTGGCTCGACGCCTCTTCAGTGCAGCACGGCCTCTTCTTCGAGTGGCGCCGGCTCCTCGGCCCGAGGCAACGGCTCGGCATCGGGTGGCGCTCGAGCACCCAGCCGCCCACGAACCAGATGAGGCCGGCCACGCCGGCCATGAAGACGGTGTCGCCGACGAAGCGCGCCCACCGCAGGTTCTGCATCAGCGGCTGCTGGGGGAAATCGGCGCTGCGCGCGAACTCAGCCTCTTCAGCAGTTTTTCTGCGCTGAACAAGCCTCTCCTCCATCGCGCGGGCGAGCTTCTGCGCGAGCTGCCTGGCAGCTTCATGGGCGCGAACCCGCTCATCAGGCGGTCATGGCCAGACGGGTCTCGAGCAGGCTCAGGTCGATGGCCAGCTCGCTCGCTCTGCGTTCGGCCACCTGTCGTTCAGGCGTCTTGGATTCGCCGGCCATGCTCAATGCTCAGCTCGTGTTCCTGCCTACTCTAGCCGGCGTTCTTCGAGACGGCAGTTCCCTCAGCTCCCGGGCCTCGAGCCTCCGGCCACAGGCGCTACCGAGCGACGACGCGCAGCTCGACGCGGCGGTTCTTGGCGCGCTCATCCAGCGTGTCGTTGGAAACGACTGGTTTGTCAGGACCGAACCCCACTGCGCTCAGCCGGTCGGCAGCCACGCTTCCCTTGTCGACGAGCCAGCTTCGCACTGCCTCGGCGCGCAGCCCGGAAAGCTCGAGGTTGAGCTCGCGCGGGCCGCTGGAGTCGGTGTGACCCTCGATGCTCAGCCGTATCGCGGGCCGCTCGCGCAGAATGGCGGCCGCCGTCTCCAGGGTCTCTTCGCTGGCCGGCTCGATGATTGCCGTCCCGAGGGCGAACTGAATCTGCTGGCGAATCTCGATGGCGTCCTTGCGCAGCTCGGCCTTGGCGGGGCAGCCGTTCGCCTTCGGATCGCTGCTCAGACCGCCGGCTTCCTCCGGGCAGGCGTCCTCGACGTCGGCCACCCCGTCAGCGTCGCTGTCGACCGCCGGCGGCGGTGGGGGCGGACAGCCTTGGAGCTCGGGCGTCCCGGGCTGGTCGGGACAGGCGTCGTGCGAGTCGGCGATCGAATCGCCGTCGGCGTCCGGCGGCGGGCAGCCGCGGTGCTCGGAGAGCCCGGCGACCTCGGGGCAGGCGTCTTCGGCATCCGGGACGCTGTCGGCGTCGCTGTCGAGCGGGCAGCCGTCGGGGGCTCGACCCGCGGTCATCGGGCAGCTATCCCGGGCGTCGGCCACCCCGTCGCCGTCACTGTCCGGCGGACAGCCGTGACGGGAGCGGTCGGCGTTGGCCGGCCCAGCCTCGGCTGCGCACGCGTCGTCGGCGTCGGGGATGCCGTCGGAGTCGGTGTCCGGCGGACAGCCCTCGGGCTTCGGCCCGGCGCGATGCGGGCAGCGGTCCTGGGCATCGGACACCTCGTCGCCGTCCGCGTCGGGGCCCAGGCAGCGTCGGCCCGGCTCCCAGGTCAGGCTCGCCAACCCCCGGAAGGCGGCCGCGCCGGGCGCACGTGAAAGTGCCGTGCCCACGCCAGCCCCGACCACGAGCTGGTACGGAAGGCACAGGTGGGCACCGACGAGCGCCTCGACCGGGCTCTCGCCGTCTGCAAAGGCGGTCGAACCGGAGATCTCCGGGCCGACCTGTAGCTGGCCGTCGAGAAACAGCGCGGCCGCCGCGGCCGAGTAGGTCAGGGCGCTGCCGACCTTGCCGATTCCGACGTCGCGGCCGTCGCGCAGCAGCGCTCCCAAGGCCGCGGAGTAGAGGTAGCGACCCTGGACACGGCCGCTGGCGACGAGACGCGGATGGCCGCGCACCGCGCCATCGCCGGCGAAGTTCTCGCGCGAGCCGGTCGGCAGCCAGAGGTCGGCCTGCAGGCCTACGGAGTAGAGGTCGTCGGTCTTGCCGAGGAGGTTGACGCGCGCGCCCAAACGCATGTCGGCAAGCCGGGCGCTGCGAACCGATCCGGAGGCGATGAACGCCCCGTCGCCACTCTGCGCCGCGGCGAAAGGAAGTCCCAGCCCGACCCTGACTCGATCGAACAGCGCGACCGAGGCGTCGAGGTGCAGGTAGAGCTGGTTGCGCACCAGCTCACCATCCGCCAGCGGCTCTCCGGTGTTCGCGTCGAGCACGCGCAGGGCGCCGTAGGCGTAGTTGAAGGTCAGCTTGGCGGCCGGGCGCAGATGGCCTTCGACGCTGGCCTCAGGGGTGGCGAAGAAGCGATCGCCCGCCCAGCTCGGGTCGTGGTTCTGGGCCGCGAAACCCTCGACGCGCGGCTGGGCGAAGGCGGGGACGGCAAGCAGCGAGAGCAGGAAGACCGACAGGGTTCGGAGGTGCATGACTTCTCTCCCGTCTTCGGCCCATCCGCGGGCGCAAAGGCGTGGCTATGGGGAGGAGACCTGGCCCGCTCCGCCGCCCTCGAGAGGGCGGCGGACGCGGTCCGGCGAGGGGCTCTCGCTCAGCTCCGCCGGCGACGACGGCCCAGCAGGCCGAGCAGACCGAGCAGCGCCAAGCTCACCGAGCTGACCTCGCCGCCGCCCATGCTGCAGGCGAGCCCGCCGCTCAGCTCGGGCTCCCGGCACTCGCCCTCCTGGCAGGTGCCGCTGCCGCACTCGCTGTCGGACTCGCACTGCATCCGGTCGCTCTTCTGATGTCGGCAGACTCCGCTGGTGCAGTAGTAGCCGCTCGCGCAGTCGAGGTCCTCGGCGCAGGCCCCGCCACAGGCGCTGCTGACCGGCTTGAGGCTGTAGCCACGCGTCGATTCTTCTGGCTGACAGGCGAAGCAGTCGTTGGCCGGATCGAGCGCGCCTTCGGCGATGCACGCGTTGCTGATGAGGCAGCCCTCTGCCAGCCGGTGCTCGCAGGTCCCGCCCTGAGCGCAGAGGTCCTGCGTGCAGCTCAGGCCGTCGGAGGGGCATGGGAAGCCCTCGACCCGGTCGGTCCAGGCCGACTCGCTGTTGCGCGGGTCGCAGACCTGGCACGGGTTGTCGGGATTGGGAGAGCCGCTGTCGTAGATGGCCTCGCCGATGGTGCACTGGCCGGTGAGCGGATGGGTGCACACGCCGGCCCCGTCGCAGACGTCCAAGGTGTTGGCGAGGCCGTCGTCGGAACACTCCAGACCGGCGGAGCGCGGACTGTAGCCCTGTGCGTCGAGCCTGGGGTCGCAGGCGCGGCAGTCGTTCTCCGGGGAGAGCTCGCCGGCGGCGACGCAGGCGCCGTCGATCAGGCAGCTCTCGGCGAGCGTGTGCAGACAGGCACCGGCTCCGTCGCAGACATCCCGGGTACAGGCGAGACCATCCGAGGCGCAGGGGAATCCGGCCACCAGGTTCGTCCAGGCCGAAACGCTCGCCGACGGGTCGCACGATTGGCACGGATTGTCCGGGTTGGCCGCGCCGCTCAGGAACAGCTCTCCGCCGATCACGCACTCGCCCTTGAGCGGATGGACGCACAGGCCGGCGCCGTCGCAGACGTCGACGGTGTTCTCCTCGCCGTCGTCGATGCAGACGATCCCTTGCAGCATCGGGCTCCAGGCGCTGGTCGAAAGCGCCGGGTTGCACTCGGTGCAGGGGTTGCTCGGCGCCTCAGCCCGCTCGCCGACGCAGGTCCCGTTGATGAGGCAGCCATTGACGAGCGAATGCTCGCAGCGACCGGCTCCGTCGCAGACGTCGAGGGTGCACGAGAGGCCATCCGAGGAGCACGGGTAGCCCGCGACGCGATCGGTCCAGGCGGTCACGCTCGAGGCGGGCTGGCAGGACTGGCAGGGGTTGTCCGGGTTGGCGCTGCCCGCGCGCCAGGTCTGACCGTCGATGGAGCATTCGCCGGCGAGCGGGTGGGTGCACCGCGCCATCCCGTCGCAGACATCGAGCGTGTTCTCCTCGCCGTCATCGGCGCAGCCGACGCCCTGAGCCCGCGGGCTGTGGCTCGAGGTGGAGAGGGACGGGAGGCAGGCCTTGCAGTCGTTCCGAGGGTCGAGGGCGCCCGCGCCCACGCAGGCGCCGTCGATGAGGCAGCCGATGAAGAGCCGGTGCTCGCAGCTTCCGGCGCCGTCGCAGACGTCCTCGGTGCAGGCAAGCTCGTCCGAGGGGCAGGGGAAGCCTTCGAGGCGATTCGTCCAGGCGGTCGCGTTGCTCCCCGGATCACAGGACTGGCAGGGATTCTCGGGATTGGCGCTGCCCGCGTCGTAGACGGTCCCATCGATGGAGCACTGTCCCTTGAGCGGGTGGACGCAGGCCGCGGCGCCGTCGCAGTGGTCGAGGGTGTTGGCCAGCCCGTCGTC
>DHSB01000015.1:5660-9810 GCA_002408385.1 Myxococcales bacterium UBA5297
CGGGTGTTGGCCAGCCCGTCGTCGCTGCAAGCCAGGCCGCGGGCGCGGTCGGAGTAGGCGCCGGTGGCGAGCGCCGGGTTGCAGTCGCGGCACTCGTTCTCGGGGTCGAGCGCGCCGGCGGGCACGCAGGCCGAGTCGATGAGGCAACCGGCGTAGAGCGTGTGCTCGCAGAGGCCGGCGCCGTCGCAGGCGTCGAGCGTGCAGGACCGCTCGTCGGAGGCGCACGGGAAGCCCGCCACGCGGTCGGTCCAGCCCTCGAAGCTCGCGAGCGGATCGCAGGCCTGGCACGAGTTCTCCGGGTTGGCGGCGCCGCCCGCGTAGATCTGTCCGTCGATGAGGCAGCGGTTCTTCAGTGGATGGACGCACAGCGCCGCGCCGTCGCAGACGTCGTCGGTCATCTCCGAGCTGTCATCGGCGCAGACGAGGCCGCGGGCGCTTGCGCTGTAGCTGCTGAGCGAGAGGGCCGGAATGCACTCGAGGCAGTCGTTGGCCGGGGAGCGCTCGCGCTCGGCGACACAGGCCTCCTCAATCAGGCACCCCTCGGCTATCGGGTGCGTGCAGCTCCCGGCGCCGTCGCAGACGTCGAGGGTGCAGGTGTGCTCGTCTTGCGGACAGGCGAATCCGGGCAAGCGGAGGCTCCAGCCGGTGGCGTTGGAGGCGGGGTTGCAGTACGCGCAGGCGTTCTCGGGATCGGGGTCTTCGGCGGCGAAGACCTGCCCACCGACGATGCACGAGGGAGCGATGCTCTGGCTGAGCGCAGCCGAGGCGCTCGGCAGGTGGCTCTGGCTGCCGAGGTAGCGGGCCGACAGCTCGTGCGACCCGATCTCGAGGTCGTCGAGGACCATCACCGTCCGCCCGTCTTCGAGCTCGGAGGTGCCGAGGCTCTCCTCGCCGTCGAACAGCTCGACCAGGCCGGCTGGCACGCCCGCGCCCGGCGCCTGTGCGAGCACCTCGATGGCGAGGGTGAGCGCTTGGCCATAGAGCGCAGGCTCGAGATCCGAACGAAGCGTCGTCGCAGTGCTCGCCTGCTCGACGAGGTGGGCGACCGGCTCGGAGCCCGCGGCAAGGTGGTTGGTATCTCCGGAGAAGAGCGCGGTCAGGGCGTGCTCGCCCGCATCCAGCCAGGCTTCTTCGATCGAGGCGGCGCCGGCCACATCGACGGCCGCGGAGCCAAGAGCGCGCGTCCCAGCGAAGAAGTCGACGACGCCGGTAGGCACCGCGCCGCTGGGCGAGGTGACCGAGGCGGTGAGGGTGACCGGCTCGCCGTAGCGCGATGAGTTGGGAGAGGAGGCGATCAGCAGCGAGGTCGGGGCCGGGTCGACGACCTGGCCGCCGACGAGCTGGGCGCTGGAGGCGAGGTAGCTGTCGTCGCCGGAGTAGATCGCTTCGATCGAGTGGGTGCCTACCTCGGGGCTGGCGACAGGTGGGCTGCTCGCAAATCCGTCGACGAGCTTGGCTGGCGCTCCGATGGCCTGGTTGTCCACGAAGAACTGCACGGTTCCGGTGGTGCCGGCCGGCGAGACGGCGGCCCCGAAGGTGAGCAGGTCGCCGAAGGTACTCGGGTTGCTTGCCGAGGAGACTACGAGCGAGGAGGCGGCCTTCTCGACGACTTGGTCGACGACGAGGGTGGCGCTCGAAGCGAGGTAGCTCTCGTCGCCCGAGTAGCTCACGGTCACCACGTGCGTGCCGACCGTGAGCGACGAGATGGCCGGGCTGGTGGCGCTGCCGTCGAGGAGCGAGAGCGGTGCGCCGAAGTCCGCGCCGTCGATCTGGAACTGCACGGTGCCATTCGCCGAGGCGGGACTGACGGTCGCGGAAAAGCTGACCGGGTTCGAGAAGACCGAGGGGTTGGCCGAGGAGGCGACCACGAGGGTCGAGCCCGCCCTTTCGACGAGCTGATCGCCCGCGAGGCCGGCACTCGAGGCGAGGTAGCTGTGGTCGCCCGAGTAGAGCGCGGTCACGGCGTGCGCGCCGACCGAGAGCGAGGAGATGGCCGGGCTGGTGGCGCTGCCGTCGACGAGCGAGATCGGTGTGCCGAAGTCCGCGCCGTCGATCTGGAACTGCACCGATCCGCTCGCCGTCGCCGGACTGACCGTCGCGGTGAAGCTGACCGGGCTCGAGAAGACCGAGGGGTTGGCCGAGGAGGCGACGCTCAGGGACGAGCCGGCCTTCTCGACGATCTGATCGCCGGCAAGGCCCGCGCTCGAGGCGAGGTAGATGGCGTCGCCCGAGTAGAGCGCGGTCACGGCATGCACGCCGACCGAGAGCGACGAGATCGCCGGGCTGGTGGCACTGCCGCCGACGAGGGCGACCGGCGCGCCGAAGTCCATCCCGTCGATTTGGAACTGCACCTCGCCGCTCGCCGAGGCGGGGCTCACGGTGGCGCTGAAGCTCACCGGGCTCGAATAGGTCGACGGGTTGGCGGAAGAGGCGACGAGCACGCCCGAGGCGGCTCGATCGACTCGCTGACCCCCGGCCAGCTCGCCGCTCGAGCCGAGGAAGCGCTCGTCCCCGGAGTAGACCGCCTCAACCGAGTGAGCTCCGACCGCTGGGCCGTCGACGAACGAGCTGCGCGCGTAGCCGTCGATCACGTCGACCGGCAGCCCGATGGGCTCACCGTCGAGGAAGAACAGGATGATTCCGCTCGCGAGGGCTGGAGTTACGCTCGCCTCGAAGGCGAGTTGCTCGCCGAAGGTCGAGGGGTTGTTCAGGGACGAGACCGAGACGCGGGTGAGTGCCCTGTCGACCGTCTGTCCCCCGGAGAGCGTTCCGGTCGAGCCCTCGTGGCTGGCGTCGCCCGAATAGAGCGCGGACACCGAGTGGTTGCCGCTGGCTAAGGTGCTGATCGCCATGCTCGTTGCCCTGCCGCCAAAGAGCGGGACCGGCGCGCCGTGGTTGGCGCCGTCGATCTGGAACTGCACCGTTCCCCCGGCGGCCCCCGGGCTGATCTCTGCGGTGAAGGAGATCGGCTGGCCGAAGCTCGACGGGTTCGCCGACGAGAAGAGCCCGACCGAGGTGACCGCCTTGTTGACCGCGCCGCTCAAGCTCACCGTCCGCGTCACCAGGACCGGGTCGATGATCGGGACGTTGAGGCTGCCGTTGTAGGAGCTTGGCGAGCTCGCCGAGAAAGTGGCGGTCACCGCGCAGCTCGCCCCGTTGGCCAGGGTCACGCCCGAACAGCCGTCGGCCGTCTTGCCGAAGGGAGCGACGGCGGCAACGGTGCCGAAGGTCACCGCGCTCCCGCTGCTGTTGGTGACGGTGAGCGCCCACTCGGCGGAGCCTCCCGGCGCGATGGACCCGAAGTCGATGCTCGCCGGGCTGATCGCGAGGTTGACGTTGACCACGGTCAGGGTGGTGCTGGCACTGCCGCTGGCCTGTCCGCTGGCATCGAGGGTGACCGCGCTCGAGCCGCTCGCGCCGGCCGGGACCTCAACCCGTACGTTGGCGATGAGGGAGCTGTTGGCCGGGACGGTGACGCTGGAGCCGTCGACCACCGTGGCAGGCCAGCCGCTCGCCGTCGAGGCCGCGAGCGTCAGGCTCATCCCCGAGTTGCCGAGGTTCTGGACCGTGAATGGCAGGATGACCGTCGAGCCCGGCACCGCGTTCTGATTGCCCGGGGCCACCATCTGCAAGGCGCCTCCCGGGGTCCAGATTTCAAAGGCTTCGATCGTCCAGCTTGCTCCCGGAGGCAGGTTCTCGCGGTCCCACTGCAGAAAATAGCCGGCGTCGACGTAGTTGGGATTGACCGTGCTCGGCAAGTCCGCGCGGCTGCCTGCGAGCCGAGATCCCTGGTAGAAGTACCCTTCGAAGTAGCGGCTCGCGGGCGTGGCGGGGTTGGCATAAAAGCCCATGATTCCCCAATCGGCGTAGAGCGTGTTGCGGATGTAGATCATGCTCTTGGTTTCGTCGTAGAAGCCGGTCGCCAAGTCCTGGCCGCCAAAGTAGGCGTCGCCGCCGTGATACAGGCGCGCTGCCGAGAAGCTGGTCGAGCCGTCGTTGGTGAGCGTCCATTTCTTGGTGATGAAGCGCTCGCCCATCTTGTGCGTGAACCGCTGGGTGAGCCGGACGCCCGAGCTGCCGAGGCTCGTGACGGTGACGATCTCGGTGACGCCTGACCCGAGGTTGTTGGTGGTGTTGCTCACCGGGTTCA
>DHSB01000015.1:10035-10194 GCA_002408385.1 Myxococcales bacterium UBA5297
CCGAGTTGAGCCAGACCACGGTGTCCCAGGAGTTTTCGCCGAAGTACTGGTGGACGTACGGGTCGCTCGGGCCTGCGCGCGTCGAGGGCTTGACGAAGACGGCGGGACGAGCCCTGTCGTCGACGACCATCTTTACGAGGTCCCCGCTGTAGATCTGGG
>DHSB01000013.1:0-344 GCA_002408385.1 Myxococcales bacterium UBA5297
GGGGGGGGCCGACACCTCTTGAGGTCTGGGGCCCGCCGGCCTGCAGCCCGGGCATCCCTCATTGGCTCCGGCTCGGCCGGCTTTGGTGAACGCGTCGCCAGACCGGCCGCTCATTCTGTATCGTCCCCGACGACCCTCCGTGGCCCCGACACAGCCTTCGCGCGAGCGACGACATGGACACCAAGCTTCTCCTTCTTCTCGCCCCCATCGCCCTCCTGGAGCTCGCGATGAAAGGCGTCGCCCTCTTCAACCTCCGAAAGCAGGAGCGCACGCGTGGGCCCAAGCTCCTGTGGGCGCTGTTGATCCTCTTCACCACCGCCGTCGGCTGGATCTGCTACTTCGCG
>DHSB01000013.1:528-18504 GCA_002408385.1 Myxococcales bacterium UBA5297
GCATGAGCCTCGCGCTCGAGACACGCGGTCTGACGCGCTGCTTTGGCGAGCTGCGCGCCGTCGACCAGCTCGACCTCGCCGTCCAGGGCCCCGGTGTCTTCGGTTTCCTGGGCGCGAACGGCGCCGGCAAGACCACCACCATCCGCATGCTCGTCGGTCTCCTTCGACCGACCTCGGGCGAGCTGCGCCTCCTCGGTGAGTCCCCCGGAGCCGACCCGTTGGCCGTGCGCCGCCGGCTCGGCTACCTGCCGCAGGATCCCGCCTTCCATCCGTGGATGAGCGGCGAGGAGTACCTGCTGCACGTCGGGGATCTCTTCGGGCTCTCGCGCAAAGAGGCGCGCCTGCGCGCCCACGAGCTGCTCGAACGCTGTGGCCTCGAGAAGCCCGCCTGGCGCCGGCGCGTCGGGGGCTGGTCAGGCGGCATGAAGCAGCGGCTCGGAATCGCTCAGGCCCTGATGAACCGGCCCGCGCTCGTCATCCTCGACGAGCCGGTCTCCGCGCTCGATCCGCTCGGGCGCGTCGATGTCCTCGGGCTCGTCGAGTCGCTCGGGCGCGAGGTGACCCTGTTCATGTCGAGCCACATCCTCGCGGACATCGAGCGCGTCTGCGAAGAGGTGGCCATCCTCGACCACGGCAAGCTGCTCGTGCACGAGAAGACCGCCTCGCTGAAGCGTCGGGCCGTGCGCCCCACCATCGAGTGCGTCGTCCGCGGCGACGCCGCCGCCCTCGAGAAGGCCCTCGCCGCCGCGCCCTGGGTCGAGCGCCTCGAGCGCCTCGAGCGGCTCGACCCGACGGCCGACGACGCGATTGGCCTGCGCCTGAGAGTGCGCGACCTGGCCGAGGCGGAGCTCGCATTGCCCAAGGCCGTCGTCGAGCACGGCCTTCGGCTCGTCTCCTTGTCGCCCGCCAGGCCCAGCCTCGAGGACGTCTTCATCTCGCTCATCGACCGCAGCCCCGCAGGGCCGACAGACGAGGAGGTGGGCGCGTGACCGGCTTTCTCCCCTTGTGCCGCAAAGAGCTGCTCGAGCAGCTTCGCACCCATCGGCTGCTCGTCCTCGCCGTCGCGTTCGTGCTGGTCGGGCTCGGCTCGCCCCTGCTCGCCAAGGCCACCCCCGACCTCGTCAGCCGCTTCGCCGAAGACGACCTCGGCGGGATGGAGCTGGTGATCGTCAAGGAACCGGGGGTGCGCGAGGCGCTGTTCCAGTACCACAAGAACTTCGCGATGCTCCCGCTGCTCGTCATCCTGCTCAACGTCGGGGCCATCGCCTCCGAGAAGAGCCGGCGCATCGCGCCCATGGCGCTCGTCAAGCCGGTCTCCCGCGACGCCTACCTGCTCGCAAAGGCCGCCGTGCCTGCGCTGCTGACCCTCGGTGGAACGTTGCTGTCGGCCTCCGGTTGCCTCCTCTACACCACGGCGCTCTTTGGCGAGGTCGACCCGGCGGGCTTCGCAGTGGCCAACGCGCTGCTGCTGCTCGTGCTGCTCTTCTACGTCGCGCTCGCTCTCTTCGGCAGCGTCGTCGCGCCCGGGGTCGCCTCGGCGGCCGGCGTCGGCATCGGGGGCTTCGCCCTCATCTCGCTCGCAGGCGCCATTCCCGGGCTCGGCGACTACACGCCCGCGGGCCTCCTCTCGGGAGTGGCTGACTTGATCCTCGGCCGCGCCACTCCCCATCTCGCGGCCGCGGCGCTCGTCACTGGACTGGCCACCGCGGCCTTGCTCGTCGTCGCCGGGCGCGTGCTCACCCGCCAGGAGCTGTGAAGATGCGTCGAAGAATCCTTCGAGCGACAACCGGTCAGCCCGAGCCCCTCGACAGGCTCGGGGCAGGCCGAAGTCGAGAGCCTTCGACTTCGCTCGAGGTGAGCGGAGGTAGCGAGCCGAGGTTCGGGTGATTTCGCGACAGGTCTCGAGGCTGCGTTCGGCCGCGCTCGTCGCGCTCCTCGTCCTCATTGCGGCTGCCTGCCGCTTCGAGCCGCCCCCGCGCGGCGAGGAGCTCGCGCGCTATTCGGTGCTCTCGCCGAAAGACCGCGTTGTCGGAGCGGCCACCTTGTGGCGGGCGCCCGGCGAGCCGGAGAGGTGGCGCGAGGAGCTCGCCGTCGACGACGAGAAGGGCCGCAAAGTCGTCGAGGTCCGCGGCCTGCTCTCGCGAGACGGCGAAGCGCTCTTGCGCTACCGGACCCGGTGGCGCTGGGAGAAGGAGGTCGAGTCCCTCGAAGTGTGGAGCGATGCCCGGAGCACTCGCTGGAGACGCCAGAAGGGGCTCGCCATCGAGCGCAGCGAGGCGCCCGCGGGCTCGCAGGCCCTCGTGGTCGCGACCCTGCTTCCGACCGCGGAGCCAGGCGGCTCGCTTGCGCTCTGGTACGACCTCGCGCGCCGGCTCCCGCTCGAAGGCCCGGACGAGCTCACCTGGAGCGGCTTCAACCTGCGCACCGGCGCTCCCATCACCGTCTTCATCTCCCGGCGCGAGCGCCGCCGGGTCGAGGTCGACGGCCGGCCGCGCGAGGCCGTGCGCTTCTTCGTGAGCACCCGGGCCTCGGGCCACACGGTGTGGGTCGACGCAAAGACGCGCGAGCTGCTCTTCGTCGACAACGTCTTCGGGCAGCTCGTGCGCCAAGGTTTCGCGAGGCCCGTGCGTCAGCTTCCCGAGCGGCCTGCCTCGGTCGTCGAGGAGGAGCTGAAGGTTCGCAACGGCCCGGTCGAGCTCGCGGGCACCTTGAGCCTGCCGCGCGAAGCGGCGGCGCCGCTACCCGCGGTGCTGCTGGTCCACGGCAGCGGCCCGATGGACCGGGACGAGTCGCCCCTATACGTCTTTCGCGAGCTCGCGCACCGGCTCTCGGCGCTGGGCTTCGCGGTGCTGCGCTACGACAAGCGCGGGGTCGGCGAGAGCCGCTTCCTCGACGACGAACACAAGAGCTCAACCCTCCAGGACCTCAGCGCGGACGCGCAGGCCTGGGTCTCGCGGCTCGCGGCGCGCGAAGGCATCGACCCCGACTGCCTCTTCACCCTCGGCCACAGCGAGGGCGGCATCATCGCCCCGCTCGTCGCCGCGAGGGACCGCCGCGTCGCTGGAGTCGTCACTCTCGCGGGTCCGGTCGAAGGCCTCCTGGACATCCTGCCCGAGCAGCTCGACCTCATCGCCCGGGCGCACGGCCTGCCCGAGAAGCAGCTCGAGGAGGCGCGACGCGCGCAGGCCGTTCTCCTGCGCCGCCTGCGCTCACCCGCCCTCGCCCCCGAGACCGAAGACCTGGCGAGCGGGTGGCTGCGCAGCCACGCCGCCCACGATCCGGTCGAGCTCTTGCGGGGCCTCGAGGCGCCCGTGCTCGGAGTCTTCGCCACCGGAGATCTCCAGGTGCCCGTCGGCCAGGCGAAGCGCCTGCGCGAGCTCGCGAAGGAGCGCGCCGCCCCGACCGAGGTGCAGCTCTTCGACGGGCTCGACCACGTGATGATGGACGACCGCGGCGGGCGCAGCGGCATCGGCCTGCTCTCCGATCCGGATCGCCGGGTCGACCCCCGCGTGCTCGACGCCATCGCCGCCTGGTTGTCGAACCGGGCGCGCCTCCGGAAGGGGCCATGAACCTCCCCGCCGATCTTGGAACCCCTTGCGCGCTGGTCGATCTCGACGCGGTCGAGCGCAACACGCTGGCGATGAGCGAGCGCGTCGCCCGGCTCGGAGGCCGGCTGCGCCCGCACGTCAAGACGCACAAGACCGTCGAGGCGGCCAAGCTCCAGGTCCGCGGCGCCTTCGGCGGGCTCACCGTCTCCACGCTGGCCGAGGCGCGCTTCTTCGCGCGCGCGGGCTTTCGCGACCTCACCTACGCGGTGCCCATCGCGCCAGCGCGCATGCGCGAGGCCGTCGAGCTGGGCCGCTCTATCGACAGGCTCTCCGTGTTGGTCGACAGCGAGCTCGCGATGCGCGCGCTCGAGAGCTGCTCGGCTTCCCAGCGGGTCCGCACCCCCGTCTTCCTCAAGGTCGACTGCGGAAACCACCGCGCGGGCGTGGAACCGACGAGCCTCGAGGCCCGCAGGCTGGCCGCCCGCCTCGCGGCTTCCGCTCACCTCGAGTTCCGCGGCCTCCTCGCCCACGCCGGTCACGCCTAGGCCTGCCGGGGCCGCGACGAGCTCGCCCGCGTCGCCCGCGAGGAGCGCGCGGTGACGGTGGGCTTCGCCGAGAGCCTTCGGGCCGAAGGCATCCGCGTCGACGAGGTGAGCATCGGCTCGACTCCCACGCTTTCGGTCGCCGACGACCTGACCGGCGTCACCGAGGTCCGCCCCGGCAACTACGTCTTCTTCGACGCCTTCCAGGCCGCCATCGGGAGCTGCGCTCTCGCGGACGCCGCGTTCACGGTCCTGACCACGGTCATCGGCTCCTATCCCGACAGGCGCAGGCTGGTGGTCGACGCCGGCGCGCTCGCCCTCTCCAAGGATCCGGGCGCGCGCCACGTCGATGCCCGGGCCGGTTTCGGCGTGCTGCTGACCGAGCGTGGCGAGCAGCTCACCGGCCTGCGCCTGGCGGCCCTCTCGCAGGAGCACGGTCACCTCGCGGCCGACCCGGGGGTCGACCTCTCCGAGCTACCCGTCGGCGCGAGGCTTCGGGTGGTCGCGAACCACTCGTGCCTCACCGCCGCGCTCTTCGACCGGTATCTCGTGGTGCGAAGAGGCGAGCTGGTCGGCTCGTGGAATCCGGTGCGCGGCTGGTAAACCGCGGAGAGTGAGCGCGCCTCTGCTACCGAGGCCCTCCGAGCAGACGGCCGCTCGCCAGTCGGTTTTGTCCGCACCTCGAGCTTCTACGGGCCTTCCGCGAAAGCGGTCCGGGGAGAGAGAGCGGAAGACGGGTTTGCGGCCGTCGGCCGCCACAAGAGCTCCGGGGAATCGGCGCTCCTGCTGCCTGTTGAATCCTCGAGCCGACTTCTGCCACCATGTCCGCTCATTTTTCGGGCACCCGCCCGGCGCGGTTCAACCAGACTACGAGCATCCCGATGGAACCCACCGAGCTTGCACACTACGAGCGCCTTCTGAAGGCCTTGGAAAAAGACCTCCTTGCCAAGGCTACACTGCGCATCGAGCCCAACCGGACCGACGACGCTGCAATCGGGGAAGACGAAGACGAGCAGCCCCTCAACGAGATGCTGCAGTCGATCGCTTCGAGCCGAAATCGCAACACCAGCCTCGTCCTGAAGCGCATCACGCGGGCGTTGCGGAAGGCGCGGCAGGCCCCGGAGGATTTCGGCCTCTGCGAAGAGTGCGAAGAGGACATCGAAGAGGGCCGCCTGAAGGCGATGCCCTACGCCGAGCTTTGCGTCGACTGCCAGTCGAAGCGCGATCCGCGCGGTGGCTCGAAGACCCGGCGCAATCCCTTCGAGTTCGTGTAACGACGCGGACGGTCGAGGCGGCAGTCGACAGCCCGGGCTTCGCGCGGAACCGAAGCGATCGGTCGCAGGTCGGGGCGCATAGCAATGCGCCCGTCGAGGAATCGAGCAGAGGCGCGGCCGATTCGAGGGTTCCCGGCGGCCGGCACGAAGGCCGGCCCTGCGGAAAAGAACCCGAGTGATCGGTCGCAGGTCGGGGCGCATAGCAATGCGCCCTTCGAGGAATCGACCAGAGGCGCGGCCGATTCGAGGGATCGCGGCGGCCGGCACGAAGGCCGGCCCTGCGGAAAAGAACCCGAGTGATCGGTCGCAGGTCGGGGCGTATAGCAATGCGCCCATCGAGGAATCGACCAGAGGCGCGGCCGATTCGAGGGTTCCCGGCGGCCGGCACGGAAGGCCGGCCCGCGGCGACGGGCCCCGGAAACAAGTGGACCCGAACGCCGGGGCCGGACGGCATCGGCAGACCGCGGGCTCTCCCTCCGAACGAGCACGCCGGCCGCGCGCCTGCGCCACTGCGGTGCGACGCTCACCTCGCCGGGAAGAAAGCCGGGCTGCCGAGCGTTCCGAGTCCGACAAACCCACGGCAGGCACATCTGCCATCCGCTAGACTCTCGCCACCATGCTCAAGCTCTCTCGTCTCCTCCTCGCTTCTGGACTGCTCGTCTCCACCTCTGCCTTCGCCGCCGGCGCGCCGACGCCGCCGGGACTTCAGGCGGTCGATCCCCACGCCGGGCACGACCATGCCCAAGAGGCGGCGCAGCCGGATCCGCACGCCGGGCACGACCACGCCGTCAAGGAGACCGAGGAGGATCGAGCCAAGGTCGACGCAGCCAACGCCCTGACCGAGGCGAAGCTGAAGAGCCTCGCGACCTTCGTGCGCGAGGAGACCCGCGGGACCCCGTTCGCCCAGGCACTGAAGAAGGCCGGGCTCAAGGCGACCGACGTCGATCAGCTCGCGTTCCTGCCGCAGCGCTACTACCGGGCGCGGCTCTCGGCGCGCGCCGCAGAGAAGGAGCTCGCCGAGCTGAGCGGCCGCATCGCCGCGGCCAAGGCCAAGAACCTGCAGCCGGCCCGCGAGGACGTGGCCCGCGAGAGCGTCTTGAAGAGGAGCCTCGTCGAGCACGAGCGCTTCCGCCGTCGGTTCCTCGACAAGACCAATGAGAAGGGCCGCGAGCTCATCGCCAAGTTCGAGGACGAGTTCGTCGCCATTCTCCAAGAGGCCGACAAGGCGAACGAAAAGCGCGAGGCCGAGGCCAAGGCCGCCGCCGCCAAGGGCTTTACCGAGGAGCGGCTCTCACAGTTCCTTCTCCTCCTGCAGGAGTCGGCAAAGGGCGCCCCGTACCAGGCCGCGCTCGAGAAGTCGAAGCTCCACCAGCAGGTCGCCAAGGGCCTCTCCCTGCTCGTCGCGGACTTCTACAACAAGAAGCTGATCGCCGAAGACGACCAGAAGAAGCTCGACGAGGCGCGCACCCGCCTCACGGCCGCCCGCCAGGCGAAGAAGCCCGCGCCCTTCGAGGAGCGGCTCGAGACCTTCTACGTCGACAAGCTCAAGGGCCATGAGGCCTACCGCGCCGAGTTCGCCAAGAAGAACGGCAAGCTCTTCGCGGACCTGCTCGACAAGCGCTCGGCGGAGTTCCTGGAGGTCTACAAGAAGAGCAACGCCGCGCTTCAGCAGGCGGAGGAGTAGCCGGGCGAGCGATGGTGGCGGAGTAGAGGAGCCGCCGCTTGGAATCGGGCGCCTCATTACTCTTCGGTCACGCGCGTGCCGTCCGACACTTTGTCGCTCGGATAGACGAGCACCCGCTCGCGGCCCCCGAGCCCGGAGGTGATCTGGGCTTGGCCGCCGCTCGTCGCGCCCACCTCCACCTCGCGCAGCTCGGCTCGGCCGTCCTCCACGACGAAGAGCGCCCACCGCCCGTCGCGCCGGAAGAGCGCGGTGGTGGGGACAAAGAGCGCCTCCTCGACCACCCGCGCGATGATCCGCGCCTCGACGTGATAGCCGTCCGAGAGCGGCTCCCAGTCCTCCGCCTCGGCCGGCGCGACGATGACGTCGACCCGCTGCTCCTCGACGCCGAGCGCGGAGACCTTGGTCACCGCCGAGGGGTCCACGCGCTCGACGGCGCCATCGAGCGCGCCCTCCCCGCCCCACTGCACGAGCTCGACCTTGTCGCCCGGATCGATCTCCACGGCTTGCGTGGTGAGCACGTCGAGCACCACCTCGAGTCGCCTCGGGTCGCCTATCTCCAGCAGCGGCGTGCCGACCTCGACCGGCCCTTCGCTCTCGCGCATCACCCTCAGGACCTGGCCGCTCACCGGCGCCTCGACCGCGACCGCCCGGCCGCCCTCCTCGGGCGGACCGAGGACCGCGCGCGCAGCCTCTATCCGTGCGTCAGCGCGCTCGACGGCCTGCTCGGCGCCGACCACCTCGCTGCGCTGCCTCCTCGCTTCGGTTCGGGCGACCTCCCCCTCGCGCTCGGTGGCGGCGCCTCGCTTTTCGAGCTCACGGGTGCGCTGCAGATCGCGCTGGGCTTGGGCGTTGGCCGCTCGGGCCTGAACGAGCGCGGCCTCTGCTTCACGCTTCGCCGCCGTCGCCGCCTGCAGCTCGGCCTCGGCCTCGGCGCGCCTCCGCGGATCGAGCGGTCCGGCCGCGCCCGCCGCGATGCGCGCGACCGCCTCGCCCTTCTTCACCGAGTCGCCGGGATCGAGCGCGATGCGCCGCAGCTCTCCGGAGACCGGCGCGAGCACCGAGTGCCGGGCGCGCACCCGCGCCTCTCCGTCGGCCTCGACCACGACCTCGAAGCGCCCGCGTCCCACCCGCGTCAGCTCGACCGGCACCGCGCGCGGCAGCAGCGCGAAGACGAGCAGCACCACCAGCCCGAGGGCGACCAGGGCGAGGATGATCTTGCGGCGGCGCTTCATCGCTCACTCACGGGTCTTCAACACCGACACCAGCTCGAGCCGTGTCATCCAGCGCCAGACGATGCCCGCGACCGCCGCGGCCGAGGCGAGGACGACGAGCGCTGCGGAGACATAGCTCGCCCGGTCGAGCACGGCCGGCAGCCGGAAGAGATCCGAGGTGAGCGCCGCCGATAGCGCGAGGGCGAACGCGCGCCCGACGACGAATCCGATGGGGATGGCGAGCAGCACCTGCACCGCCAGCTCCTCGACCACGATGCGAAAGACCTCCGGGCGCGTGTAGCCGATGACCCGCAGCGTGGCGAGCTCGCGCTCGCGTTCGGCGAGCGCCACCCGCGCCGCGTTGTAGACCACCCCGGCGGCGATGATCGCCGCGAGCAGGTTGAGGACCGCGTTGAAGACCCCCAGGCTCTCCTCCATCGTGCGCTGGAACGACTCGAGCGCCGCCGAGCGCAGCGTCACTCCGGCCACGCCCGGACGCTCACGCAGCCGCTCGAAGAGCTGCTGCTCGGCGGCCGGATCGACTTCCAGCCACGCGCCGGAGATCACCCTGCCCTCCTCGAGCAGCGCGTTGAGCGCGTCGAGCCGCATGTAGGCCGAGACCCCGACCAGATCGTCGACCAGGCCGCTCACCCGCACCGTGCGCGTCGGGCGGCGCCCCTCGAGCACCTCGACCACCAGAGTGTCTCCGGGCCGGACCTTAAGGATGCGGGCGAGCTGCCGGCTGAGGATCACGCCCTCGGGCGGCAGCGTCACCACCTGGCCGTCGTCACTGACCACGCGCCGCAGGCTCGCGCGCGGCGCCATGCCGGTGAGCGGCGTGCGGTAGGTCCGTTGGTCCGAGCGCAGCACCGTCGCCACCGCCCGATACGGCTCGGCCTGATGGACCCCGGGCAGCGCCTCGATCTCGTAGAGCGCGCCGATGGGCTCGGGGTCGACGAAGCTGACCGCGAGGTCCTCGCGCTGGACCAGGCCGAACTGGAACTCGACGAGGAAGACCAGCGCGTGGCCCGAGTAGCTGCCGGCGACGACCACCGCGACGCCCGCGGCGATGCCGAGCACGGTGAGCGCCGAGCGCAGCGGCCTGCGCTCGAGGCTGCGCAGCACCATCCGGCCCGGCACCGAGACGAGCCGCCCGAGCCCGACCCGCTCGAGCGTCGTGGGCTTGAAGCTCGCCGGCGGCTCGGGGCGCATCGCCTCGGCGGGCGCGAGCTTCACCGCGCGGCGCACCGAGCCGCCGACGCCGAGGGCTGCGGCCCCGAAGGCGAGCAGCGCGGCGACGAAGAGCGCCCCGAGCCCGGTCTCGAGCACGAGGAAGGGGAAGCGGTAGTACTGCACGTAGATGCGCGTGAACGCCGAGCCCATCAGAAAGCCGAGCCCGACGCCGCCCATCAAACCCGCGAGCACGATGAGGCCGACGAAGCTCGCGTAGTGCCAGCCGATCTCGAGGTTGCTGCGGCCGAGGGCCTTGAGCGTGCCTATCTGCTGGCGCTGCGTGGCGATAAGCCTCGAGAGCACCACGCTCAGCAGGAAGGCCGCGACTCCGAGGAAGATGCTCGGCACCGCGATGGCGGTGGAGCGGAGCTGCTTGATCTCCTCGGACAAGAAGCGGTGCGAGACCTGGCGGTCGCGCCCGTAGGCGTCGATCCCGCCGTAGGGCTCGAGCAACTGGTCGACGGCCGCGATGACCTCCTCCTCGACCGCGCCCGGCGACAGGCGCACCGACAGGTCGTTGAAGGCGCCCTCCATGTCGAAGGCCGCCTCGAGGCCGTCGCGGGTCATCCAGAAGACCCCGAAGTGCGCGTCGTCGGGCATCAAGTCGCCGGGGCGGATGGCGTAGGTGAACTCCGGCGAGAGCGCGATGCCGACCACCCGCACCGTCTCCCGATTGCCGCTGATCACCATCCCCAGCTCGTCGCCGGGGACGAGCCGGTGCACCTCGGCGAAGCCCTCGCTCACCAGCGCCTCGTCGTCGGCCGTGGGCAGGCGCCCGGTGCGCAGGTGCAGGCGATTCAGGTCCGGCTGCGCGCCGGCGGGCACCGAGACCACCGTCGCGGTCGCCGGCTCGTCGAAGCCCGGCAGCTCCAGGCTGGCCGAGGCGACGACCCGGGTCTCGGCCTGCGCGACGCCGGGGATGGCGCGCACCCTCTCGACCAGCGTCTGGGGCGCGCGCCGCAGCGAGGCGAAGACGTCCGGGAAGCGGTAGCGCTCGTAGTAGGCGCGCTGCGTCTCGAGCAGCGACTGGTAGGTCCAGGTCGAGCCGAGGTAGGCCGCCGAGGCGATGGCGACGAGCAGCCCGATGGCGAAGGCCTGGCCTTTCGCCTGCCACAGATCGCGCAGCAGCATGCGGGTGAGCGGCCTCACCACTCGATCTCCTCGGGAGGGACCTTGACCGCGTTGCGCGTCTCGCGGGCGATGCGCCCGTCGTGCATCACCAGGACCCGGTCGGCCATCCCAGCGATGGCCGCGTTGTGCGTGATGATGACCACCGTCGTGCCCAGCTCCGCGTTGACCCGGTGCAGGACCTGGAGCACGACCTTGCCCGTCGTCACGTCGAGCGCGCCGGTCGGCTCGTCGCACAGCAGCACGTCCGGGTTCTTCGCCACCGCGCGGGCGATGGCGACCCGCTGCTGCTCGCCGCCCGAGAGCTGGGAAGGGAAGTGATCCATGCGCTCGGCCAGCCCGACCATCGCCAGGGCCTGCTCCGAGCCGATCGGCCGCTCGGAGATCTCCGCGCCGAGCTCGACGTTCTCGCGGGCCGTCAGGCTCGGGACCAGGTTGTAGAACTGGAAGACGAAGCCGACGTGCTCGCGCCGATAGCGCGTCAGCTCGCGGTCGCCGGCGGCGACGAGGTCGTGGTCGCGAAAGCGCACCCGCCCCGCGGTCGGCGTGTCGAGGCCGCCCAAGATGTTGAGCAGGGTCGACTTGCCGCTACCCGAAGGCCCGAGCAGCACCACGAACTCGCCGTCGTAGAGCGACAGATCGACCCCCCGCAGCGCCGGCACCTCCACCTCGCCCATCCGATAGATCTTGGTGAGCCCGCGCGCCTCGAAGGCCGGAGTCTGCGCCTCGGGGCGCACCTGATCCTCCCTGCGTCTTTGGCCTGCCCGGTGCCCGCTGACACGACCGCCGACTGCGAGACCTCTCGCCTTCACGATCGACAGCGCTCCAGCGACCCGCCACCTGCAGCGCTTGCAGAGCACGTTCGCCCGACAGTCGAGAGGCGGGAATCGGGAATCGGGAGTCGAGTCGAGAGCGGCGTCGAGGAGGTCAAGCGAGGTCGAGATGCCCCCGGTCAGTGGAGTCGAGAGGCCGAGCGAAGTCGACCCGCGCGCCGTGGGGGAGTGGGTTTGGAGGTAGGAGTCGCTGCGAAGGCAAAGAGCTCCGAAGACCAAGCTCAGCCGTTCAGAGGCCTCACCGGGCGGCCGAGCAACGGGAAGCAGCCGAAACGCGATCTGTCTCGCGTCACCGCACCCGCCTCCAGCTTCGCGCGTCGTCGCGAGTTCGGACCCATTTGACAGCGCCTTTTCCCTGTCTACGTTTCTGAGCGTCAAGGACGGCCGGGGATGAAAAGAAACCCCGAGGCCACTGGACAACTCGAACCAGACTCGTGGAGGTACTGCCATGGCGATCACTCGCTGGGAGAAGGATCTTTCGCGCTTGCACGATGAGCTGAACCGCATGTTCGACGACCGCATGTTCCGCTGGCGGCTGACGCGACCGGCCGAAGAGGAGCTCGGCGCCGGCTTCTACCCGCCGGTGGACATCTACGAGGACGCCGAGGGGGTGACCATCACCGTCGAGGTGCCGGGCATCGAGGCCAAGGACGTAGACCTGCGCATCGAGAACAACGTCCTGACCCTGCGCGGCGAGCGCAAGCTCGAGCGCGAGGAGAAGAAGGACAATTACCGGCGCATCGAGCGCACCTACGGGACCTTCTCGCGCTCGTTCACCTTGCCGCCCATCGTGGACACCGAGAAGGTGAAGGCCGAGGCCAAGAACGGCCTGCTGATGGTCCACCTGCCCAAGCGCGAGGAGAGCAAGCCGCGCAGCATCAAGGTGAACGTGCAGTAGCGAAAGGAGGAGCCAGCGAGCACGACGACAGACCAACCGCAGCTCTGAAGACGTGACTCGACAGGCTCGTGCCTGTCGCCCGGCCCGCCGGAAGGCGGCCGCGACCTGGAGCGCCGTTCCCCGCTGGGGACGGCGCTCGTTCTTTCTGGCTGCCATGGCCGGTGCCCGTGACGGGAGGAATCCGCTCTGGCGCTCGCGGAGCCAGCGTCCCCACGGGCGCAGGCTAACCCGGGGGAATGGCTGGCGATTTATCCCCGTTCCCCACAAGATGAGCTCATGGAAGTCAGAACCAGCGAGAGGCCGAAGGCTCGGCAATACTCCGTGCAGGAACTGGTGGAGATGGCTCAGCGCGGGGAGCTGCGCGTTCCCGAGTGGCAGCGCCTGTTCAAGTGGAAGACGAACAACATCCGCGAGCTGCTCGACAGTCTCGAGAAGGGCTTCCCCATCGGCACGCTGCTGCTTTGGAAGAGGCCAGAGCCCGCGCCCGCCGGCACTCTGCAACTCGGGCCCCATGCCTTTCCAGTGAAGCAGTCGGCAGATGCCCTCTGGGTCATCGACGGCCGCCAGCGCCTCACCACGCTCGCAGGCGTTTTCTGGCGACGCGGCTCCCCGGACCGTGATCCCGGCACCCGCGACATGTTCACCTGGGCCTACGACTTGAGCTCTGGCGAGTGGCTCAATCCGGGCGCCAAGGAAGCATGGAAACCCGAGTGGCTGCCCGCTGACAGGCTGGTCGACGCAACGGACCTCGTCGCCTGGATTGCCTCCCGTGCGGACGCGCTCACCCCCGAGATGAAGGCCCGTGCGAGCTCTTTGGCCCGTGACATCCGCGAGTACGAAATCCCCGCGGTCATCGTCGCCGCCGAAAGAGACGAAACCCTGCGCGTCATCTTTCAGCGCACCAATGACGCCGGCGTCAGGCTCAGGGCGAACGAGACCTTCGATGCGCTCCAGGGCGCATTGACGGCCGAGCGGCCTTCCACCATTCGCGAATTGGCGACGGTCCCGGTGGAAATGGGCTTCGGCAAGCTCGACCCGGATTGGCTCCTTAAAATCGTCATTCAGGTTGCGGGAGGCGACTTTACCAACGCGCACGTCACCGATAACGCGTCGGCTGCGGATATCCCGCGGACCGCGGACGCGCTGCGCCGAGCGCTCGCATTCTTGATGGCGGACGTGGGCATCCCCAATGAAGCGTTGCTGCCCTACCGACTTCCGCTCGCTGTCCTGACCGCGTTCTTCGACAAGCACCCGAGCCCCAAGCCGCGCAGCCTCGACTTGCTCGCCCGTTGGGTCTGGCGGGGCGCAGCTTCTGGTGAGCACCAGGGCGAGAACATCCCCACAGTACGCAGCCTCTTCTCGGCAATCGATGAGCAGGAAGAGCCGTCGGTCCAGCGGTTGCTCGCGCTCTCGTCTCGGTCCCCCCCGGGCTTTCGCTCCTTCGCCCGAGTCAATACCCGCACCGCGGCGACGCGCCTCGAGCTGCTTGCGCTGCTCTCCCTGATGCCTCGCGACCTCGAAACCGGCGCCGAGCTCGATGGAGCTGGCCTTATTGCGAGCCATGGAAGCAAGGCTCTGCCTGCCGTGGTCTCGAATGGGAATTCTGGAAGAGGAGAATTGGCAGAAACCATGGTCAATCGAGTTGCCCAACCCCCGGAACGGCGTCACGTCGACGATCTGCTCGCGCAGGCACCCGAGAGCTGGGCATCGACCCACGGGGTGGATGGAAGGGCCCAGGATTACTTGCGCAACGGACAGCTCGACCGCTTTCTCGAAGCCCGGCATGCGCGCCTCTCGACGCTCTTTCGCGAATTCCTCGAGGCGCGCACGCGCCCCGACGAACCCGACAGACCCTCGATCTCGTCCTTGATTATCGAGGACGCACCATGACCGCCCCTGTCGCTGTCGCCAGCCTCGGCATCTACCTCGGCGAAGACCTGGTCGGCGAAATCGTCGTGCGCGAGGACGACCGGACTGAGTTCAGCTTCAACAGCCGATACCTCTCGATGCACCCGCGGCCAGTGCTCGGCCAGCAATTCGAGGACGATCTGCGCTCGACCTGGCGCTCGCGAATGCAATTGCCGCCGTTCTTCTCGAACCTGCTACCCGAGGAGCGTTTGCGTGAGCTGGTCGCCGCGCAGATCGGCGTCTCTACGGCCCGCGAGGCACATCTGCTCGCCTATCTCGGGGAGGATCTTCCGGGGGCGGTCCGCGCCCTCCCCAGCGGCTCGCTCCCGCCGGTCTCGCCGGAGGAGAGCCTCCCTCACGCCGCCGATCTCAGCCATCCGATCAAGTTTTCGCTCGCCGGAATGCAGCCCAAGCTTTCTATGCTGCGAGAAGGGCGCAGCCTGACCTTCCCAGCCTCGGGTCGTGGCGGCAATTGGCTGGTGAAGATGCCGAGCCCGCGGTTTGCCGGCGTTCCGGAGAACGAATTCCTGACCATGACCTGGGCCCGCGAGAGCGGGATCACCGTCCCCGAATTCGAATTGGTCTCCGTCGCCATTCTGGAGAATCTCCCGGAGGAGATGCGTGAGGCGGCAGGTATGGCATTTGCCATTCGCCGCTTCGACCGTCCTTCGGAGGGCCGGCTGCACATCGAGGACTTCGCGCAGGTTCTTGGCGTCTTCCCGAGCTACCAAGGCAAGTACAAGAGCGCCAACTATGAAACCCTCGCAGCAATCATCCGGCGGTTGCACGAGCCCTCGTACGCGGAGTTTCTTCGACGCTTGGTCTTCGTCGCGCTGAGCGCCAATGGCGATGCCCACTTGAAGAACTGGTCGCTGTGGTACCCCGACCGCGTTCACCCCCAGCTCGCTCCCGCCTATGACCTCGTCTCGACCATCGAGTTCCTGCCCAACGACCACCTGGGATTGAATCTCGCCCGCTCCAAGGAGTGGTCACACGTGCGTCTGGCAAGCTTCGATTCGCTCGCGCGCAAGATTGGCGCCGACCCGCAGGAGACAATCCAGATCGTGAAGGACGCCGTCATCTGCACGCTTGACGCTTGGCAGCGCGTTCGGGAAGGAGCAACGAAGTCGCTCGCCGAGAAGCTCGAGCAGCATTGGAAGCGGTTGCCCCTCGCCGCCGACGCGACCGGCCATCCTGCCGCCTGATCAGCCGGCGGGCCGATGGAAGCACGGGCGCATTTCGGCTATTTTGCCGGCACTATGAAAAAGATCCTGAGCATCTTCGTCATCGGTTTCGCCTGCGCCGCCGGCCTGTTTGGCGCGCTCAACTACCACTTCATCCGCACGTCCAAGAAGCTCGTCATCGAGCGCAAGGCCGAGATGGGCTTCAAGGACACCTTCGTCGACACGCGCGAGTGGGGTCCCATCGACTACCTGAAGAACCCGGGCGTCGCGAACGTGCTGGCGCGCGGCGGGCTCAAGGACTTGCTCGGCGACAGCAAGGACGCGTCGAAAAAGGCCGAGAAAGAGGCGAAGCGGCTCATCGACGAAGGCCAGAAGGCCATTGGCGACGCGCTCGAAGAGGCCGGGAAGAAGCTCAAGAAGTAGGGGCGCCAGAGCCCGCTCGACCGCGTCCAGGCATGTGGAGCCCGCGCCCGCTCACCCCGAGCGTAGAGGCGACCCGCGGGAGCCGCGGAGTCGAGTCGGTCCGGGCAAAATCGACGGCCGAGCAGCAGGGACGCGCAGCAGCGCGCCCGTCCCCGCGGGCCATCCCCGACGCCCCTTCCCACGCCTCCCGCCCACCGTCTCGGGCCGGCCCTCCGCCCGCGACCGTCTCCGCTCCGAGGATCGCCATGTCGAAGAAGCTCGAGGACCTCTACCAACAGCTCGTGCGCGCGGCGCTGAGCGAGAAGAGCGACCAGGAGGTCGCCGAGATCATCGCGCGGGAGAAGGAGTTCCCCGAGCTCGACTGCCTGCTCAACCCCAAGCGCTACCCGGTGATGTGGCTCGGCGGGGAGTGCCTGTGCGAGGACAAGAGCCGGTGCACCCGCAACTGCCTCTTCGAGGCCATCGAGCCGGCCGAGGGCGGCGGCATCAAGATCGACCCCGAGCGCTGCGTCGGCTGCGGGCTGTGCGCCGAAGGCTGCGACGCCGGGGTGATCAACTCCAGCCGTGACCTCGTCGCGATGCTCCTCGCGATGAAGCACTGGCACGGGCCGATCTACGCGCTGGTCGCGCCGGCCATCTCCGGGCAGATGGGCGAGAGCGTCTCGCTCGGCCAGCTTCGCAGCGCGTTCAAGCGACTCGGCTTTGACGGCATGGTCGAGGTCGCGCTCTTCGCCGACATCCTCACGCTCAAGGA
Organism: Myxococcales bacterium UBA5297; assembly: GCA_002408385.1. GTDB lineage: Bacteria > Myxococcota > Myxococcia > Myxococcales > UBA5297 > UBA10939. The sequence goes on from DHSB01000013.1 coordinate 17,149, forward strand.
GGCCCTCGAGTTCGACAAGCACGTGCGCACCGAGGCCGACTTCCACCTCACGAGCTGCTGCTGCCCGATCTGGATCGCGATGATTCGCAGGCACTACGAGCTGCTCTCGCACGTGCCCCCGGCCGTCTCGCCGATGATCGCGGCCGGCCGGACCATCAAGCAGCTCTACCCCGGCGCGATGACCGTCTTCGTCGGGCCGTGCGTCGCCAAGAAGTCCGAGGCGCGGGAGAAGGACCTCGCCGGCGCGGTCGACTTCGTCCTCACCTTCCAGGAGCTGCGCGACCTGTTCGCCTTCACCGCGACCGACCCGGCCAGCCTCGAGGTGAGCGAGAAGGAGCACGCGTCGGGCTCGGGGATTGGCTACGCGTACAGCGGCGGGGTGTCCGAGGCGATCGAGGCGACGCTGCAGAAGGTCAGCCCAAAGCGCGAGCTGCCGATGCGCCGCGAGCAGGCCGACGGCGCGGCGGCGTGCAAGGCGATGGTTGGCGAGATCCTGGCGGGGAGGATCAATGCCAACTTCTACGAGGGCATGGGCTGCGTGGGCGGATGCGTCGGCGGGCCGAAGCGGGTTCTGCCGGTCGAGGAGGGAAGGGAGCGGGTGCGGGAGTACGCGCGGGAGGCGAAATACGAGACTCCGATTGAGAACCCTTATGTGGTCGAGCTTTGTCGGAGGCTCGGGTTTGAGGATACGGAGAGTTTGATTGAGGAGAGCGGGATGTTTACGCGGGGGTTGGTGGGGTAGGATTCCAGGACGTCGCGCCGGTCACCAGCCGCCACCCGAAGGGGCCAGCCGCGAACCTCGGCGTCGTAGTCGGAGACCACCCTGCCCTAGCTCTCGAGTCCGACCGGAAACTTCCCGACGTCGACTTCGTAGTCGCCGACTATCCCTGCCATAGCTCACGGCATCCACCGGGAATTCGCCGACTTAGACCCCGTAGTCCGGAACTATCCCTGCCATAGGCCGGGACTTCGAGCTCGAACTCATCGACATCGAGGGGATAGTCGGAGACTTCCACTTCGTAGTCGGAGACTTCCCGATCATAGTCTTCGACTTACCCAGAATGGATCACTGGTTTGTCGGTTAACACTTTGTCTACCCCCGAAGGGGGAGGGAACCCGGGGAGCTTCAGATTCTTCACCGGTGGGCTTGACTGCATCTATCGACCTGCGGCTAGATTCTCCCCCGCCGGGGAGCACAGCCCCGTTAGGAGGGGACATGAAAGATAGAGTAGGCAACAAGAACCCGAGCCAGGAGACGCTCGCCGACCTTGAGGCTCGCCTGAAGGCGATCGCCGCCGAGATCGCGGTCTTCGGCATCGACCTCACCTCGGAGGAGCGGGTTCACTCCACCAAGTT
>DHSB01000061.1:0-11870 GCA_002408385.1 Myxococcales bacterium UBA5297
CCTCCCGTGCGTGTCGCCCTTCTCCTTCGACGGCAGCGTCTTGCTCCCGAGCCGCTGGCGCTCGGTCTTCGAGGAGCAAGGACTTCAGGGCGACCCGGAGGCGTGGGGCCGTCAGCACGTCAGGCCGCTGTTCCGAAAGCTCGACGAGCCGTATCCCTACGTCGCCTGCCTGGTCGCCGACGGAGACCGCATGGGGCGCGCGATCGACAGCCTCGGCTCCGCAGATGCGCACCGCGCGTTCTCGAAGGCGCTCGCGGGCTTCGCCGACGCGGCGCGCAGGGTCGTCGAGCAGCAGCATCGCAGCGCGCTCGTCTACGCGGGCGGTGACGACGTGCTCGCCTTCGTGTCGCTGCCTGAGGCGCTCGCCTGCGCGGACGCGCTGCGCACGGCCTTCGATAGCGCGATGGCCACGGCCTGCGGTTCGCTCCCCGCTGACAAGCACCCGACCTTGTCGGTCGGGCTCGGCATTGGCCACGTCATGGAAAGCATGGGTGACCTGCTCACGCTCGGGCGTCAGGCCGAACGCGAGGCGAAGCGGGACCGCAACGCGCTTGCGGTGCTCGTCGACAAGCGCTCCGGCGGAGCTCGCACGTGGCGTGCGCAGTGGAGCAGCGGCCCTGTCCGCGCGCTGAACGAGGCGACCACACTGCTCCGCGACCGCATCCCCTCACGCAAGGTCTACGAGATCGCCAGCATCCTCACGCGCCTGCCCAAACCCGACGAGGCGAATGGCGACGGCTGGGCCCGCGTGCTCGCGCTCGAGGTGAAGCGCGCTCTCTCGCGTATTGAGGGCTCTGGCCTGCGTCCCGAAGACGTCGGCCTCTCTCTCGACGCCAGGACGGATTACGTAGCCTTGCACGCGCAGATCGATGCGTGGGTCGCGCGGCTGCTCATCGCACGCACCTTCGATCGCGCTGCCATCCGTGAACGCCGCAGCCAGGAGGCCGCAGCATGACGACGACCACGACACACCTCGCGTTCGTCCCTCGTGACGGCTTCTTCGCCAAGGATGGTCGGGGCTGGCACACGAGCGCGTCAGGTCGCGGCCACGGGCTCGACTGGCCCTGGCCGTCGACGGTGCTCGGGGCGCTGCGCTCGCTGTGGGGGCGCGGCGAGGAGACCCGGACGGGAACAACCTTCACGTCGGACGACTGGCGAAGCCGCACGCAACCGATTCAGCTCGGCCGAACCCTGGTGCTGCGTCGCCAGCATGGCGCTGCTTGGCGCGTGGAGGACGCGACCTGGCCCGTGCCTCTCGATGCACTTTGGCTCGAAGGTCGCGCTGATGTGCATCGCCTCGATCCCGTGCAGCCCATCGCGCCGACGCTTGGACGCGACGACGACGATGCCCGAGAGGCGCTCTGGCGCCCGGTGCCCGACGACGCGCAGAAGCCGCTAGCGAGTCCTCGATGGTGGAGCAGCGAGGAGTTCGTCTCGTGGCTCGCCGGCAAGCCTGTGAGCGTTCGCGATGAAGCGCTCGGCACGACGCGACGCGTTCAGGTCCACGTCGGCATCCGCCCGGAGGAGCTGACGTCGGACGATGGCGTCCTCTTCTCGCACGACGTCGTCGAGACCCTTGATCCAACCGGGGAGTGGGCGCTCGGCGTTGAGGTTGCGCTGTCTGCAGGCGAGCTTCCCAAGATCGCGACGCTGGGCTCTGACTCCCGGCTGTCGCGCGTCGAATCGCTCCCAGCGACGCTCTTCGAGCCACCGGCGTCCGTGCTCGGAGCCTTCCGTGCATCCAGCACTGGGCTTCGGCTCGTCGCGGTCTCGCCGCTCTGCTTCGAGAAGGGCTGGCTGCCCGATGATCTCGCAAACACGAACGGCGAGTATCGAGGCAAGGTCGCGGGGAACGAGGTCATCTTGCGTGCGGCGTTCGTGCCTCGGCCGATCCATGTGTCGGGCTGGGACATGGCGAAGGCTGAGCCGAAGCCGACCTCGCGCATGGTGCCGCCGGGCTCCGTCTACTTCTTCGAGCGCACCGACGGGAAGCCCTTCGGAGAAGCGGAGGCCAAGGCGCTCTGGCTCACCGCGCTCGGAACTCGCACCGACGAGGGCTTCGGCCGCGTTGTCCCCGGCGTCTGGCGCCCCACAAGGAACACCCCATGAACACGAGACCCTTCCTCCTGCATGCGCTGTCGCCTCTTCACGCTGGTACTGGCCACACGCCGGACATCATCGACCTGCCGACCGCGCGCATGAAGGCGACGGGGATCCCGTTCCTGCCCGGCTCGTCGATCAAGGGGGTGCTGCGCGACGCCCGACGCACGATCGACCGAGAGAAGACGGAAGCGGTGTTCGGACCGTCGGATGATCCCGCCGCGCACGCTGGTGCGCTGGTCGTCGGCGATGCGCGCCTGCTCGCGTTGCCGGTGCGGAGCTTCCGGGGCACGTTCGCCTGGGTCACATCGCCGCTCCTGCTGACGCTCGCCAAGCGCGACCTCGAAGAGGCGAGCCTCACCATCCCGAGCATCGATGGACGCGGCGCACGACTCGCGCAGGGGACGGTCTGCGTCCACAACGAGAGGCTCTACCTCGAAGACCTTGATTTGGCCGCGACGGTGGCCGCAGAGGCGACCGCGTGGGCGCAGCGCCTCGCGCCGCTCGCTTTCCCCGGCGATGACATCTTCACCAAGCGCTTCGCCATCGTGGACGACGACACGATGGCGTTCCTCTGGGAGACGGCGACGCAGGTGGACGCGCGCGTTCGTCTCGATGAGCGCACGCGCACCGTCGCTCCGGGCGCTCTCTGGCTTGAGGAGAGCCTTCCGCCCGAGACCCTGCTCATCGGCCTCCTCGCGGCGGACCGGAGCCGCCGCCGCAACGTGACCATGACGCCCGACGAGGTCTTGGGCTTCGCGCTCTCCGGCGAAGAGGTGCACCAACTCGGCGGCAAGGCTACCACCGGGCGCGGGCGCTGCCGCATCGTCCCTTTCTCGAAGAATGGAGTTGATCATGCCACTCCGTGATCAACAGCGCGCACTACACGCCTACGACGCGGTCGCCCAGGTCCAAGCTGGTCAGCAGAAGGACTACCAGATCGCGGTGAACGATCTCGGCGCCAGCATCCTGCGAAGCGGTCTGTGCGCGGCCATCGCCTCGGTGCAGCGCCTCGGCAACCGTGGCGAGGTCCTGCTTGATCATCTCGCGTCTGCGGGTGTACCCGGGCTCGAAGGGGCGACGGCACAGAACCTTGCCCAGCGTGTGCGCGGGCTCGACGCCGAGAGCTACATGCTGGCCACCCGCGAGTTGCTGCAGGTCGCTACCTGGCTCAAGCGCGCCGTGCAGGCGACCTTCGGGGAGACCTGACGATGCGACAGGTTCTGAGGGATTCGGTCGACCGCGATGTCCCAGACCATCTGGGCCTGGCTTACGACGCTTGGGCACCGACGGAAGCTGCTGACGGCAAGATCAGCGACGACAACCGACGTCCGTGGCTGGAGAAGCTCGCCGAGGTCGCCGCGTCGCCCGACTACGCGCGCAGTTTTGACCGTTGGAAGGCGAGCTTCTCGGCCACCGGTGACCGGCTCGCGGAGTTCACCCTCGCGAGCCGCCTGCTGATCGGACATGGCAACGCGAGCGCGATCGATGTCGGCCTCACCGTGCATCACACGTGGGGCGTCCCGGTCATCCCGGGCTCTGCGCTGAAGGGCCTCGTCGCGCACTACGTCGACGCGACCTACGGGCCTGCCGAGCCCAACAAGAAGCCTTGGGAGCAGCAAGGCGACGAGCGCGCACGAGCCGACTACCAGGGCGTGACGTGGAACCGGCGACGCATCGAGCGCGGTCCCGGCGCTGTCTATCGGGCGCTCTTCGGCTCGCCCGACGCACGTGAAGACGCGGCGATGCGCGAACACGGGTTCGCGGCAGGTGCGGCGGCTGGCATCGTGACATTCCACGACGCCCTCTACGTGCCCGGCAGCATCCCTGGCAACACGCCCTTCGTGGCCGACGTTCTCACGGTGCATCAGAAGGGCTACTACGACTCCTCGGGCCAGAACCTGCCGAACGACTACGACAGCCCGAACCCGGTCGCGTTCCTGACAGTGCGGCCCAAGTGCCGTCTCTTGCTTGCCCTGAGCGGGCCGAGCGAGTGGACGGAGCTTGCCGCGCAGCTGCTCGCCGATGCGCTCAAGAGCTGGGGCGTCGGCGGTAAGACTGCCGCTGGCTACGGGATCGGCACGGTCGGCGAGTGGAAAGCGCCCGAACCGCGACGGTCGAAGGCTGAGCAGGCGATCGCCGACCTGGAGAAGCACGGGAAGGACGCCCTGAGCGGCGACATCGAGAAGTGGCTGCGTGGCGAAGCGGTCATGGGGCCCATGCGTGATCTGCTCTCCGCTGGGCCCGATGCCAGCACCAAGGAGCAGATGGACGTCGTTCGAGCGATTGGCGTGAAATTCGACCTACGCGCTGCGTGGGCCAACCGCCTCACGAACAAGAAGGCTGACGAGCAGAAGAAGGCTCGGGCACGGGCCCTCATCGAGGCGTGGGACAAGCTGTTTCCTTCCGGGGCGAAGGCGTGAGCAACTCGACCTTGTTGATCTGCACCGTGGGTGGCAGCCCCGAGCCGGTTGTCGCGACACTCAAGCAGTGGCGACCTGTGCGCGTGAGGTTCGTTCACACGCCACAAACGAAGGATGATGTTGCGGCGAAGGTCGTGCCGATGGTGCGCGCCGAAGGCATGGACCTCGATGCGGGCCGGTACGACCTGTTCGAGCTTCCCGACGGCCAGGATCTCGCGAGCTGTCTCGATCACCTGCGGCTGTTGACGCCGGTCGTTTCGGAGTGGGCAGCGCGGGGCGAGTCCTTCCAGGTCGTCGTCGATTTCACGGGCGGCACCAAGTGCATGTCGGCCGCGATCGGCATCCAAGCGAGCCGCTGGCCCTGCTTTTTCTCGTATGTCGGTGGCAACGAGCGCACCAAGGATGGCGTAGGCGTCGTCGTCTCCGGTGCCGAGAAGATCGTCCATCAGGCCAATCCCTGGGACGCCCTCGGCCACCAGGCCGTGGAGGACTACGTCGTGCTGTTCGACCAGCACGCCTTCCTCGCGGCGGCAAACGTCGCGGCCGTGACGATGAAGCGCGTCAGCCGCGCCGACCGGAAACGCGAACTGGCGTCCCTCGAACAGCTCGCGAAGGCGCTCGATGCGTGGGACCGCTTCGATCACACGACCAGCAAGAACCTGCTCAATAGCGTCAGCAAGTCAGCGAACGATCTGCGTTCCGTGCTCGGCGCGACGAGAGGAGATCGCGTACTCAACGGCATCGACCGGCTTGTGGAGCATCTCGGGCAACTTGAACAGGCGCCACCGCCGAGTGGTCATCACGTGCTCGACCTCCTCGCCAACGCGAAACGACGCAAGGACGAGGGTCGCTTCGACGACGCTGTCGCTCGGCTCTACCGCGCCATCGAGGCCATCGCGCAGGTCGCGCTCAAGAATGGTCACGGCGTCGAGAGCACGGAGAAGGTCCCGCTGGAGAAGGTCCCTGAGTCCCCGCGAACGACGTGGGCGGCGCGCGCGAGCGAAGGAGTCGTCGCACTGGGGCTCCAGGACGACTACGCGCTGCTCGCAGCCCTCGGCGATCCGGTTGGCAAGAAGTTCCAGGACGCCGGGCTGAGCGGTACGAAGTCACCCCTCGTCGCGCGCAACCGCTCGGTCCTCGCTCATGGCTTCGAGCGCGTGTCAGACGCCGTGTTCGAGAAGCTGTGGCCTTCCGCGCTGTCGCTCGCGGGCGTCGACGCGTCGAGCCTGCCGTCATTCCCCGTCTTGGCGGAGGGAAGGTCATGACCGAACGCCTGTTGCTGGTCTCCACGTGTGGCACGAGCCTGCTCACGAACGGAGCGAGTTCGGACGATCGCGCCTGGCTCACGAAGGTCGCCAACGAAGTGGAGGTGGAGGATGCCGCTCGCATAGAGCTACTCGTCGATGAACGTCGCAAGCGCCTGACGACGGCCGACCAAGTTACCCGGCGCAGGATGAGCGCGGAGCTGAACGGCATCGGCGCCGTCCTCGATCGATACAAGGCCAGGCAGGTCTTCCACCTCCTCGTTCACACCGACACAGCGCTGGGTAAGGTCACCGCCGAGCTGGTTCAAGAGGCGCTCGGCGGCCAGACCTCGCTCGTGAGCGCAGGGGGGCTGCGCACCAGCGACCTCGCATCCTTTCGCGCGGGGCTCGCCGACCTCACGAAGCAGCTCGATGAGTCCGTGCAGTCGTACAGGGCGCAAAGCTGGTTCGTGGTCTTCAACCTCACGGGCGGCTTCAAGTCGCTGAACGGCTACCTGCAGACGGTGGCGATGATCTCGGCCGATCGGTGCGTCTTCCTCTTCGAAGGGGCGCCGGAGCTGATGGAGATCCCTCGGCTGCCGGTGCGCCTCGCCGAGGTTGACGAACTGCGCGAGCATGCGGCTCTCTTTCGACGGCTTGCTGTCGGTTATACCGTCGAGGCTGACGACGCCAAGAACGCGCCCGACTCGCTGCTCATGGAGGTCGATGGTGAGGTGACGACGAGCGTGCTTGGCGATGTGGCTTGGGCTCGTCACCGCGCGACGCTGCTCGCCGAGAACCTCCAACCGTCGCTCTCTTCCAAGGTGCGCGTCTCGGATGATGTTCAGAGGGCGTTCGCCAAACTGGAGGCGGGGCAGAGGGTCCAGGTCAACGAGGCCCTCGACGAGTTCAGCTCGCACATCGACAACGGTCGCACGCTGCCGAAGTCGCGCACCTTCAAGAAGCTCCAGGGCAATCCGGTGCCGGGAAGCAGTCACGAACTCTACGCTTGGAGTGATGGCGCAACAGGGCGGTTTTTCGGGCACTACGACGCTGACGGAGTCTTCGTCTTCGACCGGTTGACCAACCACCTGTAGGGCGACGATCAGAGTCGATTTTCCACCCGCCGCGTGTCCCACTCGCCAGAGTCAACGAGGTGCTCTTTGGTGTTAAACGCCGCCAGGTGTCTCGGAGCGTCTCTCGGCCTGCGAGAGCCGAGATCGTCACCGAGAACGCCCTGCGGAGGGTTTCCGGCGAGACGCGATGGCGCTGGACAAGATCACCTCGTCGCCCCCGCGCTGCGAGCCGTTGCCACGCAACCCCTCGGAATTCAGGGCAGAAACACAAAACCCCTCGCCAGCATCACCGGCGAGGGGCCCGTTAATCAAAAGGCCCAGACGGACTCGCCTGGGCCTTCATCTGCTCCTCGGCGTGGACTTGAACCACGGACCCGCTGATTAACAGTCAGCTGCTCTGCCAACTGAGCTACCGAGGAATAACCGCAACAACGGCGCGAGCTTTTACAAGGCCTTCGTCCCCCTGTCAACAGGGGAAACCGCGCCTCGCTTCCCTGCCCTGGCGACCTCTTTCCACACTCCGAACCGTCCGCGAGCGTCGCCGCTCGGACTGGCTTCGCGGCGCAATTCGAGGGGGGGACCGGCGACTCCGCGCGGCGATCCCCTCCTCGTTCCTCCATCCCCGCTGTCGCCAAGCCGCCGGCGAGTACCAGGCAGATTCCCCAAGCTCCAAAGCCTCACTCGAGCGCCTCCAGCCTCCGCTCCGCCAGCACGTGCGTATCGAGCGCAAACGGCCTCTCCGGCGCCTCGACCCTCCGGTAGGCCCGCTTCGCCTCCTCGATCAACCCGTACTCCTCGGCCGCCCTGCCGATGACGTACCAGTCATCCGAGTCGATTCGCCCCGCGAGATCGACCGCCTTGCGCAGCACCTGCATCGCCTCATCCGGCCGGCCGGTCTGCGCATAGAGCGCGGCGAGGGTGTGCAGCGCCGGCCGCGACCGCTCGTTGCTCAGCGCCACCGCACGCCTTGCCTCCTCGATGGCCATCTCCGGCACCTGCGCCCGGAAGGCGCCCAGCCACGCGACGTCGTTGTACAGGCCGGCCCCATCCTCGCGCGCGGTCTCGATGAGCTTTCGCATCAGGCGCTCGGCCAGGTCGAGCTCGCCGGTCTCCATCGCCACCGAGCACAACAGCCGCGCCGCGACGCGGTCGTCCCCCTTCGCCTCGAGCCGCTTCTCCAGAAACGCCCTCCTCTCTTTCGTCTTGCCGAGCATGCGGTACCCGGCCGCCTTGGCGAGCACGGCCTCGGCCTCGTCGAAGGCGAGCTCCTTCTCGGCCAGCCCGAGCAGCGCGACGCCCTTGTCGGCGGCGACCAGGGCCCGGGCCAGCAGCATCGCGGTCAGCTCGCGGGCTCGGCCCTGCGCGCAGACGAGCGCCTGCGACAACGGGCCGACGTGCTCGGGCTCGGCCTCGATGGACGCGAGCGCCCGCGTGGCGGCGCGCCTCAAGGTCTCCGCCTCGCTCTCGCCGGGACACGCCGGGCCCAAGTCGCGCACCCGCGCCCACTCGAGCCAGCGGCGCGCCGCCTTCAGGTCGCCCGCCTCGATGCGGCGCAGCGCCTCGGAGAGGAGCGCCGCGGGCTCACCGCTCGCGAGCACCCTCGCCTCTTCGCCCTCGCGCACGAGGAACCACTCGTTGCTCACCCCGGGCGCCGATGCGGACCGGGCCACCGCACGCCACCCAATCTCCTCGTCGCCCTCGAGCGAGACCTCGAGCAGCGAGAGCGTGATGTCGAGCAGCACGACCGGCGGCAGCACCTCTTGCGTCCGGGCGTACGAGGCGGTCTCGAAGGACCTGCGCAGCCTTTCGAGCGGGCCCTGCCCGAGCTTCTTCGCCTGGCGCGACATCAGCGCGTTCAGCTCCCTCTCGCCGCTCGCGGGCGAGAAGATCACGACGAACAGGCGCTTGATCACCGTCGCCGGGTCGCCGCCCGACAGGTCGAGCTTCTCGTAGTGGCGCACCTTGTCGAGCAGCGCCGCCCGCGCCTGCATCGCGTAGGCGTTGGGCGAACCGACCGCCGCTTCGCGCAGCAGCTTGGCCGCCTCCGGGTAGTAGCGAAGCTGGACGAGCATGTCGCAGGCGAGCTCGAGAACGGTGCGCCGCGCCTCCCGCTCTCGCGCGAGCTTCTCCGCCTCGGCGAGCGCGGCCTTTGCGCCCTGCTTGGCCATCGCCACCGCGACCAGCGCGCTCTTCTGCAGCGGGGTCGGCTCGGCGATGCGGGCGTCCTTTTCGAGCTCGTCGAGCCGGCCTCGCTTCATGTCGAGGACGAGCAGGCGGTTGTCGTCCTCGGGCCCGAGCTCGTGCAGAGCACGGTACTCGGCGGCCGCCTCTTCGAGATCGGCGTCCGCCGAGAAGCGCACGCCCTCTGCGTTGTTCTCAAGCAGAAACGCGAGCGAGGCCCGCGCCAGGAAGTGCTTGGGGTCGAGCCCGCTCGCCTTGCGCAGCGCCGCGATGGCCCCAGTCCGGTCGTAGCCGGGCTGGAGAAACCGTCCGAGCTCGTCATGTTGGAGGATGCGCGCGAGCTCGACGAGCGCGTCGACCGATTCCGGCTCGACCGCGACCGCCCAACGCGCGCTCTCCCGCGCGGCGAGGCCAAACCCCGCGTCGAGCAGCGCCGCGGCGAGCTGCAGGTGGTGACGCGCCTCTTTCGGATGCAGCGCGATGAGCCGCTGGTACTCGGCGAACGCCTCCTTCCTCTTTCCGGCGACGAAGAGCTGCGCGGCCTTCAGCTCGAAGGAGATGACCGGATCGTCGCCCGCGGCGAGCGCGCGCAGCCCCACGGCGAGCCCCTCGACCTCGGCCGGCGAGAAGCGGCCCGACCCGGTGTCGAAGACGTAGCGGGCTGTCACCGTGCCGTCGTCGGCGACCGAGAGCTCCTGGGAGAAGCTCGCCGGCCCCCAGCGGCTCTCCGCCTTCTCGGGCAGCGGCCCGGCGGCGACGAAGCCGGGCGGCGGCACGATTCGATACTCGGCCTCGGCCCGATACGGGCACGGCAGCACCAGCTCGCGTTTGCGCCAGCCCTTCTCCGGCGCTTGGGGATCCTCGGGAGGTCGCTTGAGGAATTCGGGCATCATCGCCACGACCGGCGCGGAGCTTATCTGGGCGACCGCCTGCAGGCCGGTGCTCCGAGCCCGCTGGCAGCCCTCGAGCTCGAGGCGCGTGCGGTACGGCTCGCTCTTGTCGCCGAGGGCCGGCTCGTCGTAGCGGACCATCGCCTCGGCGCCGAAGACCGACTTCCCATAGCTCTCGGCGAACCCCCGTCTCTCGCTCGCGCTCTCGGGCCGACCGCTGCGATACCACGCCGACAGCGCCCCGATGCTCTCGCGGGTCTCGACGATGCGCGCGGGGCCTTCTTCGACGAGGTGGTACTCGCGCACCGCCCGCAGCAGGTTGTCCGTCGAGCGAGCAGTCGGCGTGCGTACGAGCTTGTCGGCGCCGGTCACCAGCGCGTACTTGCCCTGCAGGGGAAGCGGCAGGACGCCGTGGGCGACCGAGGCGTTGGTCGGGTCGATCCAGAGCGGCTTCTGGCCCGGGACGTGGACGATGGCGTGGTCGAACTGGCCGAGCCCGGGCAGCCCCTGGTCGACGTCGCCCTCGATGCGGATCAACGCGACGTGCGCGGGCACCCCGGCCTGCCGCAACAGTCCGACGAGCAGCGTCGACATGTCCTTGCAGTCGCCGAAGCCGCGCGAGAGCGTCTCGGCCGGGCTGCGCGGGACGATCTTCGCCTCGCCAAAGTGGACGCCGGTGTAGCGGATGCTCTGCTGGAGCCAGTCGGTGAGCCGCGCGGCGATCTCCTCGGGCCGCTTCTCGTCGGCGACCACCCGCTCGGCGATATCGCTCAGCTTGGCGCCCTGAAGCTGCGCTTCGACGACCCGCGCGTAGGCCGCGCCGACCGACTTCCACGACTCGCCGGTCGAGAAGAGGAAGGAGGGAACGAGCGCCAGCTCGGGCGAGAGAAACGGCTCGATCTCCTCGGGCGGCTTGACCGTCTCGAGCTCGAGCTCGAGGCGCTGCAGACCCTTCGCGACCGTGCGCTTGGGCTTGGCCGAGGTGCCGCGCACCGAGAAGCGCAGCGGCAGGCTCTTCGGCGCCTCGACGACGATCCGCGCGCGCCGAATCGTCGCCGCCTGGCCGATGGTGAGTGTGGTGGTGGTCCCGGCCTCGAAGAGCGGCTCGACCTCCCGGGAGACGATGACCTCTTCGACGACCGCGTTCGGCTCGATTCCGGGGATGGGCGCGCGAAGGATCCGCCGGTCGTCGAAGAGCTGGGGCGAGCCCTCGTTGACCGGCGCCTCGCCTATCGTCTTCGGGTCGAGCCGAAAGACCCGGCCGTCGGAGGTGACCACCCGGGCGTCGAGCGTGGGCCGCTCCTCGTACCAGGGAGACCAGACCGCGCGCATCTCGCCAAGGCCGCGCGCGGCGTCGGCCTGGAGCGGTCGGTAGAGGAGGCGCGCGGTGTAGGAGCGGCGGCCCTTCTCGTCGAGACGCACGAACACTTCCTGGAGGACGAAGTCGGCGGCGGCATCAGCGGGGGCCGGCAAGGCGTTGACCGCCGCGAGCAGCGCCGCGGGCTCAGTGGAGAAGGGGGGCTCGGCGAGCGGCTCGGAGGCAGCGTGCGCGGGTCCGGAGACGAGAGCGGCGGCGAGACCGACAGCGAGCGAGTAGACGGGCAGTGACCGCGAGGACATCGAGTCTCCTTTCCGGCGCCCGCGCCAGCCGGCGCGGCCGGGGCCGATAGTGACAGCCTCAGCGTGGAGGGTGAAGCGGTACGAGGACGGACTGCGGCTGGGGGGGCGGCCGTCCCCTCCTCACCTTGCACGGCCGCCCTGGCCAATCGCACACGCAGGGTCGAAACGGAAGCGCTCCGATCGCCGAGGCCGCTTTGAGACGCGAAATGCTAGATCGGTCGACCGGGGGCGGGTCTACGCGTCGCGGAATGCCGGATCGGTCGACCGGGGGCGGGTCTACGCGCCGCGGAATGCCAGATCGGTCGGCCGGGGACGGGTCTACGCGTCGCGGAATGC
>DHSB01000061.1:12045-12389 GCA_002408385.1 Myxococcales bacterium UBA5297
GTCTACGCGTCGCGGAATGCCAGGTCGGTCGACCGGAGTCCGGTTTACGCGCCGCGGAATGCCGGCTGTTTCGCCGCGGGTCGGGTTCAGGCGTCGCGACTTGACGAATCTTTCGAACGAACGGCCATTTCGAATCGAGAGAGTCGAAAGTCGACTTTCGAGAGCGAGGCGCCCGAGGCACTACCGGCGCCCTCTTGCCTGCCTCCTACCTGAACCGGCAAGCGCGGTCCCCGAGACGAATGCCGCCCGGCCCGATCCCGCCTCTTGGTGACCCGCGGCCGCCCCCGAGTGTTGAAGAGTGTCAGGCCCGGGCGTTATGACAGCCCGGCCGCGCCCCCGGGGCC
>DHSB01000061.1:12516-22780 GCA_002408385.1 Myxococcales bacterium UBA5297
CCAGCGAACGAGGACTCAAGCAGCCGTGACAGAACCCGACAAGATCTCGGTCCGTGGTGCCAGCGAGCACAACCTCAAGAACGTCGACCTCGACATCCCGAAGAAGAGCCTGGTCGTCTTCACCGGCGTCTCGGGCTCGGGCAAGAGCTCGCTCGCCTTCGACACGCTCTACGCCGAGGGCCAGCGCCGCTACGTCGAGAGCCTGTCGGCCTATGCCCGCCAGTTCCTCGGGCAGATGGAGAAGCCTCGCTACGAGACCATCCGCGGGTTGTCGCCCACCATCTCCATCGAGCAGAAGGCCGCCTCAAACAACCCCCGCTCGACGGTCGGCACGGTCACCGAGATCCACGACTACCTGCGCGTGCTCTTCGCCTCCATCGGCATGCAGCACTGCCCGAACTGCGGGCAGAGGGTCGGCCGCCAGTCCGCTCAGCAGATGGTCGAGGAGATCCTCAAGTTCCCGGAAGGCAAGCGCTTCACCGTCCTCGCCCCGGTCGTCGTCAGCCGCAAGGGCGAGTACAAGGACCTGCTCGACGACCTGCGCAAGCGCGGCATGCCGCGGGTGCGCATCGACGGCAAGCTCTACCGGCTCGACGAGGACCGGGTCGAGCTCGACAAGAAGCTCAAGCACGACATCCACGTCGTCGTCGAACGGCTGGTGATGCGCCCAGACCTGAAGGCCCGGCTCACCGACTCGGTCGAGACCGCGCTCAAGGAGGGCAAGGGCCTGCTGGTCGTCTCCGACGAGAAGTCCTCGCCGGAGAGCGACCGGGTCTTCAGCGAGCAGAACGCCTGCCCGGCCTGCAACCTGTCGTTCGGCGAGCTCACCCCGCCGCACTTCTCCTTCAACAACCCGCTGGGCATGTGCCCGGACTGCCACGGCCTGGGCACCCGGCTCGAGATGGACCCGGAGCTCATCGTCCCCGACCGCTCCAAGTCGCTCCGCGAGGGCGCGGTGACCCCTTGGGCCAGGGCGATCTCCCACGACTCGAGCTGGACGGGCGAGCTCATCGACCGCTTCGCCGAGGCCCACGGCATCGACCTCGACACCCCCTGGGACAAGCTGCCCAAGCGCCTCCAGGACCTCGTGCTCTTCGGCACGCAGGGCAACGGCAAGCGCTACTACTCGGAGTTCGAGGGCGTCGTGAACCAGCTCATGCGCCGGTTCAAGGCGACCGAGTCCGAGGAGATGCGCCGCTACTACATGCGCTTCTTCTCGACCAAGCCCTGCCCGGCCTGTCAGGGCGCGCGCCTGCGGCCCGAGAGCCGCGCGGTCTATCTCCACGGCAAGAACATCGTCGAGCTCTCGGGGATGACCATCGACGAGGCGCACGAGTTCGTCGGCGCGCTGCCGTTGTCGCAGACCGAGGAGAAGATCGCCCACGAGCTGCTCAAGGAGATCCGCAACCGGTTGGGCTTTTTGCGCAACGTGGGCCTGAGCTACCTCGCGCTCGACCGCACGGCGTCGACGCTCTCGGGCGGCGAGAGCCAGCGCATCCGGCTCGCCTCGCAGATAGGCAGCGAGCTGACCGGGGTCATCTACATCCTCGACGAGCCCTCCATCGGCCTGCACCAGCGCGACAACGGCAAGCTGCTCTCGACGCTCAAGCGGCTGCGCGACATCGGCAACTCGGTCATCGTCGTCGAGCACGACGAGGAGACGATGCGCGAGGCCGACTGGCTCGTCGACTTCGGCCCGGGCGCCGGCGAGCTGGGCGGCCGGGTGGTCTCGCAGGGCACGGTGCGCGAGGTGACGCGCGATCCGAATTCGCTCACCGGCGCCTATCTGTCGGGCCGCGAGGCGATCCCGGTGCCGGAGGCCCGCCGCAAGCCCGGCGCGGCCAAGCTGGTCATCGAGGGCGCGGCCGAGAACAACCTGAAGGACCTCGACGTCGAGCTGCCGCTCGGCCTGTTCGTCGCCGTCACCGGCGTCTCGGGCGCGGGCAAGTCCACGCTCGTCAACGACATCCTCTACCCCGCCCTCGCCCGCAGGCTCTACGACTCGCGCGAGCCTCCGGGCAAACACCGGGCGATCCGCGGCCTCGAACACCTCGACAAGGTCATCGACATCGACCAGCGGCCCATCGGCCGCACGCCCCGCTCGAACCCGGCGACCTACACCAAGCTGTTCGACCACATCCGCGAGCTGTTCGCGAACACCCCCGAGGCGCGCGCCTTCGGCTACACCGCCAGCCGCTTCTCCTTCAACGTGAAGGGCGGCCGCTGCGAGGAGTGCCAAGGCGGCGGGGTGAAGATGGTCGAGATGCACTTCCTGCCGGACGTCTACGTCACCTGCGAGGCCTGCGGCGGCAAGCGCTTCAACGACGCGACGCTCCGGGTGCGGTTCAAGGGCAAGACCATCGCCGAGGTGCTCGACATGAGCGTGCGCGAGGCGCTCGAGCACTTCGCGCTCCACAAGGAGATCCACCGCGTCCTGACCACGCTCTCGGACGTCGGGCTCTCGTACATCAAGCTCGGCCAGAGCTCGACGACGCTCTCGGGGGGCGAGGCGCAGCGCATCAAGCTGTCGCGCGAGCTCGCCCGCGTCGCCACCGGCCGCACGGTCTATCTGCTCGACGAGCCGACGACCGGCCTGCACTTCGACGACATCAAGAAGCTGCTCACGGTGCTCAACCGGCTGGTGGACGCGGGCAACACCGTCATCGTGATCGAGCACAACCTCGACGTGATCAAGAGCGCGGACTGGATCGTGGACCTGGGCCCCGAGGGCGGCAACGGCGGCGGGCGCATCGTCGCCTGCGGCACCCCGGAGCAGGTCGCGCAGGTCGAGGAGAGCGCCACCGGCGGATACCTCGCGCGCGCCCTGCCGCAGGGGAAGAAGAGCAAGCGGGCGCGTCCGTAGACAGTCGTCGGCGCGCTCTTCGGCCTCGGGCTCGGCGCACGGCTGTTCTTCTCGCCCGAGTCGGTCCCTTCGATCTGCCCCGAGCGCCCGAGGTGCGAGGCCGCGCACGCGTCGGTCTCGACCCGACGCGCCGTGCCGTCGGACGCCGTCGGCGGCGAGCGGACCCAGGCCTCGACCGCGACGGCCGCAGCGCCCTCGGGCGCCGCGAGCGCCGACGAGGATCGCCGGGAGATGGAGCGCCTTCGCGAGCGCCTCGCCCAGCTCGAGGAGAGGGTGAGGGCCGAGACCCGGCAGCGGCGCGAAGCGGTCGGCGAGCCGGTCACGCCCCCGGAGAACCTCGACCGGCGCTTCGGACAGGAGGCGGTCGTCGCCGCGGTCAACTCGGCGCTTCGCGACATCGGCCTGCGAGGCGAGGTGACGGCGGCCGACTGCGCGGAGTATCCCTGCCTCGTCATCGGCGAGGCCGCCGAGCCCTTCGACCGCGACCGCTCGCAGGCGCTGCGGGCCTCGGACGCGTTTCGGCCCTACGGCGAGGACCGGACCCTGGGCTTCGGCATCTCGGTCGGCGAGGGGCGCAAGCACGTGTTCGGCCTGGCGGTCTTCGCCCGCGTCCACGGCGAAGCTGAAGAGGCGCGGATCCGCAAGCGCGTCGACTACCGCTTCTGGCAGCTCCAGGCGGACGAGCTGAAGTAGGCCGAACCGGACCGGTGTTCCGCGGGCGTTCGGCCCCTCGACGAGAAGCGCCGAGCCTGGGCCGTGGAGCGGCTGTCGGAAGGCCGCAGGCCGCGCCTCGGAGGCTTTCCGCGCTGGGAGTCGAGCGGCCGCCAGGCGTCGAGGACGGGCGCTCGCGGCGGCGTCGCCCGCGGTTGGCTCGGGGTGCCGAGAGCCTTTGCTCGCCCGCTTTGCTGCCAGGGCTCCAGGCAGGCAACCGTGCTACTCTGAACACTCCCACTTCACCCGCGAGGCTCGGCATGGCCAAGACGGCGCAGTTCACGACGACCGAAGCTGGCGAGGCCTACTTCAAGCGCCTGATGGAGCTCGGAGTCTTCGAAGGGGTCCCGAAGACCATGGCCCTGAGCGCCGAGTGCCGCCCGCTGATCGAGGCGCTCCACCACGTCCTCGCCGGGGGCAAGGTCTCCGTCACGGTCGAGTCCGAGGGGGCCGTCTCGGTGTTCGAGGACCTGCAGGACAAGCTCGCCAAGAGCGTCGAAGAGGCCAACTCGCTCAACGCCGCCGGAACCCTGGTGGCCAGCCCCTAGTCTTCGCCGGGGGCGGCAGTCGCCCACGGGTAAGAGTTCCCCGGTGGGCGCGCCAAGGGCGCGCCGCACGAGTCGCGCGTCGCTGAAGGCTCGTGCCGCCTGCGTGTCGGCGACCCCGGGCCGCGAGGAAGCCATGGTGCGCCGTTTCAGACAGTGGGCCGAGAGCATCCTGCCCAACTTCCAAGCCGCCTCCACCCTCGGGTCCTGGGCCGCAACCGCCGCTATCGCCGGGTTGATGGTCTTCGCCGCGACCCGGTTTTTCACCGACGACTACTTTCAGCTCCGTCCTGCCTGGGCGCTGGTCGCCTTCGCGATCGCCGCGGTGCTCGATCTCATCGCCGGGCGCGTCCCCAAGCGCGGCAACGGCGTGCTCGCCTTCGGCGCCATCAACGTCATCGGCAGCTTTTTTCTTCAGCTCTTCTCCGGGCTGCTGATGGTGAGCTCGAATCCCTGGGGCGCGGCGGTCTTCTCCCCGATGCTCCTGCTGACCGCGCTCTACCACGGCCACCTTCACCGCGCGACGCCCCGGCACCCCTACCAGTCACTCGCGTCGCTGGTGGCGGTGGTCGCGACCGCCTCGCTGTGCCCCACCGGCCAGCACCTGGCCATCGTCGCCGTCTCTGGCCCGGTGGCGGTCTTCGGCTCGCTGGTCTTCGGGGTCATCTCCGTGCGCGGCGACCGGATGCGCTCGGAATCGGAGCGGCTGCGGGCCGCGATCTCCGCGCAGATGATCCGCGAGCAGTCCACCCGCGTCGACCGGCTCGCGAACACGCTCGAGCAGCTCTC
Organism: Myxococcales bacterium UBA5297; assembly: GCA_002408385.1. Classification (GTDB taxonomy): domain Bacteria; phylum Myxococcota; class Myxococcia; order Myxococcales; family UBA5297; genus UBA10939. The sequence goes on from DHSB01000061.1 coordinate 17,425, forward strand.
GATGTGGAACCACGACATGCGCAACGCGCTCACGGTGGTCGCCGGTCACTCGAAGCTGCTCGCGAGCATCGACCCCGACGAATACGCCAACCCCGAATCCGCTGAAGACGCCCGCAACAGCGTGGATCTCATCCGCAGCAACCTGCGGCTCGTGACCGAGGGCCTGGATCGGATGCGCGAGATCGCCAAGCAGCACAACGCCGAGCTCACCAGCGCAGAGCTCGTCGAGGTCCTGCCCATCGCGCGGGCCGTCGCGCAGGCCGCGCTCGTGCGGTTCCCCGACGCGGACATCAAAGTCATCACGCGCTCCTCGGCCTCCGCTGTGCGGGTTCGCGTCAACGGCGGCGGCGTGACGCTGCACCGCGCGCTCGAGAACCTGGTCGTCAACGCCTGCGAGGGCGACGGCAGCCGCGGCGCGCGTTGCGTCGAGGTCTGCGTCGAGCCGACCGGCGACAACGTCGTGGTCGAAGTGATCGACGACGGCCCCGGCTTCACGCGCGAACAGCTCGCGCAGGGCGTCATCGGCTTCCAGACCTCGAAGAGCCACGGGACCGGTCTCGGCCTCTACACGGTCGAGCGCCTGGTCGCCGCAAGCGGCGGCTCGCTGGCGCGCGACAATCGGGACGCCGGCGGCGCCTGCGTCGCCCTGCGCCTGCCAGCCGGTGAGGCTGCATGAGCGGCGGGGGCGTCTTTCGCCGCGCGCTCTGCCTGGTGCGCGAGAAAGACCTGCCCCTTGAGGCCGAGCGCGATCTCGTGGCCGCGCTCGAGGCTGCGCGCTCGGGCCCGCTCGATTTCTGCTACCGGGCCGGCGTCGATGCCGGGCTCGAACGCGACGCGCTCCTGCTGCGCTCGGCTGCCATCCTCTTCAACTTCGCCTCGGCCAACCTCGCCGACGACCTCGCCGACGGAGACTGCGACTACCTCGCTCCGCGGGCCGCGCCGGGGGTCCAGTACGTCCTCCACTGCCTCTTCTTCGAGACGCTCGCGCGCACGGGCTCTACTCCGGAGCAGTTGGCGTCGCTCTCCGCTCAGCTCGCCGCGGCCGCGGCGCCGCACAGCATCGAGGTGCGGACCACGGCCTGGAGCCTCGCCACGGCGAAGCAGATAGCCTTGGGCCTCGCGGGCGAGCAGTACTCGGTCTACCTGCAGATCCTCTGGGCCGGCACCCGGCTCGAGCCCCGCGCCGCGGAAATCGGCCGGGCTCTCGGCCTGTCGGCGCACGTCGCCATCGACCTCGCCACCGGTGACCGTCGAGCCTCCAGCCTGCCGGCCGGCGAGCGGCGCGCCCTCGCCGAGTGGGCGTTGAGGGCGGCCGAACGGCTGGGGCGCGAGCGCCTGCCCTGCCTCGCGGCGGTGCTCGGCGGGGTCGTTCACACGCTGCGCGAGGCGGCCGAATCGGCGCGACCCTTCGAGCCGGCACAGGTCGTCGCGTACTACGCCGCCAGGACCCCCTCGATCCTGCGCAAGTTCGGGCCGGGGCCGCGGGTGCACTATCACACCGGCCTCTGGTCCGGACCCGTCTCACCGGACTGGACGACCGACGGGCTGCGACGGCACCTGGTCGCAGCCCAGGAGCGCCTGCTCGAGCACGTCGCCGAGCGCTGGCAGGCCTCCGCGGCTCTGCGCGGCGCGGTGCTCGACGCGGGGTGCGGTCTCGGCGGCGGCGCGATCTTCTGGGCCCAGCGATTCGGCGCGCGGGTCACGGCGGTGACCAACGTCCCCGAGCACCTCGAGCTCCTCCGCACCTTCGCCGCCCAGGCCGGCGTCGCCGAGCGAATCGAGCCGCTGCTCTGCGACGCCGAGCGGGTGCCGGGAGCCGCGCGCTTCGACGCCGCGGTCGCCATCGAAGCGAGCTGCTACTTCGCTCGCCAGGCTTGGTTCGAGCGCCTCTCGCACCTCTTGCGGCCGCAGGGACGCATCTTCGTCGTCGACTGCTTCCTCGGCCGCCCGGAGGCCGCCGGCTTCTTCGACGGTCATTGGCGCACCCGCATCGGCACGCTCGAGGAGTACGAGGCGGCGGCCGCCAGCGCGGGCTTTCGGACCGAGTCCATCGAGGAGCTCAACGAGCTCAGCTCGGGCTTCTGGGAGCTCACCCTCGCCTGGACGCGAAAGGTGGCGCAGGAGCGCGGTGCTCCCGAGCCTGACCCCGCGCTCGAGCGCTCACTCCGGGCGCACGAGCTGCTGCACCGCGCCTATCTCGACCGCGGGGTGCGGCATCTCCAGCTCGTCTTCGGCCGCCGGTAAGGGCTCCGTCCCGTTCACCTCGCGCGAAGGCCGGACTCGCCAGGCCCGGAGTCGAGGTCTCTCGATTCGTCCCGGCGCCGCTGGCGTGTCGAGGGCTGCGGTCAGAGCGAACGGCAGGTGTTGGAGAGTCCGCGCCCTTCGGTCACTCGCGCGAAGGCCGGACTCGCGAGGTCGGAGTCGAGAGGCCCTTCGACTCCGCTCCCGCCGCCCTCGCGGCGAGAGCTACGCCCAGGCGTGACCGGCGCGTGGACTCCCCCCGGATGGTCGCGTAATCACAGACAGATAGCGCGCCCGCAGGCGGCGCCACAATGCCTTCGCCGCATTCCTCGGACATTCGTCGGAGCCGCCGCCAAAGGCCTCGGGCTCTTTCGCGCAACGCCTAACGCTGCGCGTCAGATAATGTAGGGACTTGACCAAGGAGAACCTGTCCATGCGCAGAAGACGATCGACATCACGAACGATAGGTGGAGGCCTGCTGGCCGCAGTGCTCCTCGGAGCCCTGCCCGCGGGCGCCCAGTCCATCCAGGACCGCCTGGTCTTTCACCCCAACCTCCAGACCGATCTGCGGCCGACCCTCGAGCACCCGATGAGGCTCGGGGCCCGCGGCGAGTTGAAGGCGGCCGAGCCGGTCTGGACTCGCTCCGGGCTGTGGGCCACCCGTCCCGAGCGGCTCTGGGGGCTCGCCAAGACCGAGGCCTCCGGCCAGCCGGTCTGGGACCCGAGCACCAACGCCTGGTACGCGTGGTCGATGGGCGCGCTGGTCGAGGTCAAGCCCGACGGCAGGCTGTCGGTGCTGCTCGACCCGATGCCCGGCTGGGACTTCGACATCCGCGCGGCCCAAGGGCTCGTCGTCTACCGGGATCCGAACAAGAACGTCATCGTCCTTCGCACCCTCGGCCCCGCCGGCGGGGAGCGCATCCTGCTGAGCGGCGAGAGCTACTTCGAGCCGCGGTTCTCTCCCAACGGCCGCCAGATCGTCGTCTCGGACAGCAGCACCACCGCCGGCACGCTGTGGCTGGTCACCGTCGCCACCGGAGAGGTGCGCAGGCTCGGGTCCGGGCACCAACCAAGCTGGCATCCCGATAGCCAAAGCATCTTCTTCATGCGCTTCGAGGACGACGGGTATCGCCTGACCGCCTCGCGCCTCTACTCCCACAATCTCGCGTCCAACCAGCGGCGGCTGCTCGCCGCCAGCAAGTCGATCCTCATGACCCGCCCCACGGTCTCGCCCGACGGCGAGGGGATCGCGTACTACGACGAGGCCAGCTCCGAAGTTTTCGTCGCTCGTCTCCCGAACGCGGAGGGCGGACGATGAGAATGATCATCCTGCTGGCCGCGCTGCTCGTCCTTCCTTCGACGGCAACCGCACAAAAGGTCTTCCTCAACTACAGCGACCAATCGAACACGGTCTCCGGCGGCGGCCTGGAGAAGGACTACGCGACGATCATCGCGGGGCACACGCGCGACATCCTCACCGCGAACGGTTTCACGCTCCGGCTCAACCAGAGCTTCTACGACTGCAACGCCGACGCAAACAGTTGGGGCGCCCAGGTCTTCATGAGCATCCACTCCAACGCTGGCGGAGGACACGGACCCGAGAGCTGGTTCGGCGTGCCCTCGGGCAGCCAGGCGTTCGCTTCGAAGATCCAGTCGGGGCTGACGGGCAAGCTGCCGTATCAGAGCCGGGGCGTGAAGGACGCCTCCGACGGGCGCTATCGGGTCCTGCGGCTCGCCCAGCAGCCGGCCTGCCTTCCGGAGGTCGTCTTCCACGACTGCACGGCCACCTCGGGCTACGCCGGCCACCCGCCATCGGAGTCTGCCTACTTGAGGAGCGACGCCGGCCAGAGGGCGATCGCCGCAGGCCTCGCCAACGGCGTCTGCCAGCACTTCAAGGGCGCGAACTGCTCGGGTGGCTCGACTCCCGCCAACGGCTCCATCAAGGGCGTCGTCTACAAGAACGGCGACACCACCGACCACATCGCCCCGGCCACCGTCAGACTCAACACCGGCGCGACGACGACCTACAACGGCAGCGCCGTCTGGTCCTTCGACGTCCCTCCGGGCAGCAGCTACTCGATCACCGCCAGCGCGACCGGCTACAAGACCGGCACCCGGACCTGCCCGGCCGTGGTCTCCGGCGACATCGCCTGGTGCAGCATCGAGCTCGAGCCGGACACCACGTCGCAGAAGGGCTTCATCAAGGGCGTGGTCTACAAGAACGGCGACACCACCAACCACGTCTTCCCCGCCAACGTCTCGCTCAACACCGGCGCCTCGACCACCTACGACGGCAGCGCCGTCTGGTCGTTCGAGGTCAACCCCGGGACCTACTCGGTCACCGCCTCGGCAAGCGGCTACCAGACCGCGACCCGCAGCGACTGCGAGCCGGTCGTCGCCGGGGGCACCGCCTGGTGCAGCGTCGAGCTCGTGGCGCAGGTTCAGCCGCCGCAGAAGGGCTTCCTCAAGGGCGTCGTCTACCAGAACGGCGACACGAACAGCCACGTCGCGCCGGCGACGGTGACCCTCGGGACGGGCGAGTCGACGACCTACGGCGGGACCGCCGACTGGTCGTTCGAGCTCGCTCCGGGCAGCTACACGGTGACCGCGACCGCGAGCGGCTATCAGTCGGCGACCAAGGCCTGCCCCCAGCCGGTCGTCGCCGGACAGACCGCGCGCTGTGATGTCGAGCTCGAGAGAATCCCCGAGCCGGAGCCGGACGCGGGGATCGTCGAGCCCGAACCCGACGCGGGCGACGAGCCTCCTGTCGACGCCGGTGTCGACGCCGGTGTCGAGCCCGAGCCCGAGCCCGAGAAGGACGCGGGCATCAGCCCTCCGCCGGTGGACGCCGGGACCGAGCCCGGGCCTCGGACCGTGCCCGAAATCGAAGGTGGCTCGTGTGGCTGCAGCTCGACCTCGAGCGGGCTCTTCGGGCTGCTCGCCCTTCCCTTCTTCGCCGCGGGCCAGTTGCGCCGCCGGCGCGAGCGGTAGTCGGGTCCACAGTCAGCATCGAGGGCGCCGCGGTCGCGTTGGCCGCGGCGCCCTCGTATTTGGGATGGCAGTTCGGTTCGTCCGGAGTAGCGCGATCCATCGGTCGTCCGGAAGAGCCCACAGG
>DHSB01000061.1:23121-40488 GCA_002408385.1 Myxococcales bacterium UBA5297
CCGGAAGAGCCCACAGGTCGTCCCGAAGAGCCCACCGGTCGTCCGGAAGAGCCCACCGGTCGTCCGGAGGAGCTCATCGGTCGTCCGGAGACCACAGGTCGGGCGTGCGCACCCACAAGACCCGGATGCATTCAATGACTTGCCATCCAAATCGATCACCCGGGAAGGCACACCTGGCGTTACTGGCTGGCCCAGGGGGCAGGGAGCGGACCTCTGCCCCATTTAAGCAAACCTGACGGTCCAGAATCGCTCCACGAGCCCGCCAGGGCCCTTCCTGGCCGCTCCGGCTCACGGGACGACCGCAGATCAGCCGCATAGCCGCCGCCCCTGACGCCTTCGCCCCCTGTTACCGCGCCCGTCTGCGGATCCCGAGCCCCAGCCCTGCGAGCAGCAGCGCGCCCATCGGCAGCGCGCTTGCTGTCGTTGCACAGCCACAAGTCTTGCCCCCCGATGGCTCGGACGGCGCACCTTGCTCGTCGGCTGGCGGCTCGCCATCGGCGCTCGCCCCCGCGCTTTCGCCCTCGTCGCGGGTCACAGGTCCCGAGCCCGCGTCTGCGGCCGGCCCACCCTCTGACCTGCTGTGCGCCTCGGCGCCCGCCTCGCGGGCCGATTCATCGAAAGCGGGCCCCGCGGCCGCGGCCGCAGCCACGAGATCGACGACGACGGGGTCTGCTGCGGGCTGAGCATCCGGCTCAACGGCCGGGGTCTGCTCGGGTGCTTTGGGACGCGCCGGGGGCCGCGCCTGCGCGAAGGAGACGACCGCTTCTTCGAGTTGGGTCGAGCACGGCCGCAAATCGTCGCCGGTCTCCCAACGCCAGAAGCTCGTCTCGGCTTTGGGCTCTGTTGCCTTCGCGCTGACGAAGCAGCTCCCGCCACTCCTCAGGAGCTCGAAGCGCAGCAGCGTCCGCGTCGGCTTGGGTTTCTCTCCGACCTCGAAGTCGACCGCGGGGGCGACCTCGTAGCCGAGCGAGCGGAGCTGGGCGAGGAGGGAGGGGGCGAGGTTGCGCGAGGTCTCGGAGTCGCCCATCGCCACCCGCACCTCGGGGATCCGCGCGACGACGGCCTTCTTGCGCTGAGGCCTGACATCGATGATGCGAGGCTCCGCCTCGCTTCGCCCGGCAATGAGCACCAGGACCAGACCGACGGCAAGAACGACGGGACGCATCTGGACTCCTTTCCCCCGCATCTTGCCACCACCGGCGAAGAGGGGAGCGGGAGCTTCGAGACTCACGCGGCGTGCGCCAGGCCTTTCGCTCGAGGGCGCGAAGCGCCGGTCGCGCGCGACTGCGCTCCCCGGGGCCACACGCGCGCACGACCTCTCTTACGAGCGCCCTTTCGGACTCGCTCAGTAGGCCCCCTTGACCCCGAGCACCGGCAGAACGACCGGGACGCCCTCGGGCACCTTCTCGAGAGGCCCGCCGCCGCCCCACGCTCCACCGCTGTAGGCGAAGCCGACCACCTCGCTGCTGAAGCTGATGTTGAGGACATCGAGGTAGGCCTCGAGCAGGAAAGTCTCGAAGGCCCAGGTGTGCGCGACCCGGACGTCGGCGCGGAAGAACGGCGGCAACCGGTCGGCGTTCTCGTGCCCGACCCGGACCCAGGCCTCACGGCCCTGCGCGTCGAGGCTCTCGCGCATCGTCGAGGAGGTCATCACCCCGGTCTCCGGGCGCCCGGTGTTGAAGTGCAGCGCGGTCCCCAGGGTCCAGTTGCCCAGCCTCAGGCTGAGCACGGCATTGACGATATGGGTCTGGTCGAAGGCGTAGGGCAGGTAGCCCGAGGCACGGCCGGTCACCGCGCCGCTCTTGTCGTACAGGCTGTACTCGGCCCAGCGCATACTGCGCTGCAGCGAGTAGGAGATCCATCCGAACCAGTTGCCGCCGAGCGGATGGCGCAGCATCAGCTCGAAGCCGTAGGCATAGCCGGTCGAGGCGAGGTTGCCGCCGCGCAGCAGCGCCTGCGGGTCCTCCAAGTCGTTCGAGCTGACGGGCGTGCCTTTCAGCTCGCGCAGCGAGTCGGCGTCAAAGGGGTTGAGCTCGACCGTGCGCAGCAGCGGGTTGAAGTAGAGGTCGGCGTTGATCTCGACTCCGTCGAACACCCTCCACTCGGCGCCCACGTCGAACTGGAGGGCGCGCTGGATGCCCATCTCCAGGCCCGCCAGGTCGACGACCGGGACGTGGATCAGGGTGATGGGGTGCTGGTGGTAGAGCCCGGCCGCGCCCTTGAGCACCAGGTTGTCGAGCAGACCGTGGCGCACCGTGAGCCGGGGCTCGAGCGCCCAGTGCTGGACGCCCGGGACAAGGTGGTAGCTGTCGGCGCGCAGCCCAGGGATCACCGTCCAGGAATCGCTCGGCTTCCAGACCAGCTCGCCGTAGCTGCCGAGGAAGGTGCCCAGCGACCTCGGGCCACTCAGGCTGGCCATCGGCGAGCTGCCGTTGTAGGTGCGCCCGACGACGACCCGCGCCGCGCGCCGGTCGAGGTCGGCGCCCATGCGCAGCTCGAGCCCCTCGGTCAGCCTGCCCGCCCAGCCGAGCCGCGCGCCCAGGGTGCCCTCCTCGACGCCGAAGTAGGTGCGCGCGCGGCCCAGGCTCTGCGACTCGAAGGCGAGCTCGTCGACCCCCCAGGTCGCGCCCGCCTCGAGTTCGCCGCCGGCCAGAGGGCCGCGCCAGCGCAGGTCGACCCGATGGAAGAGGATGGCCTGCGTCGCGGTCGCCACGTCGAGGCTGTCGGAGGTGGTCCCCATCCGATCGCTGCTGCCGAAGCCAAACAGCCGCAGCGTTCCCGGACCGAGCTTCTGCTCGACGCGCCCCTGGTAGTCCCAGAAGTCGAGCACGTAGCGCGGGTTCTCCGACCCGGCCGGCGCCGGCTCCTGCAGCGCGTTGGCGGCCAGCGCCGCGAGCCAGGCGGTGTAGCTGAAGCGCCCGGCCAGCGCGACCCGGGTGCCGGTCGCCTCGAACGGATACTCGACGAAGGCGCCGGTGTTGACGACGTCGGCATAGGCGCTCGCGTGCAGGCCCGGCTCGGTCGAGCTCTTGGTCCGCCCGTCGATGATCCCGCCCATCAGCCGGCCAAAGCGCGCCGGGGGGGCGCCCGGGAAGAAGTCGATGCCGTCGACGAGGTCGGGGTGGACCACCGCCGGGCCGAGGAAGAGGTGGAAGAGGATCGGCACGCGCACGCCGTCCAGGTAGTAGCCGCTCGAGGCGGGCGCCGCGCCGCGCACGACCGGATAGGCGACGCCCGACAGGAAGCTGCCGACTCCGGGCATCAGCATCACCACGCGGAACGGGTCGCCCATGGTGCCGGGGACCTCGCGGACCTCCTGGCGGTTGAGCGAGACGCGGGCGACCTCGGTGCGCTCGCGCTCGGCGCGCACGATGGTCTCATAGGGATTGAGCTGCCGCGGCTCGATGGAGTAGACGACCTCCAGCCTCTCGCCCGCGCGGATCTCCTCGTCGTATTCGGCCCCATGGAAGCCCGGCGCGCGCACCCGGGCCCGGTGGCCGCCGACCGGCAGCTCGAGCTCGAAACGCCCCTGCTCGTCGGCGACTGTCCCCAGCCCGTCGGCAAAGAGGATGCTCGCGCCGGGGACGGGCCTGCGGTTGCCGCGCGCGCGCACGAGCCCGGTCAAGACGCCGCCTGGTGGCCGCTGCGGCGCGGGCGCCAGAGGCGGAACGACGAAGCGGTAGCTGAACTGGATGCGCACCGGCACCGGCGCCCCGTCGAGGGTCGCCGGCTCGAACCCGAGATCGAGCGCGGCCGTCAACGCGGACTGGTCGAGCAACGGGTGCACGCCCCTCAGCAGCTTCGCCTCGCCGACCGAGCCGTCGGGGTTGATGACTAGGTCGAGCCAGACCTCGCCCTCGACCCGCTCGGCGATGAGCGCCGGCGGATAACGGGCCGGAGAGTTCTTGGAGAGCCGCGGTGGAAGCAGGTTCTCGTCCGCAGCGAGCGCGCCGGGCTTGGCTGGGCTGGTGCTGGCGGGGCCAGGTGGCGCCCGCTTGGACGGTGTTTTGTCCGGAGGCGGGCTGCGAGCGCCGGCTTCGAGGTCGCGCACGCCGATGTCGGCCGGCCTCGCGAGCGCGAGGCCGGACAGCGCCAGACTCGCCGCAGCGAGCGCCGCCGCGGAAGGCCCGCCTCTTCGCGCACGCTGCCTTCTCCGTCCGAAGCCCCGGTCTGCCATCGGGAAGGATCGCCGCCCTCACCACCAACCGCCCCGTCTTCCTTTGCCCATCAATGAAGACGCGGCAGGGGCAAGCGACAAGGCCCCCAAACGCACGCAAGGGGAGCGTCGGAGCCCGGCGCACCAAGAGAAGGTGCGGGCCGGCTTCGCGCGAGGGCCGCAAAGGCGCGAGGCCGGTCATGGGAGTACGCGGCGCATCAGCCGCCAGCCGCCGAAGAGACCGTGACCCCTCGCCAGTGGAGCGCCACCGCATGCTCGCTTGCTGGATTTGTCGAACAGCCGGCCTCGAAAAATGCCTATTCTCCCGGCGTACGCCGCGCCGACGAGGTCATGCCATGACGAAGAAGGACCGCCCCGAGGAGAACGAAGCCACCACCAACGGCCCGGGCGCCGAGAACCCAACCTCCGAGCCCGCGCAGATGAGCCTCGCCCCGGTCGTCGAGGCGCTCTGCTCCGAGGCCCATGCGCTGGTCAATCGGCGGGCGAGGCCCGGGCTGCGGCACGAGTTTCCCTCCCGCGCGACGCTCATCCAGACGGTCGAGGACCTGCGCTCGGTGCTCTTCCCCGGCTACTTCGGCCCGTCGGAGGTCACCGGAGAGAGCGTGCGCTACTACATCGGCGCGACGCTCGATCGGGTCCTGCACACGGTGAGCGAGCAGGTCAAGCGCGGGCTGTGCGCCGAGTGCGAGGAGACCGATCCGCACAAGTGCGCCCAATGCGACAAGGAGGCGTTCGGCATCGCCCAGCGCTTCATCGCCACCCTGCCGCAGGTGCGCCGCATGCTCGCCACCGACGTGCTGGCCGCCTACGAAGGCGATCCCGCGGCGACGAGCCCGGACGAGGCCATCTACTCGTATCCGGGGATGCTCGCCATCACCAACTACCGGCTCGCGCACGAGCTGCTGAAGCTGGGCGCGCCGCTCATCCCGCGCATCATCACCGAGCACGCCCACAGCATCACCGGCATCGACATCCACCCTGGCGCCACCATCGGCGAGCGGTTCTTCATCGATCACGGCACCGGCGTGGTCATCGGCGAGACCAGCCTCATCGGCAAGAACGTGCGCATCTACCAGGGCGTCACCTTGGGCGCGAAGAGCTTCCCGCTCGACGAGCACGGCAACCCGATCAAGGGCATCCCGCGCCATCCGATCGTCGAGGACGACGTCATCATCTACTCGAACGCCACCGTCCTCGGCCGAGTGACCATCGGGAAGGGCTCGGTCATCGGGGGCAACGTGTGGCTGACCTGCAACGTGCCGCCGGGCAGCTCGATCTCGCAGGCCCAGATCAAGGACCGCGGAGCGAGCGATCCGACCTCCTGCCCGGTCCGCTCGCCGTAGCTTGCGGCGGTCGTCCGTCCGCTCTTCGCCCCGCGGTAACTTGCGACCGTCGCAAGTTGGCTCCTCGCGCAGAGGCCCGACCGGCGCTCGCGCGCAGGAACAAGACTCGAGCCTTCACGCGGGTCTCCCTTGTCGAAACCCGGCTCTCGTCGGCGCATCCCACGCTCACGAGGCAGTGCCCCCGAGGGCCTGCCGAGCACCGATTCGGGGATTTCCTCCAGGCAAGCAGCCGTTGTTTGAGTACGGCGCGCCGCCAGCCGCCATCCGGAGCCCATGAACTACGCGACAGCCCAAGACCGACGCGACGTCTACGACCTGCGGCCCAACGCCGAGGGGATCTACGTGTTCGCGCGGCCTCGCCGCCAGTTCCGCCCCCTCGCCACCCGAGCGCTCATCGCCTCGCTCATCGCGGGCTACGCGCTGCAGGTGCTCTTGCCCGGGCTGACGGGCCAGCTCGCCGTCGCCGCGGGCCCGGTCGCCGCCGGCGAGTGGTGGCGCCTGGTGACCGGGGCTTTCCTGCACGGCGGGCTGCTGCACCTTGCGGCCAACTCCTGGTTCGCCTGGGTCATCGGCTCGCGGATAGAGCGGCACGTCGGCCCGGCGAGGCTTTTGCTCATCACCGTGGTGGCGATGCTCGGCTCGAGCCTGCTCGTGGTCGGCGCCGGCTCGGCCGCGGTCGGCTTCTCCGGCGTGCTTTGCGGCTGGCTCGCGAGCTGGCTCGCCTTCCATCTGACGACCCGCTACCCAGCGCTCAGGCTCGACCGGCTCCAGTGGCGGGCCTACCTGCAGATCCTCGGCGCGAACCTGCTGCTCTCGCTCCTGCCGGGAATCTCGTTCCTTGGCCACCTGGGCGGCTTCGTCGCCGGCTTCGTCGCTGCCTATCTGCTCGGCCTGCAGCGCTCGAGGCGCCGGCAGCCGCTGCAGCCCGAAGCTTGACAGGGCTCGCCGCGGCCGAGCCGAGGGTCGAGAATCGACAGCCCGCTCTTCGCGCCGGAACCAAAGCGATCGGTCGTAGGTTGCTTGGGGGCGCGTCGCAATGCGCCCGTCGTGGGATTGGGCAGAAGGCGCCGGCTCCCGGCGGCCGGTCTAATGGCCGGCCCTCCGCAACCGTGCTCCCTCGAGGCAAGTCGCGCCGCGGCGGCTGAACGCCGCTACTCCTTCGACTCGGGCGGCACCTCGAGCGGCCGGACGCGGACGCGAACCACGCGGCGCTCGGTGCGCTCGACGACCTTGAACTCGAAGCCCGAGGAGACGAAGACCTGCCCCTGAGCCGGGATTGCGCCCGCCTGCTTGCTGAGCATCCCGCCGACGGTGTCGAAGCCTGCGTCCTCGGGGAGGTCGGCGTCGAACTCGCGGTTGAACTCGCGCACCGACAGCGTCGCGTCGAGGACCGCGGCGCCCTGCGGCTCGCGGGTGATCATCGGCGGCTCGACCGCCCCCTCGCTGAAGATCTCGCCGACGATCTCCTCGACCAGGTCCTCGGTCGTGCACAAGCCCGCGGTGCCGCCATACTCGTCGACGACGATGGCCAGGTGCTCGCGCCGCCCCTGCAGGGCGCGCAGCAGATCGACCGCGCGCATCGTCTCGGGGACGAAGAAGGCCGGCCGCACGATGTCATGCAGGACGAACAGCTCGCTCTCGAGAAACAGCGGCACCGTGTCCTTGGCGCTCACGTAGCCGACCACCTTGTCGAGACTGCCGTCGTAGACCGGCAGCCGGGTGTGGGCCTCCTCGAGCAACACCTTGCGGATCTTCTCGGGGCTGTCGTTCAGATCGAGCGCCACGATGTCCCCGCGCGGCACGAGCACGTCGGCGGCGGTCAGCTCGCCGAAGTCGACCGCGCGCTCGATGATTTCGGCGCGCGGCTTCTCGATGGCCCCCGACTCGGCGGCCTCCTCGAGCAGCACCTTGATCTCCTCGGGGGTCAGGCGCGTCTCGGTGAACTTGGTGCGGTCGCGCAGCGGCTTGAGCAGCAGGTTGGCCGACGCGGTGAGGATCCAGACGACCGGGCGGGCGAGCTTGCCGAGGCCGAGCATGAGCCTGGAGATCCGCAACGAGATGGGCTCGGAGTAGCGCAGGGCTATCGACTTGGGGACAAGCTCGCCGACGACGATGGAGAGGAAGGAGTAAGAGACGACGAACAGGCCCAGCGCGAGATCAGCGGCCCAGCGCGGGACCGGCTCGCCGCCCGACAGTGCGCGCGCCAACGGCTCGGCAAGCGAGGCACCGCCAACCGCCGAGGCGAGCGCGCCCACGATGGTGATGCCGACCTGAACGGTGGCCAGGAAGCCCTCGGCGTTCTTCTGGAGCTTGTCGACGGCCTTGGCGCGCCGATCGCCCTCCTCGACCAGTTGCTGGATGCGCGAGCGGCGCACCGAGACAATGGCTATCTCCGCGGCGGCGAAGAGGCCGTTGGCCAGGATCAGGATGAAGATGAGAAGGACGATTTCCGGCGGGCTCACTCTGCCGGTTAACTAGCAGCCCGCGCCGGGCGGTGCAATTGGCAGAAATCGGATGGCCGCACGCCGCTCCGGCGTTATCCGAGGGACATGCTAGTCTCACCGCCCATGAACGCGCCCGAAAACCCCGCTCCCACGCTCGACCTCGTCGACGAGATCAACCGCCTGAGAAAACAGCTCAACGCGGTGCTGCTCGCCCACTACTACCAGGCCGACGAGCTCCAGGACCTCGCCGACCACGTGGGCGACAGTCTGGCGCTCTCACAGCAGGCGGCCAAGACGAGCGCCGAGGTCATCGTCTTTTGCGGGGTGCACTTCATGGCCGAGACGGCCAAGATCCTCAACCCCGACAAGCTCGTGCTCTTGCCCGACCTCGAGGCCGGCTGCTCGCTGTCGGACCAGTGCCCGGCCGACCAGTTCGCCGCCTTCGTGGCGCGCTACGAGAACCCGTTCGTCGTCAGCTACGTCAACTCCTCGGCCGCGGTCAAGGCGATGAGCGACGTCATCTGCACCAGCTCGAACGCGGTGAAGATCGTCGAACGCGCGCCCAAGGACCGGCCGGTCATCTTCGGCCCGGACCAGCACCTGGGACGCTTCGTGATGAAGAAGACCGGCCGCGCGCTGGTGCTCTGGCCGGGGAGCTGCCAGGTCCACGAGCTGTTCAGCGAGAAGAAGATCGTCCAGCTCCAGGTGCGCCACCCGGAGGCCGAGGTCGTCGCGCACCCCGAGTGCCTCGAGCGCGTGCTCGCGCACGCCGCGTTCGTCGGCTCGACCAAGGGCATCCTCGACTACGTCGTGAAGAGCCCGAAGAAGACCTTCATCATCGCGACCGAGCCCGGGATCATTCACCAGATCAAGAAGCTGGCGCCGGACAAGGAGCTCATCCCCGCGCCCGGCGAGGACGAGTCGTGCTCCTGCAACGAGTGCCCGTTCATGCGGCTCAACACGCTCGAGAAGCTCTACCTCTGCATGCGCGACCGCAAACCGGAGATCACCTTGCCTGAGGAGATCCGCAAGCGCGCGCTCGTGCCGCTGCGGCGGATGCTGGAGTGGAGTTGAGGGAAGTTGGGAGTTTGAGTTGGGAGTCGACGGTCCGCGCTGAATCCGACGGCTGCTGGCCGGGCGAGAGGTTGGTAGGGGCGCATGGCAATGCGCCCGGCCGGAAATCGAGCACTTGGCCGCGGACGGAGCACGCACCTCCCGCGCGAAGGCCGGCCCTCTGGTTTCCGTGGCGTTCTGAAGACCCGGCGAGAAACCCTTCGACTCGTCCGGTTCCCCGCGCGAGCGCCGGGAGCGGAGTCGAAGGTCCCCCTCGACTTGCGGCCTCGCAGGCTCGGCCTACGCTCTAGCTAACAGCCCCATCTGTGCAAAGTCACAGCCGGCGAAAGGACCGACGAGAAGCTCGGGGCGACCGCGGCCGGCCCTCGACTCCGGCCTCGCAAGCTCGGCCTACGCTCGGGCACACCGGGGTGCGGGCGCCCATCGACAGCCCTGTTGATTCAAGCTCACAGCCAGCCAAGGGACCGGCGACGAGCTCGGGGCGAACGGGGGCGCCGGCCGAGCTCGAGAAAAGATTTCGCGACACCTCTCGGGGTCCGGTCGACGAGAAGGTCGGCGCTCCGGTTTGCCGGGCGAAGGGGCTCTGTCTCATCCCTTTCGCCGCGAATGGCGCCGTCGTCTTGGCTATGGACCGGTCGCCCACGCTGCTGTAACTCCGCGGCCGTTCGCCCTCCCGGAGTCACCGAGCCCATGGACTACCGCAACGTCATCCTGCAGCCCGAGAAGTTCGACTTCAGCGTCCCGAACCTGGGGCCTTGCACCATCCTCTCCCCGCTCACTCAGAGGAGGTTTTCTCCGGACGAGGCCAGGGTCTCGTTCTCCGGCATGCTCGGCGAGATCCGGCAGCTCATCGACGCGGGCGGCGCGGTCCCCGCTTTTGAGAAGGCGGGCCCGCGCGAGCGCATCTTCCATGACCCTGCCTGGAGCCGCGCTGCCATCCTCACCGCAGGCGGCCTGTGCCCGGGCCTCAACGACGTGCTCAAGGGCCTGGTCGAGACGCTCTGGTTCAGCTACGGCGTGCACAACATCTTCGGCCTGCGCTACGGCTATCGAGGCCTCAACCCGCGCTACGGCTACCAGCCGATCATCCTCGATGTCGACAGCGTCGACACCATCCACGAGCAGGGCGGCAGCATCCTCGGCTCCTCGCGCGGCAACGAGGACATCGGCGTGATGGCCGACTCGCTGCAACGGCTCAACATCAACCTGCTGTTCTGCGTCGGCGGCGACGGCACGCTACGCGGCGCCACCGAGCTCGCACGCGAGATCACCCGGCGCCACCAGCCCATCAGCGTCGTGTGCATCCCCAAGACCATCGACAACGACCTGAGCTTCGTCGGGCGGACCTTCGGTTTCGAAACCGCGGTCGACGCCTGCTCGAGCATCATCACGGCCGCACACGTGGAGGCCAAGGGCGCCTGCAACGGCATCGGGCTGGTCAAGCTGATGGGGCGCGACTCGGGGTTCATCGCCGCCCACGCGACGCTCGCCAACCCGGTGGCCAACTTCTGTCTGGTCCCCGAGCTCGACTTCGCGCTCGAGGGCGACCACGGGCTCTTCAAGGCCATCGAGCGGCGCCTTCGCGCCGGCAAGGGCCACGCCGTCGTCGTGGTGGCCGAGGGCGCCGGACAGCAGTTCTTCAAGGCCGCCCCGGTCGTCCGCGACGCCTCGGGCAACATCCGCAAGCACGACATCGGCGAGCTGCTTCGCACCAAGATCCCCGAGTACCTCCACGGCGTGGGCATCGAGTGCCAGGTGCGCTACTTCGACCCGAGCTACCTGATCCGCAGCGTCCCGACCCGCGCGACCGACGCCATCTTCTGCTACCAGCTCGCCGAGCATGCGGTCCACGCGGCCATGGCCGGCAAGACCGACATGGTCATCGGCAAGTGGAACAGCCTCTTTACCCACGTGCCGATTCGCTTGGCCGTCATGGAGCGGCAAAAGCTGGCTCTGGAGGGCAGCCGCTGGCAGGCCGTGCTCGTCTCCACCCGCCAGAACGACTACTTCTTCCCGCCGCTCGATGGCGCTCCGCGCCAGCTCCAACCGGCCGACGGTGGCTGTCAGCCGTCGGGTTCGGTTTGACGGCACACCGACGCTTTGGGGAGGCCGGGCACGGCGCGAATGCAGTGGCCCGCCGCCTCGGCTCTGCTCTCCGCGCGCTAGGGCCTGTGGAGAAAGTACGGGCCGCCCGTGCGATGGCTCGCCACCCGCTCACCCCCGAGCTTGTTGCCGATCCCTTCGCCGGCTGTGGCCAACGAACGAACAGCGCCTTCAAAAAAAGATGCGCGTGGGCACGAACCTTTCTTCGCGTGCGGTTCCTTCCTGCTGCGCGCGCGGAGCCGACCGCGCCAATCTCGAAGGGAGAAACCCGATGTCAGACTTCTATTTGATGGGCGGCTGGGGCATGTACCCGACGACGCTCTTCGGCGCGCTGCTCGTCGCGGCAGGTATCGCCTACGCGCTGCTTCCCGAGCGTCGCTTCGTGCCGCTACTGGTGAGCATGGGCGTGGTCGTGTTCGGTTCGGGGGTGCTCGGCACCGTCACCGGCTTCATCAACACCTTCCGCCACGTCCAGCAGCTCCCTGAAGCTCAGCAACGGGCGATTACGCTGCTGGGCGTCTCCGAGTCGCTCAACAACCTGGTGCTCGCCTTCATCTTCATCGTGCTCGCGACGCTGATCGCCTCGGTCGGCGCGCTGCGCCTCGGGCTGCGCAGCAAACCCGGGCACAGCGAGCATCGCGGCGAGCCTTCGGCCCTGGTTTGATGGGGTCCACGATGCGGACGTTCTTCGCCGAGGGTGGTCTGGGGATGTATCCGACGTTCGCGTTCGGGCTGCTGCTCGTCGCGGTGGCCATCGCCTACGCGTGGCGGCCGGCTCGCCGGCTGCTCGCGCTCTACTCCGTCCTCGGCGTCGTCGAGCTCGCCTGCGGCGTCCTGGGCCTGACCTTGGGGATCGTCACGACCTTCCTCTACGCCGCCAAATTGCCGCCCGAGTCGCAGTATTCGGTGTCCTTGCTCGGGGTCGCCGAGTCGCTGCACAACCTCGTGCTGAGCCTGGCGATGCTCGTCCTGGCGACCATCGTGCTCGCCGGCGGAATCCTGCGCGCGGCGCTGCGCCCGGGCGCCGACCGGAGCTGAGTATCCGTTGAGAGATCCTTCTTGTTGCTCCTTCCGGTTCCGCTCACCCTTCGACTTCGCTCGAGGTGACCGGAGGGGGCTGGCCGAGCTCAAGGAGACTTCCCGACACCTCTTGAGGCGTGACGATGCTCTCCGATGAGGCCCTCTACGAGCGGATGGTCGCCGGCGATCTCGGCGCGTTCGACCAGCTCTACGAGCGCTATGAGCGGCCGCTGTTCGGCTTCGTGCTCAAGCACCTGAACGACCGGGCCGAAGCCGAAGACGTACTGCACGAGGCCTTCCTCAGCCTGCTGCGCGCCCGGCGCGCCGAGGGCGCGAGCTTTCGCGCTTGGCTCTTCCAAGTGACGCGCAACCTCTGTCTGAACCGATTCCGGACGCGAACCCGGGCCCACCGCGCGCTGGCGGTGATCGCCCGGGACTCTGAGCCGAGGGCCGAGCCGCCACAGCAGCAGCTCGAGCGCCACCAAGCGGTGGTCGCGCTGCAGGGCGCGGTCGAGCGCCTCCCCGAGACGCTCGCCGAGCTCTACCACCTGCGCGTCGCGGGCCTGTCGTACGAGGAGATGGCCTCGGTGGTGCAGGCGCCGTTGGGGACCGTGAAGTCGCGCATGCACGAGCTGGTCGCTCGGCTGCGCGAGGAGATGAAGCCATGGACTGCCCGCTGATCCGCGGCGAGCTCGTCGCCTACCACTTCGGCAGCGTCGATGAGGCGACCCGCGACGCGGTCGAAGCCCATCTGCTCGGCTGCCCGGGCTGCCTCAGAGCCTTCCTCGCGCTCAAGCGCGAGATCGAGACCGCTGGAGCCAGCCCGCGTCCCTCGCCCGCGGCGCGCGAACGGCTGCGACAGGCGGTGGCCCGTGACCTCGCGTCCCGGGCGAGCGCAGCCCGGCCCCTCTGGTGGCGCCGCCCGCTTGCCTTTGGCTTCGTCACGGCGGCCGCGGCGGCGGCGATGCTCCTCGTGCTCTCCGTCCGCGGGCAGATGAACCTGATGGCCGAGATCGCGGGGACGACGCCTGCGGAAGTGCGGGCGCCGGCGCCCGCTGATGAGGTGAACTGAAGCCGCGGCAGACCGCGCTGGCGAAGAGGTGTCGACAGAACCCTATCGACACCTCAATTCGACCTGCACATCGCCCAGCGGCCTCTCCCTGGCGCTACGAAAGGCCCTACCTGGAGTCGGGGGCCTGGAGTCTGAAGTCTGGTTCCAACAGCCCCGGCTCCCTCGTCGGTTTCGGCTCGGCCGGCTTAGGGCATCGTCCCCTGCTGGCCTGCGTCCGCCCCGCCCGCGTCAGCCATCCCTCCATCGCCTTGAGCACCAGCGTCCTCTCCTGCGTCCTCCGCGCCGGCATCCGCGTTTCCCGCGTCCTGGGCGCCGGCGTCGCGAGCCTCTTGCCCGGCGTCGCGAGCGCCCTGCTGCGGAGGACAGCCCACCGAGAACAACGCGACGACGCACAGGGCGAAAAGGCGGCGACAGATGCTGGACATGGACAGCCTCCCCATCGAGATGCACGACGGCCGCCCGGCCGTCGCGCGGATTTCACGAGAAAAACGCTGGCGAGGGTGTCCTCACGCTTGGCTGAAGGAAACCGCCCCTTTGGGCAGCGCACGGCGCGGTGTTGAACGAGCAACGGGAGCCCTCCCACGCCGCTCGCGGCGATACAAAGGAGGCAACCAGTCATCACCGGGAGGACCGACCGGATGTCCGGAGCACGCATCGTTCGCGAATACGGAAAGCAGGGCCCGCTCGTCCTGGTCCTGCACGGCGGCCCGGGCGCGCCCGGCGGGGTGGCGGGGCTGTGCGAGAGGCTCGCGGAGACCTTTCGCGTGCTCGAGCCCTTTCAGCGAAGCAGTGGCAAGGCTCCGCTCACGGTCGAGAGACACGTCGCGGACCTCCACGCGCTCGCCCTCTGCTGCCAACAGCCGCGACCGGCCCTCGTGGGGCACTCCTGGGGCGCGATGCTCGCGCTCGCCTACGCCGCCGCGCACCCGGACAGCGCGGGCCCGCTCGCGCTGCTCGGCTGCGGCACCTTCGATCCCGAGTCGCGGGCGCGCCTGCGCGCGCGCGGTGAAGAGCGCATCGACGAGAACCTCCGTTCCAGGCTCGAGAGGCTCGAGCGCGAGGTCGCCGACCCCGACGAGCGCCTCGCGCGATTCGGCGAGCTGCTGCTGCCGGTCTACTCGCACGATCTGGTTGCCTCGCCGGCCTGCGAGCGCCCCGATGTGCGCGCCCATCACGAGACCTGGAACGACATGCTGCGGCTGCAGCAGGCCGGGGTCTATCCAGCGGCCCTTTCCGCCTATCGCGGTCCGGTCCTCATGCTCCACGGCGCGCAAGACCCGCACCCCGGCGCGATGATCCGCGACAGCCTCGCGCCCTTCCTGCCGCAGCTCGAATATCGCGAGTGGCCCGCCTGCGGTCACTACCCGTGGCTCGAGAGAGCGTGCGGCGAGGAGGTGATCGCCTTCCTGCGCGCGTGGCTCCTCGAGCATCGCCCGCGCTGACCCGCCGCGCCGCGGCGCGCTTGAGCCAACCTTGCCGACCCGTCGCAGCGGGCGCCGATGGACGGCTCGAGCGGCGAAGAGGCGCCCGCCCCCCAAACCTGTCGTCCCGCGCGGACTTGTCCGGCATCGCCCTTTTCATGCCTGGCAACGGGCGCCAGGTCTGGTTGCGCCGCCGCGCTTCGCTCATCGTCCCGGCGACTCGGGCGCTCGAGAGCATCCGAAAGCCGCCGATCAACGGGCGCACGACCGCTTGGAGCCGGAGGAAACGCGCATGGCACGCAAGAAGATGGACGTCTCTCCTGCCTGGCTGTGGACGGCGATCCTCACCTTCGTTTTCGGCTTCAGCGTCCTCATCTACCTGGCCTTCGCGGTCAACCGCGAGGCCCCGCCCGTCCCCGACCGCGTCCTCACCGAGAACGCCGAGGTGCTCTTCACCGGCGCCGACGTGCTGGCCGGCCAGCACGTCTTCCAGAAGTTCGGCCTGATGCAGTACGGGACCCTCTTCGGCCATGGCGCCTACCTCGGCCCGGACTTCACCGCCGAGTACCTCCACGCCGAAGCGCTGGCGATGCTCGGCCTCTACGCGGGAGGCGGCGACCCGAGCCCGGAGGTGCGGGCGCGGGTGCTCAGCGAGCTCAAGGCCAACACCTACTTCCCCGAGCAGGGCACGCTCGTCTTCACCCGCGGCCAGCAGGCCGCCTTCGAGGGGCGCGTCGCGCACGACCGAATCCGCTTCGCGAACCCCGCGCAGAACCCGGGCCTGAGGCTGCCGCGCATCCCGAACCCCGAGGACGTGCGCAAGCTGACCGCGTTCTTCGCCTGGTCGGCCTGGGCGGCGTCGGCGGCGCGGCCGGGCAGCACCTACTCGTACACCAACAACTGGCCTCCCGAGCATCTGGCCGGCAACCAGATGACCGCCTCAGCGCTGATGTGGAGCATGTTCAGCCTGGTCGCCCTGCTCGGCGGCATCGGGGTCGTCTTCTTCCTCTTCGGCCGCTACCACCTGCTCGGCTGGCACCGCGCGACCGACGAGCCGGCGGGCACCCTGCGCTTCAAGAACCCCGAGGCCGTGCCGCTGACGCCCGCGCAACGCGCGACCGCCTGGTACTTCCTGGTCGTCGCGGGCCTCTTCCTCGCGCAGGGCCTGCTGGGCGGGGCGAACGCGCACTACCACGCGCAGCCAGAGTGGGTCATCGCCGGCATCGACGTCGCCCGCTACTTCCCCTACAACCTGACCCGCACCTGGCATTTGCAGCTCGCCATCTTCTTCGTCTCCGCCAGCTTCCTGGCCATGGGCATCTTCATCACCCCGCTCGTCGCCGGCCGCGAGCCGCGCGGGCAGGACAAGTTGGCGATAGGCCTCTTTGCCGCGGTGGTGGTGGTCGTCGTCGGCAGCCTGATAGGCGAGCTGCTCAGCTTCCGGGACCTGATCAGCCTCGACGGCCCCTGGTTCTGGCTCGGCGCGCAGGGCTGGGAGTACATCGACCTCGGGCGAGTCTGGCAGGCGGCGCTGGTCGCCGGGATGCTGCTGTGGGTCGCCATCATCCTGCGCGGACTCTGGCCCAAGCTGCGCGAGGAGCACCCGGGCAACATGCCCTTTCTCTTCCTCTACAGCGCGCTCTCCATCCCCGTCTTCTACGCAGTGGGGATGGTCATCGGCCTCGACACCAACTTCACCGTCATCGACTTCTGGCGCTTCTGGGTCGTGCACCTGTGGGTCGAGGACTTCCTCGAGCTGTTCACCACGATCATGGTCGCCTACGTCTTCGTGCTGCTCGGCCTGGTGCGTCTGACCGTCGCCACCCGCATCATCTACCTCGACGTCATCCTCTACTCGGTCGGCGGGGTCATCGGCACGATGCACCACGCCTACTTCAGCGGCGGGCCGGTCGAGCTGATGGCGCTGGGGGCCTTCTTCTCGGCGATGGAGGTGCTGCCGCTGGTGCTGCTCACCTACGAGGCCTGGCGGTTCATGCAGCTCGGCAGCGAGCGGGGCGACCAGACGACCTTCCGCGCGCGCAGCGAGGCCTTCCCGCACAAGTGGGCCGTGCTCTTCCTGGTCGCGGTCGGCTTCTGGAACTTCCTGGGCGCCGGGGTCTTCGGCTTCCTCATCAACCTGCCGGTGGTCAGCTACTGGGAGATAGGAACCGCCTTCACCGCCAACCACGGCCACGGGGCGATGATGGGCGTCTACGGGATGCTCGCGGTGGGCTTCTTCATGTTCGTCGCCCGCTACTTCCTGCCGCGCGACAAGCGCAGCGAGACGGCGATGAAGGTCTCGTTCTGGAGCCTGAACATCGGCCTCGCGTGGATGATGTTCGTCAACCTCATCCCCATCGGCATCCTGCAGATGTACGACGCGATCGACATCGGCTACTGGCACGCGCGCGAGGCGCGCTTCTTGGGAAGTCCCACGATCACCTTCCTCGAGTGGGCGCGGCTGCCGGGCGACCTGCTCTTCATCATCGGCGGCATCCTTCCCATCGTGTACTTGGCGGTGCGCATCTTCGTCGCTCGCGGAAAGCCAAGGGAGACGCCGAAGGGGCCGGCGTTCACCGAGGGGTGACCGACTCGGAATCGGCCAACTCGGAATCCACCGAGTCGCACCGCGGACTCGGACCGCCGGTCTCGAATCGCCCGATCTTGAGTCGACACGCTTGGTGTCGGGATCGCGGCACCGCTGGCCCTCACC
>DHSB01000061.1:40653-41014 GCA_002408385.1 Myxococcales bacterium UBA5297
GCGCGCACTCGCCTGTGCTCGACACGATCATCGAGGGCGCGCCTGGGAGAGGCGATCGCCCGCGCCGGTGCGGGGCCTCGTCGCTTGTTCGAGCTCCGCTCGCTAGCGCTACGACGCGCCGGTGCGTCAAGGCGAGAGCAATGCGATCAAGCCGGAGAGCAGAAGGCAAGCACACGCGATCGCCCCTCCCAGGCCCGCGCAACCAAGCACGCGACGAGCACGCTCGTATGCGGGCCGTTTGGGAGGGGAGGGGGCGGGCCAACGGCGCTCGCGGCCAGCACAACCCTCTGCCATCGGCACGAATCGGCGATCCGAGCCATCGGGTGCAGCCGAGCAACGCCCCTCGACTTCGGCCTCGCAA
>DHSB01000061.1:41155-45889 GCA_002408385.1 Myxococcales bacterium UBA5297
CGCAAGCTCGGCCTACGCTCGGGATGACCGGGGCTCGGGCTCTCGACCTCCGAGAAAGCTGCTCTCAGCCGCCCCTACTCCCCACCCGCCGGCACGAGAGCCTTGGACTCCGCCTCCCGTTGCTTCCGCTCGGCCTCGGACCGCTCGCAGGCGCGGTTCTCCTTCGCGCAGTCCTGCTCGCAGAGCGCGCGCGGGTCGTTCATCACCCCGAGCGGAGTTTGAGGCGCCGGTCCGCGCGGTGCGCTGGGGCAGGCCTCGACACAGCGGTTCGTCCGGTCGTTGCAGACCTTGTAGGACCCGCCGGTGGCGCAGCCGAATAGAAGCGAGAGCGAGAGCACGGTTATCGAGGTTCGGATCATGCGGCGATTGTAGGCAGGAGGACGAAAGCACGCCAACCTGGCCACACGAGCGGGCGCCGGTCTGATTCGCATCAGCGCCGGCGCAGGTCGCGCCGCTGTCCCTGCATCCTCGCGGTCGGGGAACGCCCACGCGGCCACCTTCCGAGGGCACCAAGTGCGCTGAGGACGACATGTCGGGCGCCGACAGCGCTTCCTGCGCGTGCACCGGCGCGTCGTCGGGCACCGACAGCGCTTCCTCGCACGTGCGCCGGCACGTCGTCGGGCGCCGACAGCGCTTCCTTGCACGTGCGCCGGCACATCGTCGGGCGCCGACAGCGCTTCCTGCGCGTGCACAGGCGCGTCGTCGGGCGCCGGCAGTGCTTCCCTGCACGCGACCGGGCACCTCGTCGGACGCCGCTGGACGGCGACGGCGCGGCGCGGACGCCGGGACGGCGGTGCTCCCTCCTCTTCCTCCTCCTCTCCGTCGCCCTTGAAGCTCAGACGCGCTTGATCCCGTACTTGCGCATCTTGCCCTGCAGCGTCGTCGGCTTGAGCCCGAGCAGCGCCGCCGCGCCGTCGGGGCCGTAGATCCGGCCCTCGGAGGCGTCGAGCGCCCGGGTGATCACCTCGCGGACCTCGGTTTCGAAGCTGCGCGGACGCGCGGCCCGCGTCGAGGCCCGCGGACGCGGCGCGCTGCGCTCGGTCTCCGGCAACACCAGCTCGGCACCGGGGCTGAGGATGAGCGCGCGCTGCACGTAGTTCTCGAGCTCGCGCACGTTGCCCGGCCACCCCATGCCCTCGAGCACCCGCCAGCTCGCCTCGCTCACCTCCGGCGGCTTGCGATGCATCGAGGCCGCGTGCCGCGTCAGAAACCAGGTGACGAGCGGCCGGATGTCCTCGACCCGCTCGCGCAACGCCGGCAGCTCGATGGGGAAGGTGTTGAGCCGGTAGTAGAGGTCGGCGCGGAAGGTGCCCTGCTCGACCATCTTCTCGAGCGGACGATTGGTCGCGGCCACCACGCGCACGTCCACCTTGAGCGGATCGTCGCCGCCGACCCGCTGCACCTCGCGCTCCTGCAGCACCCGCAGCAGCCGCGCCTGCACCGACGCGGGCGCGTCGCCAATCTCGTCGAGGAAGAGCGTGCCACCCTCGGCCTGCTCGAAGCGGCCGGCCTTGCGCCGGGTCGCGCCGGTGAAGGCGCCCTTCTCGTGGCCGAACAGCTCGCTCTCGATCAGCGTCTCGGGGATGGCGCCCATGTTGACGGCGACGAACGGGCCGCCGAAGCGCGGGCTGAAGTCGTGGACCATCCGCGCGAGCCCTTCCTTGCCGGTGCCGGTCTCCCCGCGCACGAGCACCGTGGTGCCGAGCGCGGCGACCAGCCGCACCCGCTCGATCACCTCGCGCATCGCCGGGCTCTCGGCGACATAGCGCGCCTCGCGCCGCACCTCGCGCAGCTCCTCGCGCAGCCGCGCGTTCTCGCGGTCGAGCAGCCGGTTGAGCCGCTTGACCTCCTCGACCATCAGGCTGTTGTGCAGCGCGATGGCGAGCAGCCGCGAGATCTTCTCCGCGGTGTGCAGGCAGCACGACAACAGGCCCGCCTCGGGCTGATGCGCGACCTGCAGCGCGCCGAGCGGCTCGCCCTCGAACAGCAGCGGGAAGGTGACCAGCGAGCTGTAGCCGTGCGGGGCGACGAACGCCTCCTCGCGATGCCCGGGCGCCTTGGAATCGATGGGATCGACGACGAGCGGGCGCTTGGCGTCGATCGCCTCGCCGCACGCCGAGCCCGCCAGCGGGAAGCGGCTGCCGGCCTCGGACCCGGGGAAGCGCGGGTCGTCGACGAGCAGCACCTCGACCTCGCCGGCCGGCTTCTCGAGCAGCCGCAGGATGGTCACCCGCGTCTCGCCGAAGTGGCCGCGCAGCAGGTGCGCGGTCCTCTCGAGGACGGCTTGGAGATCGACCGTGGCGAGCACGGCGCTGATCGCCTGGTCGACGATGGCCTCGCTCTCCGCGCGGCTGTGCTGGGGTCTGCAGGACGCACTCATATTTGGTTGCCTAACGCTATTCGGGTGCCGCCTCAACCACATTTCGGTGTCGCACTCGAAGAACGCCCTGCTATCCGCCGGAGATCACTGAGTTTAGGCCCTGGCAAGGCTCTTGCTCTTCCAACTGCGCGAAAACCGACGCGAGCGACGCCGCAAGGAGGAAGAGATGGACCCGATCGAAACCCTGATGACCGAGCACCGGCTCATCGAGCGCGTCCTCGCGGCGCTCGAGGCACACACCGCCCGCGTGCGTGCCGGCGAGGTGACCGAGCGCGCCGAGCTCGAGCGCTTCGCCCGCTTCTTCGCCGCGTTCGCCGACCGGCACCACCACGGCAAGGAGGAGGAGATCCTCTTCGAGACGATGGTCGAGAGCGGCTTCTCGCGCGAGGCGGGCCCTATCGCGGTGATGCTCTTCGACCACGAGCAGGGCCGCGCGCTCGTGCGCCGGCTGCGCGACCTGGCGGCGCGGCCCGAGCCCTGGATCGTCGAGGACGCGCGCGAGGCCGACCTCGCCGCCCTCCAGTTCTCCCAGGGGCTCTCGGCCCACATCCGCAAGGAGGACCAGGTGCTCTATCCGATGGCCGAGCGGCGCCTGCCCGAGGCCGCGCTGCAGACTCTGGCCGAGCAGGTCGAGGCCCACGGGCGCGAGCACCGGGAGACCGAGCGCGAGCTCGTCGAATTGGGCGAGAGCCTGGAGGCGCGCTGGCTGCCGCTCGCTGCCCGCGAGCGCCGCGAGGCCTGAGAGAGACCGAGCTTCCCTAAAGACTCACGAGGCAGACGATGAAGACCCTGAACGAGAACACCAAGATCCACGACCTGCTCGAGACGCACCCCTTCCTGCTCGACTACCTGGTCGGCTACGCCCCCGAGTTCTCCAAGCTCAAGAGCCCGGCGGTGCGCGCGACGCTCGGGCGCATCGCCACGGTGGCGATGGCCGCCAAGCTCGCCGGCAAGGAGCCCAAGGCGCTGCTCGAAGACCTCGCCTCGGAGATAGAGCGCCAGACCGGCGAGCGGCCGGTCATCGGCGAGCCGGCGCCGGCGACACCCGAGGAGGCGCAGGCGAGGCGCGAGGCGCTCAAGTCCATCGTCCGCGGCCTGCACGAGGGAGAGGACCTCGCCGATTTGAAGGAGCGCTTCGACCTGCTGCTGCGCGACGTGGGCGCGACCGAGATCGGGCGGATGGAGAACGAGCTCATCACCCTCGACGGCGTGCCGGCCGAGGAGGTGCGGCGGCTGTGCACCCTGCACGTCGAGGTCTTCAAGCCGACCCTGGCCGGCCAGGGCGCGCCCGAGGTGGAGCCGGGGCACCCGGTCCACACCTTCATGCTCGAGAACCGCGCCCTCGAGCGGGCGAGCCGCGCGCTCGAGGCCGAGATCGCCGCGCTGGGCGCGCCGCCGCAGCCCGAGCGCTTCGAGGCCCGGCGCGCGGGCATCAGCGGCCTGCTCGAGCAGCTCTCCAGCGTCGAGCGCCACTACGTGCGCAAGGAGAACCTGCTCTTCCCGCTGCTCGAGAGGGCCGGGGTGAGCGGCCCGCCGCAGGTGATGTGGGCGGTGCACGACGACATCCGCGCGCTGCTCAAGGCCGCCCGCGCCGCGGCCGAGGCCGGCGACCCCGCCGCGCTCGCCAAGAGCGCCTCGGAGGCGACCACCGAGCTGGTCGACATGGTGTTCAAGGAGGAGGCCATCCTCTTCCCGATGTGCCTGGACCTGTTCACCGACACGGACTGGGCCGAGGTGCGCAAGGCGGAAGCGGAGATCGGCTACACGCTGGCGAAGCCGGGCACCGGGTGGAGGCCGCGCGAAGAGGCCGAGCAGCCCGCGCAGCGCGGCCTGGCGCGGCTCGCGCTCGACACCGGCCTGCTGAGCCTCGAGCAGGTCAACCTGGTGCTCAGCCACCTGCCGGTGGAGATCTCCTTCGTCGATGAGAACGACGAGGTCCGCTACTACTCCGGCGGTGAGACGCGCATCTTCCCGCGCAGCCCGCAGGTGATCGGCCGCAAGGTCCAGAACTGCCACCCGCCCAAGAGCCAGCACATCGTCCAGCGCATCCTCGAGGAGTTCCGCCAGGGCACGCGCGACTCGGCCGAGTTCTGGCTCAACATGCGCGGCCGCATGTTGCTCATCCGCTACTTCGCGGTGCGCGACGCGAAGAAGACCTACCGCGGCACCCTCGAAGTGACCCAGGACGTGACGCACATCCGCGAGCTCGAAGGCGAGCGGCGCCTGCTCGACTGGAGCTGAAGATGCGTCGAGAGCTCCTTCTTCGGCTCGGACCGCCTCCGCTCGCCCTGAGCGTAGCTCCCGACGCGCGAGCCGCGGGAGCGGAGTCGAAGGGCCCCTCGACTTCGGCCTCG
>DHSB01000061.1:46033-52972 GCA_002408385.1 Myxococcales bacterium UBA5297
CCTACGCTCGGGGTGACCGGGGAGAGATCTCGACACCTTCGGACCAAAAGACCCGTAACCCTCGAATCAGGAGAAAAACCATGACCGCCGAAAACCCCAGCTCCATCCCTCCGTCCAAGGCCGTGCGCCTGGCCGACCTGGTCGCCTACGCACCCGGCTCCATCGTCAGCCGCGCCATCGTGCAGAAGCCCATCGGCTCGTTGACGATCTTCGCGCTCGAAGCGGGCCAGTCGATCAACGAGCACGTCACGCCCTGCGACGCCTACGTCGAGGTGCTCGACGGCGAGGTCGAGCTGGTCATCGGCGGTGAGTCGGTGGTGGCCAAGACGGGCGAGACGGTGTTGATGCCGGCCCAGGTGCCGCACGCGGTCTACGCCCGGCAGCGCTTCAAGATGCTGCTCACGATGATCCGCGGCTGACGCCGCAAGTCGCGGATTCGGGTTCCCGAGAGCCCAAGCTCCGCGCACCCCGAGCGCAGCTCCCGACGCCAAAGCGGCGGAAGCGAAGTCCAAGGGCCGCTCGATTTCGGCCCCGCGCGCTCGATC
Source organism: Myxococcales bacterium UBA5297 (assembly GCA_002408385.1). GTDB lineage: Bacteria > Myxococcota > Myxococcia > Myxococcales > UBA5297 > UBA10939. The sequence goes on from DHSB01000061.1 coordinate 46,579, forward strand.
TGCGCCCGACGCGACCAGCGGCGCGGAGGCTCCACCGATTCACCGGGCCCGCGCCCGGACGAACTTCACCCAGGCAGTCCAACCCAATGAAAGGAGCACCCGATGCGTCCGATCCTCACCGCGATTCTCGCCGCTTCCCTCCTCACGCCGCTCACCGCGTGGGCCCATTGCGACAGCCTCGACGGACCCGTCGTCGTCGAAGCCCAAGCCGCGCTCGACAAGGGAGACGTGACGCCGGTCTTGAAGTGGGTGCAGCCCGCTGACGAGAAGGAGCTGCGCGCAGCCTTCGCGCAGACGCTGACCGTCCGCAAGCTCGGCCCCGAGGCCAAGGCGCTCGCCGACCGCTCCTTCTTCGACACGCTCGTGCGCATCCACCGCGCCGGCGAGAACGCGCCCTACACCGGGCTCAAGGCCGCGGGCACGACCGATCCGGTCACCCTGAAGCTCGACGCGGCGCTCGCCAAGGGCGACATCGAGCCCTTCCTGAAGCAGATCCTCGCGCACACCGGCGACAGCATCCGCCAGCGCTTCGCGAAGGCGGTCGCCGCGCAGAAGCGCAAGGACGAGAGCGTCGAAGCCGGCCGCGAGTTCGTGGCCGCCTACGTCGACTACGTGCACTACGTCGAGCGCGTCGTGCACTCGGTCCACGCCAGCGGGCACGCGCACTGACCTGCAGGGAAGGCGTTGATGGACCAAGGTCCGCGGCGGACGCGTCGCGGGCCTTCTTTCGTTTTCGTGCGCTCGCGGCTGCGCCGTGTGGCCGCCTCCTCTCCTACGGTACGATGGCCCGGTCATTCCCCCGAGGCTGCAACCGTCCTCGACCGCTGGGAGGAAACCCGCCATGCGCCGTATGCCCCACCTGCTGCTCGCGTCGCTCGCGCTCGCCTTATCGACCGCCTGTCCCTTCGAGCCGACCGAAGACGTGACCGACGCCGGGACCCCGCCGCGCGTCGATGCGGGCTCCGCGGCCGGCGACCCGTTCTTCGTCTCACAGAGCGCTTCGGGCAGCGAGCTGGTGCGCCAGCTCGAGATTGACTTCGGCGCCGTCCTCATCGGCCAGTCGGTCTCGCAGCGCGTCGGGCTCTACAACGCCGGCTCGGCCAGCTTCCAGGTCATCTCGCTGAAGCTCGACGGGAACACGGACTCGGCCTTCGGGCACGCCTTGACCCCGTTCGTCGTCGCGCCGGGTGAGAACCGCGAGATCGAGCTCTTCTTCTCGCCCGTCGCTCCCGGCGACCGGTCCGTGACCGCGCTGGTGGGCATCCGCGACGGAGCGGTCGAGACGCTGGCGCTGCAGCTCCACGGAGCAGGCGTCCAGAAGGGCTGCGCCCCGCTGCCCGCCTCTCTCGACTTCCGCTCGGTGGCCCTGACGACGGGCTTCACCCGGACCCTCGACATCGCCAACCCCTCGCCTTTGCCGCTGGAGATCGGCGTCGCCCTGCCGAGCGGCGCCGACGCGAGCGCCTTCAACCTCGTCAACTTCCCGCCCGGCAGCCGCTCCATCGCGCCGGGCGAGACCCTCTCGTTCGAGATCGAGTTCCGGCCTTCTCGCCTCGGCGGGCACACGGCCACCCTGGCCATCAGCGGCGAAGCGCACTGCGAGACGAAGGTCGTCGAGCTCACGGGGACCGGGGTTCAGCACGTCCTCGTCGTCGCGCCGTTCGCCGTCGATCACGGCTTCGTGCCGGTCGGGGCGCGCTCGACGATGTGGCTGCGCTTGGAGAACCTCGGCAACCGCGAGCTGCACGCCGGGCCCTTCACGCTGGAGACTCTGACCGGCGGGGAGTTCGAGCTGCCCGCGGACGGGCAGCTCTCTCTCGCGCCGGGCGGCCAGGCCAAGGTCGCCCTGGTCTTCTCCCCGAGCGAGCTGGGCATCTCGACCGCGCGGCTGGTCTTCGAGTCGGACGACGAGACGCTGCCGTCGAAGGAGGTGGCGCTCCTTGGTCGCGGAGGCGGGCCGCAGCTCGACGCCCGGCCCCGGGCGCTCGACTTCGGCCTCGTCGCCGTCGGAGGCAGCCGGACCGAGGTGGTGACGCTGTCGAACCTCGGCGCGGACGCGCCCGGGACCAACGAGGACAACCTGCGCTTCGCGGTGCGCGCCAACGACGGGAGCTGGACCGAGACGCCGGCCGAGCTGATCGGAGAGGCGACCGGCTTCGCCATCGAGTGGCCGCCGCTCGGCTACGAGAGCGCCGGGCTGCCCGCCGGAGACCAGGCAGGGTTGCCGGTCGTCTTCTCGCCGACGGCTTCCGGGCGGAGCAACGCGACGCTGCGCATCTACTCGAACGACTTCAACAAGCCGGTGGTCGAGATCGCCCTGAGCGCCGAGGGGGCCACCTTCCCGCGCTGCGAGTACGAGGTCGTCCCGCCACAGCTCGACTTCGGCCACGTGCTCCCCGGGGCGACGCGCACCCTCTCGTTCCTCGTGCGCAACACCGCCACCAGCCCCGCGGACGTCTGCGTGGTCTCGCCGCCGCGGCTCGCGTTCGGCTCGGCGGCTGAGCTCGCGCTGGTCGATCCTCCCGCCTCCGAGGTGAACCTCGACCCCGGCGAAACCCTGGAGATAGCGGTTCGCTTCTCGCCCGCGCAGCAGGCCGTCTTCACGGGCGCAGTCGAGCTCTTCACCTCGAGCGCCTCTTCGCCCATGGCCTCGATCGCGCTGACCGGCTCGGCCGAGCCCTCCTGTCTCACGCTGCTTCCCAACCACCACGACTTCGGCGACGTCGAGGTCGGCTGCAGCTCGCGCGAGGTCCCCTTCGTCGTCTCGAACGCCTGCTCGAGTCCAATTGAGCTTTCGGCGCTCGGCTTCCTACCCGGCGCCTCGCCTTCTTTCTCGATCAACCACATGCCCGCGCTACCGGCGAGCCTCGAGACCAACCAGAGCGTGGGGTTCCGAGTCGCCTTCGGTCCGGTCGCCCTCGGGCGCGCGACGGCTGCCCTCCGCCTGGAGACCTCTGACGGCGAGGCACAAATCCTTTCGCTCTGGGGCACCGGCGCGACCACCTCGACCCGCACCGACGAGTTCCACATCGACCCGGCGCCCAAAGTCGACGTCCTGCTAGTCGTCGACGATAGCTGCTCCATGTACGACAAGCAGGTCGCGCTCGGAGCCGCGTTCCCCGCGTTCGTCGGAGACGCGGACTCCCGCGGGGTCGACTACCGGATCGCGATTACGACGACGTCGGTCGATATCGCTCACGGAGGGTCGAACAACGGGGGCTCCGACGCGAACGGGCGCTTCGTCCCTCTCGGCGGCGGCAACCCGCGAGTGATCACCGCGAGGACTCCCAACAAGGAGCGGGTCTTCGCCGAAAACGTCAACGTCGGAACGAACGGCAACTACGACGAGCTGCTGCTCAAGCCCTTTGAGTTGGCGCTCAGCGAACCGCTGCTCAGCACGCACAACGCGGGCTTCCTACGCTCCGACGCTCGGCTCTCGGTCGTGCTGATCTCCGATGCCGCCGATCACGACGCCACGCCATTCAGCTTCTACAGCGGCTTCCTCGCTCGCTTGAAAGGGGCAAGCCAGTATTCGGTCTCCGGCATGCTTCCGACCCAACCGACCTCGGCGGGGTCTGGCTGCGACTACGACGAATCGACGGCCGGGCAATCGCCGACTGCCAGATCGCTCGTCGCCTCCACTGGAGGCGCCCTCGAGGAGATCTGCAATCCCGACTGGCCGGCCGCCATGTCCCGCATTGGCGCGGTGGCCTTCGGCTCGGCCTTCCGCTCGCGCTTCCCCTTGAGCGATCTTCCCGACCTGAGCTCGGCCCCGATCACCGTGACGATCGACGCCGTCGCCATCCCGGCGGTCTCGCCTGTCGGCGACGTGCGCTGGACCTACAACTCGGCGGCCAACGCCATCGACTTCGAGCCTTCCGCAGTGCCCGAGCCGGGCTCGACTCTTCGGGTCAGCTACACCGCCGGCTGCAGGTAACCGGCCTAGCGCGAGGACAGCATGAGAACCGCTCTTTTCTCCCTGACGGTGGTCGCGTGCGCCTTTCTCTCGGGCGGCGCGTTCGCTCAGACCCTCTACGTCGTCTCGCCCCCGACTCCTGGGGTTGCGCCGACTTACACCGGGTGGCGCACCGTCACCTTCAGCGCCGCCGATGACGGGAACGCGAGCCTGACGCTGCCGTTCTCCTTCACCTTCTACGGGGTGAATTACTCGACCGTCGGCCTCAACACCAACGGCCTCATCCTCTTCACGCCGTCGCACTGCGGAAGCTGCTATTCGAACTCCTCGCTGCCCAAATCGAGCAACCCCAACAACCTCATCGCCTATTGGTGGGACGACATGAAGGTGCCCACCACGGCTCGCGCCGAGTGGACGACCTCGGGTGTGGCGCCGGATCAGGTCTTCTCGCTCAGATTGCAGAACTGGGAGAGTTACAGCGGGGGAATTGCTCGCAACGTGCAGGTGGACCTGCACGAGCGAAGCGGCGCGATCATCATCTACTACGGCCCGATCGCCAGCGGCACCTCGGGCAGCGCCACCGTGGGCATCGAGGACGCGACGGGCGCGAGCGCCATCACCGCGCTCTCGTGCAGCCCGAGCTGCACGGCGAGCCATTGGCCGACCAACCAGTACCTGGCCATCTCCCCGGCGATCGATCCGGACCTGACGGTCCTCGACGTCAGCGGCTCGGCCCTCAACCCGGTGGACATCAACGGGCAGCCCGGGTTCGAGCTCGACGTGGTGACCACCATCAAAAACCAGGGCCAGAACCCAGCCACCGGGTTTCTCTTCGACGTCTACTTGTCGAGCGACGCGATCATCGACCCGGCCACCGACACGCTGATTGCCCAGCACACGACCCCAGAGAGCCTCGCGGGCCGTTCCCAGGCGACCTTCAGCGAGTCGGGGGTCCAGTTCGTCAGGCCGCCGGGCACGGGCAGCTTCTACCTCGGCGTCCTCGTCGACCCGACCAACATCGTCGACGAGGCCATCGAGTCGAACAACACCGGGGTGAGCGCTCCGTACATCTCCGGCGTCGACCTCACGGGAACGGTCTCTGGCCCCGCCTCGGCGACGGTCGGAGAGCCCTTCGACGTGGAGGTGACGCTGCGCAACCGCGGGCTCGACCCGGCCGGACCGTTCGACTTCCAGGTCTACTTCTCCGCGGATGAGGTTCTCGATTCGTCGGACGTCCTCGCCCACTGGTTCGTGGGCAGCCTCCAGGGGCTCGGCCCCGGCGAGACGCTCGTCGAGACGCTCCACGCGCCAGGGCCTCCGGTTCCCGATGGCAATTGGCGATTGATCCTCCTCATCGATCCGCCGACGCCCACGCAGCCGGAGGGGCGCGTCGTCGAGGTCGACGAAACGAACAATCTGGCCGTCTCCAGCGGGCCGGTGCTGGTCTCCATCCCCGACCTGATCGCCAACGCGGTCCTGGTCCGTTCGCCCGTCGAACCGTTTCCCGAGATCAGCAGCGCGCGGTTCGGCGAGGAGGTGCGCGTCACCGTGGATCTGATCAACGGCGGCATCGCCAGCCCACGCTCGTTCGACCTCGGGCTCTATCTCTCGGACAACCCGGTGATCAGCGTCTACGACCAGGCGCTGGCCGAGGTGACCGGCCTGACGCTCACCGACGCAAGCCTCTCGGTAGACCTGGACGTGACGCTGCCGCTGGCCTCGCCCGACGGCGCGTTGTTGTCCGACGGCGACTACTACTTCGGCGTCTTCGTCGACCTCCACAACTACGTCCCCGAGAGCAACGAGACGAACAACCTCGCCAGCAGCGCGACGGTCGCCCTCGCTCACGGCGCCACCGCCTGCGCGCAGGGCTTGGAGTGCGAGAGCGGCTTCTGTGTCGACGGCTTCTGCTGCGACACGGCGTGCGGCGGCGGGGATCCTGCCGACTGCCAAGCCTGCAGCGTGGCCGAGGGGGCGGCCATCGACGGGCGCTGCGGTCCGGTGGCCACGGGAGCGGTCTGCCGGGCCTCGTCCGGCGTCTGCGACGTGGCGGAGCGGTGCGACGGCGCGAGCCCCGCCTGCCCTGCCGACGCGATGGCCGCCGCGGGCACGACCTGCGACGACGGCGACTTCTGCACCTTCGACGACGTCTGCGACGGCACCGGCGGCTGCAGCGGCGAGTACGCCTGCCAGCCGGACTCGGGGATGCCGCCCGACGCCGGCGAGATCGACGCGGGCGGCGAAGCGGACGCGGGAGAGAGCGATGCCGGCGCGGTGGACGCGGGAGCCGTCGAGGACGCGGGCGTGGAGCCCGAGGACGCGTCGGTCGCACCGCCCGACGGTGGTCAGCCGCCCGATGCCGGCGAGCCGCCGGCGGTCGAGGCCGAGCAGCCCGGAGGCTGCGGCTGCGGGGCGAGCGCGGGAGGATTGGACTCGGCGCTCGCGCTGCTGGTCGTGGCGGCCGGCGGGGGGGGGGGC
>DHSB01000061.1:53130-54133 GCA_002408385.1 Myxococcales bacterium UBA5297
GGCGGCCGGCGGGTGGCGGCGCAGACGCCGCACGTAGCGCACGGAGGACGGTCGCGGAAGACGCGCCGCGCCGCAGGAGACGACGTGAATCCGCTGGCTCTCAAGGCAGAGTACGCGACCCCCGACGACTACCTCGCGGCTCACGAGGCCGAGGTGGTCAAGGGCGGGCTGCTCGTGCGCGGGGCTTCTGTCGAAGGCGTCGCGGCGATGGCCGAGTGCTCGCTGCAGGTCGTCGTCGGCGCTCAGACCGTCGCCGAGGTTTCGGCGCGGGTCGCCGCGGTAGTGCCGGGCCACGGGGTCGCGGTGGTCTTCACGGGCGCGCCCACCGAGCTCGAGGCGCTGGCCGGCCGCCTGCGCTCCGGCGAGCCGCTCGAAGGCGACAGGAAGTCGGCACCGCCCGGCCCGGTTTCCGAGCGGCTCAAGGCGATGACGGTGACGCAGAAGATGGCGCTCGCGCTCTCGTGCGATCGCGAGACGCGCATGGCGCTGCTGCGCGACACCAACAAGACCCTGCACATCTACGTGCTCAAGAACCCGCGGGTCGGGCTCGACGAGGTCCAGCACGCCGCGAAGATGCCGACCCTGTCGCCCGACGCCATCAAGATCATCGCCGAGCACAAGGAGTGGGGCCTCAACTCCACGGTCTGCACCTCGTTGGTGCGCAACCCGAAGACCCCGATGCCGTTGGCGCTGCGCCTGCTGTCGCGGGTGCCGCTGAGCGAGATCCGCGCGATAGCCAAGGGCGGCGCGCGCGACCAGATCGTCCACGCGGCGCGGAAGATCGTGAACCCGAAGTAGCCGCTCACGGACGGCTCATTGCCGCGGTCTTCGACCCTCGGGCGGCCGGGCTGGCCACGCTTCCGGGTCAGGTGGTTCCGCAATCTCGCGAAAACGTAGCCGGGGCCTCGGGGGCAGATGAGAGAGGAGCGCGGCGGGACGGGGCATCTCCGGGAGGCGGCGATCGGGTGCGAATCGCCCGAGGGCGGGGACGGCCGCGTCATCC
>DHSB01000061.1:54268-54453 GCA_002408385.1 Myxococcales bacterium UBA5297
TCATCCCTCTCCCATTCGGTAGTCAATTCGCGAGCTCGCCCCCCCTAACGTAAGGCGCGACCCCTGGTTGCAGGACCGCATCCCCCGGTCGCCGTGGCCGCGCCCCTGGTCGCGATGCCCGCCGACCCTGGTCGCAATGCCGCAGACCCCGGTTGCAATGCTGCAGACCCTGGTCGCGATGCCCG
>DHSB01000061.1:54784-76742 GCA_002408385.1 Myxococcales bacterium UBA5297
TTGCAATACCCGCAGACCCTGGTCGCAATGCCCGCAACCCCTGGTTGCAATGCCGCAGACCCTGGTCGCAAAGCCGCGCCCCCCTCAACGAGCCCGAAAACCCTTGGACGACAGCCTTGCACCGTCGCCCTGAGAGACGCCTTCCCTGGCGCACGGCAAGCCGTTGCCAAGGAAGAGGTCGCAGTGCTGCGCCCCGCTCACTGAGCCGTTCACGCTCCTCTCTCGCAGCGTGCGATGGGATAGCGGCAGCATGACCGTCGCCCAAGAGCCCGGACGACGAAGAAGCGCCTCGATTGTCTCCGTCGCGCGGGCAGTCCCACCTTTGATTCGTGCGCACGCAAAACCTGCCTAACGCCGACTACACCCTCGAGCTGTCCAACGGTCGCCGTCTCGCCTGGGCCGAGTGGGGCAACCGGGCCGGCCCGCCGGTGCTCCTTCTGCACCGCACACCGGGCTCGCGCCTGTTCGATCCCGACCCGGAGGCGACCGCGGCCGTCGGGGCCTGGCTCATCACCTTCGACCGCCCGGGCTACGGCGGCACGGATCCGGTGACCCTTCCCTCGCGCTTCGAGGTGGCCGCAGACGCCGCCGCGCTCATCAAGCACCTGCGGCTGACCGAAGTGGCGGTCGTCGGCTGGTCGGCCGGCGGGCACTTCGCCGTCGAGATCGCCGCGCGGCTCGGCACCCGGGTCCGCTCGCTGAGCCTGCTCTGCACCCCGGCGCCCGACGAAGAGGTGCGCTGGCTCTCCGATGAGCAACGCGCGCTCGCAGCCCAGGTGAGCGCGAGCCCCAACGCCGCCCTCCCCACCGTGCTGGCCGCGCTCGCCGGGGGCGGCGCCGACCCGGCCGCCTTGGCGCGCGCAGACCCAGCGGAGGCGGACGCGCGGACGCGAGCAGCGCCGGGGGTCGAAGAGAGCTTGGTCGCGATGACGCGCGAGGCGATTCGCCAAGGCGCTGCAGGCCTGGCCTTCGACGTGGTCGCCGGCAGCCGGGGCGACCGGCTTCGGCTCGCCGAGGTCCACGCCCCGGTTCACCTCTGGTACGGCGCCGCCGACCCCATCGGCCCGGACCACGGGCGATGGTTCGCCGAGCGGCTGAGCGGCGCGAGCCTCGCGACGGTCCCCGACGCGGGCCACCTGCTGCCGCTGCTGAGCTGGCGGCCGATCCTCGAGGCCGCGCTGCGCTAAAGAGCGGGCCCTCGCAACCAGCGCCCGCGCGCCCCGCGGGCGCCAGAGTTCATTCCGCGCATAAGAGCGGGAACCCGCAAGTGCTCGAATTCGCTGGCGAGGCGTCAGGGCACTTTGTCCGAATCAGATTTGGGAGGCGGATCCGCGAATCCCTCGACTCCGCGGCTCCCTTTGGTCGCCTCTACGCTCGGGATGACCGGGGTTCGGCCCAAGTTGTTTGGACAGGGCCGGAATGAACTCTGGGGCGCCGGGCAGGGCCTGGCCGCCCGGTCAACCCGAGGCGCTCTGCTCCGCGCACGCTTTGTCCGCTACCAACCAACGGCTCGCCCTGCTATAAACTGCGCACTTTTCCAAGGGGTCGAACGTGTACCTAGGACGCGTCATCGGCACCGTCGTGGCGACGGTCAAGTACGAGGGTCTCGAGGGGCGCAAGCTGCTCGTTGTCCAGCCGGTCGATCACGACGGCAATCCCTCCGGCTCTTTCGAGGTGGCGGTCGACACCGCGCAGGCCGGGCCGGACGATCTCGTCTTCCTGGTCGGCAGCCGCGAGGCGGCGCTGGCCCTGCAGCCCTCGTTCGTGCCGGTGGACTCGGCGATCGTCGGCATCGTCGACAGCGTCGACGCCAACCGGATGCGGAGGGCGTCATGAGGCTGTGCCGCGTCCTTGGCAGCATCACCTCGACCGTCAAGCACGAGTGCTTCAGGGGCCTCAAGCTGATGATCGTGCAACCGGTCGACGAGCAGGGCGCCGACACCGCCAAGAGCTTCATCGCCGTGGACAAGGTGCAGGCCGGCGAAGGCGACACGGTGCTCGTAATGAGCGAGGGCAACGGGGTGCGCCAGCTCTTCGGCGTGCCCAAGACGGCCGACCTGCCGATTCGCAGCCTCATCGTGGGCATCGTCGACCAGCTCGACGTGCCGCCCGCCAAGGCCTGAGAGGAGGCCGCTTCGCGATGCCGCAGATCCTCACCCCGCGCTTGCGCTCGCAGATGGTGCTCTACTCGCGCAAGCTGCATCAGATGGGCTGGGTGGCCAACCACGACGGCAACCTCTCGGTCCGCCTGCAGGGTGAGCGGCTTCTCATCACCGCCACCTCCTTCTCCAAGGCCGACATCGACGACGCGGCGCTGCTGGTCGTCGACATGTCCGGCAAGGTGCTCGAGGGGCGGCGCAAGCCGTTCTCGGAGCTCGAGCTGCACGTCGCGATCTACAACGCGAGGCCCGGGGTCGAGGCGGTCTGCCACGCGCACCCGCCGTACGCGACGGCGATGGGCCTGTCGGGCTGCTCGCTGATGCTCGCGGCGATGCCCGAGGTGGTCGTCTCGCTGGGCGCCGGCATCCCGACCGCGCCGCTGTCGATGCCCAAGACCCCCGAGGGCCGTGAGCGCGTCGGCGAGCTTGCTTGCAAGCACAACGCGATGCTGCTGGCGGGCAACGGCGCGCTGACGGTCGGCGACGGCCTGAGCATGGCCTACCTGCGCATGGAGCTGGTCGAGCACTACGCGAAGATCGTCACCCTGGCGCGGCAGATGGGCCCGGTGCGCGAGCTGGCGCCCGAGCAGGTCGACAAGCTGCTCGAGGCCCGACGCAAGGGCGGGCTCGAGCCCAACCCCGAGGCCGAACGCAAGGCGCGCTAGGTCTGCCTAGAGCGCGGCGATGGCCGGCGAGATCGAAAGACTGACCGCACGGCCGCGGCTCCCGAAGACGGTCATCGGCCTGGGCCTCGTCAGCCTCTTCACCGACGCCTCGAGTGAAGCGATCTTCCCGCTGCTGCCCGCCTTCCTCACGCTGCTGGGCGCATCGAATCTCTGGATAGGCGCCATCGAAGGCGCCGCCGACTTCGTCGCCAACGTCCTCAAGTACCTGACCGGCCTCCTCGCCGACCGGCGCGAGCGCCTCAAGCCGCTCGTTCTCGCCGGCTACAGCCTGTCGACCGTGGTGCGGCCACTCGTCGCCTTCGCGGTGACGCCGTGGCAGGTGCTGCTCGTGCGCCTCTTCGATCGGGTCGGCAAGGGCGTGCGCACCAGCCCCCGCGACGCGCTCATCGCCCACGTGACCGATCCCTCGATCCGTGGCCGCGCCTACGGCTTCCACCGCGCGATGGACCACGCAGGCGCGGCCATCGGCGCGCTCTTCAGCGCGACGGCGCTCTTCCTGTTGGGCGCGGGGCTGTCGGCCGAGAGCGCAGACCTCGGGAAGATACCGTCTTCCTGCTCGCCGCCATTCCCGGCCTCTTCGCGCTCGTGGCGCTCGCGCTCACCCCCGAGCCGCCGCGCCCGCTGCCTCCGCAGGCCCGCCCGCGGCCTGAACCGCTGCCCAGAGCCCTGAGGAGCGCCCTCTTTGCGCTGGTGCTCTTCACCTTCGCCAACGCCACCGACGCCTTTCTCATCGTGCTCGCCACGCGGCTGGGGGCCTCACCGGCGCTCGCGCCGCTGCTATGGCTGGGCCTGCACGTCATCAAGGCCTCGACCGCGACCATCGGCGGCACGCTCGCCGACCGGTTCGGCCGACGCAACGCGCTCGCGCTCGGCTGGCTGGTCTACGCGGTGACGTGGGGCGCCATCGGCTTGGCCGTCACCCTCCCGGCGCTCTTCCTACTCGTCGGGGCCTACGGCGTCTCGCACGGCCTGGTCGAGGGCGCCGAACGCGCGCTCGTCGCCGATCTCGCCGCAGGCACGGCACGCGGCAGGGCCTTTGGTGCCTACAACATGGCCATCGGCTTTGCCGCGATGGTGGCGAGCGTCGCTTTCGGAGCGATCTGGGACGCCTTCGGAACCGTGCCCGCCTTCCTGGGTTCGGCATCGTTCGCCGTGGTCGCGGCCGTCGTCCTGCTCGTCCTCGTTCCGAACAAACCCTCGGAAGCGCCGCCCGTGGACGGCGGCACCGGCCAAAGCGGCGACGCCATGGCAGCGAGGGAGCCCGCCGACCCGAGCTCGCACGTGGCGCGCTCGCGCTGATCGCAGCTTCGCCCCCCACGAGGACCACGGGCTCGCGGAGCGCTCCCAACTCCCGACTCAGAGAACATCAGAACTCGTCAGACATCGATAAGCCCCTTGCGGATCCCCTCGGTGACCGCCTCGACGCGGTTGGTCACCTCGAGCTTCTGGTAGATGTGCTCGAGGTGGGTGCGGATGGTGGCCTTCGAGAGGTTGAGCACCTGCGCCGCCTCGTTGTTGGAGATGCCCTTGGCGATGAGCTGGAGGATCTCCTTCTCGCGGTCGGACAGCGGCCGGAGCGCGGGCTCGGGGGCCGGCGGCTGGGCCGAGGCCTCGGGGGCTGCGCAGAAGTGCCGGAGCAGGTTGCGGGCGAGGTTGGGCTGGATCACCGTCCCGCCGGCGCGCACGTCGCGGATCGCCTCGACGATCTTGTCGGCGGTCGCGCCCTTGAGCAGGTAGCCAGAGGCGCCGGCCTTGATGGCCTCGAGCACCTTGTTCTCCTCGTCGAAGATCGTGAAGATGAGAATCTCCACCTTCGGCCAGCGCGCCTTGACCTCGCGGGTGACGTCGATGCCGCTCATGCGCGGCAGGCCCAGATCGAGCAGCAGCACGTCCGGATTGCAGTGCGGCAGCTCGTCGAGCGCGGCCTCGCCGCTCATCGCCGTGCCCACGATCTCGATCTCCGGCGCAGCGTCGAGCAGCTTGAGCTGGTTCTTGAGGATCTTCGGCTGGTCCTCGACCACGAGGACCCGGATGTTCGAGTTGGCCGTCGCTTCCATCGTCGCTCCTGCGCTCATCCTGCCAGGCACCGGGCCTCCTGGCCCGCGACCGGGATGGTGAGGGTGATGCGCGTCCCCTTCCCCGGCGCGCTGTCTATCTCCACGTCGCCGCGCACCTTGGAGGCGCGCTCGCGCATGTTGATAAGTCCGTAGTGCCCGCGCTTGGTCGGGCCGGTGTCGAAGCCGACGCCGTCGTCGGCGATGGTGAGCCGCATCTGGCGGTCGTCGAAGCTCAGCCGCACGGTGAGCACGTTGGCCTGGGCGTGCTTGCGGGCGTTGTTGAGCGCCTCCTGCAGCACCCGGAAGATGGTGAGCTGGGCGTCGCTCTTCATCGGGCGCGGCAGGCCGCTCTTCTCGACCTGGACCGGCATCTTGCTGCGCTCGCCGAAGGTGCGGCAGTAGTCCTCGATAGCCGGCACCAGCTCGAAGTCGGCGCGCATCATCCGCAGCGAGCGGCGCAGCTCGTCGATCGACTCCTCGGCGCAGCCCTTGAGCTCGCGGATCTCGTGCTTGAGCTCCTCCTCCTTGGCCATGCCCTCGAGGAACTCGGCTTGGATGATCAGCGAGGAGAGCGAAGCGCCCAGCCCGTCGTGGATTTCGCGCGACAGGCGGTTGCGCTCCTCGACGACCGCGAGGTTCTGCAGGTCGCGCTCGAGCGCGACCACCTCGCGGTGGGCCGCCTCCTCGCGCTCGTGCAGATAGACCATCACGTAGACGATGATGAAGTTGAGCGCCGAGTACCAGACGAGGATGAGCAGGTCGAGAAAGCCGAGCAGCCGGGTGCCCATCGTCTGATCGAGCTTGGCGACGATCGGCAGCGTCAGCAGCGGCGGCAGGATGGCGAGCGGCTTGGGGAAGAGGATCACGAAGAGGGTCGTGAACATGAGCTGCGTCGCCAGCAGCGGGCTCTTCAGTCCGCCCGACACCTCGATCAAGTAGACGAGGACGAGCAGGTCCAGGCACAGCGTCACGAAGGTCGCGCCCCGGCCGACCACCGGGTGCTCGATGACCATGAAGTTCGCGATGCTGTAGCCGAGCATCGCGAAGTAGACGACAAAGCCCATGTGCCCGCCGATCCCGAAGGCTTCGCTCCAGGTGGGCACGGCGAGCAGGCCCAGGCCGATGGTGAGGAACGCGAGGCGCGTATAGAAGAGCGTCCGGGCGCGGGTGACGAACTTGTCGTGCGCCCACGCGAAGTCCGGGTCCTCACCGCCTGCGCCTAGGCCGCGCGCGGCGAGCGCCGCGTTCGCGGGCGAGCGCCGGTCGACAAAGCCGACCGTCGGCGGGGACTGGGCCGCGCTGTCTTCGAGATTCACGGCGGGGATTCTAGCACCAGGGTGAAACGTCTAGAAAAACCGGCACCAGGCCCCGCGCACCGGCGCTCTGGGCCCTTCTCCGAATCGGAGGGCCGCAGCGGGGCGCGCGAAGAGCGCGCGACAGGCGGCCTACTCGGCCCCGCCGCCCGCGTCCGCGGTCTGGGCGAGGCAGTGCTCCCGCGCCCGCGGGTGCTTGGAGAAGACGTAGTCGAGCCGCTCGGTGCGCTCACCCGTCGTCTCGTCGAACAGCGGAGTACCGCCCGCGTACCCCGTTCCCTCGGGGTCGCCGTACTGGTTGAGGTTGCGCTCCTTCAGCCAGCGATCGACGCAGGCCTCGAGAGGCGAGGCTCCCTGCGCAGCTCCCGGCGATGCGGACCCGTCGCCGCTCAAAGCGTCCGGCCGCACGGCCGGCTGCGCATCCGCCGGCGCGGCCGGGGGCTGCGGCTCGGGGCGCGCAGGCTCCGCTTGTCTGGTCTCCCGACAAGCGAGCGAAGCCAACAGGGCAAGACAAAGGGCGAACGAGCGGATCATGGCCTGCTCCTTGGACACCCCGGCGCGCTCAGGGGCAGCGAGTGGATGCGCGTAGGATACTCGCCCTCGACCGAGGTGTCCGACGTGCCCAAAGTCCATCTACCGCCCTCTCTGGAGCGCTTCTGCGATGGCCGCCGGGAGGTCGAGGCCGGGGGCTCGACGCTGCGAGCGGTGCTCCTCGACCTCGAGCGCCAGTATCCGGGGCTTGCCGAGCAGCTCTTCGACGAGTCGCGAGCGCTGCGCCGGTACATCGCCGTGCTCATCGGCGAGCACGACGCCCGCGAGCTCGGCGGCCTCGAGGCCCCGGTCGGCGAGGATGACGAGGTCACCCTCCTGCCCGCCATCGCTGGAGGCGCGGCAGCCTCGCCGCGGCAGGAGCGGGGCAGGGTGCGGTCCGAATGCGGCCTCTGGCTGCAGCCGGTCATCGAGCATTGCGAAAGAGCCTGGCCGTCGGAGGCCTGCGGGCTCGTCTTTGGCAAGTCGGAGCACGAGCGCAGGAGCGTGCCGATGCGCAACGCGCTCGCCCCCCAACGAGCGCTGAACGGCTTCGAGATGGACCCTGCCAAGCTCCTCGCCGAGCTGCGACGGGCCGAGCAAGGCGGCGAAAGGCTGGTCGCCCTCTACCACTCGCATCCGCATGGCTCGTCCGCTTTCTCTGCAACCGACAAGCAATCGGCCGTCGGCCCAGACGGCGAGCCCCTGTGGCCAGGGGTCGCCTACCTCGTCCTCGGGATGAAGGAGGGGCGTGTCACCGGGCTGCAGTGCGTCGAGTGGGACGGGCGCGAGCTCGTCACGACGCTTGCCCGGCGATTGGGGCGCGGTCGCTGAGGCCAAAGCTGCCGGGCCGCTCTCTTGCTCGAGAACCGCGGGGCCAGTGCTGGCTCTCCGCCCCAAGCACGCCACGGAGGGCGCGACCTTGCGTGAGTCCACACGACAGGCCGCCGCCCTCGCCGACAGCTCGCAGGAGCTGCTCGCGCGCGACCGACCTCGGGCTCGAGGTCTGTCGGGAAATCACCGTGCCCTCGGCTCGCCACCTCCGGTCACCTCGAGCAAAGTCGAGAGGCCCGAACGCAGCCTCCCGAGGAACGAGGGAGGCGGAGTCAAGGGGTCGCGACTTCGGCCTGCCGCGAGCCTGCCGAGCGGGGCTCGGGCTGACCGGTGATCGCTCGAAGGATTCTTCGACACGTCTTCAGTGGAGCTGTCGGTCGAGCGAGAGCAACGGTGTGCCCTGCAGGTCGCTGACGCCGATCTCGCGCAGGAACCGGGAGATCAGCTCCCTCTTCAGCCGCTCCTTCTGGACCCGCGTCCCGTCGAAAGGCAGGCGTGCTCCGGCCATCGACCCGTGGCCGCCCGACGAGCCGCCGTAGTCTTCGCAGACCTCGCGCACGAGCCGGCCCGCATTCATCCGCCGGTCGTTGGTTCGCACCGAGACGAAGAGCTGGCCCTCGTAGCTGCCGTAGGCGAGCGACCACTTCATCCCCTCGAGCGAGACGAGCCTCTCGGCGATCTCGGCGACCATGTCCGGCGAGTAGATCTCCCCGAGGTCCACCTCGACGGCTGCCTGGTGCACGCGCGCGCGCTTGTAGGCCTGTTCGTAGAGGCGAAAGTAGCTCGCGGGCAGCGCCGGATGCTCTATCTCGGCGAGGGCAGCCTTGTCGGCCTTCGGGAAGAGATACAGGTAGCTGTCGATGTCGATCTGGAAGGTCTGGCGCCCCAGGTCGCGGGTGTCGGACTTGATCCCATAGAAGAGCGCGGTCGCCACCTCGGGCGTCAGCTCCAGCCGCGCCGTCCGCAGGTAGTCGACGAGGATGCTGCAGGTCGCCCCGTACGAGCGACCGACGTCGGCAAAAGGCGCCCGCCCACTCGCCTCGCGCGGCGGGTGGTGGTCGATGACGATGTCCGGGCCGTAGCCCGGCGGCAGGCTGTGGTTGCCGACCGACGGCTGGGTGTCGACCAAGCCAAAGAGGTCGTAATCATCGAAGCCGATGCGCGACAGCGGCGTCACCGGCAGGCGCAGCACGCGCAGCATCGCCTTGTTCTCGGCCCGCCCGACGATCCCGCCGTAGGTGATTCGCGCGGGCACGCCGGCGCGCGCCTCAAGCAGGTAGGCGAGCGCCACGGCGGCTGCGAGCGAATCGGGGTCCGGATTGTCGTGCGTCAGGATCAGCGCGCGCTTGCGCCCCTGGGCAAGCTTCAGCAGCCGCCACACTTTCTCGGTAGTAGGCAGGTGCGAGACGAACCCCGAGCGCTGCTGCGGCTCGTGGAGACCCGGGCCAGCCCGGCCCTGTCGCTCCTGCGGGACGCGGGCTCTCTCAATGCTTCCCTGCTTGGCGCCTGAATAGACGCCGCTGCTCGCTGGGCGAGCTTCTCTTTCCGGCATTCCTCGCGGCCATCTGCCCGGGGAGCCCACAGCCGCGCTTCCCCCGAGCAGATCCTCCTGCCCCAAAAGTGGGGACACTGACAGGGAAAGAACAATCGACGCGAAGCAGGTCTGCTGGCCACTTGCCCGCTCAGCGCCGGGCCGGCCTTCGGGGCCGCGGCGGGCGAGACGGGAGCAGGGCGCGCAGCTTGTCGAGGTTCTCGCGGTAGCGCTTGGGCTCCGGCGTTTCGAGGATGCCCAGCGCCTGCTCCAGGCGCGGGTCGGCAAGCAGGGGCACGAAGCCCTGCAGGCCCATCAGGCCTTCACCGATCTCCTCGTGCCGGTCGACCCGGCTGCCGAGCGGCTTCTTGCAGTCGTTGAGGTGCACGGCCTTGACCAGCGCGAGCCCGAGGGTCTCGTCGAGCAAGCGCATGGTCTCCGCGTAGCCCTCGGGGCTGGCGAGGTCGTAGCCGGCCGCGTAGAGGTGGCAGGTGTCCAAGCAGACCGCGATGCGCCCCGAGGCCTTGGAGCGCTCGAGGATCCGGGCCAGGTGCTCGAACCGCCAGCCGATGCTCGTCCCCTGCCCGGCAGTGGTCTCGAGGAGCACACCCGACTTGCGCGCTCCCGAACGTCCGATCGCCTCGTCGAGCCCTTCGGCGATGAGCTCGATCCCGCGGTCGAGATCGGCGTTGCTGCCCGGGTGCAACACGAGCCAGGGGATGCCCAGCGCCTCGCAACGGGCCAGCTCATCGGCGAGCCCGGCGAGCGACTTTTCGCGAAGCTGCGGCTCCCCGGTGCCCAGGTTGACGAGGTAGGTCGCGTGGGCGATGACCGGGATGCCGGTGCGCGCGGCCGCCTCGCGAAAGGCGGCCGCCTCGCCCGGGTCGAGCGGCTTGGCGCTCCAGCCGCGGGCGTTCTTGGTGAAGATCTGGATGCTCGACGCGGTGTCTTCGACCGCGCGCTCGAAGGCCTTGGCCAAGCCTCCGGCAATCGACTCGTGGACGCCCAGGATCATGCGCTCGCCTCTCGACTCTCTCGGGGTGGGGAACGTGAGAGGGAAGCGCGGGCGGGCGCCGGCTGGCAAGCCGAAAAAGCGCCCCCGCTATTCGCCCGAGGCCAGAGGCAGGCGCACGACCGGCTCGTGGGCCTTGAAGAACTTGAAGGCGTTGTCGAGCGAGTTCTCCATCGCCTCGAGCAGCAGGTGGCGCAGCGAGGCGACCGGCAACCGCAGCGCGTCGTAGTAGCGCTGGCGGTCGGCCGCGTGGATGATGACCGGCAGATAACCGCGCTTGAGCAGGACGAAGGTCGACAGCAGGCGCGCCACCTTGCCCGAGTTCTCACTGAACGGGAAGGCCTGCATGAAGAGCCACTGCACCGTGGCCGCCTGGTTGAGCGCGTGGTTCTCGCGGTATTCGGCGGTCGTCGTCGCGTCGACCAGCTTCTCGAGCAGGCTGGGGATCTTGGTGGGCGGGGCGATCTCGTGGAAGTAGGAGCGATGCAGCGGCATGTCCTTGCGGTAGACCGCCTTGTCGCGCCCGGCGACCCCGGCGCCGAGCATCTCGTAGAGCTTCTTCATCAGCGTCACCGAGATCTTCGACTTCTTGTTCCTCGCCTCGGCGCGAACCAAGTCGAGCGCAGCCTTGTGGTTGCGGATCTCGGCGAAGACCGGCACCTGTGAGGCGTCGCTCGCCTCCGCGCTCGGGTCGAGCGCCCCGAGCAGCTCGGCGCTGGTGAAGACGATCCCTTCGAGCGCGTTCTCGTGATAGACGAGCGACAGATCAAACTTGGACTGGAACTCGAGCGCTTCGACCGACCCCGAATCCAATCGGTCCTTGAGCGCTTCGGTGCGCTCGTCGACACCCAGGTAGCGGGTCTTCATGCGAGAACGGCTCCTGTCGCGGTGCGCCAGTCGCTTGCGGCGGGTCTGCTGCGAAAACCAACCGATCAGGACCTAATACCCTGGAAACTCTAAGCGTTTGCCACAAACGGTGTCAAGTTCCTTACCGTTCACCGGCCGAGAAGGCGGCAGCGGGTTTCAGACCGCGGGGGCGTGCAGGCGATCAAAGGTCGACGAAGAAGACCTTGCAGGCTTGATCGATCAGCTCCTTGCTCAGCGCGGGCGGGGTCTGCCGATAGCGGGCCGCGTCCTTGACGAGCCCGACGATGTCGCGCGGGTGGCAGGCGCGCAGCGACATCGAGCGGGGCTTGTAATACTTCTCGAGCAGGTAGGTGACCGCCTGGTCGACGTAGGGAATGCCCGAGGCATCGCACAGCCGCTTGAAGATCTCGCGGTACTGGACCTCGGACGGGTTGCCGACCTCGATCTTGTACTTGATGCGGCGCAGGAAGGCCTCGTCGACCAGCTCCTTGGGGTCGAGGTTGGTCGAGAAGACGACGAGCTGGTCGAAGGGGATCTCGAACTTCTTGCCCGTGTGCAGGGTGAGGAAGTCGACCCGCTTCTCCAGCGGCACGATCCAGCGGTTGAGCAGGTCGGTCGGGTGGACCTTCTGGCGGCCGAAGTCGTCGATGAGCAGCATCCCGCCGTTCGCCTTGATCTGAAACGGCGCCTCGTAGAAACGCGCGGTGTCGGAGTAGACCAGGTCGAGCGTCTCGAGCGTCAGCTCGCCGCCGACGATGACCGAGGGGCGGCGGCACAACTGCCAGCGCTGATCCATCTCGAAGGCCCCGCGCCGCTTGCCCGGCCCGCCGCCGTAGTCGAGGGCGATGGGCGAGTGGTTCAAAGAGTCGAAGACCTTGATCACCTGCCCGTCGATCTCCAGACAGTGCGGGATGTAGGCCTCGCCGCCGAGCATCGAGGAGATGGCCTCGGCGAGCGAGG
Source organism: Myxococcales bacterium UBA5297 (assembly GCA_002408385.1). Classification (GTDB taxonomy): domain Bacteria; phylum Myxococcota; class Myxococcia; order Myxococcales; family UBA5297; genus UBA10939. Next base: position 66,732 of record DHSB01000061.1, read on the forward strand.
TCTTGCCGTTGCCCGGGGGACCGTAGAGAAACAGCGAGCGCGAGGAGTTGACCGCCGGCCCGAGCTTGTCGACGATCGACTGGTCGACGACCAGGTGCGACAGGGCGATCTCCAGGTCCTCCTTGGAGATGATCGGGTTCTCGGCGGTCTGGCTGGTGATCAGCGCGTTGTACTGCTCGATGGGCACCGGCGCCGGGCCGATATACGTCGAACGCTCGATCGCGTCGCGGGAGTACTCGCGGCCCTTCTCGGTGAGGATGAAGTCGACGGTGGCCCGCCCATAGCCTTTGCCCCCGCGCATGTCGCACAGCTTCTCGCTGGCCAGAAAGTCGATGACGTTTTCGACGACCCCGGTCCAGGGCAGCCGCAGCTCGGAGGCGATCTCCACGCCGGTGCCCGTGCCCCGGTAGTAGAGGAACTTGATCGCGATCTCGGCGAGCAGCGCCAGACGCAGCCCGCTCTCCTCGAGCGACTTGGGCTCGGGAGGAGCGATGTCGAGAATTTTGGGGTTCTCCAGGTTGAAGGGGTTTTCGTACACGCCTCAATCCTCCGGCCGCCGGTGCGGCCGAGCGTAGCGCCATCAGAAGCAGGTGAGCCATTCCTTGTACTTCGGTTCCTCGCCGCGGGTCGCCCGGAGGTAGCGCTCCTGGACCATGCGGGTGAGCGGCCCGACCGCGCCGCTTCCAATCCTCCGGTCGTCGACCTCGCGCACCGGCGTAACCTCGGCCGCGGTGCCGCATAGAAAGAGCTCGTCGGCGAGGTACATCGTGTCCCGGGTGAACGGGGTCTCGCGCACCTCGTGGCCCGCGTCACGCAGGATGCGCAGCACGCTGTTGCGGGTGATCCCCTCGAGGATGGGCGAGGAGAGCGGCGGGGTGTAGATGACCGAGTCGCGCACGAGGAACAGGTTCTCGCAGCTCGCCTCGGAGACCCAGCCGTTCGAGTCGAGGAGGATCGCCTCGTCGTAGCCGGCCAGCTTCGCCTCGCGCTTGGCGAGCGCCGAATTGACGTATTGACCGGTGATCTTGCCGCGGACCGCGCTCGAGTTGACGTGCATGCGGGTAAACGAGCTCACCTTGGCGCGGATGCCTCGTCGCGCCCCCTCCTCGCCCAGGTAGTTGCCCCACTCCCAGGCCATGATCGCCACGCGCACCGGGTTGATAGCGTCCAGCCCCATCCCGCCCTCGCCCATGAACGCGAGCGGGCGCAGATAGGCAGACTTCATCCCGTTGACCCTCAGGGTCTCGAGGCAGCACTCGAAGAGCTGTTCGCGCGAGTAGGGCAGCTCCAACAAAAGGATGTTCGTCGAGTCGACGAACCGCCGCACGTGCTCGCGCAACCGGAAGACGGCCGAGCGGCCATCCGCACCTTCGTAGGCGCGGATCCCCTCGTAGACCCCGAAGCCGTAGTGCAGACCCGAGCTCATCACGTGGACCTTCGCCTCGTCCCAGGGCACGAAGCCGCCGTCGAACCAGATCTTGCTGGTCTTCTTCACCGCGGCGCCGCTGACCGTCTGTGCCATCATCGTCTCCCTTTCGTCTCGCCTGGTTGCCCGCCTCCCAAGAGAGCTCAAGCTGCCCCGGCCGCGCGAAAGCTGTCAAGGATAGCGCACTGTCGGCCGAACAGCGGTTTCCGGGCAGGCATGAGGATTCGGTCGGCAGCTTGACAGACGACTTTGACGCATGGTTCCCTGCTGGGCCGCACTGCCAGAAGGCCGGAAAAACGTAATCTGAGGAGGAACCAGGATGAAGCTCGCGAAACTACTCGCGTTTGCAGCGTTGGCGATGTTGCTGAGCACGGCGCTGGGTGCCTGCGGCGACGACCCGCCCGATAACAAGGACCCGCAGCAGCAGACCGACGCGGGCAACACCGAGTGTGACCCGGCCACCGATCCCGACTGCGTCCCCGAAGAAGAGCCGTGCGATCTCGACGAGGACTGCGGCGATCCCCGGCACTTCATGTGCGTCGACGGCACCTGCGAGGCGGTCTGCACCACCAAGGCCGACTGCTCGAGCCACCCGGAGTACGACGGCGGGGCCTGGCCCGGCTGCAGCGGTCCTCTCGGATGTAGCTGCGAGGAGCGCGCCTGCAAGCCGACCGCCTGCACGGCCGACAGCGAGTGCGGCACGCTCGTGTGCAAGGCCGGCCAGTGCGTCACGCCCGACACCGGCGCCGACGCTTGCGCGATCTTCCCCGACTACGCGGTGCTGCGCGCCGGCCAGTCGCTTACCTTCCGCGCGGTCGCCTACAAGAGCAACAAGCCCGTCTCGCTCGGCGCCGACGCCTTCACCTGGAGCGCGCTCAACTCGGCGGTCGAGCAGGTTGCCGACGGCACCTTCAAGGGCAAAGACCCGACCGGCGGCGAGCCGACCGAGGCCCTCAAGGTCGAGGCCGGCGGAGCCTCCTGCAAGGCCAAGGTCCTGGTCGTCGGTGGCCTGGGCACCAACAAGGCCCGCGTGGTCGTCGTCGACGAGATGACCGGGCGCCCGGTGGCCGGGGCGACCGTGGTCGTCGACGGCGGGGCCAGCCGCATCGAGCTGGCCGCCGAGACCGGCGTGCCCGGCAGCTACGTCACCACGACCGCCCTGCCGGCCAAGCCCGTCGTCAGCGTCTTCCACCACGACTTCCAGTACGTCACCCTGGTCGGGGTCTCCAAGACCGACCTCATCATCCCCATCCGCCGCAACATCGACGCCAAGTCCGGCGGCTTCAAGGGCAGCTTCAAGAACCTGCCGACCACCGCGATCTCCGCGGGCATCGCCGGCGCCTCGATCGCCGGCAGCTTCACCGACCTCGAGGTCGACCTGCTCATCGGCGAATTCGAGGAGACCAACCTGCAGCTCGGCAGCCTCTCGTTCGACAACGTGCCGCTGCCCTCGGGCGTGGTCATCGGCAACAAGACCGAGTTCCGCGCTTTCGGCATGCCCGGCGTCTGCGACAACGAGGACCAGGTCCTCTCCGGCTCCTGCGGCACGGTGGCCGCCTGGGGCCTGATGGGCACCATCCCCATCAGCGCGGTGCTGCCCATCGTCAACGACTATCAGGCCGGCAACGGCATCAGCATCGGCAAGGCTCTCGCCTCGGTGATGCCCCACATCGGCAGCTTCAAGAGCGCACTCGCCCGCGACGTCACCTTCACGCTCAAGCAGGGCGATCCTGACTACACCGCCTTCACCACGCAGGAGTTCGAGCCGACCGTCGAGCTGTCGCTACGCCAGACGGTCGAGGTGCCCCTCCTCCCGAGCGGGCTCGACGGCGCGGTCGTCCTCTCGGGCGCCCAGGTCCTCGGCCGCGGCCTGATTCCCCTCGGCCTGACTGCCGGCACCGACACCAACGAGGAGTTCACCACCGCCGACGGCAAGGTCATCGGCATCGACCTCGGCGCAAACAACGCGGTGAGCTACCACAACGACGGCAAGCTCACCCTGCGCATGGCCCCCAGCCACAGCGGCGTCGAGGGCTCGGAGTACGTGGCGATCACCCTCGCGCTGCCGACCACCGGCACGCTGGCCAACGGCGCGCTCGCCACCACCGGCCTGGTCAAGTTCCAGGAGTCGATGCCGCACACGAGCACGGTCGCCTATGACGGCGCCAGCTTCCTCGGCTTCGGCGACAGCGGCGAGTATGACTACCGCCAGGGCGAGTTCACCGGCGCCAAGCTCGTGGCAGGCGCGACGATCAACCGCGTCGTCTTCCTCGGCCCGAACACCCACCGCTGGATGGTCTACTTCAAGGAGGCCGACTTCTCGGTGCCCGTGCCGCCCACCGGCTTCGAGGACCGCACGATGGCCAGCGGCGGGCCGCGCGCGTCGGCCTCGTGGCGCGCCCCCTACATCGCCCAGGCGCTCTCGCTCAAGGGCGGGGTCGACATGGACAAGCTGTTCGAGTTCAACGAGGTCACCGCGAACCAGATCGCCGAGAACACCACCGCGTTCTCCATCTACGAGCTGATGACCGAGGTCACCTTCGTCGAGCCGGCCAACTGCTACGCGGGCTGCTCGGTCGAGGCCGGCGCGTCGACCTTCAAGGTCCGGGTGACCGGCTTTGATTCGACCAAGGGCTCGGTCCGCTTCGAGGTCGGCCCGGACCAGGAGACCGGCGCGATCGACGCGGACGGCTTCGCCTCCGCCTCCTTCTCGCTCGGCGCCGGCAACCACGTCGTCACCGCGCGGCTCGTCGATCTCCAAGGCCAGCCGATCGACCCGCGGGTCGATACCACGATCCACGTGACGGCCGAGTAGCCCGAGCCGGAAGTCAATCCGCGAAGCGGGGCCGATCGGGCGATCGGCCCCGCTTCTTTTTTTTCCCGCCTCTTGTCCGCCGGAGCATCCCGAGCGGCCGAGGGTTCTGCGGATTGGCCGGGCCAAGGCGCCTCGAGCAGCGACCGAGGCCGAACGCCCAGGCTGACCGGCTCGCGTCGCCGGGCGCGCTCAGCTCGGGGCTCTGGTCTCGAGACTGCAGACCTGCCGGCCACACCGTTCCTGGTCTTGGGCTTGGCCGGCTTTCGATCAGGGCACGAGCACCACTTTGCCGAACTGAGCGCGGTCGACCAGCAGCCCGTGCCCGCGCGCGGCCTCCTCGAGCGGCAGCGCGCGGTCGAGCACCGGCCGCAGCTTGCCCTCGCCCACCAGGCGCGCGATGTCGAACAGATCGCCCTTGCTGCCGGTCGTCGAGCCGAGCAGCGAGATGCGCCGCCAAAACAGCATCCGGATGTCGAGCTGCGTCTCGGCGCCGCTCGTCGCCCCGCAGGTGACCAGACGTCCGCCGACCGCGAGCGAAGCGACGCTGCGCTCGAAGGTCCGGGCCCCGGTGTGCTCGAAGACGACGTCCACGCCGCGGCGGCCGGTCAGCCGCCACACCTCGGCGAGGAAGTCCTGCTTCTCGTAGTTGATGACCTCGTCGGCGCCCAGGGCGAGCGCCTTGTCGACCTTCGCGTCGCTGCCGACGGTCGCGAGCACCCGCGCGCCGAGCAGCCGGGCGATCTGCACCGCGGCGCTGCCGACGCCGCCACCGGCCGCGTGGACGAGCACGGTCTCTCCGGCCTGGAGCGCCGCGCGCCGCACGAGCATCTCCCACGCGGTCTGGAAGACGAGCGGCAGGCAGGCCGCCTGCTCGAAGGTAAGCTGCGCGGGCATGGGCACCAGGTTCTGGCGCGGCACGCAGACGAGCTCCGCGTACCCGCCGCAGACCCGCTCGCCGAGCAGGTGGTACTGCCGGCAATGGTTGTCGCGCCCGGAGAGACAGTCCTGGCAGGCCCCGCAGGAGAGGCCCGGGGCGACGAGCACCGGGGCGCCGGGCTCGATGTCGCTCACGCCTGCGCCGAGCGCATCGACGCTGCCGGCGACCTCCGCGCCGAGCACGTGTGGAAAGTTCAGCCTCAGCCCCGGCCAGCCCTCGCGGACCCAGAGGTCGAGGTGGCTTATCGCGCAAGCCTTGACGCGCACCCTCACCTCACCGGGCTTTGGCTCCGGGGCAGGCAGCTCGAGCACCTCGAGCCGCTCGGGCCCCCCGTGGCCGCGGATCACCACCGCTCGCATCTCGCCTCCGTTCCTCGCTGCGCGGGCCGTTCGGGCGGCGATTGTGCGGGCCGCGCCCTCCCGGGTCAAACTCGCCCCGACCGCTCGCTCCTGCGCAAGTCAGGCCGGGGGCGCCCAAGAGCCTTGGCCGCCCGCTCGTGTTCGGCCGCTCGTACACCTTCGGGGCTTCGAGCACCAGCGAAGTTGGTTGAAAAACGCTCTGCTCGCCCGCGCCGGCGCCCCCGAGCGCTCCTCCCGATGCCCCTCGAGTCGCCTACCTCGCGGAAAGCCTTTCGGTTTTTTCGATTGCCCCCAGGGGTTGGCATCTGCTAGAAGGGGCGCCCTTCACCGGCTAGCAACCCGCGGAGCCCGTTGCACGGCCCGAATGCCGGCGGCGGGCTGCTTTGTTTCCCAGCGCACGGTCAAGAGTTTTTTCGAGTAGCGGCACGAGCCCGCGGGCCAAGGCCGCTGAATCAGGAGGAGCAAGTGGGGTTCTTCAGCAGCGTGCTCGTCGCGGCCGATTCCGGGCCGCTCGCGCACCAGGCGCTCAGAGGGCTTTTCGCCCAGGCGGCCGAGGGTGGACAGGCCGGCGGGATACTCGCCTCGCCGATCTGGCTCATCCTGATGATGGTCGTCATCTTCTACTTCCTCCTCTGGCGCCCGCAGCAGAAGCAGGCCAAGGAGCACCGGGCCATGCTCGCCGGGCTCAAGAAGGGCGACGTGGTAGTCACCACCGGCGGCATGGTCGCCAAGATCCACTCGGTCGCCCAGAAGTTCATCGTCCTGGAGCTGGCGCGCGATGTGCGCGTGCGCGTGCTTCCCAACTCGATCGCCAGCAAGGCGCCCGAGGGCCTCTTGGAAGAGGCCGAGCCCAAGCAGGACGAGGCGAAGTCCAACAAGGAAAAGGACAAGGAGAAGTAGAAAGCCCGCCCAAGCGTTTGGGGGTTGTGGCATCTACGCCCGTTCCGGCGGCCCGAGGGGGTCTTCGGGGCGGGCCCCCGCATGGTCAGCGAGCCCGCGGCGGCTCGCAAGGGGAGTTCGATGGATCGCGTCTTCTATTGGAAGGTTGGCCTCATCACGGCGGTCGTGCTCATCTCAGGCTGGCTGCTCGTTCCTACCTTCTATTATTTCAAGCTACCTCCTGACGAACGCAACCAGCCCGAGAAGCTGGAGGCGATGCTGCCGAGCTGGGCGCCGGGCGCCAAGACCCGGTTGAACCTGGGCCTGGACCTGCAGGGCGGCATCCACTTGGTGCTCGGCGTCGACACCGACACCGCGCTCAAGGCCAAGGTCTCGCGCCGCGGCGACGAGATCGTCGAGTACGCCCGCGAGAAGGGCGTCAAAGAGCCTCGCGCCAAGGCCGAGGGGATGAAGGTCGTGTTCAGCGCGGCCGGCCCCGAGGATCTCGACAAGCTGCGCAAGCTGGTGCTCAAGGACTTTGACGACATGCACCAGGTCGGCTCCGACGACGGCACCTTCGCGGTCTCGTACAAGGAGCAGGTCGTCGGCAACCTCAAGAGCGAAGCGGTCTCGCAGGCCCTCAAGGTCATCGCCAACCGCGTCGACCGCTGGGGCGTGACCGAGCCGGTGATCCAGAAGCGCGGCGACAACGCCATCCTCGTGCAGCTTCCCGGCTTCAAGGACCCGGCGCGCGCCAAGGACCTGCTGGGCAAGACCGCCCAGCTCGAGTTCAAGATCGTCGACGACGAGGGCACCTACTTCCAGGAGCTCTACGAGAAGCTGAAGAAGGACCTGCCCGAGGGCATCACGGTCCAGACCGAGACCGAGGGGGGACGCGCGCGCGACTACCTCATGGTGCGCGGGGCCAAGGTCGCCCTCGACTACGAGCGGGCCGAGGGCCCGGGCGGCACGGTGCTCACCCCGCCCTACCTGACCGCCACCGGCGACAACGGTCGCGCGGCGCTCGAGCAGCTCGTCGAGGCCGGCGGGGTGGCGATGCCCGAGGAGCGCGAGCTGGGCCTGGAGTGCATCCCCTCCAAGCTGAAGCGAAACTCGTGCGAGGGCTACCGGACCTACCTGCTCAAGAGCAAGACCGAGCTGACCGGCGACTCGGTGGTCGACGCCCGCGCGCTGATGGACCAGAGCCCGGGGGCCGGCGGCCGTCCGTACGTCTCGCTCTCCTTCGACCCTTCCGGCGCGCGCGACTTCGAGCGCATCACCGGCGACAACGTGCGCCGGCGCATGGCCATCGTGCTCGACCAGACGGTCAACTCCGCGCCGGTCATCCAGTCGAAGATCGCCGGCGGCCGCGCCCAGATCACCCTCGGCTCGCTCAAGCCCTACCAGGAGCTCGTCGACGAGGCGAACGACTTGGCGCTGGTGCTCAAGGCCGGCGCCCTGCCCGCGCCGGTGACCATCGGCGAGGAGCGCACCGTCGGCGCCACCCTCGGGCCCGAGCTGATCCGCAATGGCAGCCTCGCGGTAGCCGTCGGCGTCGTCCTGGTGCTCATCTTCATGGTGGTCATCTACAAGTACAGCGGCCTGGTCGCCGACGTCGCCCTGGTGCTCAACGCGCTGCTGATCGTCGCGGCGATGGCCGCCTTCAACGCGACGCTGACCCTGCCGGGCATCGCCGGCTTCGTGCTCTCGCTGGGCATGTCGGTCGACGCCAACGTGCTCATCAACGAGCGCATCCGAGAGGAGCTGCGCCTGGGCAAGACGCCGCGGGCGGCGCTGGAGGCCGGCTACGGGCGGGCGTTCTGGACGATCTTCGACTCGAACCTGACCACGCTCATCGCCGGCTTCGTGCTGCTCAACTACGGGTCGGGTCCGGTGCGCGGGTTCGCGGTCATGCTCATCGTCGGCATCCTCGCCTCGATGTTCACGGCCATCTTCGTGACCCGGGTCATCATGGACTGGCTGCTGATCGGCCGGGGCTGGAACAAGATTTCGGTCTGAGCGGAGTCGCTCGTTCCTGGGCGCGGCGGGGCCACGAGCCTTGCGCCCGCCAGGGCAAGGGAGAGCTTCACATGCAGTTGATTCCTGACAACCTGTCGATCGACTTCGTCGGCAAGCGCAAGCTGTTCATCTCGGTGTCGTTCTTCGTCTGCCTGGCCATCCTCCTTGGCATCGCGGTCTTCGGCTTCAACTGGGGCGTCGACTTCGCGGGCGGCTCGGAGCTCGAGGTCAGGTTCGCCGACAAGGTCGAGGCCTCGGACATCCGCAAGACCATGGAGGCGGCCGGCTTCGAGGACGCCCTGGTCCAGGAGATCGGCTCGGCCGACGAGCACACCTTCCTCATCCGCGTCGGGCGCGTCGCCCTGTTGACCGAGGAAGACACGGCCAAGACCAAGGCCGCCCTTCAGGCCAAGCTCGGCGACCAGCTCGTCGACCTGACCTTCAACCCGAACTACGGCGACCAGTTCCAGCTCAGCCTCAAGAAGGGCGCGACGCCCCCGTCGCCCGAGCAGGTGCGGCAGACCATCGAGGCGACCGGCCTGCGCGTCAACCGCATCGACGGCCACGCCAGCGGCTACACCATCATGATGAGCGGCATCTCCGAGAAGGTGAGCGCGACGCTCCAGGAGGCCAAGAACACCCACGGCTGGCCGGACGCCGAGCTGCGGCGCGTCGAGTTCGTCGGCCCGCAGGTCGGCCGCGAGCTGCGCAACCAGGGCATCCTCTCGGTCTTCATCGCCGCGCTGTTCATCCTCGGCTACATCGCCCTGCGCTTCGACACCCGCTTCGCCCCGGGCGCGGTCGTGGCCATCTTCCACGACGTCATCATCGTGGCCGGCTACTACCTGGTGACCCGCCGCGAGTTCAACCTCACCTCGGTCGCGGTGCTGCTGACCATCGTCGGCTACTCGGTCAACGACACCATCGTCATCTACGACCGCATCCGCGAGAACCTGCAGAAGAAGACCGGCATGGGGCTCGCCGGGCTCATCAACCTCTCGATCAACGAGACGCTCTCGCGCACCATCCTCACCGGCACCACCTCGATGCTCGCGGTCACCGGCCTGCTCATCTTCGGCGTCGGCCAGATCTGGGACTTCGCCGCGGCGATGATCCTCGGCGTCGCCATCGGCACCTATTCCTCGATCTACATCGCCAGCCCGACCACCATCTGGCTCGAGGAGATCTTCTCCAAGAGAAAGCACGGCACGCCGGAGGCCAAGCCGGCCGCGTAGCGCCAGTCTCTCGAGGGTCGACACAGGAGCTCTCGGGAGCGCCCGGCGCTCACCGCCGCCGCTGGACGAGACCTCTGAAAGGCGCGGTTCCCCCCGGGGACCGCGCCGTTTGCTTGGAGGGAAGTGATGGCCGAGAGCGAACGCGAAGAGCTGGCAGCCGTCGCCGCGGACCTGCGCGGGCACCTCGAGTGGCTGCGCGACAGCGGCGCGACCGCGCTCCCGGTCCCACCGCCGGTCGAGCCGGTGGCCTCTTCGAGACCGGCCGCGGGCGCGGCCGGCGGGGCCATCTCCTCGCTGCGCGCCGCGGTGCGCGCTTCGGTCGGAGCCGACGGCGGCCGGGC
>DHSB01000042.1 GCA_002408385.1 Myxococcales bacterium UBA5297
CACGCACGTTGGCACAGAGGGCGTCGGGACCTACGCTCAGGGTGAGCGGGGGACACCTTTTGCGAGGCGACGGCCGATGCGAAGACAGGCGGCCAGGGCCCGACGACAAGCAGCCAACAAGGCATCGAGCGGCCTCGTTCCGCAGTGTTGCAGCCTCGGTCCGGGACGGCGGAGCCTGACCACGCCATGACCCCTACCTCAGACACGAAGGACGTCGAGCCCGCGCAGGCTCCCGGTTCAGACCACGCGGCCGGCGATCGAGGCGACGGCAATCGCGGTCGAGAAATCGCGCCCGACGGCGAAGAGGCCCCGCCCCTCGGGCCGCCCGATGGCGAGGCGGTCGAAGAGGAGGAGCCCGCCGACGGCGAGCAAGCGCCCGTCTTCGACGTGGAAGAGCCTCCCGACGGCGAAGAGGAGGCGGGGTTCCTGGATGAGGAGGAGGGCGACTGGGAAAACGAGCCGCCCGACGGCGAGGAGTCCTGGTCCGAGCCGGAAGACGAGCCCGAGTAGGGCGCCTAGCGAGCCTGCCGACCGCGCATGGACGGCTCTTTCAGCCATGCGGAGCAGTCAGGAACCGCGAGCAGAGCTGCCGGGCCACCTCGACCTCATCCGTGCCCTTCACCACGACCCTGCCGTCGGCGAAGACCAGCAGCGTGTGCTGGCCCGCCGCGAAGCGCAGCAGGTGCTCGTTTCCCGTGACCCGTCCCTGCCCGGCGAGCCGCTCGGCCAGCGCGGGCAGTGATGGCCGGTCCTCACCGCAGGGGAAGAGCTGAACCGCGTCGCAGCCGATGGTCCGGGCGAGCTCGGGCCGGGGCGCTTCGAGGAACTCGAACCGCCGCTGCGAGCAGCACGGACAGCGCTCGTCGCGGGCCAGGGCGACTTTCTGGAAGGAGTGTCGCCAGAGGTCGAGCGTGAGCACGCCGTTCGACCCGCGCGCGCCGCCGGCGATCAGCTTGAGCGCCTCGACCGCCTGCAGAGCCCCGATGACGACGGGCGCGGCGTTGAGCACGCCGACGACCTCGCAGGAGACCACCGCGCCGGGTGGGGGCAGCTCGGGGAAGAGACAGCGCAGGCAAGGGCCGTCGCCCGGGCGAACGGCCATCACCATGCCCGAGGTGCCGACGACGCCGCCGTAGACCCAAGGCACGCCCGCCTTCACGCAGGCATCGTTGACGAGGTAGCGGGTCTCGAGGTTGTCGCAGGCGTCGAGGACCAGGTCGCACCCGGCCAGCAGTGACTCGAGGTTGCCCGCGTTCACGTCGGCGACGCGGGCGTCGATCTCGATCTCCGAGTTGATACGGCTCAGCTTGCGCTGCGCGGCGACGGCCTTGGGCAAGAGGGCCGCGGCATCCTCCTCGTCGAAGAGGATCTGGCGCTGGAGGTTGGTCACCTCGACCAGATCGCGGTCGACGACGCGAAGGCGCCCGACGCCCGCGCGCGCGAGCATCTGCGCTTGGCTCGAGCCGAGGGCGCCGCAGCCGACGAGGAGCACCGACGCGGCCGAGATGCGGCGCTGGCCCGCGGGCCCGATCTCTTCGAGGATCTCGTGGCGGATGTAGCGATCGTTGCTCTGCATGGTTGGTTACCAGCCGGCTGGGCGGCCCTCCGGTTTCGGAGGACCGACCTTCATGTCGGCCAAGCGTCCGAACTGACCGCGGCGCCGACCTGTCGGCCGCTTCATCGGCTCGCGGCGGCCTTCTTTCGCGGGCGCGGGGCGCGGGTCGTAGAGGTCCGAGCGCGCGCCGGCTTGCGCGCAGGAGGTGCGTCCGGCTTCTGCTTCGGGCCCGCCGCGCTCAGGAACTCGGCGATGCGGCTGTCGGCCTTGCGCAGACGGCGCGAGAGCAGGCGGCAGATGTTCTGCAGGAGGATGACGAAGGTGTAGTTGTCCTCGCGCAGCAGCTTGTAGAGGTCGAGGTTGTTGAGCGAGTAGGCCACCGTCTTCTTCGTCGCGATCACCGAGGCCGAACGCGGCTGCAGCTCGACGAGCGCCATCTCGCCGACGCACTCGCCCTCGCCCAGCTTGACGATGGCGACCGGCTTGCCCTCGGCGTTGTTGCGATAGACCGCGACCTCGCCCTTGTAGATGACGTAGAGCGTGCGCCCTATCTCGCCCTCGGTGAAGACGACGGTGCCGGGGGCGATGGTGTGCTTCTTGAGCACTGACAGCGCGCTGTCGAGCGAGCGTCCCTCGAGCCCGCTGAAGACCGGGATGCCGCGCAGGAAGGTGCGAAGAGCGTTTTGTGAGTTCGTGGACATGCCTGGAGGATCGTCGGTTTCCCGCAGCCGGCGCAAGGGGGAGATGCTCGGTAAGCATCCCGCCGCCGCTCGAGCGGTGAGCCGCACGAAGAAGGGGCCGCCGGTTCTGCTCCGACGGCCCCGAGCTGCTTCTCGAAGGAGCGGGCGCGCGGCTACTCGATGTGCAGCAGGTCCTCGATGCCCTGCAGCGGGATGCGCACCCAGTCCGGCCGGTTGTTCAGCTCGTAGCCGAGCTCGTAGACCGCCTTCTCCAGCACGAAGGTGTCGAGCAGCACGCGCACCTCCTCGCGCTTCTTCGGCAGGAAGGAGGCCGAGCCCACCTCGGCGAGATAGGCCTTGAGGAACGACGAGGAGGCCCAGGCGAGCCAGAAGCGGGCCCACGGCTCGACCGCCCTCAGGTCGGGCTTGGCGCCGCCGCCCCGCTGGCGCAGCAGCGGCGCGAACGCCGCGTAGTGGAACGAGCGCAACATCCCGGCCACGTCGCGCAGCGCCGAGCGCTTCAGCTTGCGCTCGCTCAGAGGCCGGGCGGGCTCGCCCTCGAAGTCCAGGATGACGAAGTCGCGCCCGGTGTAGAGGACCTGGCCAAGGTGGTAGTCGCCGTGGTGGCGGATGCGCATCCCCGAGAGCTTCGAGCCGAGGAGGCTGCGCATGCGCTTGACGATCGCCGGCTTCTGGGCGAGCACCGCGCGGGCGCTGTCCTGGACAGGCTCGGGAAGCTGATTGATGCGATCGCCCAGCAGGTTGAAGACCGGGGTGAGGTGGCTCTGCATCGATTGGAAGAGCGAGCGCTGATAGAGCGTGGTGAAGGGCTCGGGCGCAAACTCCGGGTTGTCGGGCTCCGAGGCGAGCGCCCGATGCAGCTCCGCGGTGCGGGTGCCGAGCAGGCGCGCGGTCTCGAGGTAGGTGCCCAGCAGATCGCGCGCGAGGGGGCTCGGCGCCTGCTCGGTCAGATCGAGCGGATGGCGCAGCGGCTGGTTGGCCTCTTCGCACGACCCGAGCGCCAGGGCGCGCTCGTAGTAGCGCTCGACCTCCGCCAGCGTGTAGGTCCAGGCGCTGCCCTGGTTGGGCACGAACTCGTGGAGGATGCCCAGGGTCGTGTTGCCCTCGGGGCTGCGATGCTCGAGGAACCCGGCGACCTTGGGGGTCGAGACCCCGCCCTTCTTCGTCAGGAACCGCCCGAGCTCGAGATCAGGGTTCACCCCGCGCTCGAGCCGGCGGAAGACCTTGAGGATGAACCGGTCGGAGAAGATGACCGAGGTGTTGCTCTGCTCGTCGCGCATCAGGCGGATGCTGTCGACCGTCTCGTGCAGCGCGTGCGCCGAGCGCATCCGTGAGCCGACGAGCAGGTTGCCGTCCGAGCGCAGGCGGCGCCGGTTGGCGATCGCCCCGAGCAGCGCGGCGGCGAACGTCTCGTCGACCAGGGCGTCGAAGAGGATGCCCTCGCTCCCCGTGTCGGTCTTCAAGTTGGCGACGATGCTCGTCGGGAACTCCCGGCGCAGCGCGGCGGCGCGCTCGCCCTCCGCGTACGCGAGCGGCAGCAGATAGCTCTCGGCCGCGCCGTCGGTGTAGTCGACCCCGACCGAGGTGACCAGGGCGATCTCGGCCTCCATCGGGACGGGGATCGCTCGCGAGAGGTGGACCGAGCGCAGGCGGCGAGCCTTGCCGCCGAACCAGCGCTGCGACCGCAAGAAGCCCGGCAGCGCGTCCTCGAGGCGGGCGCGTGCGCCGCCCTCGAGCACGTCCTGCCAGTGACCCGCCACCCGCAGGGTCGGCAGCCCGCCGGTGCGCGGGACGCCGAGCTCGGGGGCGCGCTCGGTGCGCTGAAGCGCGAACCAGTAGAACATGTGCGGCCCGAGCGTCATGAAGTACGGCCGCTCATCGATGGGCGGGAACTCGGTGCGCCCGAACAGCTCGACCGGCGACATGCCCTTGAACTGCGACAGATCGAGCTGGGCGTACTGCACGAAGCGCGAGAGGTTGGCGATCACCAAGATCACCTCGTCGCCGTACTGGCGCAGGAAGGCGAGGACGCGCGGGTTGTCCGGGTGCAAGAACTCGAGCGAGCCGCGGCCGAAGGCCTTGAAGCGCTTGCGCAGCGCGATAAGCCGCTTCATCCACCAGAGCAGCGACTGGGGGTTGGCCTGCTGGGCCTCCACGTTGACCGTCTCGAAGTGGTACTCGGGGTCGATGACCACCGGCAGGTAGAGCTTCTGCGGGTTGGCGCGCGAGAAGCCCGCGTTGCGGTCGGCGCTCCACTGCATCGGGGTGCGTACGCCGTTGCGGTCGCCGAGATAGATGTTGTCGCCCATCCCGATCTCGTCGCCGTAGTAGAGCACCGGGGTGCCCGGCATCGAGAAGAGCAGGCTGTTCATCAGCTCGATCTTGCGGCGATTGCTGCCCAGCAGCGGCGCGAGCCGGCGGCGGATGCCCAGGTTGATGCGCGCCTGGGGATCGCGCGCGTACATCCGGTACATGTAGTCGCGCTCCTCGTCGGTCACCATCTCGAGCGTCAGCTCGTCGTGGTTGCGCAAGAAGAGCGCCCACTGCGCTTTCTCGGGGAGCACCGGGGTCTGGGCGAGGATGTCGAGCAGCGCGTAGCGGTCCTCCATCTGAATCGCCATGAACATGCGCGGCATGATCGGGAAGTGGAACGCCATGTGGCACTCGTCGCCCTGGCCGAAGTACTTCGCCGAGTCCTCGGGCCACTGGTTCGCCTCGGCGAGCAGCATGCGGTTGGGGAACCGCTCGTCGATGTGCCGGCGCAGGTCGCGCAGGTAGTCGTGCGTCTCCTGAAGGTTTTCGCAGTTGGTGCCTTCGCGCTCGAAGAGGTAGGGCACCGCGTCGAGCCGCAGCCCGTCGACCCCCATGCTCAGCCAGAAGTCGACGATCTCCTTGACGGCCTTGCGCACGTCGGGGCTCTCGAAGTTGAGGTCCGGCTGGTGCGAGTAGAAGCGGTGCCAGAAGTAGGCGCCGGCGACCGGGTCCCAGGTCCAGTTGGAGGTCTCGAAGTCCTTGAAGATGATGCGCGCGTCCGCGTAGCGGTCGGGCGTGTCGCTCCAGACATAGAAGTTGCGCCAGCGCGAGCCGGGCTTGGCGCGACGTGCGCGCTGGAACCAGGGGTGCTTGTCCGAGGTGTGGTTGAGCACCAGCTCGGTGACCACCCGAAGGCCGCGGCAGTGGGCCTCGCGCAGCAGAAGCTTGAAGTCGGCGAGCGAGCCCGCCTCCGGGTGCACGTCCATGTAGTCGGCGATGTCGTAGCCGTCGTCCTTGAGCGCGGACGGATAGAACGGCAGCAGCCACAGCGTGTTGACGCCGAGGTCCTGGAGGTAGTCGAGCTTCTCGATCAGCCCGCGCAGATCGCCGATGCCGTCGCCATTGCTGTCGTAGAAGGAGCGGACGCGCAGCTCGTAGAAGATGGCGTCCTTGTACCAGAGCGGGTCGTCGGCAAGGCGCGCGATGGGCTGTTGACGGGAGCGGGCGGTGGCGCGGGCGGGCATCGGGGAACCTCTCGAGGAATCGGGCTCGATTACTGGGGAATCTTATTCGCGGGCACAGCGGGCGCTTCAAGGAAGCTGACGACGGCAGAGGCCAAGAGACACGTAACGGGCAAGGGCGTGTCGAACATCCCTTCGCGGAGAGCAAGGGGGGAGGAGACGCCAGCTCGCCCTCCGGGACGAGCGTGCAGGGATTCGCGCCTCGATCATCAAATTGGGCGGGCGGTCATGGCGGGCCAACGAACGGTTCTCCCTCGAGCGGACGTTGGCGTCGCGGGCCCAAGACCGAGGCTCGGCAGAAGAGGCGCGCGGCTCTCGAATCGGAACCGCTCCTCCAAGGGATTCCTTCCACCAAATTCCGCCCGAAGAGCCGTCGAGAAAACCTTCTTCGACTCCGCCCGGTTCGGCCCACCCTGAGCGTAGCTTCCGACGCGTGAAGCGGCGGGAGCGGAGTCGAAGGGAGCTTCGACTCCGGCTTCGCAGCCGAAGCGCCAGGAAGCGGGGCGGCTTGGGCCGAAGTGAGGGGACGAGCCGCAGCTAGTTGCCGAAGAGCTGGCCCCAGTACCTGCCGTACGGGCCACCGGCGTAGCTGCCGATGCCGACGCGCTTGAAGGTGGTGTTCAGCATGTTGGCGTTGTGGCCCGAGCTGTTCTTCCAGGCCTCCATCACCTCGGCGGGCGAGCGCTGCCCGGCCGCGATGTTTTCGCCGTTGGCACTCGTGCCGCACAGGCTCGCCCGCGTCCAGGGGCTGCTGACCGCCGTCTCGGGGGCGCTGTGGTCGAAGAAGGCGTGGACCGCCATGTGATGGCAGTGCCCTTCAATGGCGGCCTCGAGGGCGGTGTCGTAGGTCAGTGGCGCGCGTCCGTTCGCCTGTCGGTGCGCATTGAGGAGGTGGAAGACCTCGTCGATGTCGAGCCGCTCGAGCCCGCTCGGCGCGCAGCAGACCGGGATGAGGCCGTCGCTCTCGTCGCCGGTCGCGCCGGAGAGCGACCGCTCCTCGCGGTGGCCGGCGGGAAATCCACATTGGTGGGCGACCCCTCCGCCGCCGCAGATCTGAGGGGCAGCGCAGCCACCGCACTCCACGCTGCCGCCGCAGCCGTCGTCGGCAGTGCCGCAGCTTGCGCCGAGATCGGAGCAGGTGCGCGGCTGGCAGCCGGCATCGGGCGTGGGAAACCCGCCCGCGTCGAGTGGCAGCTCAACTCCTGAGTCCCGCCCCTCGGGTCCGGGGGTGGTATCGGGAAGGTCGAGGAGTACCTCGCCCTCTCCGCACGAGAGGCCGAGGCTCAAGGCGAGCAGCAGACCGAGAGATCGTCGCATGGCCCGAGACGCTAACAGGCGCTTCTCGCCACCGTCGAGCCGCGCTGCGAGGGCGAAGCACCTCGCCTGAACGACCGACCGGAAGGGCGCTTCCCTGGGCGTCCCCACTCCGATGTGTCGCGGAGTCTCTTGCGGAGCGGAGCGCAAGGCGGGGGCCCGTTCGCCGTCAGTCCCTGGAGCCGGTGGTCGTCCGTGTGAGGGCGTCTCGGTGACGAGCGCCAAGCCCGACCCGCCGGCCGACCGCGGCGAGCTCGCCGTCGACGCTCGGCCTGCGCGTCGACGACTACCTCAAAGGCGAAGGGGTCCGCCCGATCGTCGCCGACGTGTTTGCGTCCATCTGCGGCATGCTCGCCCATCGCCACGGAGACTCGGCTGAGCCCCCGAACCCGGTGACTCGGCTCAACACGCCCGCCGCCCGCGTCACGAACGAGTCGGCGGCGCGCGCAGTAGCGAGCCTCAAGTCACGCGAAGAGGCGTGCGCGCCGCGGCCGAGAGAGGCCGCCGGTTCAGGTGGCCTTCGACCGATCCCACGCCCGGACATTGCGGCGATGGGGTAGGAATTGCCTTCACGCGCATGGACCTCCATTCCGCAGGTCCGCGAGCCCAGGGAGAGACCCGATGCGAGCTTTGGTCGTCGTTCGTGCTCTAACCCTCGCCGGCATGCTGCTGGCCTTTGCAGCCTGTGGTGAGAAGACGGTCGAGGTCGAGCCGGTCTGTGGTAACGGCAAGGTCGAATCCGGTGAGGTCTGCGACGACGGCAACACCGTCGACGGCGACGGCTGTCGGGCGGACTGCTCGGAGCTCGAGTCCTGCGGCAACGGCGCCGTCGATACGGGCGAGGCCTGCGACGACGGCAACACGGTCGACGGCGACGGCTGCCGCGCCGACTGCAGGGGCATCGAGGTGTGCGGCGATGGCCTGCTGGACGTCGGCGAGGAGTGCGACGGGGGCCCGGCCAACAGCGACTTGGCCGCCGACGCCTGTCGCAGTACCTGCGTCGCGGCGCGCTGCGGCGATGGCGTGGTCGACTCCGGTGAGGCCTGCGACAGCGGGTTGGAGAACAACGACACGGCGCCGGACGCCTGCCGCACCACCTGCGTCGCCCCGAAGTGCGGCGATGGGGTCGTGGACAGCGGCGAGAGCTGCGATGCCGCGGAGGCGAACAGCGACACCGAGCCGGACGCCTGCCGCAGCAACTGCGCGCTCGCCTCGTGCGGCGACGGAGTGCTTGACGAGGGCGAGGAGTGCGACGAGGGCGAGCAGAACAGCGATTCCGAGCCGAACGCATGCCGGACGACCTGCGTTTTGGCGTCGTGTGGCGACGGCGTGGTCGACTCGGGCGAGGCCTGTGACAGCGGCGAGGCGAACAGCGACACCGAGCCGAACGCCTGCCGTACGACCTGCGTGCCCGCGCGCTGCGGCGACGGCGTGGTCGACTCGGGCGAGGCCTGCGACAGCGGCGAGGCGAACAGCGACACCGAGCCGAACGCCTGCCGGACGACCTGCGTTTTGGCGTCGTGTGGCGACGGCGTGGTCGATTCGGGCGAGGCCTGTGACAGCGGCGAGGCGAACAGCGACAGCGAGCCGAACGCCTGCCGTACGACCTGCGTGCCCGCGCGCTGCGGCGACGGCGTGGTCGACTCGGGCGAGGCCTGTGACAGCGGCGGGCAGAACAGCGACACCGAGCCGAAC
>DHSB01000031.1 GCA_002408385.1 Myxococcales bacterium UBA5297
GGCCCGTCGGTGCACTGGTTACGGTGGACCCGTGCCGACTCCAAACGCCGCTCAGGCTCGCCCAACCCCTCCCCTGCGCTTGAGATCCAGGCCAAAGAGAAACAGGCCCGGCACGTCGATGCGCCCTCCGGTCCGGTCGCGAAAGACGCCGACCTCGATCAAGTAGTCGACCAGGTCCCGCGGGCTCTCCGCCGGCGGGGTCACGTCGCCCTGGCTGCCCCACGGCTCGTCCCAGTTCTTCGCCAGGACCCGCTCCACATCGCGCCGCCCCCAGGGCACCTCGCGGTCCTTCTTGAGCCGCTCCTTGAGCCCTTCAATCCAAGGCCATTCGCTCCCGGCTTGATTCACGTGTTCCTCGGAGACTCGGTCGAGCGCCCGGCGTAACGCTCCGGGTTCGATGAGTCGGGGCGACCGCGGAAGCTTTCCCGATTTCTTCTGCATCTCTGCCGACTGCTCGAGCAGCCGCACGAGCGCGCGCGGCAAGGCGTGCCCCCGCCCGTCTCTGACATGGTCGAGCAGCCACCGGAAGGTCAGCCCTTTGTTGGCGTTGGCTCCCATGTACGGCCCGATCATCCGCTCGACCAAAGGTCGCGCATCGGCCGCGTTTCTGATCTCGGGGATATGCCCCAAGGTGTCGTCTCTATCGAAGCGCACCTTAGCCGAGCAGTAGGCCAACAAGTCGTCGCTGGCGTTGGCGATTCGCTTGATGAGCATCGCGTAGAGGCTTCCGTCGCTCCACGTGATGTCCGCGCGATTGGCCGCAAGCTTTGCGAAGTCGGCGCCCGACCTCACTCCAGCGCGGTCGTAAAGGTCGGTGCGTAGGAAGAGCTTCGCTCGGATTCGCCGCCACCTTCGCGCCATCGAGGACCACAGCGCCACCAAGCCCTGTACGGCTTGGTTGACGGTGTGCCAGTCGCCCTGCCCAAAGGTGTCGAGCTCGTCATACCCGACGAATAGGTAGCCGTTCTCTCGTTCGAGCTTGGCATCGAGATCATCGAGCGCAAGCAACGGACGCTGTCCGCAGGCGCGAAACCCTTGCAGAACTGCCGCCGGGTCTCCGCCAGCGGGCCTCAGCAGGGCCTCGAGACCAGTCTGATCGAGGTTCTTCGCCAAGGTGCGAACCAGGTATGCGAACCAAAGATCGACAAGCGCGTCGCCAGCTCTCTCATTCGCGACGAATTGCTTCAGGCCCCGACCGTCGGGAAACTCGCGTCCGAGCGGAAACGCTTTGACGAAGGTCGTCTTCTCGGCCGGCGGCAGACGCAGCTTGGGGAATAGGCGGCCAATCGCCGGCAAGAGGCCAAGCTCAATCCCCGCCTTGAACAGCTCGGTCTTGCCCGCTCCACGCGGGCCGACGACCAGCACCACGTCGGGGTCGAAGGCTCTCAGGTGCTCGGGGATAGGGCAGTAGCTCAACGGAAAGCGGCTTTCGTCCTCGCCCTCGGCCCTGCCAAAGCTGCCCATTTGCGAGATCGCCTCGAGATGCTCCCGCTGCTCGTCGTGAGTCAGTGCGGACACGGCTACTCCTTCGTCGACACGAACCGTTGCTGAATACGCTCGGCGAGCGCCTTGTGCTCGGGCGAATTGGCAAGGTCGTCTGCAACCTCATCGAGTCGCTCAAAGTGCGCGAGCTTCGGCTGATAGGTGATGGGAACCGGAACGTGCGGTGAGTCGCTCGCCTCGGAATCGCGCACGTACCAGAGCGCGTCCTCGTCCGGATCCTCCGGGTCCTCGGCATAGTAGTGGGCCCGATACTCCTCGAGCGCTCGCGCCGCGAAAGCTTCCTTAGCCTGCGCTGCAGCTTTCGCGTTCTCAGGAACCATCGCCTGCACGAGGATGCACTCGAGCTGCGTATTGCCCTCTCGGACTCGCGAGGCGCCGATTCTTTCGAGGACGACCTGCAGGCCCTGCCAGCTTTGTTCGGAGGATGTTCCAAAGAGAATTTGAAGGTGCGCGATGCCGCCGAGTAACAGGCCAGCGGGCTCCGACAGGCCGGCCCTGGAATCGAGGAGGATCCAGTGGGGCCGCAACTCCTGTCTCACCTGTTCGAGCAACAGGTACAGAGGCGGTTTGGCGCCTTCCACCTCCGGGGACTCGAAATCGACGCGAGCGAGCTTGTTGAGGTAGTCGCGCGTCGGCGCAAGCGAGCCCGCGGGCACGACGACGATTTCGCCCTTGCCGGTAACCGGCTCGCGCCGGCACGCGTGGTAGTAGTCGCGAAGATCGAGCTCGTCGAGCGGCCGCTCCAGCAGGTAATCGATGGCGCCCCACGGAGCCACGGTCCCCTGGTCGTCAGCGGCGAGCAGCGTGCCCGCGCCGGGGGCATCGAGATCCATGTCGATGACGGCGACTCGCTCGCCCTCTCGCGCCCGCTGGATGGCGAATGCAGCCAATGCGGTCGTTCGTCCCACACCGCCCTTGAACGAGAAGAACGTGAGAACCGGCGGGCCGGCGTTATCGCCTTTCGCCGGCCACAACGTCGGCTCAATCTTTCGGAACCATGCCGATCGGTTGCGCCGCCGCTCCCCGACATGCAGGCGCTTCTCTCCAGGAGTTATCGGGCCCGATTCGGCCCACGCCTTCTCGTAGACCATTGCGTCGGCCGGGCTGAGGGTCTTTCCGCCCGCCATCCAGACGTCGCCGCTCCAGAACGGGCCCGCGGCAGCTCGGAGCGCGCCGTCCAGCTTTTCGCGAAGGCCGCTCGCTTCTGCGGGAGCCCACACCACGACCCGAATCCTTCCAAACAGGTCGTCGATGAGAACGGCCTTTTCGATTTCCGGTTCGGCCGCGAGGACGGCCCGCAACGCCTCGACGGCGGCTCGTTTCGCCTCATCCAAGTGCTTCGTCAGCATCAGATCACCCCGTCGAGCCGCATGGGCACGATGGTCGAGTCGTAGACCGCCTTTGCCTCAATCAACCAATCCTTCGCCGTCGTCGGGCTGATGGTGCCGGGCGCGCGGTATCGCAGGGTCTCTCGCCAACCGTTGCTGGGGTCGTACAGCGAATGGCCGGCAGTCTGCTTGGGGATGTACCGGGCCGTCTTCCCGGTTGGCAGCGTCGCAAGCGCGAGCGCTGCATTCGAGAGATCGCCGAGGCGATGCCCGAGCTTCTTCGCCGCCTTCTCTCCAGCCGCCAGCCCCATATCCAGCAGAAGCAGCGATTTCAGGGACGACTCGACGACATAGCCGGCGAGGTATGCGGCACCGTCCGAACGCCCCGCCGCTTCCAAGGTCAGAGCGTCGACGAGGTGCTTGCCGGCGGCTTCGGCGTGGTCGTCACCGCCTTCAAGTAAGAGCTTTGACATGGTCGCTCCTCAACTGCCTCACCCAGGCCTGGACACCTTTTATCGACGGACTCCTCGAGGCTTCGGCGCAGCCAGTCGTCGCCGCGGCGATTACCTCACCGACCACTCGAGAGAGCCCATATTCTCCATTCCGACGACCTGGGGATGAGGGTCGACCGGCTTGATGAGCTTTCGCAGCCGCTGCTGAACGTCGGCAGGATCAATGGCTCGCGGAAAGAGCTTCGAATGCTTCCTCGGCTGCTCCAGATGAAGAACGACCCGCAACCTCTCGGCTCGAAGAGCATGCCTTGCGAGCACCTTCTCGTCGAAATCGTCGCCATTCACTGCTGCCGGCAGCAGCGCAGCTAGCGTGTCGAGCACCTTTCCGGCGATTTCTTCGTGGAGCTCGCTGGGCTTTGTGCGTTGATACTTTCGGTAGTCCTTTCCCTCGATGAACCAGAGGGTGCGCGCTGGATCGATTGCGATGAGGTCTGCCGCCTTGGTTTTCTCGCGCGTTCGAATGAACCGCTTTCGATAGAACGCCCAGTCGTCGTACATGGCGGCCCTCCAGTCGCTCGGGATGTCGAAGAGCAAGCCGTCGATATCGAAGGTCACAACCGCGCCTCCTGCTCCAGGAAGCGATCGGACTGTTCGAGGCTCTCGCGCAGAACGGTGATGTCGCCGATGTCATCCGCCGACTGTCCCTGCTGAACGTCGACGCCTTCCTCGGTCAGGTGGAGCCCGAAGTACCGTGCATCGATCGGCGAAGACGACGCGCGCGCGGCGAGCAACATCTCCAGCTCCCGCAGGAGGAAGAGGCTGTGCGTGGCGAGGAAGATCTGAATTCCCTCGGCGCTCAGGTCGACGATGCTGTGGGCGATCTGCCGGATGATCCGCGCATTGAGGTTCGCTTCCGGCTCGTCCCAGAACAGGCAGCCCTTGTCGAGCAGCGCGCCGGTCGCCACGAGCCGGGCAAGCATTCCCAGCTTCCTCAACCCCTCGGCGACCAGGTGCATCTCCATTCGGCCGCCGCTGCTGACGAGGTAGAAACGCCCGTTCCTGTCGAGCTCGATCCGCCCGCCCATCGCGGCCTCGAGCGGCACGAGCAGCTCGCTGACCTTGGCCTCTCGCGGCCCGCGCCGAAGCGGCGCGCCCAAAAGCACACAGGTGTCGCGCCAAGTCTCCGGGAACTCCAGGTAGTGGTTCTCGTATACGGAAACGAATCCGGGATAGATGCTCAGCAGCTCGCGCGTCGGAAAGAAAGCCGGGGAAGCATCGACCCAGCTCTTGGGCGTCTTTCCGATCTCGACCGTCTTGCTCTTGGTCGAAAAGGCGAACGAGAGGTCCCACTCCCGGCGCGTGAATCCGAATTCGACCTCACAGCGTCGGTGCCCTTGGAGACGGGTCGCGAGCCTCCCCAGCGCCTCTGGGCGAAAGACGGCAACCAGCTTGTCCGCGAGCTTGGGCTGGAGCGCCGCCTTGGTCGGAGGCTGCGCATTCGGCTTTCGGCCTTCTTCCCAGCTCGCTGCGAGCGCCGAATACGCGAGCTTGAGCAGGTGGGTCTTGCCTGAGCCGTTCTCTCCAACAAACACGTTCAGGTTTTTGCCGAAGGTCAGCTCCGCCTTCGGAAAGGCCGTGAAGTTCGTGACTCGCAGGGACTTGAGCATCACTTCTCTCCGATACCGCTCAGGGGCATCCTGGCTCGACTTGGGCCAACCCCCGACTCGATGCCATCCTGATCATTGAGCAGGCAATCCGGTCACCCCGACCGTAGGCCAGCGAAGCCGGCCGAAGTCGGGGCCCCTCGACTCCGCTCCCACGGCTAGCGAGGCGGCAGCGACGCTCGCGGTGACCGGGGTTTCCTGTACTCGGTGATCAGAATGGCATCCACTCCCTACCCCACCCTGAAAACCTTCATCACCTCATCGCCCAGGTGATTGATCACCTTCACCGCAATCCGCCCGGACCTCGGCTTCTCGAACGGCCGTGACGTATCGCTGTGGAGGCTGGCCCAGGCCTCCTCGTTGATCTCCGCCTTGAGCGTCGTGCGCAGCGCCGAATACGGATCATTCGCCCCCAGGAAGTAGGCGTGGCGGACGAAGAAGCTCTCCTGGTTGTAGTCGGTGTCGATGAACCAGCAGGCGATGCCCTCGGCGCCGTCGCTGCGCACCTCGCCGGTCGACGGGTCGAAAACGTCGACGCCCTTGACCTTGACCTGCAGCTTGCCGCCCTTCGCCTCGATCAGCTCGACGTCCGGCTCCCCGAAGATGACGAAGAGGTTGCCCTTGCCGGTGTTCTTCAGCTCCCCGGCCATGTGCAGGTCGGCGTTCATCCGCGCCTTGAGCACCGGGATGCGCCCGAGCTTGGAGAACTCGGTGGTGTGCGCCTCGAAGTTGAACGCGCAGGCGATGAGCACCTCGAACCCCGCGTCGCCCGCCTCGCGCGCGGCCTCGACGAGGTCGGGCCGGGTCACCGTCCCGAACTCCGGCCCGATGAAGACGCCCGCCCGCTTCTCGGTCTCGCCCTCGAGGTAGCGCCCCTCGGCGCAGACCAGGTCGCCGGGCCACGGGACCAGCGAGGTGAAGCTGATGCGGTCTTCCTTGTGGGCCTGCTGCACGCCGGCGGTCCGCAGATTCTCGAGGATCATCTGCGGGAAGCTCTGCTTGGCCCCGTACTCGGCGCCCGGCTCGCGGACCCCGTCGATGAGCTCGTCGTCCTCGTCGACGCCGAGCACGCGGTGCGGGCTCAGGCTCTCGACGGTGAACGGCCCGGCGACGCGCACCTTCTTCTTGTCCTCGTAGGGCCGGTCGTAGAGGTACTCGAACTCGGCCTTGGCGGCGATGGAGGCGTCTATCTCCTTCTGGCGCTCGATGCGCGCCTTCCAGCAGTCGGCGTGGGCCTTCTTCGCCGCAGCCGACCACTTCTCCTCGGCCTCTCGGGGAATCTCCCACTCCTCCCACGACCGCTTGAGCGCCTTGTTGAGCGCGTCGCGCAGCGGCTCGAGCGTCGCCTGCCACTTCTCCCAGATGACGTCGATCTCGGCGTTATTGGCGATGGCGCCGAGCGTGATATGCGGCACGCGCTCGTAGACGAAGCCCTGGCGGATATTGCCGTGCGTCGGCTGCGTCGACGGCGCAGACCGGGTGACTTCGCCCTCCTTAACTTGCCCCTCCTTGGAATCGGCGAGGAGGTAGTACGGATAGCGGGCGCCCATGATGCGGGCGCGCGCCAAGGCAAGAGCCACGCGAGAAGTATCGGTTGTAATCCAGCGACGCCCCCATTGCTCCGCAACAAAGGCGGTTGTCCCTGAGCCGCAGGTTGGGTCCAGAACCAGGTCGCCAGGATCGGTCGTCATTAGGACACAGCGGGCAATGACCGAGGGGCTTGTTTGAACGACGTAAATCTTGTCAGGCGCACCGGCAACGTCATCCCAAACATTCGTCACTTCGTACGCCGGAAAGTCATCAATAAACCTGACGTACCTTATTGTCGTCGAAGCCTTCGCAATTCGTTGTGCGCGAACAAGCCGATTGAGTCCATCGACTGTGGTTTTCCAGCAAGAATTCGCGCCAGGATGGTATGTCTTGCGCTCGAAACAATACGGCACAGTCGTATTCTCGCGGTAGGCTCCAGAAATCAGCGCAGTGAGCTGAAACGGCCGCCAGCCCGGGGGAATGAGACCTGAGTCGGCACGCTCTTCACGCGTAAGGGCTCGGCGCGTTGCTCGGTCGGGCGATTCAACTTGGTCGTAACGTGCGCCGCTACCTTCGCCGACTCCGATGACCTTGCTCCGCAACATCTGGCGATACTTCATGTGTTCGCGCGACTTGCAGAACCACAGCAGGTAATCCGCAACGGATTTTAGGCCCGAGCTTCCAAGACCGCCCGTCTTCTGAACCACGATTTGGCCTGCGAAATTCATTGCACCGAATACTTCATCCAGCAGTGCGCGAACGTTATGAACATTCTCGTCCGAGATTTGGACGAAGATCGATCCCGATTCGCTCAGCAAATCCCGCGCGACGGTCAACCGGTCCCGCAAATACGTCAGATAAGAATGAATCCCGTCCCGCCACGTATCCCGGAACGCCTTCACCTGCTCAGGCTCGCGGGTAATGTGCCCCGCGTTCCCATCCTTCACGTCCCGGCTCGTCGTGCTCCATTGAAAGTTGGAGTTGAACTTGATGCCGTACGGCGGGTCGAAATAGATGCACTGCACCTTGCCGCGCAGCCCCTCGCGCTCGGCCAATGACGCCATCACCTGCAGCGAGTCGCCGAGGATCATCCGGTTCGACCAGTTCTGGTCGTGCGAATAGAAGTCGGTCTTGTCGGCGTTCTTCGGCAGGTTGTTGAAGGCGGCAAACAAATCGGTCTGCGCGCCCGACTCCTTCGACCGCGCGGTCTTGCTCTGCTTGAGCAGGTCGTCGATCAGCACCTTCGGGTGGACCTTCTCCTGGATGTAGAGCGGCGGCGCCTGGACGACGAGGTCGCTCCAGTCCTGCTCGTCCTTGCCTCGCCAGACGAGCTGCGGATCGAGATCGGTGTTGCGCGGGTACTTCAAGGTCACCGGCGCCTTCTTCTCGTCCGGCAGCATCGGCTGATACTCGGCCGTCGGGATGTTCCGGCGCCTGTCCGCCTCGTGGACGATGGTCGCGACCTCTTTGCCTGCGCTTGTGGCGAGCGTCTTTCCCTTGCTCTTAGCCATGCGAGAGCTCCTTACCGGCTGATGTCGAGATGACCTTGGCGATCGCCTCGTCGAGCTTCTTGGCGAGGACCGCCTTGAGGTCGCTCTCAATCTCGTAAATCGAGGTGAGCTCGGTGAACGCCCACCGACCATGAGTGCCGAGCTGATTCACGCCCGGCACCCAGTAGGTCTCCATGGTCGACTTCTTGTCCTTGGCGTCCTCGCCCCGGTAGCCCTTGATCTCGACCACCAGGCGCAGCAGGTCGTCCTCGCCGTGCCCGTCCTCGACCAGGACGATGAAGTCGGGCACGTAGCGCCTGAGCACCGAGCCGTAGCGGTACGGCACCTCGAACCCGAGGTTGTGGTTCTTCACGTACCGGCGCACCCGCGGGTGCTCCTCGACCACCCGGCACAGCTCGGCTTCCCAGTCGCTGTCGAGCACCGCGTAGTTGACGTGGCAGCGGTCGGCCTTGGTCTCCCAGAGCAGCGTCTTCGTCGTGGAGAAGCGCACGCTCGCCGTCGAGCCGGTCGGGTTGTACGGGTCGAGCAGCGCCTTTATCGGCCGCTCGCCTTGGAAGGCGGCGGTGATCGCGTCGGTGATGCGGTTGCAGGCCATGTCGGCGAGCTGCGGGTAGAGCAGCAGCGCCGGGAAGGTGCCGCCCTTGCAGACGAGGCAGTTCTCCAGCCACTCGCGGGCGATGCGCTTGAGCTGACCGAAGAGGTGCAGCTTCGGCTCGGAATCCGGGTCGCGCCACTTGGTGAAGATGAGGTGCTTGGTCAGGTGGAAGAGCACCGTCGAGGCGCGCACCTGGTCGAGGTGCTCGAGCGACATGACGACGCCCTCGCCGATGATCCCTTCGACTTGGGCCTTGGTCGGCCCGACCAGATCCGGCGTCAGCTCCAGCACCGAGTCCTTGGTGAACTTCGCGGTCAGCCGCTCCTCGGGCAGCTCGGTCCGATAGCCCTGGACCCGCGGGAAGCGGATCTCCAGCGCGTCGCGGTCGGGCCGCACCGCGCGCACGACGACCGTCTCGCGCGGCGGCTGGGGCGGCGCGACGACCGGCCTGGCGGTGAAGTCGAAGGGGATGCCGAAGATGTCGGCGTACTCGACGTTGAAGAGCCCCTCGTCGTTGAGGTCGTACGACTGGCGCCGCAGCGCCCGGCCGATGACCTGCTCGCACAAAAGCTGGGTGCCGAAGGCGCGAACGCCGAGAACGTGGGTGACGGTGTTCGCGTCCCAGCCCTCGGTGAGCATCGAGACCGAGACCACGCAGCGGATGGCGCCGCCCAGCGCCCCGGGCTTGCCGACCGTGTTCATCACCTCGCGCAGCACGTCCTGGTCGGTGAGGCTGTCGGCGCGGCGCCGGTCACCGGTGCGCTCGACGATCTCGCGGCGATAGCGCTCGAGCTCATCGGCGGCCATCGCGCGGAACTTCGGGTCGAGCGCGTCGCCCGCCTCGAGCTGCTCGCTGTCGATGAGCAGCGTGTTCGGCCGGGCCAGCGGCTCGCCGGCCCCGTCGAAGTTGCGAAAGAGCGGCAGCGCGCCGTTCTGGAAGCTGCTGCTCCCGTCGGCGTTCTCGCGGCGGAAGCCGGAGATGAAGTCGTAGACCAGCTTCGAGGTCGCGGTGTTGTTGCAGACGACGATGAAGCAAGGCGGGACGTTGATCCCCGCCTTCTGCCAGAGCTCGAAGGTCTTCTCGTAGTGGCCGTAGAGCGCGTCGAGCGCGGTTCGCAGGCGCGTCGGGAGCATCAAAGGATCGAGCTCGCCGCCGCTGCCGCGGCCTTTCTTCGGCATGTCCTTGCGGATGTGCTCCCAGAGGTTGCGGAAGACCGGCATCTCGCTGCCGGGGATGTTCTCGGCGACCGGCACGCGCGGCAGCTTCACGATGCCGCACTCGATGGCGTCCATCAGCGAGAAGTCGCTGACCGTCCACGGGAAGAGCGTCCCTTCGGCGTAGCCCGAGCCGCGCAGGAAGAACGGGGTCGCCGAGAGATCGAAAACCCGCGGGACGCCCAGCTTGCGCTTGACCGCCTCGATTCCCGAGATCCAGAGCCGCGCGGCTTCGTTGGCCTTCTCGGCCTCTTTGCGCTCGTCGCCCTTGAGCTCCTCGTCGTCCTCGTCGGGCGGCTTCTCGCGGTAGCAGTGGTGCGCCTCGTCGTTGATGACGAGGACGTTCTTCATGCCCATCAGGTCGGGCATGACGCGCTGGAGCATCTGGCCTTCGGTCTCGACGGTGTCGAGCTCCTCGCCGCCGCGGCCCTGCAACAGCGCCCGGCCGCCGGCCGACAGCTCGAGGCGCTCGCGACGTTTGAAGGCGTGGAAGTTGGTGATGACGATCTTGGCCCGGCGCACCTCGTCGAGCATGTCGTTGGGGACCAGCTCGCGGGACTGGTAGTAGCTGTCGGGATCGTTGGGCTGCAGCACGCGCAGGCGATCGCGGATGGTCAGCCCCGGGGTGACGACGAGGAAGCCGCGGGTGAAGAGCTTGCTGCCGGGCCGGCGCACTGCGTTCACCGTCTGCCAGGCGATGAGCATGGCCATGACGGTGGTCTTGCCGGCGCCGGTGGCGAGCTTGAGCGCGATGCGAAACAGCTCGGGGTTGGCGTCGTGGTTGGCGCCTTCGAGCCGCTTGAGGACGCGCTTGCCCTGGGCGTGGTGCGGGGCGACCTCGGTGAGCCAGATGGCGGTTTCGGCCGCCTCGACCTGGCAGAAGAAGGGCCGCACGCCGCTGAACTGATGATGGCGCCAATGCTCGAGCAGCCGCGCGGTCTCGGGGGTGACGTGCCAGGCGCTCTTGGGCAGCGCGCGCCAGGTGGCGACGTACTGGCGCACCTCATTGATCATCGAGGTCGCGTCGTACTGCTGCTGCTGGGTCGAGAGGCCCTCGCCCTCGTTGAGGACCAGCTCCTGCTGCTTGGCCTTGCCCTTGCGTTTCTTGGGCTTGGGGATGGGCGTGATGAAGTGAGCCGGACGGCGCTGCTCGAGGATCTGGTGCGTGGGCTGGCCGGACTTGTCGAGCTCCCAGTGGCGCGTCGGCAGCTCGTAGGGTGAGTTGAGGATCGGCTTCGAGAAGAAGGCTTCGGTCATCGGCGATCCCCCTGAGGGTCCGGCGGCTCTTGGTGGCCTGGGCGCGGAGGCCGCGCTGGGCGCTGCGGTGAGCTTGGAAAAGGCCGGGAGTGTATCCGATTAAACAGACGTGGCGGGGGGCGTGCGTGGAGAAATGGATGGAGGCGCCGGATGCGACGACCGAGGGGCGGGGGCACTTGTCAAGTCGGGGAGGGTTCGACCTGGCGGAGTTGCGGGTGAGCGCTCGACGCGGCGGGAAACGGATCCGCGTGCGAACTGGTTGCCACCGCTCGTGCGGAGGACTCAAGAGGTGTCGACAAATCTCCTTGAGCTCGGCCCGCCGCCCCCGCCGGTCACCTCGAGCCCCTCGACAAGCTCGGGGCAGGCGAAGTCGAGCGGCCCTTCGACTCCGCTCCCGCCGCCC
>DHSB01000154.1:0-153 GCA_002408385.1 Myxococcales bacterium UBA5297
CTCGACCTATTGACGCTCGGTCCTTTTCGTCCTGACGTTTGGCCCTCGACCTATTGACGCTGGTCCTTTTCGTCCTGACGCTTGGCCCTCGACCTATTGACGCTGGTCCTTTTCGTCCTGACGCTCGGCACTCGACCTATTGACGCTCGGTCC
>DHSB01000154.1:301-4524 GCA_002408385.1 Myxococcales bacterium UBA5297
GACCTATTGACGCTCGGTCCTTTCGTCCTGACGCTCGGCACTCGATGTATTGACGCTCGGTTCCTTCATCATGACGCTTGCCGGTTCAGGTATTGACGCTGATCGATTTACGACCGGGCGCTCTGGCACTCCGCGTTGACGATCTTGAGCTTTCGTCCTGACGCTCGTGGCTTTCCCCATTGACGCTGGCTCAGTTGCGGATTGACGATTGACGCCCTCTGTATTGACGCTCTCCTGCTTCTCTCGCCACGGACCTCAAGCCATGCCCCGACGCGATCTCTGGCCGATCATCAGCCGCCTGCTCGACCTGTACGGCAGCGCGAGCAGCGGCGAGATCGCCCGCGCAGCGAAGCTCTCGCGCGAATCGGTCAACCGGCATCTACGAAGAGCGTTGGCGCGCGGCGACATCGTCTCCCAGGGCGCCGGCTGCGCCCTGCGCTACGTGCGCCGCATCGAGCCGGCGAAGCACCTGCGCTTCAAGTGCGCCGGCCTGGGCGATGACGAGGTCTGGTCGAAGCTCGCAACCCCGCTCTTCACCGGGCCTCAGGTGACCGAGGAGGCAGAGTCGATCGCGCGCCACGCCTTCACCGCCATGCTCGACAACGCCATCGAGCACTCGGGCTCGGAGCAGCTCTCGGTCTCCGTCGAGTCGAACGAGCGGCGCGTCGGCTTCGAGATCATCGACCAGGGCGTCGGCGTCTTTCAAAAGGTGCAGACCGCGCTCGGGCTCGCCGAGCCGGCCGAAGCGATCCTCGAGCTCTCGAAGGGCAAGGTGACCACTTCGCCCGCGAGCCACTTCGGCGAGGGCATCTTCTTCGTCTCCAAGGCCGCGACCCTCTTCGAGCTCGACAGCGCCGGGCTCGGCTGGGTCGTCGACAACTCGCTGCCCGACATGGCGCTGATGGGCCGCCCGACCCGCGACGGCACGCGCGTCCGGTTCGAGATCGATCGCTCGGCCACCCAACCGCTCGAGCATTTCTTCGCCGAGTACTCGGAGGACTACCGCTTCACGAAGACCCGCACCTCCATCCGCCTCTTCTCGATCCGCACGCGCTTCGTCTCGCGCGCCGAGGCCAAGAGGCTCGTCCGCGGGCTCGAGAAGTTCTCCGAGGTCGAGCTCGACTTCCACAACGTCAAGGGCGTCGGCCAAAGCTTCGTCGACGAGCTGTTCCGGGTCTGGGCGAGCGCGCACCCGGAGGTGAAGCTGACGCCGGTGAACATGAACCGGCCGGTCGAGTTCATGGTGCGCCGCGGGTTGGCCGCCCGATAGCGCTCGCCCACAGTCAGCGAACGAGCCTGTGCCAGCCGGCCGCACCGACCGCGTCCTCGGAATCCTCCGGCTCGAGGAATCAAGCGGCGCCGAGCACTGACGAGGTGTCGAAGAATCCTTCGAGCGAGGACCGGTGGGCCCGAGCGGAGGTCGAGCTTGCGAGGCCGAAGTCGAGGACCCCTCGACTCCGCCTCCCTCGTTCCTCGGGAGGCTACGCTCGGGGTGAGCGGGTGGCGGGCCGAGGCTGGGGGTGATTCTCCGACGCCTCTGGAGGTCGACCGCGCCGGCAACCGGGTCCGGCAGCGCCGCCCTCGAGCGCGGAGCCACACCTGGGCTCCGCGAGCGCTCCGAGGGCGGGCATCCGCTCTGTGCCTACGATTTCGTCAGCTCGGGCAGGTGCAGCCCCTTCGACGGCGGGGTCGGCGGAGCCCCGAACTTGGCCGCCTGGCGCGCGGTGGCCTTCGGCTCGGAGGTCTTGAGCCGACCGAGCGCCGCCGGCTTGAAGATGAACTTCTGCCCGCCTATCCCCGCCTCGATCCCCATCCCGCCTTCCGGGTGGACGAAGACGCGCGTCCCGCGCTTGCCCGCGGTGGCCGCCGCGCCCGCCGAGACCATCACCGCCGAGGCATTGGCCGCGAAGGAGACCTTGCTCTGCTTGAACGCATCCAGGGCCTCGCGGCTGTCGAACAGGAGGAGCTCATGGTAGGTCTGCCCGCCGACCTGCACGCCGATGGTGATCTGCACCACCGCCGCATACCCGATGACCCTGCCGCGCACGAACACCTCTCCCATGCCGAAGGCGCCCCCGAGCACCGCGCTCGCCTTGCCGACGTTCGGCAGGACGGCGTACCCGTAGGCATCCTTGAGCGCTTTTTCGAGGCTGGGATCCTTCGCCTGCATGTGGCGCAGCGCCCCGAGCACCTCCTGGTGCAGCTCCTGGCTGACCGCCGACTCCTTCTTCAGCGCCCCGAGCAGCTTTGGCAGCGGACGGGAGATGGCCCCCGCGCCCTTCTTGCCCTTCGCCTTTCCCCAGCGGCCCGTGATGCGCCGTGTAATCCCCCCGACGCTCAGTCGCATCTGCCACCTCACTCTGCCCCGTGCTTCTTGAGGAAGTCGTCTGCCTTCGCCGAGAGCTTGCCGACGAAGCCCGTGGCCCGCCGTCCAGCCCGCGCGAGCCGGGTCTTCACTTTGCGAGGCTCGGCTTGCTTTGCGAGCTCCTCGATGGCTTCGGGCTCTGACAGGAACCGGTACTTCTGCCCGCCGAGCGAGGCTTCCAGCAACATCCCGCCCCGCGAGTAGGCGTGGGCGGTCACGTCCTTGAAGTTGCTCGTGCCCGAGGCGCCTCGAATGAAGACCGCCGAGAGGTTGCCGTTGAACCCCAGCGGCGAGCGCTTGAAGGCCTCCAGCGACTCCTTGGAGCCGAAGAGGATGAGCTGGGTGAAGGTCTGCCCTCCGACCTGCACGCCGACGGTGAGCTGGGTGACCCGGGTAAAGCCTATGGGCTTGCCCCGTTCGAAGACCTCGCCGTAGCCGCGCGCCGCGCCGACCACCAAGCTCGCCCGGCCCACCGCGGGAAGCACCGCGTAGCCATAGGCCTTCTTGAGCGCTCCTTCGAGCCCCTTGTCCTTGGCCGTCAGCCGGGCGATGGCGCCCTTCACCTCTTGATGGAGCGCCGCCAGGTCCCTTCGGACGCGCTCTTTCCTGGCCGCCTCAGCCTTTGCTTTGCTCGGGAGCTCCTGCAGCTCGACGCGGCGGACCGAAAGGCCCGCGGCGTCCGGTCCCTTGGGCTTGCGGCCCGGAAGAATCGGTCCCGAGATCGGCGGGGGCAACGGGCCGATCTGCCGCGCTGCCGGACGTCCGGCTTGGGGCTGCGCCCCCATCAGGATCCCGACGTGGCCCGCCTCCGTCCCGGAAGCCGCAAGCCGGCCGCGCCAGGAATCGGTGTTGGTGAAACGCGCCGTCTCCACGCCGTTGAGGCGCACGGTGTAGTCGTCGCCGCGAGCCTCGATCTCGATCTCGTTCCACTCGCCGGCCTTCACCTCAGCCGTCGCCGGGTGGGCCTGGCTACCCGGAGCGTCGCCGAAAGGGATGCCGACCAAGGTCCCGGCGTCGCCCCCGAGACCAGTCCCCAGGCTCACCTCGAAGCCGGTGTGGACCGCGACGTAGGCCTGGTTGTCGTAGTGGTGCTTCCTCTCCGGATGCTCCCGTTCGGCCACGGGCTTCTCGGGGTCGAGGAAGCGCACGACGAGGCTGGTCGCCAGATCCGGCTTGTCGAGCCGGTACTGTGCCTTGAGCCGGAAATCGTCGAAGCGCCCGGCGGTGTAGTAGGCAAGACCGCGGTCGTTCCCGGGCATCATCCGCAGCGCGTCGTCCTGGTGCTCGAGCTCGCCCGAGCCGACCTTCTTCCAGGCCTTCATCGACTCCTTGGTGCCGTCGAAGAGCACGGCGCTCTCCTCCTCGCCCTCTTCGGCCTCCTCCTCGACCCGCCCCTCTTCCTGCTCCTCTTGTGCGGCCTGCGCCTCTGGCTGCTCCACCTCGCCGGGCTCCTGCAGCCCCTCGCGCTCAGGCGCTTCGCCCTCGGCCTCGGGCGCTCTGGCCGGTGCGCCCTCTGCGCTCGAGGCGCGCTTGATGCGCTCGAGCGAGGCGCGGGTGCTCTCCAGCGCGCGCTCCAACTCGGCGATCCGGGCGCTCGCATCCTCTGACCGCTCGGGCTCGCTGCCGGCTGGCTGCACAGGTCTCTGCTCGTCCTGTCTGTCCATGTCTTCGGCCCTCCTGCTTGAGTTAAGCGCTGCGAAGGCTCGGGAAAATGAATAGGCGCCCGAGGGGTCACCTCGCCTGAGACGAGGCTTTCGGTCCGGCGCGCGCCGGGCGCAGGAAGGCACGCGGGCTCCCCGCCCCGCTGCCGACGTGGGTTCGGGCCGATCGCTGGCGTGTCATTGCCGAGACGATCTCC